>NZ_JBTXLM010000001.1:0-2500 GCF_054871565.1 Bartonella sp. LJL80
TTTGGTTGCGGGGGCAGGATTTGAACCTGCGGCCTTCAGGTTATGAGCCTGACGAGCTACCGGGCTGCTCCACCCCGCGCCAGGGTGATTACGGGATATAGGGCGCTTTATATTTCCAGTTCCGGTTGATCTGGATGAGAGCGCTTTAACCGCGAAGTTTTCAGCATCGATATGATGCAGATTTGAGAAGATGGATATTCATCAACTCAGATAATCATTTTCACAGGCTATTCAAGAGCAAGCCTGTTCATGGGGGATTTATTGAAAGAAGCGGTGACTAGCCGGTAAAAGTGAAGAGATGAGAAGCATTTGATGCGATTGGCAGACCTGGCAGCGACTTACTCTCCCGTGCCTTAAGACAAAGTACCATCAGCGCTGGAGCGTTTCACGGCCGAGTTCGGAATGGGATCGGGTGCAGCCGCTCCGCCATAACCACCAGGTCGGCAAAGCGCATCAAATGAAGAGAAGCTGGATATCTTTCTGTATATTATTGCTATCACTTTCAAGCCTTTGGCTTGCAAGCGCGACCGCGCGCCGGCCACTTTTGGCCGCCCTCGCGGAGGGCTGCGCCCGTGAGCGCAGTAAAGTGATCTTTGCGTAGCAAAGATGAACATTTGTAATGGGAACGATCAAGTCGATCGAACGATTAGTATCAGTAAGCTTCATGTGTTGCCACACTTCCACACCTGACCTATCAACGTGGTAGTCTTCCACGGTTCTCAGGGAATACTCGTTTCCAGGTGGGTTTCCCGCTTAGATGCCTTCAGCGGTTATCCCGTCCATATATAGCTACCCTGCTATGCGGCTGGCGCCACAACAGGTCCACCAGAGATATGTCCATCCCGGTCCTCTCGTACTAGGGACAGATCCTGTCAATATTCCTACACCCACGGCAGATAGGGACCGAACTGTCTCACGACGTTCTGAACCCAACTCACGTACCGCTTTAAATGGCGAACAGCCATACCCTTGGGACCTGCTCCAGCCCCAGGATGCGATGAGTCGACATCGAGGTGCCAAACAACCCCGTCGATATGGACTCTTGGGGGTCATCAGCCTGTTATCCCCGGCGTACCTTTTATCCGTTGAGCGATGGCCCTTCCACGCGGGACCACCGGATCACTATGACCGTCTTTCGACTCTGCTCGACTTGTCAGTCTTACAGTCAGGCAGGCTTATGCCATTGCACTCGACGAACGATTTCCGACCGTTCTGAGCCCACCATCGCGCGCCTCCGTTACTCTTTAGGAGGCGACCGCCCCAGTCAAACTACCCACCATACACTGTCCTGGATCCGGATAACGGACCGCAGTTAGACATCCATGTCGATAAGGGTGGTATTTCAAGGATGACTCCACAAGGGCTGGCGCCCCTGCTTCAAAGTCTACCACCTATCCTACACATGCCGACACGAATGCCAGTGTAAAGCTATAGTAAAGGTGCACGGGGTCTTTCCGTCTAACCGCAGGAACCCCGCATCTTCACGGGGAATTCAATTTCACTGAGTCTATGTTGGAGACAGCGGGGAAGTCGTTACGCCATTCGTGCAGGTCGGAACTTACCCGACAAGGAATTTCGCTACCTTAGGACCGTTATAGTTACGGCCGCCGTTTACTGGGGCTTCAATTCAATGCTTGCACATCTCCTCTTAACCTTCCAGCACCGGGCAGGCGTCAGACCCTATACGTCGTCTTGCGACTTCGCAGAGCCCTGTGTTTTTGGTAAACAGTCGCTACCCCCTGGTCTGTGCCACCCCCTAACGGTTGCCCGCTAAAGGGTCACGCTTCTTCCGAAGTTACGCGTGCAATTTGCCGAGTTCCTTCAACATAGTTCTCTCAAGCGCCTTGGTATTCTCTACCGGTCCACCTGTGTCGGTTTCGGGTACGGTCTATTTGTGGGAGCTATTTCCTGGAACCGCTTCACTGCAAGATCAATCCAATAAGACCTTACAATACACGCGATCCGTCACTTCCCACAGGTCCACGAATATTAACGTGGTTCCCATCGACTACGCCTTTCGGCCTCGCCTTAGGGGCCGACTAACCCTGCTCAGATTAACTTTAAGCAGGAACCCTTGGACTTTCGGCGAGGGAGTCTCTCACTCCCTTTATCGTTACTCATGTCAGCATTCTCACTTCCGATACCTCCAGGAGCTCTCACGAGTCTCCCTTCACAGGCTTACGGAACGCTCCGCTACCACGCGTCATAAGACGCATCCACAGCTTCGGTGTATGGCTTTAGCCCCGTTACATTTTCGGCGCAAAGACCCTTATTTAGACCAGTGAGCTGTTACGCTTTCTTTAAATGATGGCTGCTTCTAAGCCAACATCCTGGTTGTTTTGGGATCCTCACATCCTTTCCCACTTAGCCATAACTTGGGGACCTTAGATGGTGGTCAGGGTTGTTGCCCTCTCCACGACGGACGTTAGCACCCGCCGTGTGTCTGCCAGTCAGTTCTTCCAGGTATTCGGAGTTTGGTTAGGTTTGGTAATCCGGTGAG
>NZ_JBTXLM010000001.1:7500-210000 GCF_054871565.1 Bartonella sp. LJL80
GCGACAATATGACAAGCTGCTTTCCGGCGCTAAGGCTTTCGATCGGTTTTTGCAGAAATCCTTCCATATGCGGATCGGCAATAAAGATGATATCGGCGTGCGAAAGCATCTCAGCATCCGAAGGTTTAAGGGCATAGCCGTGTTCGGACCCGGCACCTTTTACAATGAGCCCAGGTGTCGCAACGCCTTCCATCACCGCTGACACCAGCGAATGAAGCGGTTTGATAGAAACGACGACCTGTGGCGCTGCACTTGCAGAAGCACTAAAAAGGCTTAAAGCAAATGCCAATGACATTGTAACCATACAGGATAAAATGGGGCGGAACACGTTTAAACCTCACAAATGTTACTATATTACGTAACCACTCTGTATTAAAACGGACAAACGCAACGCGCAAGCAATTTTGAAAAATAGACAAACAGGAAGAAATAGGCAGGAAGAAATAGAATGATCGGTGAATGGTTGTTATCGCTCGACAAGGCCGGCATTCAACGCGATGGGCGTTGGCTTGTCCGCGATATTGATCTTGATATATTTCGAGGGGAAATCGTTACACTGATAGGCCCCAATGGCTCAGGCAAATCAACAACGGCAAAGATGGCATTGGGCATTCTCGCGCCGACGCAAGGCAATATGCGTCGCAAAGCCGGATTGACAATTGGCTATGTTCCGCAAAAGTTGACAATCGACCCTTCCCTGCCATTGACGGTCCGTCGGTTGATGACATTGACGGCAAATCTTGATAGCGCTTCGCTGAAAGCAGCTCTTGCACAAACCGGGGTTGAAAATTTGGAGACATCCAATGTGGCGGATTTATCCGGTGGCGAGCTGCAACGCGTTTTATTGGCACGCGCCATAGCGCGTAACCCAGACTTGTTGGTGCTTGACGAGCCGCTGCAAGGGGTGGACTATAACGGGGAAAGTGAGCTCTACGCCTTGATTGCCAGCCTTCGTGAAAAGCTTGATTGTGGTATTCTCCTCATCTCACACGACCTTCATATTGTTATGGCAGCCACCGATAGAGTTTTGTGTTTGAACGGCCATATCTGCTGCAGCGGTACACCGGCAGACGTTGCCGCCAGTGAAATCTACACGAATTTAATGGGCAATACGGCCGAAGCGGGGTTGGCCCTCTATCAACACCACCATGACCATCGTCACAGTCCGGATGGTTCCTTAAGCAACGATAATCCGACATGCTGCCACCACCATAGCGGACATAACGGGACAGAGAACGATGTTTGACGATTACATTTTACGCGCCATATTTGCCGGCATCGGCATTGCCTTGATGGCCGGACCGCTCGGTTGTTTCATCGTGTGGCAGAGATTGGCCTATTTCGGTGATACAATGGCGCATTCGGCATTGCTCGGTGTTGCTTTTGCTCTTTTATTAAACATAAACACGATGCTGGGCGTTTTTCTGGTCGCGGTGATCGTTTCACTGGCGCTTTATTTTCTACAATCCCGCGAGAAATTATCCGGTGATTCTCTTCTCGGCATTTTATCCCATTCGACATTGGCCATCGGTTTGGTTCTCATTGGATTTATGACGTGGACGAATGTGGACATGAACAGCTATTTGTTTGGAGATATCCTCGCCGTATCCCGCAGTGACCTTACGACAGTATGGGCAGGATGTGCGTTTATATTGATTTCACTATTTATCTTATGGCGCCCGCTTTTAGCACTGACCATCAATGCGGATATGGCTAAGGCTGAAAACATGAATCCCGATCGCGCACGTTTCATTTTCATGCTGCTTCTGTCTATTGTTATTGCGGTTGCAATCAATATCATCGGTATTCTGCTGATTACAGCCCTTTTGATTATTCCGGCCGCAACAGCAAGACGATTTTCATCTACACCGGAACAAATGGCGGGTATCGCTGCTGTTATAGGCATTGCAGGAATGGTGCTTGGCCTTTATGCTTCGGTACAATTCGACAGCCGCTCAGGCCCAAGCGTCGTGGTGGCGTTATTTTTATTGTTTGTTGTAAGCCGCTTGATTCAAGCGGTCACAAAGGAGCGTCGGCATGGCTGACAAGCTAACTCGCAACCAGGGTTTGGTTCTTTCAATTCTTGAAAATGAAAAAGCTCCGTTAAGTGCCTATACCATTTTGGATCGTTTGCGATCAGAAGGCTTTCGCGCTCCGTTGCAAGTGTACCGCGCTCTGGAAAAACTGATTGAAGCAAAACGCGTACACCGTTTGGAAAGCGTCAATGCCTTCATGGCCTGCACGCACCCCGACCATTGCGACCATGGGCTCACAGCTTTTGCCATTTGCGATGTCTGTGGCGAGGCGACTGAAATAGAAAGTCACGCTTTGGCGCACAATATTGATAAGATTGCGGATGGCATTGGTTTTACACCGCGTCAAAGCATGATCGAAATTCGCGGAACATGTGCACGCTGCGCAAATAAATAAGCACCTTTTGATTGCCGGTTTCTGTCGTTTGTATTAAGAATGCATCTTTCGCCAGATTGAAAGCCCTCTCACATGTCCGAACCGTCGCAAAGCGCGTCAGAACCTTCCGCTGCCAAAAAAACATCGCGTAAAAAAATTGGCCTCGTCATTCTTGTTATTGCAGCTTTGGTTCTTGCGTGGTGCGGTTATCGCTGGATCACCGAATGGCGTTTTTTAGTCACAACGGATGATGCCTATGTGCAAGGGGACATTGCCGCAATTGCACCAAAGGTAAATGGCTATATCGAGGAAATACCGGTTGAAACGAACCATCCGGTAAAAAAAGGCGATGTCTTGTTCCGTCTCGATGATGGTGATTACAAAATCGCCTTTGATCAGGCAGAAGCAAAACTTGAAACACAAAAGCGCACCCTGCAGCGGATTGAAGCGCAGATTACCGCATCGAAAACATCGTTGGATGAGGCGCGGGCACAAAAGGATGCTGCAAGCGCTGTCGCGGTCAATGCAGAAATAACTTTGAACCGTGCCAAACAGCTTAATGCCGACAGCTATGTTGCCAAATCCGAAGTCGACAATGCCAAATCCGCCTATGATCAGGCGATTGCCAATGTAACGCGGGCGGAGGCGCAAATTGCTGCTGCTCAAGCCAATATTGCGGTTCTTGAGGCAGAAAAAGAGGAAACGACCAGCGAAACGCGCAGCCTCGAGCTAACTCGTGACAAAGCAAAACGCGACCTCGATTTCACAATATTACGGGCGCCTTTCGACGGTGTCATTGGTAATCTATCGGCCAAAAAGGGTGATTTTGTCGCCAATGGCCAACGTTTGGCCGCTCTGGTTCCTGTCCATGCTTTGTATATTGATGCCAATTACAAGGAAACACAGCTCCCCTCAATTTACGGCGGGGAAAAAGTCCGTATTTCCATTGACGGTTTGGATGGCGAAACATTTGAAGGAACAGTGCTTTCCCTATCGCCTGCCTCCGGTGCGGTGTTTTCACTGCTTCCACCGCAAAATGCGACAGGCAATTTTACAAAAATTGTGCAACGGGTGCCCGTGCGTATCTCTATCCCGCAAGATGCCTTGGACACAGGGCGTATTCGCGCCGGCATGAGCGTTGTTGTGAGCGTGGACACACGAACGAAACCTGAAGGCGCAGAACCGCTGGCGCAAAAGTGACACGCCCATGACCGGCTCCAACCCTGCCATTCCAGCCGCTGACGACCATATGGAACCACGCAAGATCGTGGCATTCATTGCCATGGTTTTTGGTATGTTCATGGCTATTTTGGACATTCAAATCGTTTCAGCATCATTGGCGGAAATTCAGGCCGGTCTTTCAGCAAGTTCTGATGAAATATCGTGGGTGCAAACATCCTATCTGATTGCAGAAGTTATCATGATACCGCTGTCCGGCTTTCTTGGTCGGTTGCTTTCCACGCGGGTGCTCTTCACTGTATCCGCCGCAGGATTTACACTGGCCTCCGCCTTATGCGCCACAGCAAGCTCGATCGAGCAGATGATTATCTATCGCGCGATACAGGGGTTTATCGGCGGCGGTATGATACCAAGCGTTTTTGCAGCGGCCTTTACAATTTTTCCTCCGTCCAAACGACCCATCGTATCACCGATTGTGGGGCTTGTGGCAACACTTGCTCCGACGATCGGGCCGACAGTTGGCGGTTATCTCAGCCATGCTTTTTCCTGGCATTGGTTATTTCTGGTCAATGTACCATTCGGTATCATTGTTGCCATCGCTGCATGGAAACTGATCGACTTTGACAAGGGTGATTCTTCGCTGTTTGAAAAATTCGATTGGTGGGGCCTTATCGGTATGGCGACATTTCTTGGCTCGCTCGAATATGTTTTGGAAGAAGGCCCGCGCAATGACTGGATGGAAGATGAACTCATCCGTAGTTTCAGTGTTGTGATGGTTGTGGCTGCGCTTTTGTTTTTCTGGCGGGCATTTACCGCTAAAGAACCGATTGTTGACCTGAAAGCCTTCGCCAATATGAATTTTGCGCTAGGATCGCTATTTTCGTTTGTTATGGGGATCGGGCTTTACGGTTTAACCTATCTTTACCCGCTCTATCTCGGTCAAATCCGCGATTACGATGCCTTGATGATCGGCGAGACGATGTTTGTGTCGGGTTTGACCATGTTTTTCTCCGCACCGCTGGCAGGGTTTCTTTCAACACGGCTTGATCCGCGACTGATGATGGCGCTTGGATTTGCCGGATTTGCCTGGGGCACTTGGCTTGTTACCGGCATGACAGCTGACTGGGATTTCTGGGAGCTGTTTTGGCCGCAAATCTTGCGTGGTGTGTCGTTGATGCTGTGCATGGTGCCTATCAATAACATTGCACTAGGCACCCTTCCACCTCAGAGGCTCAAAAATGCATCGGGCCTTTTTAACCTCACCCGCAATCTTGGTGGGGCGGTTGGGCTTGCCGTGATCAACACAATCATTATGCGTCGCACAGATTTGCATTATGAACGGCTTGCTGAAAATGTCCAATGGGGCAATCATCAAGCGCTGGATTTATTGTCGGGCCTAGCGGCGCGGTTGGACTTTCCCAATCTCGATTCAAAAACTGCCGCGTTGATGCAGCTCTATAATATTGTCCGCGAACAGGCGACCATCATGGCATTTATTGATGCATTTTTCATTTTGACACTGCTGTTTCTCTCACTCACCATTTTGGTGTGGGCGGTAAAAAAGCCCTCTCCCATGGCAAGTGGTGGCGGCGGCCATTAAAAGAAAGGCACGCGGCACAATTCCCGTGCTTCTTTGTATTGGCTCACAGGTTTCCGTATCAAATACAGTCTTCCGTCCTGTATCATGGAAATGGTCTACTTTTGTAAGTACCCCTGCACCAATATAGAAAGCGGTTGATTGCTCTGACAAAACGCAAAGGTTTCATGAAATCTTCGGGTTTGTACACTATATCGGATATATGACTGAGATGAATTTACATGCTGAATGGATATTTCCCACCCGAATCGCTTTGGGTGCAGGACGCCTTGCCGGTTTGGAAGACTTGCTACAGCGCGCTGAGGTCAATTCGGTCATGGTGATTACAGATCGTGGATTGGCGCTTTCCAACCCTTTGAAGAAGTTGCTTCGCCGCATTGATAAATCGCAAATCGGCTTTGGTGTTTTTTCCGCCTTAGATGGCGCGCCTGATCGTGAAATTCTGGAATTGGCGGTTCGCCTTTATCGAAGTGGCGGTTTTAATGGTATACTGGCATTTGGCGGCGGATCGGCGATTGATTTGGCAAAGCTTACTGCTTTGTTTTGCAGTGGCGATGCCGATTGTCGCAATCTTCTCATACCGCGTCGCGATGTCATCGTTCCGCCCGTCATCGCAGTTCCCACACTGGCTGGAAGCGGAGCAGAGGTTGAAGAAAGCGCTTATCTTGCGACCAACGATGCCCAAGGTGGACGTACCTTTAATGACCCGCGGCTACGGCCTTCGCTTGTCGTTATGGATCCGCAATTAGCCGCCACAGCATCGTCTGCCATCATTGCCGGTGCAGGTATGAATGCATTGGTGCACGCGGTCGATAGCTGGTGTTCACCATTCTTCAACCCGGCAGCAGATGCATTGGCAGTAGAAACGATACGGCTTGTTTTTGGTCATCTGCCGAAAGCTGTCAGCGAGCCTCAGAATTTGGAAGCGCAGACTTATATGCTGAGCGCATCGGTATCCGGTGCCTTAGCGGCCACCAAAGGTTTGGGCGCAACAATGGCGTTAGCGCATTCGGTCTGCCATCGCTATCATACGCATTTCGGTATGACAGCGGGTGTCTTGTTGCCGTATGTGTTGGCGTTCAACCAACCCGTCATTGAGGCACGAATCAATTTACTTAACGATCGACTAGGAATTAAAGGCGGATTTAACGGTTTTGCCAGCGTATTGCTCGCACTGCGCAAGACGATCGGCGTTCCCACAAAGCTCGGCGGTTTGATCAAGGATAAAAAGATCAAGGCCAAGGATAAGGCTTTGATTGATGGCCTGGCCATCGAAGATCCTGCTGCTGGCGAAAATCCAATTCGGTTGACAAAAAAAGCGGCATTGGAAATTCTCAATGCCGCTATTGCTGGAAAAATGAACCGGAAAAAATAGAGCATTGGGAACGCGCGTCGCGTTCGATTGCATCCAGGCAACACACATTAACGATTTGTTTTTCGCGTATTGTAGCACCAATGCGGTTCCCACTTTTAGCTACACGCTGTTGATCGCGGTGGCTCATCACTCTCATGCTCTAGAGCATTTTCGAGCCAAATGTGGAATCACATTTGCGCGCGAATAATGCGACAAAATAATGAATCTAGAGCACATGTTTGGTCTATCAAACACCGAACGTGCTCTAGACCGGTTCCCGATTGATGTGAATCATCAATCGGATATGATACCGTTACAAATCAAAAGCTTGAGGCGCGCCGGCCGGATAGCATCCGGTCGAAAAGCGCTTTAAGCGACCTGTTTTTCTCTCGTTTTGCGTGCACTCGCGCGCATTCCCGCAGGTTCCAAGACACCATGGCAACCATCAAGATGCTCCTCAATCAGCTCCAGAGCCTGGAAACGGTGCTTTTCATAAGGTCCGGGCATTGCAAATGTCTTGGTCAAAACAGATGAAAAGCCGAAACGCTGGTAGTAATCGGGATCACCCACGAGAAAGATAGCGCCATGACCAAGCCTACTTGCTGATTCGATCGCTTGGCGCATTAAAGCAGAACCAAGACCACAGCCGGCAACATCCGGGTGGACAGCCAAAGGCCCTAGAAGCAGCCCGGTATGAATATCGTCTTTATCACGGCCAAAATGAACATGCCAAAGACGCAAAGTTGCAACAATATTCTGCTGCAAATCTGTCACGACGAAAGCAAGTTGATCTGCTGGGAGACGACCGCGACGGATAGCTTCGGATGACTTACGACGACGCCCTTCCCCCATCGTTAAATCAAGCAATACTTCACGCGCATGCAGATCGCCCTCACTTTCGAGGCGAAGGGTGAACGATTGGCCGTTTACAGCGACAATGTCGGAGTATGAAGAAAACATAGCCGGAATCCTCTCAAACTCAGCCAGCCGGAAAAACCGGCCGGCATAAGTATTCAGAATGGTAACAGAGTGAGAGATAAAATCAGATAACGTAGGACCGCAAAGGTTCAAAGCCGTTAAATGCCACTGAAGCATAGGTCGTCGTATAAGCACCTGTGCCATGGATGAGCAACTCATCACCCACTGTCAAAGAGATCGGCAGCGGATAAGGTGTTTTTTCATACATCACATCGGCTGAATCGCATGTCGGACCAGCCAACACGCAAGGCTCCATCACGTCGTGATCCCGGGTTGTTTCAATTGGATAACGAATAGCCTCATCCATTGTCTCGGCAAGGCCATTGAATTTGCCAACATCAAGATAAACCCACCGAACATTATCATTGTCGGCTTTTTTAGAAACCAGAACAACTTCAGTGCGGATAACACCGGCATTGCCAACCATGCCGCGGCCCGGCTCGATGATGGTTTCAGGCATACGGTTCCCAAAATGCTTGCTCAACGCGTCAAAAATAGCCATGCCATAGGCCTGTGCCGTAGGCACATCCTTGAGGTAGCGTGTTGGGAAACCACCACCCATATTGACGAGTTTCAGCAAGATTCCTTCTTTTGCCAAGGTCTGAAATACCTTCGAAGCATCTGCCAAAGCACGGTCCCATGCTTCCAGATTGGTTTGCTGTGAACCAACATGAAACGATACACCATGGGCTTTCAAGCCCAATTCATGGGCGCGACGCAATACATCGACAGCCATGGCAGGCACACAACCGAATTTGCGCGACAGCGGCCATTCCGCGCCCTCACCATCTGTCAAAACACGACAGAAAACGCGGGCACCGGGTGCTGCACGAGCAACTTTTTCAACTTCTTCGACGCAGTCGACCGCATAAAGCGAAATACCCAATTCATGGGCGCGCGCTATATCGCGTTCCTTTTTAATGGTATTACCAAAGGAAATACGGTCAGGTGTTGCACCGGCATCCAATGCCATCTCAATCTCGGCAACAGATGCTGTATCGAATGATGAACCCATGGAAACAAGCAAACGCAAAATTTCAGGCGCAGGATTGGCTTTTACAGCATAGAAGATGCGTGATTGTGGAAGGGCTTTCTCGAAGCCTTCATAATTTTCGCGCACAACATCAAGGTCCAGGATCATGCATGGGCCTTCTGGGCGGCGAGTTGCGAGAAAATCGCGGATGCGTTGTGTTGCCATTTCGGTTCTCCTTGGGAAAGCTATACTTCCCCGATCTTTGCCTTTCATGACACCACGTCATGAAAAGCCAAGGGACAAAGTGCAGGCTCTTGCTTTCACGTATTCCGGTTATTGGAGTTACCGAAAAACCTTCTGCAATGCTTGCGGCGGAGGAACAGCGCGCGCCAACGCATTGTTCCGCTTTGTCTGCCTTTTGATTGGAAACGAAAACCGTATCCGCACGGAAGGCAATGAGGTGTGCCTCTTCAGTAATTCCAGCGTTTGGACAGCTGGAAGACACCAGAAAGGCCCGCACCGTCGTTGCTTCAAGATGTCCTCATTCCTTCGGTTGGCCGTAAGAATGACTGGAGCGGTTAGGTCCAGGTACCGTACCGGCTACCCTCACCATTCGAGGACCGGCGGACACCCACAGGCACGTGCGACTTTGGGCAAGAGCGCATATAGGCGCAACCTATAGGGCTTTCAATATTTTTTTTCTGTTTTTCGCATTTTTTTATTTCCATTCGGCTTTTTGATGCGCAAAAGTCACAATAACAGGGTTATAACAGGTAAAATTGACCAAAAAAGGATGAGCACCATGGGACTTTTCACAAGAATGCGTGCTTTTGTTGACGTGGTCGAGGCGGAAGGCTTTTCTGCCGCGGGGCGAAAAACCCATAAATCGAAAGCTTTGCTGTCAAAGCATGTGCGTGAACTGGAAGATGAGTTGGGCGTCTTGCTGCTGAACCGCACAACGCGCCAGCTTTCTCTTACCGAAGCCGGACATACTTATTATTTGCGCGCACTTGAGATCCTCAAAGAACTTGACGATCTGCAAGACAGTATCACCCAATCGAATACCGTTGCGCATGGCCGCATCAAAATCAGTGCATCGCGTACCTTTGCTGATGCGCCTATTGGCAAATCACTGGTGGATTTTCTGGTTTCCCATCCAGACATCCACCTTGATGTCCACCTTGACGATCGCTTTGTCGACCTTGTCGACGAAGGCTTTGATCTTGGCATCCGTATCACACGAATGGAAGATTCATCACTGATCGCGCGCCGTCTTATCAATATCGCGTCGGTCATTGTAGCCTCTCCCCAACTCCTGGAGAAAACCGGAACCCCATTGAAGCCGCAGGATCTACGCAGCATGCCTTGTCTTGTTGATCGGAATAATCGCAGTTTCAACAATTGGGCATTCATGACCGAAGATGGAAACCTGTTTTCCATCCCCATTTCCGGCCCTATGGAAGTCAATGGGCCAATCATTACCCGAACCGCGGCAATTGCTGGAATAGGTTTCGCCCGTATGCCGCATTTTGTAGCCGCTGAAGAAATTTCCAAAGGCAGACTGATTTCTGTGCTGGATGCCTATACAGTTAAAGATACCGGCATTTTCGCAGTCTACCCGCATCGGCGCTATCTCCCTGCCAAAGTGCGGCTTCTTGTCGACTATCTTGTGCATTGGTTTAAAACCTACGACAAAGAGCAGACAAAACCACGTTGAAAAATTCCTGTTTTCAAGATGAGGTGGCAGAACGCTCGGCATCAATGAATGCGGCCAAGGGTTTTATCTGTTGCTGGTCTTGATCAAAATTATCCGGCTTCAACCAGTGTTCATAAGCACGTTTCAACCATTGCCACTCGTGATCGACAATGGAAAACCACGCCGTATCGCGGTTTTTACCTTTTTGCACCATGTGTTGCCGAAACAGCCCCTCATAGGTAAAACCAAAGCGAGCAGCGGCCTTCTTCGATGGCGCATTTTCATTGTTGCACTTCCATTCAAACCGGCGATAGCCGAGAGTGTCGAAAATATAGGATGCAAACAGGTAAAGCGCCTCGGTTGCCTTGGCGCTGCGCTGCATTTTTGGGCCCCAATAGATATGGCCGATTTCAGCAACGCCATTGGCGGCATCAATCCGCATGAGGGCCTGCCTGCCGCAAGCATTGCCATTGCTCCGGTCCACAACCGCAAAAAACATTGGATCGTTAAGGCCCTCGACGCTTTTAATCCACGTTTCCATTTCTTGACGATCACGCGGTGGCTGTTCAAAAAGCCAACGGAACCGTTCCTGCCCATCAGGCTGATGGCCTGCGTCGAACAATCCGTCGAGATGTTGTTCGACTGACATTGGCTCCAGACGCACAAAACGGCCCTCCAGAGTTTTTCTTTCCGGAAAAGACCGTTTTTCAAAATGCGCAAGATCCGCCATTTGGCACTCCTTCAGGTTTAAACCGTCAGGAAATAGCAGAACCTTTTATCTGTCAACGCCCGACTTGGGCAATCGCCTGCTCAACCTGTTTGAGCAGTCCCTCTGGCAGGGATAATTTCTGCGTCAGATTGTCAAGATAATTGCGGTCTTTCGGCTTATTGGGGTCGAGTGCCATGCGCGATGCAACATAAAGCTCGGTCTTTTGCTCGTCGGTGTTGACGGTTTTAACGAGACTGTCAAGATCGACGGGCTTTTCGAGCTCCGCCATCAAAAACTGTGTTGTCTTTTCATCAATATCGGATTCCGCAATTTTTGCCTGAATGAGCTTGCGTTCTTTCGCATCAACATGTCCATCAGCTTTGGCCGCCTGGATCATGGCTCTCACCAATGTCAAAGCAAAATCAGAATTATGTTCGGCACCACTTTGGCCGATATCGGTCAAATCCACCTTCTGGTTGGCGGCATCGTCATCTTTTTGGAAATTCTTCAATGCTTCAAACGCAACACCGGCAATAGCTGCCAGACCACCACCTTTGATCAGGCCTTCCAGCATGTTGCCTTTTTGGTTGCCACCAAATAAGCCACCAAGCAAATCACCGACGGAGAAGTTGGCTGCATTATTTTGCTCTGTAGCATTTTGACTATTCTGCGTGGCAGAATCGCGCGACTGCAACAGGTCGGTAAATATCTTTTTAGCATCAAGCATATCTGTATCCTCAGTTGACGCCCCCAAGCAACAACTAGAGCGAGCATACAAAATAGCAAGGTCAGTGGCCGATATGTGGGCCATCTCCGCGCTTGCGCGCCAATTTGATCTGCTTGTTTCTTTCGCGGAAACGCTGGCGATCATCTTCGCTTCGCTCGCCATAACAAGCCTCGCAGGAAACCCCTTCTTCAAAATGGGGTTGCAACTTATCGGCCGCACTCAAAGGGCGCCGACATGCGCGGCAAAGTTGAAGGCCGCCTTCCTGCAAACCATGCCCCACAGAGACACGTTCATCAAAGACAAAACACTCACCCTTCCAAAGGCTTTCTTCCTGCGGTATCTCTTCCAGATACTTCAGAATGCCGCCCTTCAAGTGGTAGACCTGATCAAAACCAAGGCCGCGGACGTAAGCGGTGGATTTTTCACACCTGATGCCGCCCGTGCAAAACATCGCAATCTTGCGCTTTTTTTGCAGTTCGCCATCATGCTCGGCAACCCATTTGGGAAAATCCCGAAAGGTTTTAATATCGGGGTCAACAGCGCCTTCAAACGTGCCTATGGCATATTCATAGTCATTACGCGTATCAATCAGGATAGTATCTTCATCCGTAATCAGAGCGTTCCAATCTTTCGGCGCAACATAAGTGCCAACCACTTCCAGCGGGTCGACATCTTCGATCCCCATGGTGACAATTTCTTTTTTCAGCCGAACCTTCATCCGGTGAAATGGCCGTTCGGTCGCTGTTGAATATTTCAATTCGGGATTTTGCAGCTCTGGCTGCGTGGTAATAAAGGCGATGAGCTTTGCAACCGCCTCGGCGCTACCGGCGACTGTGCCATTGATCCCTTCATGGGCAAGCAGCAATGTGCCTGTTATATTGTTCTGCTCGCACAAGGTGCGCAAGGGTTGTTGCAGCGTACGATAACGCTCCAAGCGGGCAAAACAATAAAGGGCGGCAACGGTGAATTTCTGTTCCATTCTCCTGCAATAATGCCAAGCAGGCTCTAATTCAAGAACAATTCACAACACCCTTTTATATCCATGGTGAAAAGCCTATAACAACCATATAAAAGCCGTCTGGAGATAGAGCAATGAGTCAAAAAGTCGAACGCCTTTTACCCATCATGGAAGGACAGAGCGTCATACCGGTCTTATTGATTGATCGTCTTGACGATGCCGTACCTTTGGCTCGGGCCTTGGCAAAGGGTGGTTTAAAAGCCATCGAAGTAACATTGCGCACCCCGGTTGCGCTTGATGCCATTCAGGCAATTGCTGAAAATGTGCCGGAGGCAATTGTTGGCGCTGGTACGATATTGAACACCGACCATTTTGAAGCAGCCGAACATGCAGGGGCAAAATTTATCGTCAGTCCCGGTCTGACAGGCGAGCTGATTGATATCGCGGAAGATAGCGAAATACCGATGTTACCGGGAGCCATCACACCAAGCGAACTCATGGGTGCCATGGAAGAAGGGTATCACTATTTGAAATTCTTTCCGGCGCAGGCCGCAGGCGGCGTTGACTTTGTTAAATCGCTTGCCTCACCCTTCGCAGATATCAGGTTTTGCCCTACTGGTGGCATTTCACTCAATAATGCGCCCGAATGGCTACAGCTGGCAAATGTTGTCTGTGTCGGGGGATCATGGGTTGCGCCGAAACAACTTGTTGAAGCCGGCGACTGGGACGGTATCACGAAATTGGCAGCTCAAGCCGCTGAACTTAAAGCTTAGAGCGTGTTGCGAAAAGTATAAAGCGCATCCGTTGGGAAAACGTGTCACGGGATGATTTTTTAATCCCGCTCCTATCGGATAAAAACGTGGCTTAAAGAATGGATTAGAGCGCATTTCGATCTAATCCAACTAGAGCATGTTCGGTATTTGATGAACCAAATACGTGCTCTAAGCTTCTGTTTTTCCGCATTTTTTGTCCGAAAACCCTTCACACTTTTCGGAAAATGCTCTCGGTCAAAATGCGCTCTAATGCATGCAGCGTTGTCTTGAGATCAGATAAAACGCATGAACACTCTGATTTATTGCGTTTATATATCTGATACCAACCGGATTATAAAAACTGGCGCTCAGACTGTTTTATCGGCAGATGCGGTCCCACTTTTCGCACCACGCTATGACGTTCGTGTAAGCTGGCAGCCGGTTCCGGCTGTCAATCGACAAATGCACGTTCAACCACATAGGTGGCGGGTGCATTATTGGCGCCTTCTACTAGGCCGAATTCTTCACACATGGCTGCGCAATCCTTGAGCATTGCCATGGAGCCGCAAATCATGACACGGTCTTCCTGTGCATTGATATTGGCCAGACCTGTATCCTTGAAAAACACACCGCTACGCATTGCATCGGTAATCCGTCCCATATGCGGGGACTGCTCACGGGTGGTCATAGGGTAAAATTTCAACTGCTGTGCAAATTCTCCAATCAGCGGATCTTCTTTCAATGCCTGCACAAGTTCGCGCGCATAATTCAGTTCGTCAACCTCGCGGGTTGTTTGGATCAGCACAACCTCTTCAAACTTTTCATAAGTTTCCGGATCTCGGATCAGGCTGGCAAACGGTGCAACCCCTGTCCCCGTTGATAAAAGATACAGCCGCTTGCCCGGAACCAAAGCATCAAGCACCAATGTTCCGGTGGATTTTTTGCGCATCAACACCGTGTCGCCAATTTTAATTTTCTGCAAATGCTCGGTCAAAGGTCCTCCCGGCACCTTAATGGAAAAGAATTCCAGCTCTTCATCCCAAAACGGGCTTGCAATCGAATAGGCCCGGTAGACCGGTTTTTCCGCATTGGGCAAACCGATCATGACAAATTCACCCGAACGGAAACGGAAGCTTTCCGGCCGGCTCACACGAAAACGGAAAAGTCTGTCTGTATAATGCTTTACGTCACGCACAGTCAGCGCAAATACATTTTCCGGAATGGGAAAGCTTGATGTTGCGGCAGGTGCATTGGTAGCTGCATTGGCGGCAGACGCACTCATGGGAAAGTTCCTTATGATTGTGTGAGCGGGTATTCTTGACAATTGCGGACATGATATAACCCTGTCCGCTTGATCTGCCAACATCTCTATTGCATCTTTCTGACATAAAGACGAAAATCTTTTCGTCAAATGTCTGTTGTAGATAATGTATGACCGTTAGAAATCGAACTGAGACTGAATTGGAAAACCCAGATGCGAGAACCTTGTAACGTCCATCATCTCCGCACATATGCCGCTCATGACTGAAACAGTAAAATTCGGGACAAGCGGCCTTCGCGGTCTGGTCAGCATGATGCGTGATGATGTGTGTTACCGTTACACGGTCGGCTTTCTCAGGCATTTGTGTGCATCAGGTCTCATCGAGCCCTCGACTTCGCTTCTGGTAGGCATGGATCTGCGGGCCAGCAGCCCGCATATTGCAGCTGCCGTAATGGCGGCTGCCGCCACTGAAGGCTTCACTGTTGTGAATGCAGGCCCCCTGCCCACTCCGGCCTTGGCGCTGGCGGCACAGAGCCGCAAATTGCCGGCGATCATGGTGACGGGGAGCCACATACCGGAAGATCGTAATGGTTTGAAATTCTATCGCCCTGATGGGGAAATTACCAAACAGGATGAAAGCGGTATTTTGCAGCATCTGCCGCAAAGCGCGGTCACAGACATTCCGCTAGGTGCAGTGGACATCGACCCTACAATTTTGCAAGCCTATCGTCACCGTTGTCTTTCAATCTTGCCGAAAAACAGCCTGCAAGGTTTACGGATCGGCGTTTATCAGCATAGTTCCGTTGCACGTGATCTCATGGTCGATATCTTAGCGGCTTACGGGGCAAAAACCATCGAAATCGAGCGGGCGGATCGGTTCATTCCCGTAGATACAGAGGCCCTACGCGACATCGATTGCGATATTGCACGACAGGCTGTCAAACAGCATAGGCTGGACGCGCTTATTTCGACCGATGGTGATGCTGACAGACCTTTGATTGCGGGGTCTGACGGAACTTTCCTCAAAGGCGATATTGTGGGATTGCTGACTGCCGATTTCCTTTCTGCCGATGCTGTTGCCGTGCCTGTGACAGCCAGTTCGGCCATTGAAACGAGTGATTTATTTGAAGCCGTCTACCGTTGTCGTGTCGGCTCGCCTTATGTTATTGCCGCCATGGGCCAGGCATTGGATGATGGATACACAAATATTGTCGGATTCGAGGCGAATGGCGGTGTACTGACGGGCAGCGACATTGTGACGGAACAAGGTGTCCTGGCAAAATTACCTACCCGCGATGCTATGCTGCCGCTTTTGAGCGTGCTTGGACTGGCGCAATTGCGCGGCGTAAGTATTCAATCGCTTTATGCCGGTTTGCCGCAACGTTTTACCGCCAGCAACCGCCTCACCAATGTCGATACCAAAAAAGCCGGCAATATTCTTTCCTCTTTGGAAGATTGTACCAACAGGGTACATTTTTTTCACCCGCTGGGGACAATTTCCCATTGGGACGTTATAGATGGTCTACGCGTCATCATCGATAACGGTGACATCATCCACTTTCGGCTTTCGGGCAATGCACCCGAACTTCGATGCTACTGCGAAGCATCCTCACAACCACAGGCAGACAGGCTCTTGCAATGGGGGCTACAGACGATTGCCGCAAAACTGGAGAATACATCATGTTGAAAGTTGTCGCCCATAAATATCTCAAGCCAGAATTATTGGATAAAACCGACGGATTGTTTTCAGAGCTGGTTGAAAAAACCCGTAAAGAAGACGGATGTATCTCCTATGACCTTTTTGTGGATGAGGAAGATACCGGACATTTTGTGTTTATAGAAACATGGCGTGATCATGCGGCACTTGGCGCGCATGCACAATCTGAACACTTCACCCGTATCGTACCCGCATTGGACGCAATGGCACGAAAAGAAGGCGTGGTTGCCAAGATGAAGCAGAAGCTTTGATATAATCTTTTCGGCATGGTGCGCCAAATTGTTGCACCTGCCGACTATGTTGGAAGTTGAAGCACAGATGTGTTAAAGGCGCTTGCTATATGACAAGAGACTTGTGAAAGTGATTGACAATGGGAGGCGGTGATTATGGACGGTCGGGACATCAAAGTGGCTGAGGAGACCTCTTCTTCAACTGCCCTGCTTGATCTCATCCCGGTAAAGCGCCGTGAGACCCTCGCAGACCAGATTGTCGATGTATTGCTTGCCCGTATGACCTCTGGCAATCTTAATCCGGGTGACCAGTTGCCCACCGAACAACAGCTTTCAGAAGCGTTTCGGGTGAGCAGAACCGTTGTGCGTGAGGCAATTGCAAGACTGAAACAGGAAGGCCGCATCGAAACACAACAGGGTCGCGGTGCCTTTGTTGTCGAACAGGCCACACCAAGCTTTGTTCAAAATATCCAGCTGCATTGCGAATTGCTGCCCACCCACATTATGGAGCTGCGGCGTATTATAGAACCGGCAGCGGCAGCGCTTGCCGCAAGTCGGCGCCAAGATGCAGATCTTATTGCCTTGACCAAAGCGGTGGATGCATTGGAAAAGGCCGGGGATTGTTTCCACGATCGGGCACTTGCCGACATGGGATTCCACTGCGCTGTAGCAGTTGCAAGCGGCAATCCGCTCTTTGTTTCTGTCATTCAGACACTGCACCAGCCGATGACAGATTTTCTTTCGCTCGCCCATTGCAATACAGCCAAAGTTACCGGCGCTTTCAGTGCAGCCGAACAGGAACATGCAGCGATTGCCAAGGCAATTATTGACGGCGAGCCGCGTGAGGCGGAAAAGGCCATGGCCCGCCATCTCAAACGCTCTGCAACGCGGCTTTCCATATCCTGAACATCGTTTTGTCGACATGGGCATTCCCATGAGCGTATAGGACGGCCATGATCAACCTTCTTGCGTGCTTTCTAGCTCCACCGGTGTTTCAGGCAAAAGCAGATTAAGCACGATGGCTGTTATACCGCCTGCAGCCAAACCCGACTTCATAATGTCTGCAATCCAGACGGGGAGATGGCTGACAAAATCGGGCACCTGCGGCACCCCTACGCCAACAGCAAGAGCGATTGCGATGATCAACAATGCGCGACGATCAAGCTTGACGGCTGAAAGAATATTGATGCCCGAAGCGGCAACCGAACCAAACATAATCATTGCAGCGCCGCCAAGAACAGGTTCCGGCATCGCCTGAATGAGCGCCGCGATTTTGGGAAACAATCCCATAACAATGAGAATGGCTGCAATCCACAGTCCAATGTATCGGCTGGCGACGCCAGTCAGCTGGATAATACCATTGTTTTGCGCAAAGACCGAACTGGGAAATGTATTGAAAAAACCGGCAAGCAGCGAATTGGCGCCATTCACCAGAACGCCGCCTTTGATACGTTTCATCCATACCGGGCCAGTGACTGGCTGACCGGATATTTTACTGGTTGCGGTGATGTCGCCAACAGCTTCCAACGATGTGACCAGATAGATAACAATGAGTGGGATAAACAGCGACCACGAAAACGAAAGACCGAAATGCATAGGTGTCGGCAGCGCAAACAATGCAGAATTCTCAAAGCCTGAAAAATCCAGCCTCCCTAAAAAACCGGCAATGATATAGCCGACCGCAAGTGCCAGAATGATTGCACTGGAACGTATCCACGCAATATTGACGCGATTGAATAGAATGATCAACGCGAAGACCGAGCAGGACAAACCAAGATTTTCGAGACTGGCAAAATGGCCTTCCGGGCCCATGGATGCATAACCGCCCCCCATACTGACCAAACCTTCTTTGATCAGGGTCAAACCAATGAGCAACACAACGATGCCCGTCACCAACGGCGTAATCATCCGGCGGATAAACGGCAGTATGCGCGATACGCCCATCTCGATGAACGAGCCGGCAATCACCACGCCAAAGATTGCCGCCATCACTTCATGCGGTGGAATGCCACTGGCAACCATGGCCGCAGCACCCGCAGAAAGCGGCCCGACAAAGTTGAAACTGGTGCCTTGCACAATCAAGAGACCCGCACCAAACGGCCCGATTTTTTTACACTGGAAAAATGTTGCAATACCGGAAATGACCAACGACATGGATAGAACCATGGCCGTATCTTCCGGTTTGAGCCCCGCAGCACTGCAAATGATAAAACCAGGCGTAATGATGGGAACGATAATGGCCAATAGATGCTGGAAAGCAGCCAGAAAGGCGACGGGTGGCGATGGCCTGTCTTCAAGTGCATAGACCAGATCAGCCGATGTGGATTGCGGCAATTCTTTTGTCATGATTTCGCTCCGGTGGTTTCTCGCCTTGCTGGTGGATCATTCAATGCTGTTTAAGAGTGACCCTGTTTTGATAGAGGCACGAGATCACTCTGAGCTTTTCTTTTTACGTATTTTCCAAACGAAAAAGTCATGCAACTTTTTCTGGAAATACTTTAGTCCAGTAAGCCGTAAAAAAGGTCAAGCGACTTTGTGTCAGCGCTTGCATTATCCACCACCAAGACCGATTATATAAGCAAGTTCTCCTCAAGACAGGCCACACATCTGACCGCGATGGCGAAGGCAAAAACAGGATCAAGCATATGAATATCGGTGAAGCTGCCAAACAATCCGGATTAACAGCCAAAATGATCCGCCATTATGAAGAAATCGGCCTGATTGCACCGGCCCACAGAAGCGATAGCGGTTACAGGGTTTATATGCCCAATGACATTGCCAATCTAAGATTTGTCCGGCGTTCCAGAGCATTGGGGTTTTCCATCGAGGATATCCGGCTGCTGCTGGAATTATGGAAAGACCGCAGCCGGGCCTCCAGCGATGTCAAAAAGCTGGCGCTTTCCCACGTAAAAATGTTGGAGGAAAAAATGGCGGCGTTGCAGGCCATGGTGGATACGTTGAACCATCTGGCCCACAATTGCCATGGCGATGACCGGCCGGATTGCCCCATTCTGGAGGATCTGGCGGGTTGCAAAAGCTGCCATTGAACTTAAAGAGCGGTGACAATCCAAGCATTCGCTGCAGCAACACAAAAATGTTGGCTGGATAGCAGAGACACCGCGTGCGGCGTGCTTCCACCGTCGAGGTTTTTAAACGCGGTCAAACCAAATTTCTGCCCAATCCTTGCAGGGCCATGATAAATTGTCACCGCGCCCGAATGGTTTGCAACATTGCCCTTTTTGGTGCAAAATCAAGACAGGATGCAACCGCAAGTTTAAAAAAGGACCTCGCCATGATAAACGAAAGCCGCAGCCACGATAACGGCTTATGGGACAGCCCGACACGTTTTGGCATTGGCAGCAGAATTTTCCACTGGTCGATGGCAGGACTTTTCATCTGGCAGTTCATCACCGCCATCAGCCATTTCTTCTTGAGCCCCGACAGCAGCTTGCGCGGTTTTTTCTGGCAGACCCATTACACAGTCGGAACGATCCTGTTTGTTTTGGTGCTGTTACGCGGTATTTGGGGGCTTATCAATTTGCGCAGACGCCCTTCATTTGCGCAAAACTTTTGGGGATTGGCTGCCCGCCTTGGCCATTTTGCCCTCTATTTACTGATGTTTTTGGTGCCCTTTTTCGCATTATTGCGGGCTTATGGTTCCGGCCGCGGCTTTTCGGTATTGGGCTTACAAATATTTCTGCCCACCGGCAATCAGGCTCCTGAGCTTATGGCGGCTGGCAACAAGTTTCATGGTGAGCTGGGATGGTTATTACTGCTTTTGATCATCGGCCATATCATGATGGTCTATGTCCACCGACTTATATTGAAAGACGGCCTCGACAAACGCATGTCACGCGCGCGGTAACAATTTCGTCGATTGCCAATAAAAGGCTTTTTATTGCAAGGCGACGGGATTAGACCTTATACAATTGAAGCAATGAGCGAGGCTTGAAATGGCTGAAATTCTCGAGATCAACGATCTGAAAAAAATGGCGAAGCGGCGTGTGCCGAAAATGTTTTTCGACTATGCGGATTCCGGCGCCTGGACTGAAGGCACCTATCGCGCAAACGAAGAGGATTTTCAGAAAATCAAGCTGCGCCAGCGCGTTCTCGTTGACATGACCAACCGGTCTTTGGAAAGCCAGATGATCGGGCAGAAAGTGGCTATGCCAGTCGCGCTTTCGCCGACCGGTCTTACCGGCATGCAACACGCCAATGGCGAAATGCTGGCCGCGCAGGCTGCAGAAGAATTTGGTGTGCCCTTTACCCTTTCGACCATGAGTATCTGTTCGATTGAAGATGTGGCGTCAGTCACAACAAAGCCATTCTGGTTCCAGCTTTATGTGATGAAAGACCGCGATTTTATTGCCAATCTGATTGACCGTGCAAAAGCGGCCAAATGCAGTGCACTGGTGCTGACGCTTGATTTACAGATTCTCGGGCAACGCCACAAAGATCTGCGCAATGGTTTGTCTGCCCCACCCAAATTCACCTTGAAGCATATCTGGCAGATGATGACCTGCCCGCTTTGGTGCATGCAAATGTTGCAGACCAACCGGCGGACATTCCGAAATATTGCGGGCCACGCCAAAAACGTCACCGATCTTTCTTCGCTCAGTTCGTGGACAGCCGAACAGTTCGACCCCAAGCTTAACTGGAGCGACGTCGAGTGGATCAAGCAGCGCTGGGGCGGGCCGCTTATCCTCAAAGGCATTCTTGATGCTGAAGACGCCAAAATGGCCGTCAAAAGTGGTGCCGATGCCATTATCGTTTCCAATCATGGCGGGCGTCAGCTGGATGGAGCACCATCTTCGATCTCCGTTTTACCGGAAATCGTCGATGCGGTTGGCGACAAGATTGAAATCCACATGGATGGCGGCATCCGCTCCGGTCAAGATGTGCTGAAAGCCGTCGCATTGGGGGCAAAGGGCACTTTTATCGGGCGGCCTTTTCTCTATGGCCTTGGTGCCATGGGCAAGGACGGTGTCACCAAGGCGCTGGAAATTATTGCGCGCGAAATGGATATCACCATGGCACTGTGCGGCAAACGCGATATAGCGGATGTCAACCATAACATATTATACGACTATCGGCCGAGCCGCCCCAAAAAATGAACGGATAGACGATGTATACGCCACCTGCATTCCGCATTGACGACCATGCCGCCATGCAGGATTTTATCACGCAGGTGGCCCCCTTTGCTATTCTCGTTTCCAATGGCGAAAACGGCCCTGTCGCGACGCATCTGCCTTTGTTCCTTGATAAGGGTGAAGGTACGCTTGGAACACTTTACGGCCATTTAGCCAAAGCAAATCCGCATTGGAAAAATGCCGGACCGGGCCAATCACTTGCCATATTCTCCGGCCTCGATGCCTATATCAGCCCGAATTGGTATGCCACGAAGCAACAAAACCACAAGGTTGTGCCAACATGGAATTACGATGCTGTGCATGCTTATGGCCACTTGGAAATTTTCGATGAGCCGGATGCCCTGCGCCAAGCCGTGGAGACACTGACAAACCTGCACGAAAGCGGTCAGGATGTTCCATGGCGCGTAGGTGACGCACCGGCCGCATTTATCGATGCGCAATTGAAAGGGATTATCGGCATCAAGCTCATCATTGAACGTTTGGAAGGCAAGACCAAAATGAGCCAGAACCGCAGTCTTGAAGACCGCCAAGGCGTTATTAAAGGTTTGAATGCCAGTAGCGAGCAACGTGACCACAAAGTCGCACAATGTGTCGCCATGACAATCAAGCCGGATATGCTGCGATAGCTACAAAGGTGGCGGGGATTATGCCCGTTATAGTTGCTTGTCACTTTTCATCAAAGTGGATGGCACGTATCTGGCCAAATACAAAAAACCGCCTTAAACGAATGCAATCGACGACAATCCGTATGTGTCCAATGACAGCTTTACTGGCAACTGCACATAGACCAGCATGGTCAGGCGTTCGAAGGTGCCCGCTGGGTTAAAACCGACCGGATTGAAAAACTCGAATGAATGCGCGAGACACCCGGCAGCCGCGATAGAATTTCCTTATGGATGATTTCATAGGCGGATGCGTTTTCCGCCTCGGCGCGCAACCAGTAATCGGCATCGCCTGTCATGAGATAACATTCTTTGATTTCGGGGTGACGACGCACGGCGGCTTCAAAACGGTTAAGATACTCTTCCGTCTGTTTTTCCAATGTGATCTGGATGATGGCCACAAGCCGGTCTTCCCCCTCGACGGCACCGAGTATAGCCGTATAGCCGCGAATGACGCCGCTATCTTCCAATATTTGTACCCGCCGCAAACAGGCCGAGGGTGAAAGCCCAACCTCTTGCGCCAATTTGGCGTTGGTCATGCGGCCATTGCGGCGCAAACAACGGATGATGTTTCTATCTATCGCATCAATGTTTTGCATAATATTTCACAAAATAGTTTTTAAACTCTATAATTCGCTAAAAATTATATATTATATCAAAAATAGACACAACATTCGAATGGTGTTCAATTATTATCGGTTTAATAATAACGGTAACAGCCGTAGGAACACGTGTGTCTGACGCACCAGACAGGATTGAAAAATGGGTAATTTGCAGCAAAACCAGCGAATCTCGGCCTTGGCCTATGGGGCTATTGCAACAATCGACCTTGATGCGATTGCGCATAATTATAATGTTTTGCGCATGCGGGTTGAACCTGCTGCCTGCGCTGCGGTGATAAAGGCGGATGCATACGGTTTGGGTGCGGCACAAGTGGGCCCGACACTTTATCAGGCGGGATGCCGCATTTTCTTTGTTGCCCAGCTTGTCGAAGCGCTGCACCTTAAAACCATACTGCCGGCAGATGTGACGATCGTCATTTTAAACGGCATACAGCCGGGAGCGGAGGCATTGACAGCCGAAGCGGGCGTTGTGCCGGTGCTCAATTCATGGGCGTCGATTGTCGCATGGCAGACACTGTGCCACGACAAAGCAGAAAAATTGCCAGCCATGATCCAGATTGATACCGGCATGAGCCGTTTAGGGCTGGATCATGATGAGCTTAACCACTTGATTACAGATCCGGCGATTTTTGAGGCCGCCGATATACGCTACATTATCAGCCATCTGGCAAGTGGTGATGAAGCGCAAAACCCATCCAACCAAACGCAGTTTGCCGCAATGAAGGCAGCGCTTTCGAAACTGCCAGACTGTCCGGTGGCTTTTGCCAATTCGGGCGGCATATTTTTACAAGCCGACTTTGCGTTCAATCTGGTACGCCCCGGCATTGCACTTTATGGCGTCGATCCGCATGGCCATGTCCCCACAACCATCAAGCCTGTGCTACGTCTGGATGCAAGGGTGATACAAAGCCGTCATGTGCAGAAAGGTGCAGCCATCGGTTATGGCGGAAGCTTTACCACCACACGGCCAAGCATCATCACTACTATTGCGGTCGGCTACGCGGATGGCTGGCATCGCGCCCTTGGCAATAAGGGTTCTGCCTATTTCAACAATCAACGTTTGCCCATTATCGGCCGCGTATCCATGGATTCCATAACGCTGGATGCAACCGATCTCGGCGACGACGCATTAAAGCCGGGTGATGTTGTAGAACTCATCGGCAACAACCAATCGCTGGAAGATGTGGCGCGAGACGCCGGCACAATTCCTTATGAAATTCTGACATCGCTCGGCAAACGCTACGAGCGCATTTATTTGCAAAACGGGCGGAGGGTTGAAATATGAAAGTTCTGGTTCTGGGAAGCGGCGTTGTTGGTGTTACCTCGGCCTGGTATCTGAATAAAGCCGGTCATGATGTGACCGTGATAGATCGTCAGCCCGGGCCGGCTTTGGAAACGAGTTTTGCCAATGCGGGTCAGGTATCCTTCGGTTACACCACACCGTGGGCCGCACCGGGCCTGCCTTTGAAAGCCATGAAATGGATGACACGGCCAAATTCGCCACTGATTATCCATCCCAAGGCAAGTCTCAGCCAGATTGCATGGTTGCTTTCCATGCTCGCCAATTGCAACACAGAGCGTTACAAGAAAAACAAGGCGCTTATGGTGCGCGTGTCGGATTATAGTGCGGAATGCCTCAAGGCACTACGGGCCGAGACCGGCATCCATTATGACGAACGCATGCAGGGCACCATCCAGCTTTTCCGCGATCAGCATCAACTTGATGCAGCGCACAAGGATATGGAAGTGCTGAAAGCCGACGGCATTGCCTTCAACATGTTGGATGCAGCCGGCTGTGTTGCGGTAGAGCCGGGCCTTGCGCCGCTCAAAGACCAGATCGTGGGCGGCTTACAAACCCCAGAAGACGAAACCGGCGACTGTCAGATTTTTACCACCAAACTTGCCGAAATGGCGCAGGCAAACGGGGTCAAATTTCAATATAATACCGACATTAAAAAACTGCACCTTGAGGGCGGACAAATAAGCGGGGTGGAAACATCAACCGGTTTGGAAAACGCCGATGCCTATCTTGTCTGCATGGGATCATTTACTCCGTTCCTGTTGCATGATGTGGGTTTGCGTGCACCAATCTATCCGGTCAAAGGCTATTCCATTACGGTGCCCATTACCGATGAAAGCAAAGCGCCGGTTTCTACTGTGATTGACGATATTTACAAGGTGGCTGTCACGCGCCTTGGCGACCGTATCCGTGTCGGCGGCATGGCGGAGGTTTCCGGTTACACGATCAGGCTTACAGAACCGCGGATGAAAACTTTGCAGGAAGCTTTAGGCATGATGTTTCCCGGGTCTTATGACCCGCAATACCAGCCGGAGCTATGGTCGGGTTTGCGGCCTGTGACACCGGACAGTGTGCCCATTCTAGGTGGCACGAAATATCCCAACCTGTTTATCAATGCCGGTCACGGCACACTTGGCTGGACCATGTCGACAGGCAGCGGTCATTTCATTGCCGACATCATCAGCGGCAAGAAACCGGAAATCGACCCATCAGGTTTGGATATCAGCCGTTATCATTAGAGCGGTTCCCGATTGATGTGCATCATCAATCGGATAAGATACCGCGACAAATCAAAAGCTTGAGACGCGCCGGCGCCGGATAGCATCAGGTCGAAAAGCGCTCTTATGAAGCGGTTTTGTCGGGAAACGCTACTTGGCTGCAAGCGCCTTTTCGCAAGCCGCAACCACCTTTTCGCGCAACAGTTTGATGCGGCTTTCCAGCCAATCAAGCTCTTCATTGGTGATTTCATAATGGCGTGAATAACGCCCTTTGACATAAGCGTCATACAACCGCTCAAAAGCGCGTTCTGCACGACGGTCATGAATAGGCCAAAGGTCTTTCAGTTCCGGCACCAAGTTTACTGCCTTTTGGTGCAATTTTTTAAGATCGTGAAGTTTAGGTGCATAAAGCTTCAACGTTAAAAGCACACAATGATAAAGCGTTTCTGTTGCTTGATGGAGATGAAAAGCAGCAAGATTTTGAAATTTATCCCCTTGTTCTCTTGCAAGACTTGCCATCTTCAAGAACTTATCGGCTTCTTCAATATATTCATGAAACCATCTTTCCGCCATCACCTTACGGCGTTTGGGTTTCAGGGGGCCAATGGGGCTGAACGGATAGCCTTCCAATTCGTATAATGTAATACCGTCATTGACTATATCCACATAGAACGGCCAGCCATCTCTGAGCTTGGCGTTCATCTCCTTATAGCCGTGTATCACCAAACCGGGACTGGAATGGTCGGATGCACTCAGTGACGGTATATTTATGAGGGCCTCTTCCACACCATGCCAGTATTTAGGATTTTTAAAGCGTGTATTGTTGAGCAGTATGCAAAAATCATAATCAGAATGATAGCCCGATGTATTATCATTGACATAGCCGCCGCGGGCATGGGAGCCATAAAGAATAACTCTAACAATTTTCGCGTCTTTAGTGCTGCGGTACGGGCTTGGTTCAAACTGCTGTTGAAATGTATGCAAGATCGTGTCCAGCATCAGCTTGACCATGCGCTGTTTGGATTGTGGCAAATGCTCTAGCTTTTCATCCATCATAGTTTAGCTTTAAACGATGAAGGGTTAAAATAAAAGAAAAAGCCCGCAATTAAGCGGGCTTTCATTTTTAGCGGTAGTTGGAGAGTGGCGGACAGGAACAGATAAGATTTCTGTCGCCCGCCACATTGTCAATGCGCGAGACAGGCGGCCAGTATTTATCCGCCGGATCGCTATTGGGGTTCGGGAATGCCGCGACCTGTCTGGAATAGGCATGGGCCCAATTGTCGTCAATCGTGTCACCCAGCGTATGGGGTGCATTGGCCAACGGATTATCATCCTTCGGCCAAACACCGGCACCCACTTTTTTCGCCTCTTCCGCAATCGAAAGCAGTGCTTCACACAAACGATCGATTTCAGACTTCGGTTCGGATTCCGTTGGCTCAATCATCAATGTGCCGGGCACTGGAAATGACATGGTTGGCGCATGGAAGCCATAGTCGATCAAGCGCTTGGCCACATCATCAACCGTAATGCCATATTCGTCCTTCAACACGCGTGTGTCCACAATACATTCATGCGCCACGCAGCCCTGCTTGCCCTTGTAAAGAATCGGGTAAGCAGCCGACAAACGTTCCGCAATGTAGTTGGCATTCAAAATGGCAGTTTCTGTTGCCAGTTTCAAACCATCCGGCCCCATCATACGGATATACATCCAGGTGATGACAAGGATTGACGCACTGCCAAAAGGCGCTGCCGACACGGCATGACTGGTTGCACATTCTTCATGCCCCGGCAAAAAGGCTTTCAAATGCTGTGCCACACCGATCGGCCCAACACCCGGGCCACCACCGCCATGTGGAATGGCAAAGGTTTTATGCAGGTTCATGTGGCAGACATCTGCCCCCACATCAGCCGGACGTGCCAACGCTACCAGCGCATTGAGGTTGGCACCGTCAAAATAGACCTGACCGCCATTATCGTGGATAATCTTGCAGATATCCTTGATGCTTTCCTCATAGACCCCATGAGTGGAAGGGTAGGTAATCATCAAAGCAGCCAAATGGTCTTTATGCTGCTCGGCTTTGGCTTTCAGATCATCAACATCCACATCGCCATCACTCAAACATTTTACCACAACAACATCCATGCCGGCCATATGGGCAGAGGCAGGGTTGGTGCCATGGGCCGATGCCGGAATGAGGCAGATGTTACGGTTATGGTCGCCGCGCGATTCATGATAGCGACGAATAGCCAGAAGACCGGCATATTCACCCTGCGCACCGGAATTCGGCTGGAAGGAAACCGCTGCAAAACCGGTAATTTCGCACAGCCAGTCATGCAACTGGCCAATCATTGCCTGATAACCAGCGCTGTCGCTTTCTGGTGCAAAGGGGTGCAGGCTTGCAACCGAGGCCCAGCTGACCGGAATCATTTCGGCAGCGGCATTAAGCTTCATGGTGCAAGACCCAAGCGGGATCATCGCACGATCAAGTGCCAGATCCTTGTCGGCCAGACGACGCAAAAAGCGCATCATCTCTGTTTCGGAGTGCACGGCATGGAAAAATGGCTGGCTGAGGAAAGAAGCATCGCGCGCCTTGCCAAACATTTTTGAAGCGGCTTTTTCGCTAAGCTTCGCACCAAACAGTTCAGCCAGTGCGGATGCATCATCTTCGGTCGACAATTCATCAAAATTGATGGAAACCATGTCGCCGTCCAAAACACGGATAAGGCGGCCGCCTGCTTCAGCATTGGATACAATGTCCTGTGCCTTGCCTTTGGCATCAACCGTGACACAATCAAAAAAGCTTTCGCTTGCAAGTGTGTAGCCTGCAGCTTTCAACCCTTCGGCAAAACGTGCCGCCAGATCATGAATGCGGCTGGCAATCGCCTGCAAACCCTTCGGCCCATGCCAGATGGCGTAAGCTGTTGCCATATTGGCAAGCAGGGCCTGTGCTGTACAGATATTGGATGTCGCTTTATCGCGACGGATATGCTGTTCACGTGTTTGCAAGGCAAGGCGGAAACCGGCGCGCCCCTTGGTATCAATCGACTGGCCAACAATACGACCGGGGATCAAACGGGTGAGCGGTTCACTCACAGCCAGATAACCGGCATGCGGGCCGCCAAAGCCCATCGGCACGCCATAACGCTGCATCGAGCCGACGACGATATCGGCACCCCATTTTGCCGGTGCTTCCATCATTGTCAAAGCCAGCGGATCAGCGACAACAATCACCAATGCGCCACTAGCCTTTGCCTGCTTGATCGCATCGCTATGATCGAGGAACCGTCCCTTTGTATCCGGCCAAGCCAGAACAATGGCAGCGGTTGCGGTGGAAATTTCCCCATTCTCGACAATCTGGTAGCCTTGCGTTTCCGCACGGGTTTTTGCCACATCCAATGTCTGCGGATGAAGGTCACCGATGACAGAAATTTCGGTTTTCTTATCACGGGAAAAACGCACAGCAACAGCATTGGCTTCTGCCAAAGCGGTTGCCTCATCAAGCAGTGAAGCGGCAGCAATGGGCAGGCCTGTCAATTCGGCCACCAATGTCTGGAAGTTGAAAAGCAATTCCAGACGCCCTTGGCTGATTTCAGCCTGATACGGTGTATAGGCTGTGTACCACGCCGGATTTTCAAACATATTGCGCAAGATGACCGGTGGAACAAAGGTACCGTGATAGCCCTGTCCGATAAAGCTTTTACGCAAACGGTTGCGGTCCATCAAACCGCGCAATTCATCCAAAGCCTGTTGCTCGCTGGCAGCCTTTGGCAAATCCAGCGGACGGTTAAGACGGATAGATTGTGGCACTGCCTTAGAGACCAGCGCTTCAAGACTGGAAACCTTAAGGGTTTCCAGCATCTGCGTTGCCTCTTCAGGGCGAGGACCAATGTGACGTGAAGAAAAGGGAAGTTCCTGCATCAAAATTATCCAATCAGGGCTTTGTAACCGTCAGCGTCCATCAAACCTTCAAGCTGGCTTTCATCAGCAAGCTTCATTTTCCACAACCAGCCTTCATTTTCAGCCTTCTGGTTAACCATAGCAGGGTCTGACGACAGAGCTTCGTTGACCTCTGTCACATCGCCATTCACCGGCGCATAAACGTCTGATGCAGCTTTAACCGATTCTACCACAGCCACAGCGTCGCCCTTGGACATGGTGCTGCCGACTTCCGGCAATTCAACAAATACCAGATCGCCCAATTGTTCTTGCGCGTGATTGGTAATGCCAACGGTTGCAACGCCACCCTCGACGCTGATCCATTCGTGGTCTTCGGTGAAATATAATTTTGCCATGTGAATTATCCTTTGAAATAACGTTGTTCGACGAAGGGGAGCGAATGCACGGAGAGTTCTATTTGTCTGCCACGCACTTCGGTAAAGAGTTTGGTGCCGACAGTCGCAAGATCTGCCGCGACATATCCCATAGCTACCGGCCCATCAAATGAAGGGCCAAAGCCACCGGACGTAACAGTCCCGACCGACTTGCCATCACCATCAAAAATTTCAGCACCGCCACGCACCGGCTGGCGGGTTTCCGGCTTCAAACCGACACGGCGGCGGCTTGGCCCTTTGGCCAAGGCATCCAGAAACGCTTGCGCGCCGACGAAACCGGCCTTTTCACGCACGGCTTTGGTAACCGCCCATGTAATACCGGCTTCCACAGGATTGGTATCAACGGTAATGTCATTGCCATGCAGACAAAGGCCTGCTTCAAGCCGTAAGCTGTCACGCGCGGCAAGACCGATCCATTCCACACGCGGATCTGCCAATAATTTTTCTGCCAATGCCACGGCTTGCGCTTCCGGCAGGCCAATTTCAAAACCATCTTCACCGGTATAGCCCGAGCGGGTCATAAACCAGTTTTCCTTGGGCTCGAAACCATGCATGAAGACAAGCTCATTACCGGCCAAACCGGCATCGGCTATCACCTTTGCGGCTTCCGGCCCTTGCAATGCCAAAAATACGCGATCAAGCGGTTCAACCTTGCAATCGAAACCGTTGGCACGCTTCGTCAATTCGGCAATATCGGCATCGGCATTACCGGCATTGGCAACAACCATAAAACGGCTATCGCCCAAACGGGTGACAATCAAATCATCAAGAATGCCCGCCTCGTCATTGAGCAGATAGTTATAGCGTGACTGCCCCTGCTTTAACGCACTCGCATCAATTGGCAAAGCCGCTGCCAGAAAGTCTGCCGCTTGCGGTCCTTCCACCACAATCAGCTTCATGTGCGAAATGTCAAAAAGCCCTGCATGGGCGCGGGTGTGGAGATGCTCCTTCATGACACCCAATGGATAGGTCAAAGGCATATTCCAACCGGCAAAGCCGCCAAATTTGGCACCGGCTTTTTCATGCAATTGATGAAGCGGTAAAATTTTCAAATCTTGAGAATGGTCGCCCATAATAACTCCGAGGTTGTGCCAACAGGCGCACAATGCGCCTATCTTACACCCCTCTGTCTCAAGCCTGAGAGACTCGCGGAAAGGCGTAACCCCTCCCACTTACACCTTCGGCGCGGGGATAACCCCGACTTTCCAGAGCTGTCTTGGTCTTTTTACGGTTCCTGATGCCTGAGAGATTACGGGCTGTTTCCCCTTCGGCGGTGGATCACACGGTTAAGTTTTCCACACTCTCCCGCAAAAAGATGAAAGAGATGTCGCCATCCTTCCTGACATAATACGCTTCTATCGTATCTCAAAAACGAAGTCATCCGCTATTTTCATGTCGCTCACAGACAAATCACGCCTCTTCTTCCACCTGCAGCTGGGCAATCTCGCGGCCACCGCCATTTAGCTTTTGTGCGCAATAAAATCCCAATGCGGTGGCGGCAAGACACAAGACCACCGAGAGAGCGATATTGATAAATGCCCGCCCCACGGCGCCATTGCGCAAAAGCTCGAAACTTTGCAAACTAAACGATGAAAAGGTGGTGAAACCACCACAAATACCGATCATAACAAACAAGCGGATATTTTCAGACAGCGGATATTTTGCCCCGACAACCGTCATCGCGCCAAACAATGCAATGATGAAAGAACCGACAATATTGATGGTTATGGTGCCCCAAGGCAAATTTTTGCTAAGGGCCGCCATGGCGATCCCCAGCCAGAAGCGGGCAATGCTCCCTATGGCACCACCAAGTGCGACACACAATGTTGCAGTCATCGTTCATTCTCCTTATGAAGGATGGATAGAATGTTTCAAACAGTGAAACAATGCAAGGTTTTGTGAGGGCTCATGGCAGCGGGACAACAGCAATTGATGGACTATTTGGCAGATTTGGGCATAAAGGTTAAAACCCACAGCCATGATGCGGTATTCCGGGTGGATGAAGGCGAAGATATCAAGCAGGATATACCCGGCGGCCACACCAAAAACCTGTTTTTAAAAGATAAGAAAAGTCGCTATTTCCTCGTCACCGTAGATGCCCATGCCGTTGTCGACCTGAAGCAGCTTCATACTTTAATTGGTGCGTCGGGCCGCCTGTCTTTTGGTTCGGCTGAAAAGCTCGACGAATATTTGGGGCTTTATCCCGGTGCTGTGAGCGTTTTCGGTTTGCTGAACGACACACAAAAGCAGGTGACCATCATTCTGGATGAAAGCCTCATGCAAAATGATTTGATCAATTGCCATCCGATGACCAATGAAGCTACAACTTCTATTGCGCGCGATGATCTTTTAAAATTCATTACCGCGACCGGACATGAACCGCATATACTGCATGTTTCACAGACGCAGGGTTGAAATCGCCATCGGGCGATACGATTTTGATACAGAATAAACGCATTAATTCCACGCTTTGACAGGACTTCCAAATGAGCGACAACCCTTTTGCAGCACCAACAGGCCAGATGAATGCCAATGTCGATTTTAGCAATGGCGCTTCAGCAGCTGGCGGCACTGTTGTCAAAGACACAACCACGGCAGGTTTTCCCAACGATGTATTGGCTGAGTCAAAAAAACAACCGGTGCTGGTTGATTTCTGGGCCCCATGGTGTGGCCCCTGCAAGCAATTGGGGCCAATCATTGAAAAGGCGGTGAAGGATGCAAAAGGCGCCGTCAAACTGGTAAAGATGAATATTGATGACCATCCCGCTATTCCGGGCCAGTTGGGCATACAGTCTATACCGGCAGTGATAGCATTTGTCGACGGACGCCCGGTCGACGGGTTTATGGGTGCGCAACCGGAAAGCGAAGTCAAAAAGTTCATTGCAAAACTGACCGGTGGTGAAAAAGAAGCGGCCATTGCCGAAGCCGTGGAAGCGGCCAGCACGTTGGTGCAAAGTGGCGACCTGACGCAGGCCGCCAATCTTTATGCCCAGATTTTGCAACAGGCGCCTGAAACGGTTGCTGCCATTGCAGGACTCGCGGACATTATGCTTTTGACCGGTGAAATGGATCAGGCAAAAGCCATTTTGGCAACCGCGCCGGAAGGCAAGCAAGGCGACCCGCTTTTGCGTGCGGTAGAGGCAAAAATTGCCTTACAGGAGCAAACCGCCGCACTTGGCGACCCAATGGCTCTTACAAAACGTATTGCTGAAAATCCAAAAGATTATCAGGCACGTTTCGATCTCGCGCTGATATATAATGCACAAGACAAACGCGACGAAGCCGCGGATGAATTGTTCACCATCATGAAAGCGGATCGCGCATGGAATGATGACGGAGCAAGAAAGCAGTTGTTGCAGTTTTTTGAAGCCTGGGGCGCGATGGACCCCGCAACACTTTCTGCCCGCCGCAAATTATCATCGCTGCTTTTCGCCTGAGAAATCTGCGACATATAGGATAAAGTGAGACGATGTGTACCATATCGCATCGGCAGTGCAACGAAGCTACAGAACTATAAGACAGGATTTTTATGAAAGCTGGAAATGCCCACTATACAGGCTCTCAAGACCTGCCCGATCAGGTTGCTTTATTTCCGCTTGAAGGTGTTCTTTTGTTACCGGGCGGCTACCTGCCGTTAAACGTCTTTGAACCGCGCTATCTTGAAATGATAGAGGATGCGATGGGGGGAAACCGCTTAATCGGGATTATCCAGCCATTATCCGGCGATGAACCAAAACCGGAGCTGTACAAAATCGGCTGCCTTGGTCGTATTTCAAGCTATAGCGAAACCGGTGACGGGCGTATCATGATCGGCCTTCAGGGCATTTGTCGCTTTTCGCTTACCGGCGAACTCGCAACACAGACCCCCTATCGTATAGCGACAATTAAACCCGATCCGAGTGACCTTGTCGAAGCGGAAGATTTTGATCTTGTCGACCGTGAAGATCTGCTCAATACGTTTGAGGAATTTCTGGACGCAAATGAGATGGAGGCCGATTGGGACAGCATCATGCAGGCTCCAACGCAAACGCTTGTCAACGCGCTTTCCATTGTGGCGCCGTTTGGCCCTGCTGAAAAACAGGCTTTATTGGAAGCACCCGACATTGCAACCCGGGCTGAAACATTGATAGCATTGACCGAACGGTCTTTGATGATGCAGACCGGTGACGACACAGTATTAAACTGACAGGCCGGGCCTATTTTCACAAGACCGGCCTGGATGAACAGGTCTCGATTGACAGGTAGTCAAATGACAAAGCATGCCACTGATCCTAAAATGCTTGAGTTACTGGTTTGTCCGGTAACAGGCGGCTTGCTGCATTTCGATCGGGAGCGGCAAGAGCTGATATCCAAGAAAGCACGTCTTGCCTATCCTATCCGCGATGGCATTCCAATTATGCTGGCATCGGAAGCGCGGCCGCTTGAGGAAAATGAAATTTAATTTTCAGCCATAGTTTCGCTTTACAAATACCATGCTATAACAGGCCGATAAGCGCGCAGCCATGACATCAATGATGATTTGCGGCGCATTTCTTCTATTTGATGCGACCGGTTTTGAAAGCCACCGGTTTTTCGGCCGTCGCAGAATTTTTTAGGGCGGAACAATTATGGCATCCAGAAAACTCTTTCTTCTTCCCGGCGACGGGATCGGCGTTGAATCCATGGCCGAAGTGCGCAAGATTATAAGCTATATGAACGACGAGCTTGGCCTCGATTTTGTATGTGAGGAAGGCCTAGTCGGCGGAGCGGCCTATGACGCACATGGCAAAGCCATATCCGATGAGGATATGGCCCGGGCGCTCGCAGCCGATGCTGTTTTGTTTGGTGCCGTGGGCGGCCCGAAATGGGATGGTGTGCCATATGATGTGCGGCCTGAAGCCGGCCTTTTGCGTCTGCGCAAGGATTTACAGCTTTTTGCCAATTTGCGTCCCGCCATCTGCTATCCGGCCTTGGCGTCTGCCTCATCGCTCAAACGCGAGCTGGTTGAAGGTTTGGACATCCTGATTGTGCGTGAATTGACGGGCGGTGTCTATTTCGGCGAACCAAAGGAAATCATCGATCTGGGTGAAGGTCAAAAACGTGCCATCGATACGCAGGTTTATGACACCTATGAAATTGAACGCATTGCCGCTGTTGCATTCGAGCTTGCACGCACAAGAAAGAATAAAGTAACATCAATGGAAAAACGCAACGTCATGAAATCTGGCGTTTTGTGGAATGAAGTGGTCAGTAAAGTCCATAAGGATAATTATTCCGACGTTCATTTGGAACATATGTTGGCCGATTCCGGCGGTATGCAGATTGTGCGGGCGCCAAAACAGTTTGACGTGATTGTCACCGACAATCTATTCGGCGATCTCCTTTCAGACATTGCTGCCATGCTCACCGGTTCACTTGGTATGTTGCCATCAGCATCCCTTGGTGCGGAGGATCCAAAAACCGGCAGCCGCAAGGCAATGTATGAACCGGTTCATGGTTCAGCGCCTGACATAGCCGGCAAAGGCATTGCCAATCCGATTGCGATGATTGCTTCGCTTGCCATGTGTCTGCGTTATTCATTTTTGATGGGCGCAGAAGCAGAGCGGTTGGAACGCGCCATTTCAGCTGTTCTGGAAGATGGTGTCAGAACCGCCGACATTTATGCCGAGGGCACCAAAAAAGTATCGACAAGTGAAATGGGTGATGCGATTTTGGAGAAATTCAAAACAATGGCGGCTTGACGCCATTATATATCGTCAATGCAATAGCAATTTGAAATCAGCGGCAGGGAAACCTGCCGCTTTTTTGTTCTTTCACGGCAATCATCTTTTTGACAAACGCTCGGCATCCATAGCAAGCCGTTAGTTTCTGACATATATGTAATATGACGACGATCCAGCCATGACCTTTAGAGCACGTTCGGTATTTGATGCACCAAATACGTGCTCTAAGTTTTTGGTTTTTCCGCATTTTTGTCCAATAGGAGTGGGATTAAGAAAACGATCCTGTGAATCGTTTTCCCACGGATGCGCTTCACACTTTTAGGAAAATGCTCTAGCGACGCTGCACTGTGATGGCCTTATTCCTTCATTTGCTAATCGGAAGATGCAAGAGGGATACGAAAAAAGATGCCCGATGCCTCATATTTCTATCACAGCCAAAAAGTCATTCGAGCAGAATTAACGGGCTTCAGCCAATAGACATGCATTGTGTTTCTTGACAGACGTTTAAAATACGATAAAAAAGCGGTACTCAAGGAGTTTTTGGATGCGCAATCACGCGATCTCGGCTGAACAAAGATACTGCCTATCTCATGGCAGCGTTTTTGCATGCACTTTCTTGACCATTATTGGCCTCAAAAAAACGACGATTAAGATTATCTGACGTCCCTTGGCCAACCTGCCCTCTCCCGGGTCCGGCCCGGGGAAGGAAAGCCCGACCGGCCGCCGGGCTTCTTCAACAGACGGAGAGGGACAGGAGTTTAAATAAATGGGTTTTAAGGTTGCAGTTGTCGGCGCCACCGGAAATGTCGGTCGCGAAATGCTCAATATTCTGGAAGAACGTGGATTTCCCGCAGATGAGGTTGTGCCATTGGCATCACGCCGCTCATTGGGCACGGAAGTTTCCTATGGCGATAAAACGTTGAAGGTTAAGGTTCTCGATACATACGACTTTTCCGATACAGATATTTGTCTGATGTCTGCAGGTGGCAACATTGCCAAGGAATGGGCACCAAAAATCGGTGCAGCCGGCTGTGTTGTTATTGATAACTCTTCCGCTTGGCGCTACGACGCCGATGTGCCGCTGGTTATTCCGGAAGTCAATCCTGATGCCGTCGACGGCTTTAGAAAGCGCAATATTATAGCCAACCCGAACTGCTCCACTGCACAATTGTTGGTGGCGTTGAAGCCGTTGCATGATGCCGCTACAATCAAGCGTGTTGTTGTCTCGACCTATCAATCGGTCTCGGGTGCTGGAAAAGAAGGCATGGACGAGCTATTCGAACAGTCACGCGCCGTTTTTGTTGCCGATCCGGTAACCGCGAAAAAATTCACCAAGCGCATTGCCTTCAACGTTATTCCCCATATCGACGTCTTCATGGAAGACGGATATACCAAGGAAGAATGGAAGATGATGGCCGAGACCAAAAAGATGCTTGATCCAAAAATCAAGCTTTCGGCTACAGCTGTTCGCGTTCCGGTCTTCATCGGCCATGGTGAAGCCGTCAATGTCGAGTTTGAGAAACCCATCTCTGCTGAAGAAGCACGTGATATTCTGCGTGAGGCACCGGGTTGCCAAGTGGTTGATAAGCGCGAAGATGGCGGCTACATCACACCTTATGAATGCGCCGGTGAAGACGATACTTTCATCAGCCGTATCCGTGAAGATATTACCGTTGAAAATGGTTTGTCTTTCTGGATCGTATCCGACAATTTGCGCAAGGGTGCAGCTTTGAACACAATTCAGATTGCTGAACTGTTGATTGCCAAGGGTTTAATCACCCCTAAAGCTGCCCAATAAAACAAAAAAGATCGCTGCAATAGCAAACGCATTGCAGCGATCTGATTATCGTTCTGCCTGAGAAATTACCGATCAATGACCTGATAGCGTGTTTCTACACGTTCAAAATTGCGGTCATTCACGTCATCATTCATGATAGGATTGTAAGCGTTTACGTGGTCGACCGCCCTGTTTGGTAGTGCGACACGCACGTTCTGTTCCTCAACAACCGTTCGATCACTGCGATTTCCGGCTGTGAATGGATAGCTGATAACCTTGACTGGCAACGTTACAACACTGCCAACGATGGGGAATGCCTCATCAAAGCCGATTGTTTTGTCCTGTCTGACGATGGCTGTAGCAGGATCATGCATTGGCTTATAGGAATTATAGCGCACGGCCTGTGTTGTTTCTGCAGAAATCACAGGCACATGATGCGCATTTTTTGCATGGATAAGATTGGCGGCTGACCAGCCGCTGACACCATTATAGCTGACAGAGCACCATGCGCGATTCGCGAGGCAGCCATTGATCTTAACAGCGTTTCCGCGCGGAATTGTCGCAGCTACGCCATAGGCTGTAGATGGCCCCGAACGCAGGTTGACGTTTTGTGTTGCCATGCCGGACGCAGCCATTGCACCGGTAGCGCCGATAAGGGTTGTCAAAGCGACGGTAGACGATAAGAGTAGCGATTTCATTTGAGTGTTTCCTTCCTTTTATAATTGTATTTTCCTGTCATTCACCTTGGGAATGCTTGGATTTTTTTACGTAGACTTCCCAGTTTTTCTGGGTTTTCGGTCTACCTTTTTACATGATGTTGCCATCTTGCCAGTCCCGGCCTGTCTTTAAAGGCATCATCAGACACCAGACAGGTCGTGCAGATTTTTCACACCTGCACTCAGCCAACTTTTCCGCCCCTTAAACAAGCTAAACTGTTTTCACGGGCACATCCGTTGCCGAAGACCGTATGGTAAAATCTTGAGATTTTAGATGGTTCCGAAGAGCGCGATTTTTTTGATCTTTGCAACAATCATGATAATATATAAGACAAGCTGACAGATTCCGGTACAAAACTGGAAGAACAATGCGGCGATAAAAGGAGGCAAAAAATGTTACGTGCTGCTGCTCAGGCGATTTTGGATTGCGCTGGTTTTATTGCCTCGATTTTTGTCCCGCAAGACGCAACGAATTTTGACTTCATTCAGATGTGCGTTGCTTTATTGATGATTATTTTCGTTGCTCTTGCCATTTGGTATCTGCCGCAGCTTTTCCACCGCGGCAACAGCCACCGCTGAAGAGTGTTGAAACATTTTTCCAATGATCCGGCTATTTATGAAAAATAGCTTATGGGAAAAATGATTATCCTATTGAAAATTTTCCTTGGTTTTTATACCACGTCCGATAAAACTATCCTTTAAGTCGCGCTGCAAATGCTGAAAAATCAAAGCAGGCATTTGTCGGGATATTCCGGATCGGCCGGAAAGCACAATCATTTCGCTTGTGTTTTGGGTAAAGTGCCCTGAAAATGGGTTAAAACAAGGATCATGCACTATGTTTTTCGACAAAATCAAAAGACGTACCGCACTGGGTTTGCTCGTTTCATTTGCAGCTTTGGCTGCTTATGCTCCAGCGACCCACGCCGCCGATAAAACCAGTATCAAGCTTGGCACAATGGAAGGCGAAGAAAGCGACGTCTGGAAAGTTGCTGTCGAGCAAGCCAAAAAAGAAGGCCTTAACATCGATCTCGTCTATTTTTCTGATTATGCATTGCCCAATGAAGCGGTAAACTCCGGCGACATTGATGCAAACTCATTTCAACATCAGCCCTATCTTGATGCGCAGATTGAGCAGCGTGGCTACAAATTATCAATTGTCGGCCATACAATCCTTTTCCCCATCGGCATCTATTCGCATAAGATTAAGGATATGAAAGATCTTCGTGATGGTGCGGTTGTCGGCATTCCAAATGACCCTTCAAATGGCGGTCGCGCATTGCGGCTCCTTAATGATATGGGTTTGATCAAGCTTAAGGATCCAACCGACGTTTTGGCAACAAAGCTCGACATTGTTGAAAACCCGAAAAATCTCGAAATCCGCGAACTTGATGCCGGAATGCTCGGACGGGCTATTGATGACTTCGATATAGCCATCGTCAATACCAACTGGGCGCTGACCACCGGCCTTAGCCCGGAAAAGGACGCGATTGCCTGGGAAAAGGCTGAAAACAATCCTTATAACAATATTATCGTTGTGCGCACTGCGGACAAGGATGAGCCTTGGGTGAAAAAACTGGTAGCGGCGTATAATTCCGAACCTGTCCGTGCCAAAATTAAAGAAGTGTTTGGCCCAACCGTAAAAACGTCTTGGTAAAGCAAGAATGGGCTTAGCCTCCGAACCGATTATATCATTAAAAAACATCAGCCGCCGTTTCGCACAAACGGCGGCCGTTGATCGTTTATCGCTGGATGTCCAAAAAGGCGAGATATTGGGCATTATCGGGCGAAGTGGCGCTGGAAAATCGACATTGATCCGCTGCCTCAACGGTTTGGAACGCATAGACGAAGGACAGATATTTTTCGAAGGCCACGATGTTTCCCACTTTGGTGAAACGGATTGGGCACCATACCGCCAACGTATCAGCATGATATTTCAGCATTTCAACCTGCTTTCATCAAAGCGGGTGATCGAGAATATCGCACTGCCGCTCAAGCTTGCCAAAATTCCAAAGGAAAAACGCCGCGCCCGCGCTATGGAGCTGATAGAGCTGGTCGGACTTTCCGGTAAGGAACAACATTTTCCGGCCGAGCTATCGGGTGGCCAAAAGCAGCGTGTTGGCATTGCGCGGGCACTTGCAGCCAATCCCAAAGTTCTTCTTTCTGACGAAGCGACATCGGCGCTCGATCCGGAAACAACCCAATCTATCTTGGAGCTGCTTGCCGATATCAATAAGCGTCTCAATCTGACAGTGGTACTGATCACTCACGAAATGGAGGTCGTACGCACGATCGCCGATCGTGTTGTGGTGCTCAATAAAGGCCGTATCGTTGAACAAGGACCGGTGCGCGATATTTTTGCCTCACCACAGGATGACACCACCATTGCAATGTTGCGATTGGTAACGCCGCAATTACCCTTGGAGTTTGCCCGTCGCTTGCAACCGGTCGGTGATGAAGCAGTGATCGAACTCAATATTGCCGGAGATGTTGCCCGTCAACCGTTCTTGCATCTGATTGAAGCGGAAAGCGGTTTGACGCCGCGCATTCTTCATGGCGGCATTGACACGATACAGGGCGAGCCTATCGGACGGTTCTTCCTCGGTCTTCCGGCAGGTGATAAAAAACGCTTGGATAAAGCGGTGGTCTGGCTTACCAAAAACGGTCGATATTGTGAGGTTCTAGGCTATGTTTAGTGTTGTTTCCAAAGAGCTGCCGCAAGCGATATTCGATACACTGATCATGACCATAAGCTCATCGCTTCTGGCGTTGCTGATCGGCTTGCCGATCGGGCTTATTCTCTATACGACCGCACGCGAAAGTCTTTTTCCCAGCACCATTATCAATCGCACTTTAAGTGCAATCGTCGATAGTGTGCGCGCTATTCCTTTTATCATTCTGGCTTTTTACCTTTTGCCTGTTACGCGCGTGGTCGTGGGAACCGGAGTTGGCATTAAATCGGTTATTTTCGTGCTGACCATATCGGCGATACCGTTTTATGCCCGAATGGCTGAATTGTCATTTCGCGGCGTTGACAAAGGCTTGGTTGAAGCCATTCGCTCAATGGGTGCCAGTCGTTTGCAGATTGTCAGCAATGTCATTGTGCCGGAATCTTTCTCCAGCCTTGTTACAGGCTTTACAGTTATGGTTATTGCCATTATCAGCGCAACATCGCTCGCCGGTTTTCTAGGTGGCGGCGGCTTGGGTGACATGGCTATCCGCTATGGATATCAGCGCTATAACACCGAAATCATGACTATGGTTATCGTTGTTCTGATTATTTTGAATGTCGTTGTCCAATGGTGTGGCGATAGGATATCCCATAAGATGGACCGGACAAAAAGATAGTTCGTATTGAGTTTATTGATTTCGAGAGTGGGGACACCATGAATAATCGTACAAAAAAAAGTCTGTCGATGGCTTCTGTTTGCAGCCTTTTCGCAGCATCCATGCTATTAAGCGGCTGCGGCGGGCGTGAAGCCCATCCTATCTCTATTACCAATCCGAATGACAGCGTCATGGATTGCGCCGGTGTCGCACGCGAGTTTCAGGCGAATGAACGCCAGATACAGGCAACAATCAGCGAACGGAGCGGCGCACAAGGGAAAAACATGGCTTTGGGTGCAGCGGGAATATTCTTCTTCCCTGCGTGGTTTTTTATGGACCCAAAATCGCCTGAACGTGTAGAAATCGACGCATTGCGCAATCGTAATGGCGTTTTGCAGGATATAGCCCGCACAAAAGGCTGTCCAGCTATGAAATCGCAATTGAAAGATGCCTATAAGCAATTGGATAGCGCCACGCAAAGGGGCAACAATAACTGATAAAAAGGCCGGTCAACCGGCCTTTTTTTATACGGATATCCAACGTAATTCCCGAAAAGTGTGAACCCTACCCGCTGGTGGATCGGCCCAAAAGATCAATTCTTTATCCTGCTCCTATCGGATAATAATTGCGAATGGACGAGGAGCTAGAGCAAATTTGCGACTCTACACAGAATAGATCTGCCCTAATCGTCTTTCGGCGGCACCATCGAAATGATGATCCAATTGGCAACCAATGCCGGTTTTTTGACATCTTCAATTTCCAATGTCACCTCATAGTGGAACACCACCCGCCCGGAAGGTCGAATTTCAGCGTCGCTTAATACAAATCGACCGCGAACACGTGTGCCGCTTTTTACCGGGCTCATCAGCCGTACTTTGTCAAAACCGTAATTGATTCCCATCGTTGCGCCTTCAAGCTCGGGCAACGCTTCATATGCCAATGTAGACAGCAGCGATAATGTCAGGAAGCCATGGGCTATCGTGCCGCCGAAGGGCGTTTCCTTGGCTTTGGCTTCATCGACGTGAATCCATTGATGGTCATTTGTTGCATCGGCAAATTGGTTGATCATTTCCTGCGTCACCAGAAGCCATTGCGAAACGCCGACTTCTTTACCAATGGATGCCGGAATTTCTTCTACGGTAACTTTACGCGGCATAGGTTTTCTCCCTATTGTTCAAGCTTTGGCGGCTTTGAGTCCTGCCTGCAAATGCCGCAATGGTTATAAATTCTGCTGGCCTTATATCGGGCTTGCGGGCTTCATGCAATTTTTGTTTTTCATTCAGGCAATGGTGACAAATATAGCGCTTTTCGACCTGATGCTATCCGGCCGGCGCGTCTCAAGCTTTTGGTTTGTCGCGGTATCCTGTCCGATTGATGGTTCCCATCAATCGGCAACCGCTCTAAAGGACATTCAAAATAGGACGCTCGTTCATGATCACCACATCGGGAGGATAGAGAGCTTCTATCCAAATTCAATATACCGGCATCCAACACCGTCCACGATCTGCAGATTATCATGATTGATAAAATATTTTGTAATATCATGCAGCAAACGAGGCCTGCACCACTGACGGCAACGCTTCCATCTTGATGTTTCTCTTAACTCGACGTCATGGCGAAACGGAATGGAATATGCGCGGCTTTGCAAGCGGATGGCAGATGCCAGCATCCCGCTCGTCCTTATCGGTTTTGATTTCTCCAAGACAAAGCATCGTCAACGTATTGCACAATTGACCATGTTGCGACCTCTTCTTTATCAACCACAACCATGCCTGCCCTTGATTTTAAGGAAGTCGGAGATTAGACCGTTGCTTGGGATTTTATAAAATTCCTGTGCTGCCCAAAAATAAGACATCTGATTTTCGAAGATGTCTACAATCCAGTGGAGTTCCCATGACAAGCAATGTAGCCCTGACCGGTTTGGCGCGCGACCTCAAACAGCATAGCGAGCGTGGCAAACCTATTCGAATTGGCTTGGTTGGTTGCGGGGAAATGGGAACAGACCTTTTGGCTGGTGTGGCCCATATGGACGGGATTGAAGTGGCAGCTGTTTCCACCCGTACACCATCGCGGGTCATTGAAGCAGCCAACATTGCCTATCAAGAAAAAGGTCATGCACGGGAAGTCGAGAATGCGGCGGCGATGACAGAAACCATCGAAGCGGGAAAGATTGCCGCAACGGGCGATCTCGATCTGCTGTTGCAAAATGAGTTGATCGATGTGGTGGTGGATGCCACCGGCTATCCGGAAGCGGGTGCCGAAATTGGTTACAAAGCCCTGCAAAACAACAAACACCTCGTCATGATGAATGTCGAAGCGGACGTTACCATCGGGCCCTATCTGAAATATGAAGCGGATAAACGCGGCCTGATCTATACATTGGGTGCGGGGGATGAACCTTCATCCTGTATGGAGTTGATCGAATTTGTTTCAAGCCTGGGGCACAAGGTTGTTGCCGCAGGGAAGGGCAAGAACAATCCGCTGGTTTTTGATGCCATCCCTGATGATTATGAGGAAGAAGCGGCCCGACGCGATATGAATGTGCGGATGCTGGTCGAATTCATCGATGGTTCTAAAACCATGGTCGAAATGACAGCCATTGCCAATGCGACCGGCCTTGTACCCGATTGCGCCGGCATGCATGGGCCAAAGGCCGATATTGATGCTTTAAACAAGGTTCTTATCCCACAAAAAGATGGCGGCGTTTTGAGCAAGTCCGGCGTGGTGGACTATTCGATTGGCAAAGGGGTTTCTCCCGGTGTGTTTGTTGTTGCAGAAATGCGTCATCCCCGCGTTTGGGAACGGATGGAAGACCTGAAAATTGGCCAAGGCCCTTACTTTACTTTTCACCGCCCCTATCACTTAACTGCCATGGAAGTACCGCTTACCTGTGCCCGCGTTATGCTTTATGGCAAACCGGATATGGTGCCGCTGGCGCGTCCGGTGGCAGAAGTTTGCGCCGTCGCCAAAAAAGACCTTCAACCCGGCGACAAACTTGATTTCATCGGCCTTTATACCTATCGCGCATGGAATATGACCGTTGAAGAAGCGCGCCGCGAACAGGCTATCCCCTGCGGTCTTTTAGAGGGGGCCACGGTTACGGCACCTATTAAAAAGAACGCACTGATTACCGAAAGAAATGCGGCGATTAATGAAAAACAATGGATAGCCCGCTTGCGTGCAAAACAAGATGCATTAATTTACGGACAAAGCTGATACTCGGGTCAGGAAGATGCGAGAAAACAGAGTGAAGAGTGGATCCGTAACTCTATCAAAAACGGATTCACTCTAGGGCCTGGCCCTAGTTAGGTTGGCGCTGCATGCGTGGTTTTGTCAGAATGTTCCAATAGAGCAGTACAAAACCGCAGAAAGCAACCATCCATAATGTCCCGGATAGGTGCAGCATCGCCATATTATTATCAGCGATACCCGCAATCAAGCGCAGACACACCGAAACAAACAGGCTGCAATAAACTATAACGACAGGCCATGAAACGCTGAGAGGCCTCCCCGCATGGCCGAGACTGGCACGCGTCATGACGGCAATGGTCATCATGCCTATGCCACCCGCCATCCAAAGATGTTGCATCGGCGCACGGCCACCCGGTATGATGTCAAATTCACCCAAAGTCAGGGCAATAAACCCCAGTGGAATAAACAGAAACCCCAAGTGAAGCACCCATACAAGCGGCTCTTTCAGCGCTAGCCATCCGCGCCAACGGTAAAGGCGATAAAGGTTGGCAAGACCGCTGATACCACACAATACGGCAACTTCGCCGGTATCGGGAAAGATAACCCATAAGATCAATGTGATAGCAGTCAAAACCATGATTGCCTGATCGAGCCTGTCATGGGGCGCGGGCAATAGGGTGCTGTTATTCTTTGCCAGCCAGTTGCGTGTAAAACTTGGTATGATACGGCCACCGACAAGGGCGATGAGGAAAACGGCAATGGCCAAGGCCCAACGTGCACCATAACCGTCGGCTGCAAATTGTCCGTCGAATGCCTCAACATCGAACAACAGATTGGCACAAAACAGCATGGCCAGCAGAATGAGGATTTTGAGGTTGCGCCAATTTTTTCCGGCAATAATCTCACGTCCGATGGCGCATGTGAAAATCAACGGAAAGGCCAGATCGAGTGTAACGACAACCATTGGCGAAAGATAAAGCGAAACAGCCATAGCAAATCGTCCGATTAGCCACAGACCAACCAGAGCGGCAAGAGGCCAGCCCACAATCGGAAAACGCCCGGTCCAGTTGGGAACCGCCGTCATCAAAAAACCGGCAATAACTGCCCATAGATAGCCAAAAAGAAAACTATGGGCATGCCAGGAAAACGGGTCAATGGCAATTGCCAGTACGTCTCGCCCAGAAAAAAGCAATATCCAGCACAACAGACTCACCACTGCCCAGATGCCTGCAAGCAGAAAGAAAGGTCGATAGCCATAGCTCAAAAGTGCGGGTCCCCGCCAAGCTCTAATCTGTTGTGCAGAAGTTGCCATATCATCAATTCCCTTCATGAAAAAAGCCGCCTTTGCAGGCGGCCTTTCATGCTTCTAGTCCATTGCCTTGACAATACTTTCGACCATTTTTTTGGCATCGCCAAAAAGCATCATCGTATTGTCACGGAAGAACAGTTCGTTTTCCACGCCCGCGTAACCAGAACCCATACCGCGTTTCAGGAATAAGACCGTACCGGCTTTATCAACATCCAAAATCGGCATGCCGTAAATTGGTGAAGTCGGATCGGTTTTTGCAGCCGGATTGGTCACGTCATTGGCACCAATGACAAAGGCAACATCAGCGGTTGCAAATTCCGAATTGATATCTTCCAATTCAAAAACTTCATCATAAGGAACATTGGCTTCTGCCAAAAGTACGTTCATATGTCCCGGCATACGGCCGGCCACCGGATGGATGGCATACTTGACTTCCACACCCTCGGCTTTCAGCTTGTCTGCCATTTCGCGCAATGCGTGCTGTGCCTGCGCGACCGCCATACCGTAACCCGGTACAATGATCACCTTGCCTGCGTTTTTCATGACGAAAGCCGCATCATCCGCCGAGCCTTGTTTGACGGGGCGCTGCTCGGTTTCACCAGCACCAGACGGGCCGGCACTGTCGCCGCCAAAGCCGCCCAGAATGACCGAGATGAACGACCGGTTCATACCCTTACACATGATATAGGACAGGATAGCACCAGAAGAGCCGACAAGCGCGCCGGTGATGATCAATGCCATATTGCCCAGTGTAAAGCCGATACCGGCTGCCGCCCAACCGGAATAGGAATTGAGCATGGAAACAACAACCGGCATATCCGCCCCGCCAATCGGGATAATCAGCGTGATACCGATAACCAATGACAAAAGCACAATCAGCCAGAAAACAAAATGGCTTTCCGTGCCCACCAATATGGCGATGAGAATGACAATGGCAGCTGCCAACGCTATATTGATGAGGTGGCGTGACGGCAAGATAATCGGTTTGCCTGACATACGACCATCAAGTTTCAAAAAGGCAATAATGGAGCCGGTGAACGTGACTGCACCGATTGCAACACCCAATGCCATTTCAACCAGTGCACGGCCATGGATAGAACCGATTTCGCCGATACCGAAAGAATGGGGTGAATAGAGCGCACCAGCCGCCACCATTACAGCTGCCAAACCGACAAGCGAATGGAAAAAGGCGACAAGCTGCGGCATGGCTGTCATGGCGATACGACGGGCAACTACGGCACCAATGCCGCCACCAATCGCAAGACCGACAATGATCATCACCAAGCCACCAAAGCTCGGGCGCGCCAGAAGCAAAGTGGTGATGATGGCAATGGCCATACCAACCATGCCATACGTATTGCCTTTACGGCTGGTTGTGGGATGCGACAGACCGCGCAATGCCATAATGAACATGACACCGGAAATCAGATAAAGAAAGGCTGCAAAATTAACACTCATAACTCAACGCCTCACTTATCTTTTTTCTTATACATGGCCAGCATGCGCTGGGTGACGAGAAACCCGCCAAAAATATTGACGCTTGCCAAGACCAGCGCAATAAACCCGAATGTTCCCGCAAGGCCCGACGCTGAAAGGCCGACAGCCAACAAAGCGCCAACAACAATCACCGAAGAAATGGCGTTTGTGACCGCCATAAGCGGCGTATGCAGGGCGGGCGTCACCGCCCAGACAACATAGTAACCAACGAAAATTGCTAGAACAAAAATCGCAAGTTGGAAAATAAACGGGTCGATGACGCCGCCACTGGCAGCGTGAAGCGCCTGTGCTGTGCCGTCACCAATCTGGCCTCCGGCATCACGCACGGCGGCAATGGCCTGTTCCAAGCCTTCAAGGGCTTTATCGAGAGCCTCTTTTGCCATTATTTGGCTCCTTTATCTGTTTTGGTTTCAACCGGCTTGGCCGCAGGTTTTTTTGCTTTTGATGGCGCTGCTTTTTTTGCCGTATCTGCAGGCTTGGCTGTCACTTTCGGCTGTGTCGCAGCCGCTTTTGCCTTTGGTGCGGTCGCCGTCTTTTTTGCGGCCAATTTGGTTGCCGCAGGCTTTGTGGTTGTCTTTTTTGCGGCAACGGCCTTTGCAGCAGCTGGCGCCGATGTCTTTTCAACCGCTTTCACCGCCGTATCTTTGACAAAGGCTGGGTGCACCACTGCGCCATCATGGGTCAGGACGGTAGCTTTAACCAGCTCATCATTGAAATCGATTGCCAGTTGCTTGGCTTCCTTATCCGTCAAAATGTCCAGAAATGCGAAAAGATTGCGCGCATAAAGCTGTGACGCAGTGGCGGCAATACGCCCCGGCACATTGGTAAAGCCGACGATTTTTACACCTTCAACCTCAACCACCTGATCGGCAACCGCACCTTCAACATTGCCGCCGCGCTCGACTGCCAAATCGACAACAATAGAACCTGCCCGCATCGACTTCAGCATATCCTTTGTCACAAGCCTTGGTGCAGGACGCCCCGGGATAAGAGCTGTGGTGATGACGATATCCTGTTTGGATATATGATCGGCTGTCAAAGCGGCCTGTTTGGCCTGATATTCTTTTGACATTTCCTTGGCATAGCCGCCAGCGGTTTCTGCGGCTTTGAACTCTTCGTCTTCGACCGCAATGAACTTTGCTCCAAGCGAAGCTACCTGTTCCTTGGCGGCGGGGCGAACATCATTGGCCGTGACTGAAGCACCCAGACGACGGGCTGTCGCAATCGCCTGTAGTCCGGCAACCCCTGCCCCCATCACGAAGACCTTGGCAGCAGGAACTGTTCCAGCCGCGGTCATCATCATAGGCAATGCTCTGTCATAATATTCAGCTGCATCAATGACGGCTTGATAACCGGCGAGATTGGCCTGCGACGACAAGACATCCATAACCTGCGCACGGGTAATGCGTGGCATGAATTCCATTGTAAATGCTGTTAAACCTACCTTGGCCATGGCATGAACGTCATTTTCATGACCATAAGGGTCAAGCATGGCAATAAGCACAGCACCCTTTTTATAGTGGGCCAATTCTGCTGTCGAAGGACGACGCACCTTGAGTAGAATGTCGGCTTTTTTAGCGTCGCTTGCACTCACCAACGAAGCACCGGCATCAATAAATTCCTGATCGGAAATACGCGATTGCGTTCCCGCGTCTTTTTCAACCAGCACCGTATAGCCGAGGTTCACCAGTTTTTTGACGGTTTCGGGAGAAGCGGCAATGCGTGTTTCTCCTTTCGCCGTTTCTTTGGCTACAAAAATAGTTTGGGCCAAGTGTTGTCTCCTTTTGTCCGGGGAAATTTTCGCGCTCGTTCAAAGCCGCTTCCCCAAATTCCATAACCAATGCCGGATTTCATCATTTCGATCATTCGAAACACATTATTGTTACCTAGAAACATCGCGTTTTTCCAGTGATTTATGCATTTTGTCATCTGTCGCACCGATGTTTTTGCAAGAAGCGGTTAACATGGACAAATCAAAGGCTATGAGAGCCATTTGACATTCGTCAAATTTTCTCCAAACATAAGCGTTCATTTGCGACAAAAGGGAACATCAAGGAAAGAAAATGTCGGCCGGCTCCAAACCTCTCATCGCAGTGCCCGCGGATTGTCCTTACTTCGACGGATATGTCTGGCATGGTGCCCCCGAACAATATCTGAAAGCTGCGGCAAATGTCGCCCTTGTGACACCGCTCATTGTACCATCCTTGGGAAACGACATCGACCTGAATATGGTTCTCAATGCCGTGGATGGCGTGTTGATTACCGGTGCCAAATCCAATGTTGAGCCCCACCATTATGGCCGTAAAGCGACAAAAGAATATGAGCCTTTCGACCCGGCCCGCGATACGTCCTCTTTGGCGCTTATTCGCGCAGCACTGGAACGTGGCTTGCCTTTACTGGCGATCTGTCGCGGCATACAGGAACTCAATGTTGCATTGGGTGGCACCCTAGCACCTGCCATTCAGCAAATTCCCGGCAGGCAGGATCATCGCGCGCCGCAAACCGATGATAGCGATCAAAAATTTGCCATCCATCAGCCAGTTGATATCCGCGATAATACTTGCCTTGCCGCGATTGTCGGCGAAGGCGAAATCATGGTCAACTCAGTTCATCAGCAGGGCATTGATGCGCTGGCCCCCCGCTTGATTGTCGAAGCAACCGCGCCCGATGGCACGATCGAGGCTGTCAGCGTCAAAAATGCCGATACATTTGCAATCGGCGTGCAATGGCACCCTGAATATTGGGCCGAGAGCGATGCACCCTCGAACAAGATATTCAAGGCTTTTGGCGAAGCTGTTCATCGGCACAAGATGTTGCGCATCGGAGCGCTCTAAAGGGCTGCAGCAAACGCTCAACCACGCATTGGCTGACCAGGGTCAGGACCTAGGCTGTAGTGACATTTTATGGAATGGCGGCACCATAGATAAAATTGTCCTGTTTTAAGCGCGACAAGGAAAACATGTGGTGCATATTTGACGATGGGCGACGATAAACAGGACAATTTTGGCATGACCCTAAAAGAGTTGGTGCAGAAATTTTCAAATTGTCACCACCGCCTAGAATGAATCCGTTTTTGATTGAGGCATGGATTCACTCTAACTCTTTGTTTTATCACATTCTCCTAATACAAAAGCTGCTCCAACTTTTGTTGGAAATGCTCTAGAGCAGATTCATTTTATGTTGAGTCGCAGATCTGTTTTAACTCTTTTTTCTATCGCATTTTCCTGACACAAAAGTCTGTCAACTTTTGTTGGAAATGCTCTAGCGATCTCTGGCTTTACCGGTAGATTGTCTGATATGCAGCTCCGGTTTGATCAGGTCATGGCCGTTTTCAACCTCAACCCCATTGAGAAGATCAAGCAGTGCGCGCGCCGCGCGACGGCCAACCTCTCGCTGGCCATTCCAGACCGTGGTCAATGCCGGTGTGGCAATGGCCGCTTCTTCTAGATCGTCATATCCGGTAACCGAAATATCTTCTCCTGCGGCGAGACCGGCGCGGGCAATGCCGTTCATGAGACCGATTGCCGTCAGATCGTTAAAGCAGACGGCTGCTGTCGGTTTATCTTTCAAAGCCAGAAATTGCGGTGCCACTTCAAAGCCGGCCTGCTTTGTCCGTGGCCCTTCAATGCGCCATTGCGGATTGACATCAAGGCCTGCGCGTTCCATCGCATGGATATAGCCTTCATAACGGTCGCGACCGGTTGACGTAAAATCAGTCCCCCCCACCATGGCAATCCGTTTATGGCCAAGCGAAATCAGATGGTTGGTGGCAAGTGAAATGCCATAGGCATCATCACCGCGGAAAACCGGCGCATCAACCCCATCGACGTGGCGGGCAACAAAAACAACCGGCAAACCATTATCTTCCGCCATCTGGATATCGGCAGCAGGCGTGCCGATTGCCGGTGACATGATAACGCCGTCAGCACCAAGCTGCAGCAGTGTTTCAAGAAAATTTCTTTGCTTGTCGAGCTGGTCATAGTGGTTGGACAAAATGAATGTCTGACGCGACCGATCCAGTTCGGTTTCGATAGAACGCAAAATTTCGGCAAAAAATGGATTCATGATATCGTGCACAACAACACCGACAATGCCCGAACGCGACGTCCGCAGGCTTGCCGCCCGCCGATTATAGATATAACCGATTTGGCGCGCATAATCCTTGATTTTCTCACGGGTATCATCCGCGACAAGCGGGCTGTCACGCAAGGCCAATGAGACTGTGGCCGTTGAAACACCCAATGCATCGGCTATTGTAGAAAGCTTGATCTTTTGTGCCAACGGGGTTTGTCCTTCTGCGATAAAATGATCTGGCCGTTATACATAGCGTCAACGGTGACAATTTCCTAGCAGTTACCCAATAAGCGCACAAAAACATGCCGTCATAGCGCTTATCCAGAAGCAATAACATACTGGATTCACGTGATACAATTTGGTCTTCGTCTTGATGTCTGGGGAAAAAACGTCTCTTAAAAAGCAAAAGCCTATGGCTGTGAAAAAATGATCCGATGAATCATTTTGTTCGTGTTATCCTTTTATACGTAAATCCTTCATGGAAAAGGAATGAGCGTCAATCATATCCTGTCCCATTAAAGTTCCTTTAAAGACTATCTGTTTCGGATTGTTCCAAACGAAATAAAGGTGTTGCCAGGCGTCCATTCAAAAGATTGGTTTGTACCCGGTTGAGCATATCGAGCAATGCATTGTATTCTTCCTGCCCGAAACCACTTAACGCATCACGTTCTGTTTCAAGAATGGCCGATTTGATCAATTCCACAGCCTTCCGACCGTTCTTTGTAAGAAAGACGTGAAGTTGCCTTTGATCTTTGCTCGAACCACGCTTGGTTACAAAACCCTGTTCCTGCAAGCGGGCAATCGTTTTGGTAACAGTTGGCGGTTTGACGCCCAATTGTTTCGCCAGCACACCGGGTGATTGGCCATCTTGCGCGGCCAAGGACAGTATAATACGGTCTTGCCCGGCATAGAGCCCATGTTCATTGAGGCGATGAGCCAAAGATGTTCTCATCATTCTGGCCGCGGATTGAACAACATCCAGCGCCAGCTGTTGGTTATTAACTAGCATAATATATATGTCTCCCCGAAGACGATGCGAGAGTGTTCGTTATTCTCTCACAAGGACTATCAAGCAGATTCGCAGGAAAGGCGCAAAACATTGATTTTGATCAAAGCTATTGCAAAATACAAAAGTTGTGAATAACCAATCAAAAGCAAGATTTTATCCAAGGATAAGACGGTGGATGAAAAAAAAGAAATAATCAGTATTCTACCTTTAGGCGCACATGAATATCACGGGCCTCATTTACCTTTGGATACCGACACGATTATAGCAACGGCATTTGCAGAAGCGCTTGCGCGTTTCGCAGACAGCAGACATGCAATATCTGTCTGCCCGACACAGAATATCGGTTACTCAATCGAGCATATGGACGAAGAAGCAACCCGCACGCTGACATTTTCGCAGGCAGTGGAACAATGGATTGCTCTTGGCGAGGCGTGTTACAAAAACGGCAGCAGCAAATTGCTGATTCTGAACGCTCATGGTGGCAATTCGGCATTGATGAGCATTGTCGTGACGGAGCTGCGCTGTCGTTTACCGATGCTTGCAGTCGCAACCAGCTGGAGCCGTTTTGGGCTGCCGGATGGCTTGTTGAGTGCGGAAGAAAAACACCTCGATATCCATGCAGGATTTATCGAAACCTCGCTCATGCTTTATCTTGCACCAGAAACCGTCACCATGTCGAAAGCGGAAAATTTTCATAATCGTCAGGCCGATTTCATTGAGACTTATCAATATTTGCGCGCCTATGGCCCGCAAGCTTTCGGTTGGAAAATGCGTGATCTCAACCCTAAGGGAGCCGCAGGTGATGCAACCAAAGCCAATGCCGATGCCGGTAAATTGATATTCGACCATGCTTTGGCGGGATTATCCGGTTTACTTTCCGATATGTTCCGCTTTAATCTCGACCTCTTCAAACAATAATGTCGCGACAGCGGTGGAAATGGTCAAATGCATCGCTTATATCGAAACGAGTTTCTATAATCCTGTCATTGGAAAGGTCATGCTATGAGCGAGACTGAAAACACTTCGCGCAAAATTCCGGTTACCGTTCTGACCGGCTATCTCGGTTCTGGTAAAACCACTTTGCTCAACCGTATCCTGAGTGAAAACCATGGCAAACATTACGCCGTCATCGTCAATGAATTCGGTGAAATCGGTATCGATAATGATCTGATTGTCGAATCCGATGAAGAAATCTATGAGATGAACAATGGCTGTATCTGCTGCACAGTGCGGGGCGACCTGATCCGCGTTGTCGAAGGTCTGATGCGCCGTCCCGGCCGTTTCGATGCCATTATTGTTGAAACAACGGGGCTTGCGGATCCGGTTCCAGTAGCACAGACATTCTTCATGGATGATGATGTGCGTTCAAAAACCCAGCTTGACGCAGTTGTGGCACTGGTCGATGCGAAACACTTACCGCTAAGGTTGAAGGACAGCCGCGAGGCGGAAGACCAGATTGCCTTTGCCGATGTTGTCCTGTTGAATAAAACCGATCTTGTCAGCCCCCAAGAACTGGCCGACGTCGAGGCAACAATCCGGGCGATCAATCCAACTGCAATGGTTTATCGCACCGAACGGGCCAATATTTCTCTGGATAAGGTTCTGGATCGTGGCGCGTTTGATCTTCAGCGCGCTTTGGAAAATGATCCGCATTTTCTTGATCATGACGAGCCGGGGCATGTTTGCGGGCCGGATTGCGACCATCATCACCACGGTGAGCATGAACACGATCATCACGACCACGACCATCATGATCACCATGACCATGCGCACGGACACGATCACGAACATCACGTGCATGGTGCAGCGCTGCATGACATTACCGTCACATCGGTATCGCTGCGCACGGGCGAGCTTGATCCGGCGAAATTCTTCCCATGGCTCCAACAACTCACACAAAGCCAAGGGCCCAATATTCTTCGTTTGAAAGGCATCATCGCTTTCAAGGGTGACGAAGATCGTTATGTCGTGCAAGGTGTGCACATGATTTTGGAAGGTGATCACCAGCGTCCATGGAAAGATGGCGAAAAGCGTGAAAGTCGTTTGGTTTTCATTGGTCGCGAGCTTGATGGTGAAAAGCTGAAAGCCGATTTTGAAAACTGCGCATAAGGGAGTCCTCCATGCCGACGATTGCCCCGCACGATCTTGATAGCCATTGCCTGCTGGCGGGCTTTGTCAATGACCAAGCTTTTTTTGTTTCTGCTGCCGGACAGATTGCGATTCTGGGGCAGGATGCTGCCACTGTTGAAGCCCATGCCGGAATTGCGTCGGCAGTTATCGGGCATGATGGAAAAACCATTCTGACCGGCGGTGAAGATGGCCGCATCTGCCAGACCGGGCCTGACGGTGTCTGTCATGAACGGGCGCGGCAAGACCGCAAGTGGATCACCTCGATCGCGTCTGGCCCGCATAACGCTTATGCGTTTGCTTCGTCGCGCAAAGCGTGGGCGGATAGTGGCAATGGACTTCGCGAATTTGAGCATGAACGCAGCGTTGAGGGGCTTGCTTTTGCCCCCAAGGGTCTGCGTCTCGCAGTTGCCCGTTATAATGGTGTGACATTGCATTGGCTGGGCTCGGATGCAGCGCCAACCGAACTGACGTGGAAAGGTGCCCATTTCGGGGTGACATTTTCGCCCGACAACCGCTATGTCATTTCCGCGATGCAGGAAAACGCCCTGCATGGCTGGCGTCTCTCCGACGACCAGCATCTGCGTATGAGTGGATACCCGACAAAGGTCAAAAGCTGGTCATGGAGTGCCAAAGGCAAATGGCTGGCAACATCAGGCGCTGCCGCAGCCATTGTATGGCCTTTCCAGTCCAAGGATGGCCCGATGGGTAAAGCACCGCTGGAATTGGGTACGCGTGGCAATGCCATGGTAACCTGTGTTTCCTGTCACCCGAGTGAAGACATGGTGGCTATCGGCTTTGATGATGGATTGATTTTATTTGTACGCTTCGTGGATGCCAAAGAAGTTTTGTTAAGACGCTCTGGTAAAGGTGCCGTGTCGGCCATGAATTGGGATGCCGCAGGGCATAGACTGGCTTTTGGCTGCGAGAGCGGCGAGGCCGGAATTATCGATATCACGTCTTAGAAAAATCAACGTCGTTGAACAAAAAACCATCCGGTGATGACGGATGGTTTTTTCGTCATATATTGATCGGCTCATAGAGCGCTATTCGACCCGATGCTATCTGCCCGGCGCGTCTCAAGCTTTTGACTTGTCGCGGTATCTTATCCGATGGATCTTTCACCTCAATCGGGAACCGCTCTAGAGCGCTTTTCGACCCGATTACATCAGGCCGACGCTCTCAAGCTTTTGACTTGTCGCGGTATCTTGTCCGATGGATCTTTCACATCAATCGGGAACCGCTCTAGAGCATTTCCAACAATATTTGATAGGTGTTTGTGTGCAGACAAAACCTTAGACAAAGAACCAGAGTGAACCCGCTTTTGATCAACACACGGGTTCACTCTGACCTTTTCTTTTTAGCTATCTCCGGAAGGAAAATGTCCTTCAAATTTTTCAGGACATATACGCATCAACCGAAAAACGGATAATCGGTGTAGCCTTTTTCATCACCGCCATAGAAGGTCTTTTGGTCGGCTTCATTCCAAGGTGCATTCTCCTTGATACGACGCACCAGATCCGGATTGGCAATGAAGGGTTTGCCGAATGAAACAAGGTCTGCATAACCCGATGCAACTGCAGCATCCGCCATATCCCGTGTATAGCCATTATTGACCATCCAAGCGCCTTTGCCGCCGCCATCGCGATAAACCTGCTTCAAACGCAGATAGTCAAATGGATAAGAGGCTTCCTGATAATTTCTGTCGCCCCCTGTCGCGCCTTCAATCAGATGGATAAACGCCAGATCATAGGCTGCAAGTGCATCAACAAAATAATCGAAAAGCGGCTGGGGATCGGGATCATGCGCATCATTTGCCGGTGTCACCGGCGAGATACGAATACCGGTTCTGCCGCCACCAATTTCAGCGGCAACAGCTTCTGCAACCGCAAGAGGAAAACGGGCACGGTTTTCAATCGAGCCGCCATAATCGTCATGGCGCTGATTGGAATCCGCGCGCAAAAACTGGTCCAGCAAATAACCATTCGCCGAATGGATTTCGACCCCGTCAAACCCGCCAATATCAACCGCGGCACGTGCTGCCTTGCGGAAATCATCGACAATGCCGTCAAGCTCTGCAACTTCCAAAGCGCGTGGTTGCGATGTTTCAACAAAAGCACCCTTGCCGTCATCGCCTTTAATATAGGTTCTTCCCTTGGCCTTGATAGCTGACGGAGCAACAGGAGCGCCGCCGCCGGGCTGCAGGGAGCTGTGGGATATACGGCCGGTATGCCATAGCTGGGCAACGATTTTCCCACCTTCCTGATGGACGGCATCGGTCACCTTGCGCCAACCATCCAGCTGCTCCTTTTCATAAAGGCCGGGGACATCAATGTTGCCCTGCCCCTGTTGGCTGATGGCCGTTCCTTCAGAAACAATAAGGCCAGCCGTTGCACGTTGGCGGTAGTAAAGTACATTCAATTCATTTGGCACTTCACCAAAGGCACGCGCCCGCGTGAGCGGTGCCATCACGATGCGGTTTGCCAGCGAAAGAGAGCCTGCCTTGATAGGATCGAATAACGTTGTCATGGAAAAGCCTTTCAAGCATTTTAATCATTGTTCATAAGAAAGATAGGAATGCACACAGCGTTTACAAAGGAAAAAAATTCTAAAACCGGCTTCATCACGCTATTGTGGTTGCGTTATGCGTGGTGATCCGTAAGGTCGGGACCAATACGAATCTGGTGAATATGATGACACACATTGCGCAATTTATTTGCAAAACAATTGCCGCTGAAATCGGCGCACGTACGGAACAGGTCAATGCCGCAGTCGGTCTGATTGACGAAGGTGCGACAATTCCCTTCATTGCCCGATATCGCAAGGAAGTGACAGGCGGGTTGGATGATACTCAGTTACGCACCCTTGCCGAGCGTCTTTCTTATCTGCGTGAAATGGAAAGCCGTCGCGAAACCATCATCCAATCCATTCGCGAGCAGGGCAAGCTTACAGAAGAGCTCGAAACGGCGTTGACTAAGGCTACAACGAAGTCAGAACTTGAAGACCTTTACCTTCCCTATAAACCGAAGCGTCGCACCCGTGCGCAGATTGCGCGGGAAAATGGCTTGGCGCCATTGGCTGAAACAATTTTGGCGGACCGCGGCCAAAATCCGGCAGACCTTGCCAGTGCCTATCTCAGTGAGGCAATTACCGACATCAAAACCGCGCTTGACGGTGCGCGCGATATTATCGCCGAAGAAATGGCTGAAAACGCCGAGCTTTTAGGCCGTTTGCGCCATTACATGCAGGCCAATGCACTTTTGCATGCCCGTGTTATTGATGGCAAGCAAGAGGCCGGCGCCAAGTTTTCAGATTATTTCGACCATGTAGAAAAATGGAACAATGTGCCCAGCCATCGTGCCTTGGCCATGTTGCGCGGCCGCAATGAAGAGATTTTGAATGTCGATATAGAAATTGACGAAGATTTCCCTGTCGCACAAAAACCGGTATTGAAATTTATCAAGGACGCCTATCAGATTGGTGCGTCATTGCCGGGCGATCTTTTTCTTTCCGATGTCGCGCTCTGGGCTTGGCGCGTCAAGCTATCACTCCATTTGTCGCTGGATCTTATGCGTGATCTGCGTGAACGCTCCGATGAGGAGGCTATACGCGTTTTTGCCCGCAACCTCAAAGATCTTTTGCTTGCAGCACCTGCGGGATCGCGCGCCACAATGGGACTTGATCCGGGCATCCGCACCGGCGTGAAAGTCGCGGTGATTGACGGTACCGGCAAATTGTTGGAAACGGCAACCATCTATCCTTTTCAACCGCGCAATGATGTCAATGGAGCACAGGCTGTGTTGGCTGCGTTGATTTCACGCCACAAGGTTGATCTCATTGCTATCGGCAATGGCACTGCAAGCCGCGAGACAGAAAAGTTGGTTGCGGATCTTCTCAGCATGATCCCAGCGCCAAAACCGACCAAAGTCATTGTTTCTGAGGCAGGCGCATCTGTTTATTCTGCTTCATCATTGGCAGCGGCAGAATTTCCTGACCTTGATGTGTCCCTGCGCGGTGCGGTGTCCATCGCCCGACGCCTGCAAGATCCGTTGGCAGAACTCGTCAAGATAGAACCGAAATCGATCGGCGTGGGGCAATATCAGCACGATGTCGATCAATTCCAGCTTGCCCGTGCGCTTGATGGCGTGGTGGAAGATGCGGTTAATGCTGTCGGTGTTGACCTGAATACGGCATCGGCCTCATTATTGGCGCGCGTTTCGGGCCTCGGTTCATCGCTCGCTGAAGCGATCATTGCTCATCGCAATGAAAACGGTCCGTTCAAAAGCCGCAATCTTTTGAAATCGGTGCCGCGGCTTGGTGCTAAAACGTTTGAACAATGTGCCGGCTTCTTACGCATCCCTGATGGGGATGAGCCGCTTGACGCCTCTTCCGTCCATCCAGAAGCCTATAGCGTTGCCCGCAAAATCGTATCGGCTTGCGGACGCGATCTGCGCGATTTGATGGGAGATACCGCCAAGCTGAAGCAAGTCGATCCGCGTCAGTTCATGGATGAACGTTTCGGCTTGCCGACAATCAAGGATATTATCAGTGAATTGGAAAAGCCCGGTCGTGATCCGCGACCAGAGTTTAAAACGGCAACCTTTGCTGACGGTATCGATGATATAAAAGACCTCAAACCGGGCATGGAATTGGAGGGCACTGTTACAAACGTCGCGGCATTTGGGGCGTTTGTCGATATTGGTGTGCATCAAGACGGTTTGGTCCATATCTCCCAACTGGCCGACCGTTATGTCAGCGATCCGCACGATGTTGTAAAGGCCGGAGATATCGTCAAGGTCAAGGTGGTGGAAGTCGATGCCGCGCGCAAACGCATCTCTTTGACAATGCGCAAGAATAACGATGCCATGCCATCACATACGGCACGGGATAAGACACCCCGCGCCAAACCGGAAAAACCCGTTTCCCAACAGGGCAGTTTCGGTTCGGCACTTGCCGATGCGTTCAAGAAAAACCGCTAGAGCAAGTCTTCTTAATATTGAACCATCGATTTGCTCTAACTCTGTGTTTTACCGCAATTCTTATCCAATAGGAGCAGGATAGAGAATTGATCCAGTGAATCGATTCTCCTGCGGATGCGTTTCACATTTTTCGGGAATTGCTCTAGAGCGTTTTTCGACCTGACGCTATCCGCCCGTCGCGTCTCAAGTCTCTGATTTGTCGCGGTATCTTATCCGATTGATGATTCCCATCAATCGGATACCGCTCCAATCTGGCGGAAACCACTTTCGACAGCGCGTAAAAAAGGCCGATCAATGACCGGCCTTTTACTTTGCTTGTGATAATCAGAATGACCGCCGGAACCCGAAGGTTCCACCGTAACTATAGCTGTCGCCAAAGTTTTCGAGACTGGAACGGGCTTCAACCTCGCCGTAAAGCGCATATTTGTCATTACCCCAGTTGTAAGAACCGCCGAAGCCCAAACCACCGGACCAGCGGTCTGGACTGTTAAACACTTGCAGTTCAGAAACTTCCACGCGGCTATCGCCCAAGCTTTCATAATAAAGATTGGCAATGCCGTAACCATAATAACGACGCATGTCGCCCTTGACACTCGTCCAAGCATTTTCCTTGGCCAATGCCAATCCGGCACGCGTCACCAAACTGTCACCGCCGCTCAGCTGGGATATTTCAGCTTCCATTTTATCTTGGAAACTGCTCATATCGAACTTCGACCACTGGATTTGCGCCTGTGGTGTTATCGCCCAAAGCTGGTTGAGCTGGAAGGCATGTCCGACTTCCGCCGAGAGCGCATAGCTTACACCCCGTGCATTGTCCTTACCGTCCAGATCGGTCCAATCCGATTCAATATCTGTTTTGTAGAACGTTACCGCACTTTGCAAATCGACATAGGTTTTGTTCGCGCTATACCATGTCAAAGTACCGCCGAAGCCGATACCGTCCGGCTTCAACCGGCCAGAGCCATAGATAGAGCCACGCACCTTGGATTCCCCCGTACGATAATGCACTTCCAACCCGCCAATCCAGCTATCTGTTGCATTCTCATCGTTGATCTGGAAATCCACACCGGCTTGGAAATTCATATATTGGCTGGTGCTGTGAGCACCTGCAAATGACCGTCGCGGATCGGCACGGGAACTGGCACCTTCCCAACGTACCCACAAACCACGCCCCTGCGCATTCAAAGCCGTCGGCGCAGATACGGAAAGATCGCTGCTTGTTTCGCCAAAATTATTGCGATAGCCACCGGCATTTTCACCCGGTGTGATCCATTGCCGATTACCGACACGCTGCTGCAATGTCGGCAATTTTGCCAATTCCGTCATGATGACCGGATAGGCTTCGTAAACCGGTATCGTACTTTTATAGAAGGGATGGTACGGGCCCGATCGCAAGTACCAATCATTGGCCCAGTCCTGATCAAGGTAAACATCGGTCATAACGGCCGGATTGGTTGTGCCGGGGCTGCCTTTTTCAAGACGATAGACATAGGCCGAACCGTAAATCATCACCGCACCACGACCATCAGGTGTTGCCTGATAGGTCTGCGATTTGCTGGAAATGATGAAGGCATCATCGGTGGTTGTGGCGCCATTTTTGGAATCAATAACCTTTATACCGTCATAATAGGTGTAAGCGCCGGGTCCGCGTTCGCCGTGGCCATTGATCACCAAAGCGGTTGTGCCCGAAGCATGGCCGCCATCAAGGATGATCTGGTCAGACGGCGCGATATTCCACCAGTCCCGATCGGTTTCCAAATAGCTATCCAACCAGATTTCGCCGCCCGCACCGACATAATCACCCTTAATGGTAAAGCGATCGCGATAAGCGGCAGCGCCACGGTCGTAAAGCCCGTCAGGTGTCGGAGTAAGATCAATGGCACCGGCATTGGTAACCACCAGATTACCCACCGCAGACACGCCGAGATTGGAAAGATTACCGGCATAAATACGACTGGTCTTATCAATCGTGAGCGTGCCATTCCGGTCGAGTGCAATGTTTCCGGTCAGGTGCAATTGGGTGTTTTGCAGTGCGATATTTTCCCATTGATTGCCAAAATTCACCCCGCGTGAAAGATCATCCTGATCAAACGAACCGCCTGAGAAAGTCGCACTGTCGGGTAGAACACCGAGATTGGCCAGAACAAGAATATCGCCATCGCCGCTAGAGCCTTCGGCACGCGAAAAGCGTGATGTGTCAATTCCAAAACCACCATCAATCCGCGCTTTGTTGTTTTCACCGCCACCCATTGTAAAGGAGCCATCCCAAGCACCGGCATCCCAAATCAGCGTGTCCGATCCCTCGCCGGCATTGACGACACCGCGAACCGAGCCGGCAGCGGCGACATTGCCGGTAAACATCAAAAGATCATCATAGTTGGAGCCGCGTACCGCAAGCGTATCGCGATTGGCCGCCTGCAATGTTCCGATATTATAAAACTTTACACCGCTGATACCTTCTCCCGCAGTCGACGTACGGTTGGCAAGATCAACCAACAGCGCATTGGTGCTATCAGAGCGTATTGTACCGGCATTGACTGCTTTATAAGCAGTGCCGGCAAGCCAACCGACATTATGGGCAGATGCATCCATGGAAACAGTTGCTTCATTATAAACAAAGCCGCTCGTATTGGTGCGCAAACCAATACCATTATCGGAAACGTTGACCGTATACCCCGTAGACACGGCTGTATCGTTGGTTAGAAGATTGGCAAGGCCGCCATTGGCATCCGATGCGCGGAAATCATAACCAACAGCATTGCCGCTGACATTGATCGTTACAATAGAGTTATTGTCGGTCAATGCCATGTTCTTATCAAGAACCTTGTCAACCAAGGCAACGGCGGTGCGAATACCGGCGCTGTTGCCGCCAACATTGATTTCAGTTTCATCAAAAGAAATATAATTGGTTTCCGAACCATTTTCCACGCCGTTGCCAGTGCCCTGCACATCAATACGGTTAACGCCGATGGAAACACCGGCAGCCTTGCCATGTTGCCGACCAAGACTGTCGGTATAGGCCGCCGCAAGTTCGATACCGTTTGCTGTACCTTTTGCAACGATAGCATCGTCAATGCCGCCGCCGCTCTGCCACAACACGTAAGCGCCATTGTCGAGAAGCAATCCCGCCCGTCCATCATCGACGACAATATTGCCTTTATTTTCGACCTGCGCGGCAACCACCGCTCCCGCCTCACCCTCGACGTGGATGCCGACACCGCTGCCGACATGGATGTCTTCGTGGTTCTGCAATCGCCCATGTTCAAGGATGTGGATACCGGTGTTATTTTCACCGTTCATCAATTCGATATTGCCATAATTGGCCAACAAGCCACCGTTTCGGGTGATAAAGCCGGTGACATCTTCGCCAATACCGGTACCGTTGCTACCGTCGCCGGTTCTCACATCGGCATAATTGGTAAGAGTTGTCTGGCTTAAACCGTTTTCGCCATTCCACTCGACTACTTTACCGGAGGATGTTTTGACATAGCTTTCATCAATCAGCTGGTAACGCCCGTCAACGACGCCGCCAATCGAATTACGGCCATTCAATAGAATTTCCGTTGCCGTACCGTTTGCTGAATTTTCAGCATCCGATATGGTGCCATTTGCGCCACCACCGATGAAAACGCCGATCGAACCGCGCCCGTCAAGAATAAGCCGGGCGTCATTGGTTACAACTTTTGTCGGATCACCGGCAATCAGATTGCCCGCGCGGTTTCTGTTGGGGCCTACACCAACGATCAATGTGGAATAGGCAGCATCTGACGATGCCTGCAACGTTTGCCCGCGGCCGATAAATTCGGCACCTGCTTCAATACGGAACAATGTCGAAGCCTGGGTAGAAAGCGTCAAACTATCGGCAAGATTTGTAATGCTGGAGCTTGTCGAGCCATCGGTTGAACGACCATAGATGAAATAGCCAATCTGGTTGGCATCAACGTTTCCCGTCATGATGTTGCCATCGGCATCACGCAACGCAATTTTGTTACCGCTCGAATCGAGTTTGTAAACCGGACGTCCATAAACATCATAAGACGCTATTTCATATAATGTACCGGTTGGATTGGCGGTGTTGATTTCTGCTGTCGAGGCAATGGACACTGTAGCACCCATACGCGCATGGACGCCGATAACACCGTAGCCGGTCATGTTGACCTTGCCATCAAGGTCGATCAAGGCATCGTCACCATCGGCATATACACCGTAATTGCGATAGAAAACGTCCTGACCGTTTATCTTGCCCTCGAAGCTTTCACCGATATTGATCACGCTGGAGCTGTCAAGCTTTACATAGGTCCCACCCAACCCGACATAGTTGCCTGAACTGTCAATGGTATAATCGATAGCGCCAATACCGGTAGAATTCATACCATCCACATTGATCGTACCATTATTGGTGACAGTTCGGTTTCCACCCTTGGCGCCATTGCCAACGGCCCGAATGCCATAGCTCATATATTGGCGGAATCCATTGCTGACATTCCATCCACTTTCAATATTGATAACACCGTTATTGGTGATACTGGCGGCATTGGTTCCTTGCACCATCTGCATACCCACGACGCCCTGGGTCTGCGCACCGATATTGATGGTAGCGCCGGCGGCGTTTTCTGCATTGCCTTCTGCCAGGATGATACCGTAACTGTTGGCAGCAGTTCCTTGCCCGCCGGTCTGGGTTTTACCGATATTGATAGAACTGCCGCTTTCATTGGTAAATTTGGCATCCTTATTGTTCATACGAACGCCATTACCGTAGGCCGAGTTGATTTCGCCGGTATTCACCAGCGTTTTTTCTCCCGTCCCTGCGAGCACAACACCATCATATTGCCCGTTTACCGTACCGCTATTTGTCAGAGCGATTTTTCCAGAACCCACAACATTGATTCCCTGATAGGTACCATTGACCGTCCCCTTATTGACGATCTGACTGACCTCGCCGTCGGAACGGCCATTTTCCACATAAATACCAACAGAACCCTGCAATGTGCCGGTTTCAGCATTGATAAATGTTTCGTTGTTTTTATCGGCATTGACGCCATTGAGGCCGCCGCCATTGATGATGTTGACCGCCGTATTTGAATTGGCAATAATTTTGCCTTCATTGCGGCCGGTTGCGCCATCCAACAGCACTGTCGCATCCTGACCAGTGACATTTAATGTGTTGTTTTCGGCGATTATGTAACCGCTTTTATCGCCATATGCCTTGATACCCAAGCCACCTGTCAGATTGATGGTCGAATTATCCGCCTTCATCTGAAAGACAGACTGGTTGACATCAAACAATATGTTTGTGGCAGGATCATACCAAGTATAACCATTCTGAATCAGAAGCTCGTCGCTCGGATCAAGAAAACCGGGATTATTGACCTTCCACTGCTTGCTCTCATTGGCCGCTTCCGGCGGGTCTGACGGATCATAGCGAAACGCCTGATTGATTGCCGTATTGTATTGATTTTGGTTCAACATCCACGTCTGATCGCCGCTCTTGAGAACCGAGACAAGATAATCATTGTAAGCCGCAATATTGGCGGCAGTCTTCTCGGCATCTAATATCTGTTTTGTAGAATCTTCAGGATCCGGCTTGGTGGCACGGATAGTGAAAACACGGCCATCACTTGTTGAAACCGTAGCTGGAAAATTCTTGGGATCAGATGTCGGGTTAATAACATTGATATTGACATATTTGTCCTGCGGGTTGGTGTATTCCTCCGCACTAAGATCAATATTGGTCACACCTTCATGTACCCAGTTGAGGGTTGAATTGTCTTCAGCCATAAAGATTTTGCCGTATTTGACACGCGCATCAAGATTGCCGTCGATATCAATATCGAGCTCACCGCCACCCTCGACTTTTGCGAGATTCAAACCGGGATTGTTACCGATGACTTCCAGCTTCTGGCCGCCTTGCCCATCGGGCACCATGTGGTAGTCCGGCGCATAATAATTGTTGCCAGCCGATATCTTCCAACCTGAAGGACTGATCGAACCGTTGGCGCTGGCCTGCCCTGATGTATAAACGTTGAAATTCTTATAAACGTTCACATTAACGTCACTACCGGTGATTTGGTCCTTCGCAACGATTGTTTCCATTGAACCACGATAGACACCTTCAACCGTATTACCTTTAATCGACTCGCGATAGGCATTGAAAGCATCATATAGTTGCTGTTGGGTCTTACCATAATTTGGATCAGTCGGATCTGTGGCGACGATAAAGTCGGCTGGTGTCAAATCATTCCATAATAAAGGATCATTTTCCTCAACCTTGGCGCCACTATCGACCTGCGAAAAATTTCCCTCAAGCCGTACCTTGTCACCACTGACAATGGCTGCACCGGCATTGCCCGAATTGCCATCATTATCGACAGCGTTAAGCCCGTTGCCATCATTCAGCTGACAGGTGCCGCCTCCTGTCACACTTGTTCCGCTACCAACCCAATTGCCGGACGAGCTGCAATTTGATGCTGCATCCGCCTGCATTGCACCTCCAGCGAGCAAAAAGGCTGGCGCCATCAACAAATGAACACCTACTGTCGCGATCATTTTTAAAGGAATGGATTTACGCCCAACTACAATAGCTGACGCACTGGCCCCAGCCAGCAAACGACTTTGATCGCGCATGTAAAAACCCCTGCATGTAGACCCAATGACCCAATAGTAATACGCGACACGATGTCGGTGCGGCGCAAAACAACGCATGACTTATAACGTTTACAGACACAATGAACAAGAGTCGTAAAGGCGATCAATGCCAAATTGGGACAAATTTAAATTGATGTGCCGATTATGACACAATATTATTGTCCAAATCGTATAATTGGTTATTACAACTTTTACGTTTAAAAATATTAATCACAACCTTATTGAATTACAATTCTTTATTTGCCAGCTAAATTATCAACTATATTTAAGCAATAAGAATTCTGCATGTGTATTTCGAAAAAACCAAAAAAAATACAACAGCTTATTTCACCGGTCGCTATTCTAGACTTTTTGTTTACACTGCAAGGGAAAGCTACAACATTACCCATTTCGCTTGCTTCTCTTGTGCTCATCACAATGCAAATAGCGACGATAGGTGAACTTCTTCGGCTTAAATCGATAATCTTGCCGCCATATTGTAATACTCCCAACCATATAAGCGAGATATCAGTCGGTTCATCTATCCCCAATCGAGCTTACAACAATCGATAAAATGAACGTGTTTTTCAAAAGCCTTATAGACAAGACTGCCTTTTATGTGGTATTGGCCCCGCAATGACTTGCCTTTCTACCTTTCAGGTAAAGGGTTTTGGGTTTTACCCATTTAACTTAGACATCGAAACAAAGCAGGATAAAACGTGCAAGTACTCGTTCGCGATAATAATGTTGACCAGGCGCTACGTGCGCTGAAAAAGAAAATGCAACGTGAAGGCATCTTCCGTGAAATGAAGATGCGTGGCCATTATGAAAAGCCGTCTGAAAAGCGCGCCCGTGAAAAGGCTGAAGCTGTTCGTCGTTCACGTAAGCTTGCCCGGAAGCGCGCACAGCGCGAGGGTTTGGTTAGCGGTCGTTCTGCTGCACGCTAATTGCTGTCTCATCCGTCCTCTATTCATCTTTGAAGACTTGGTGTTCAATCTGGAATATCGTTGATAAGATGACAGGACGGACAGGAATATATTTTTAAGCTTTTTGCCTGTATATAAGTGGAGATGCCTTGGGCATTTCCACTTTTTTATTATCATTGGCGCCGTGCGATACGGAACGTTATAGGCCTGAAACGGGATCGGATCATATGAAAAAACTGAAAGCAGCAAGTTTGTTTCTTTTCGGTGCTGTTGTTCTGGCAGGTTGTACATCAAGTCATGCGGTGCTGGATCCTGAAGACGTTGCGCAGGGTTCTCGAGAAAACATCGCTTCGCTTACCTCCGTTATCAATAGCAATCCGCGCGACCCGTCGGGTTATAATGTGCGCGGTTCGGCCTATGGGCGGGCGGGGCGTTCAAAAGAGGCGATTGCCGATTTCACAACTGCCATCCAGCTTAATCCCAATTTCTACAATGCTTACGCCAATCGCGCTTTGATTTATCGTAATATGGGCAATAATGCTGCTGCTCTTGCCGATTATAATCGGGCATTACAGATTAATCCCAGCTATGACGTCGCTCTTATCGGGCGCGGTAATGTTTATCGTTTGAACGGCCAGCTCGATCAGGCCTTCAACGATTATAATCAGGCCATTCAGGGCGGCACCACGGATGGCCGCGCATGGCATAACCGCGCATTGATTGAACAGGCGCGCGGCCAGCATCAGCAAGCCATTGCGGATTTTGGTGCAGCAATGTCGCGCCAGCCAAATGCCCCCGCCCCCTATAATGGCCGCGGCATTTCATATGTCGCACTTGGCGACTGGGACAATGCTTTTGATGACTTTAACGCGGCTATCCGCCTTGATGGCAATATTGCCGAAAGCTGGTCAAATCAGGCCATGGTTTACGAACATCGCGGCGATAAGAAGCGCGCCTTCAATTCTTATACCAAGGCAGTGTCTCTGGATCCGAATTTCAAGCCTGCCCGTGATGGCCAAAGCCGGACGCGCGGCGGCTAGAACGATTCCTGATTGATGTGAATCATCAATCGGATAAGATACCGCGACAAATCAAAAGCTTGAGACGTGCCTGCCGGATAGCATCAGGTCGAAAAGCGCTCTAAAATTTTTCATCTTATGATATCGAAGAAAGCCCGGACACATTCATCTGTCCGGGCTTTTTGATGAAGATATATTATAGAGTCGCTATCCTCATTTGCTCAGGGTGCAATGCGGTGGTTTGGCGGCATGATTTTGCGTATTGCAAGATCAGGCAAAGCAAGCCGGATATACGGGTATAAAACCACGGCGGTGCCCGAAATCGGGCACGCGCCTTGCACTTCTTCGCTCGTATTTTAGACAGCAAAGCGAAAGATTGCTGCAAGCGACTGTTGTTGCGGGATATCGCTTTTGCGCACTGCGAGAACCTTACCGCCATTGGCAAGAACGCGTCCTGCAATCTCGTCAATGATATTGTACGTGTCCGGCCCTTCCTCGCCAAAACTTACAGCACCGGTTTCCTCGTCAACCGTACCATGGATCATTTCATCCATATCGGCCAGCAAAGTGTCGATCTGGCCAAATGTTGCAGCGCGTGCTGCCAAAGCAATATCAGTGGTTGTACGCCCTTCAGAGACCAGTTTTTCAAAACGAGCACGAATATCGGCAATTTGGCGCTCATAGTAGCGATCCAATACCGGACGGGCCAGATCACCAATTTCCGTCGGATTCGCCCGATCCAGACCGGCATTGGCAATTTCCCCGATAAGGTCATGGCCATTGTAAACGGCGCGGAAGGCATTCAAAACCGGTTCGCTGCCGGCGACAATCAAAGGTATGTCGGAATTGGTCAGATAGCGGCGCAAAGCAGAATCGATCTGGCGGCAATATTGCGTCAAGCGCGCATGGGTGTTGGCACCGACCTTTTCATTACCTGTGCCGGTAGCACTGTTCATGTCTTTCGGCATGTTCGGCACTTTGACCTCATAAGGCTCGATATCGCTGGCAATCTCGATCAACCTGACGGTATTTTCCGAAATGGCAAGCACATGCGCGGTATGAGCGAAAGTAATGGAACGCAAAAGCGGGCTTAAAAGAAATCTGTCTGCAACCTCGACCACGGATTTTAGATTATTAGCCAAACGGAATGTCCAGATTCTGTCAGGCGTCGCTAGAACCGCGAGCGTTCGCGCCTGTTTCAACCAGAATTCTTCATCCTCAGAAAGGCTGGTCAGCAGCGCTTCCAAATCCGCCAGGCGCCTCTTGTCCAGCAACGAAGCCGATTGTGCCAGAGCTTCTTTCACTTGATTGGCATATTCAATTTTACATGCGCCAATTTCCGAGGTGATCGGCGTCGTCGGCAGATAGATCGACACACAGGCATCGCTTCTCACTTCGCGAAGTTTATTGAACGCGCCCATTGATGGAATATCGACATGATGCATTGAAAATCCCTTTCCTGCTTGATCTTTCAATAAAGATATGGGGATTTCGTCGCTGCAAAAACAGGCTGACAATGCCTTTAAGCAGGATTGCGGCCGGATAAATTGTCGCAGGCCGAGCACCTTTCAACGCAGATCGCAAGATAGATAAATGAAACAAGCTGGTTACTGACGGCAGAAAAAGTTCTTCGACAGCCTACGCACAATACACGTTCAACCGCCGAAATGTTTCAAGCTTCTAGAGCGTTTTTCAACCTGATGCTATCCGCCCGGCGCGTCTCAAGCTTTAAATTCGTCGCGGTATCTTATCCGATTGATGTTTTACACCAATCGGGAACCGCTCTAGAGCAATTCCCGATAAGTATGAAGCGCATCCGAGGAGAATCGATCACTGGATCAATACTCTCTCCTGCTCCTATCGGATAAGAATTGCGGTAAAACAGCGAGTTGGAGACAAACGATGATTCAACATAGAGAAAATTTGCTCTAATAGGCATATTCCAGGAAGATCGGCTCTACCGATCCACCCCAGACAGAATGATATTTAGACAAGAGACGATCGGCATCGGTTTTACCAATTATCACCACTTCTTCCAAAGGATCCAGAAAACGGCTTTCGTCATTCCCATCGGCATTAAGCTGACGACGGTTTTGCAAGCCCTTACGTGAAATATCCAACGCATGACGTGCCAGTTCCCGGATAGTGGTCTGGCGGAATGGCGTTTGTAAACCAAGTTTAGGCACATGGTTACGCATGTCCAGGACTTCTTCAAATGTCCAATCGCGTGTCATGGCTTCAGCTTGCGACAATGCTTCATCGTCATAAAGCAAGCCGACCCAAAAAGCCGGAAGCGCACAAATTCTACGCCATGGTCCGCCATCGGCACCGCGCATTTCAAGAAAGCGTTTCAAACGCACTTCGGGAAACAGGGTTGAAAGATGGTTGACCCAATCGCCCATATTGGGCACCGGATCGGCGATTTCGCCTCTCAAGGCTCCATCCATGAACTGGCGGAATGTCACATGAGTGCAATCATGATAATGCCCATCGCGAACCACGAAATACATCGGTATGTCGAGCGCCCATGCCGCATAGTCGGCAAAGCCGAAATTATCGGAAAAAACAAACGGCAACACCCCTGAACGCTGGTTATCGGTATCGCGCCATATTTCAGAGCGCCATGACAAGAGACCGTTGGGTTTTCCCTCGGTAAAAGGTGACGTGGCAAACAAGGCCGTTGCAACCGATTGCAGCTTCATCGACACCTGCATTTTTCGTCGCATATCGGTTTCAGAAGCAAAATCCAGATTGACCTGAATGGTTGATGTTCGATACATCATATCCAAACCGTGTTGCCCAACTTTTGGCATGTAATTGGTCATAATCTGATAGCGTGATTTTGGCATTTGCGGGGTTTCATCCAACCGCCATTTCGGGCTACCACCAATTCCTAGAAAACCGATACCGAGCGGTTCGGCAATTTCCTTAACCTGCGCCAGATGCGCGTTAACCTCGCGACAGGTCTGGTGAATCGTTTTCAACGGAGCACCGGATAGTTCGAACTGGCCGCCGGGTTCGAGCGAAATTGCCCCTTGCCCTGTTGGCTCCACAAGTCCGATAATGTTGCCTTCGTCCATAATCGGTTCCCAACCGAGCATGGCCTGCATCCCCTCTAGCAATGCACGGATGCCCTTTTCGCCGCCATAGGGAACCGGACGATTGCCGTCGATGAAAAACGGAAACTTTTCATGCTCGGTGCCGATACGCCATTTCTCGGCAGGCTTACAACCTTCAGCCAGATAGTTGACTAGATCATCGAAATTGTTAACCGCCGTTTCGTCTGTCGTATCACGCGCCATGAATCACACCGTCCATTCACCTTTATCAAGTGTTATTAAGTGAACTGTTTTTAGTTGCGTTTCAAGGGGCTGATGTGTCCGACCAATCGCCCAGTACCGCATTAACAACAGCAAGTGCTGCAACAGCGGCTGTATCAGCTCTTAAAATTCTTGGGCCGAGCGGGATTGAGGTGACAAACGGATAGCCTTTAAGCAATAGCCGTTCTTCCTCGCTAAAACCGCCTTCAGGACCAATCAACACGCCGAGCGGCGCCGGCTGCATCTTTTGTAAAATCAGCAATGGATTTTGTGTTTGTGCCGATTCATCACAGAATATCAAATGGCGGTTTGATTGCCATTGTTGCAAAAGCTGGGGTAAATCCACCATGGCGGCACAATCGGGGATCGACAGAACACCGCATTGTTCTGCAGCTTCAATGATGTTGGCGCGCATACGATCTTCATTCAGCCGTGCAACCTGCGTGTGACGGGTCATAACAGGTTGCAATGTTGATGCCCCCATCTCGACTGCCTTTTGCACCATATAGTCCAGACGCGCATGTTTAAGCGGCGCAAAACAATAAATAAGATCGCCGGCGCGCGGCTGCGGCCTTTCTTGGGCTATAAGCGCGATTGTGACATGCTTCTTTTTCAACGCAATGATTTTGCCGCGCCATTCGCCGTCAGATCCGTTGAACAGAAGCAGATCGGCATTCTCTTTCATGCGCAAGACATGTGTCAGATAATGGGCCTGTTGGTCAACAAGCTGCACCTGCCCGTTCAGCGCCAAAGCGCTGTCGGTATAAAGCCTCTGAAGTCTGTAATTGGCACGCATACTCTCTGTCTGGCAGGCTGCGTTGCGGTCGTCAAGAGGTGTGTTTATCCCCCTGCATCAAATACTGGTCGGTCAGCTTACAAAAAGGTGATTGGAAACGACGCCGAAAGGTAAGTATGCAACGGAAAGAAATCTACATTCACTGTGCGTATGAGTAGCTATGAAACCGTGGGAAAAACAGCTTTGTTGTTCTGACGCGGGCAGACCGGCAGTTGCCGCCCTGCCTGGCAACGCATGTCCCGATGGTGGCTGCCCATGACGGTTGTGGTTAAACAACCAACAGTCTGGGATGTGGTATTCTCACTCAAGACATTTGCGGCGGCGGCACTTGCGCTGTTTATCGCCTTCTATTGCGATCTACCCAATCCCTATTGGGCGATGGCTGCTGTCTATATCGTCGCCCACCCTCTTTCAGGCGCCTTGACGTCTAAAGCCATCTACCGCCTTTTAGGCACTGCAATCGGCGGCATGGCAACGGTCGTTATGCTGCCGCAGCTTATCACTTCGCCTGAACTCACAACATTGGGGCTGGCAGCATGGCTTGGAGCCTGTCTTTTTGTCAGCCTGCTTGACCGCAGCCCAAGGGCTTATGTTTTTATGTTGGCAGGCTATACGGCCACCCTCATTGCCTTTCCTATCGTGGACACACCGGAGAATGTTTTCACTTACGCCACCAATCGCGCTGAAGAAATCGGCGTCGGTATTATTTGCGCGGCCTTGGTGGGACGGTTGGTTTTCCCGCGGCACGCCGGACCTGTGCTTGCCGGGCGGATAGATGCCTGGCTGAGAGACAGTGCCGATCTTGCGCTCAAAAGCATCCGTGGACAAGGCAACACGACCGAAGCCCTCAAAAGTCGGCAAAAGCTTGCCATTGACGCGGTTGACCTGCGCAATTTCACCACCCATGTCGCTTATGACACGTCATCATTGCGTTCAACCGTACATGCCATGCGTATTCTGCAAAGCCGCATGGTGGCGTTGTTGCCAATGGTTGCAAGCTGTAATGACCTGATCAGACTGCGAGACAGGCTGATTGCTGAAACCTATCAGGGCAACAGCAATAGTGACAAACTGGATCACCTGATCAATGTGACAGCAGAATGGCTGGAAACGCAAACCGCCATGGACGGAAACGATCTGACCAAAATGCGCACATTGCGTGACGCGATTTTGGAAGATATGTCGCAATCAAAAAGATGGATCGATCTTATATCGCGTAATCTGACTGTGAGATTGACCGATATCATTCAGATTTATTCGGATTGTCTCAATTTACGGCAGGATATTGTTGATGGCACCAGGCATAAATTGCGCTGGCACCGTTTCGACTTTCTCGGCGATGTCCAACCCATCCATTATGATTATGGGATGGCATTTCTTTCCGCCTTTGCCGCTATGCTGGCTGTGCTCATATCTGTAACATTCTGGCGCTTGAGCGAATGGCCGCAGGGCGGAACGGCTGCCATGATGACCGGCATTTTCTGCTGTCTTTTTGCGACGCAAGATGATCCCGTGCCGATGATCCGCAGTTTCATCAAACAGCTTCTGCTTGTGCTGCTGATTGCCTTTGTGTTCCAATTTGCTTTGTTTCCTCTGGTTGATGGTTATATTCCGCTCATGCTGGCACTGGCGCTTGTGCTTATTCCAGCCGGTATTTTGATGACCATTCCTTCACGGTTCATGATGGGCATGGCGATTACGGTGAATTTACCAAATCTTCTTTTGCTGCAATCACGCTTGAATGATGATTTTTATACATTTATCAATGCCAATACCGCCATGATATTGGGTATTATCATCGCAGCAGCAACCACCGGTATCGTGCGCTCTGTCGGCGCCGAATGGAGTGCAAGCCGGCTGGTGCGTTCAGGTTGGTCCGATATTGTACAAGTGGCCGAAAAGCAGAACAACGTCAAAGCCCATAGCCGGCTTTTGCACCGCATGCTTGATCGTTTTGGTCTGGTTGCACCACGATTGGCAGCTATTCCGGCGGATTCCCATATTGGCGGCGCTGACATTCTCAAAGATGTGCGTGTGGGATTGAACACTATCGAGCTCCAGCATTTAAGAGATACACTTGGCCCCACCAGCCGCAAGCAGGTTGACGTGGCGTTACAACAATTGGCACTTTATTACCGCTCGAAACTGCGCCATTTCCACGATCCTGACGGCACGGCCCTGCTTCAGAGTCTTGATGCGGCGCTCAATCGTCTGGTGCATACGCGCAACAATGATAATCATCAGCGTATTTCATTCGCACTAACGGGATTGCGGCAAAATCTATTTGCACAAGCCCAGCCATTTATAGCGGTTTCACCCACAAAAAGCAGAGGGCAGGACGCATGAATCCGGAAATCGACATTTATGGCGTTTACCTACCAACGCTCGGCATATTGGCTTTGATCAGCTATTTCATCAATATTGGTTTGCAATGGCTGATCAGCAAAGGCGGTCTCGGTCGGTTTATCTGGCATCGGGCGCTATTTGCCGCGGCGACCTATTTTATTATTCTGGGCACACTTTCCTTTATCACAACACGGATCTGACTGACATGAGCAAGCTTATCGCCAATTCCGGCCGCATTTTTCTGACACTTGTCATGGTTGTGGTAGCTGGTCTCCTCATCTGGCATATGTGGGATTACTACATGAATGATCCATGGACACGCGACGGCAAAATAAGTGCCGATGTCGTACGAATTGCCCCCGATGTTTCAGGTTTCGTTACCGAAGTGGCCGTAAAAGACAATCAGATGGTCAAAAAAGGCGACGTCATTTTCAAAATTGATCAGGCCCGCTTTACCTTGGCACTGGAGGATGCGCAGGCACAAATTGACAATGCCAAGGCTGCCTATGATCAAGCCAAGCGCGATTTGGAACGCTATCGAAAGCTTGACGAAGCCACGGTAACACGCCAGCAATTGGAAACATCCGAAATGCAGCAACTGCAAGCCGCCGCGGCCTATCGCAAGGCTCAGGTTTCCCTCGACACCGCCAAGCTTGACCTTGAGCGCTCGACGGTAAGGGCTGCCGTCAATGGCCAGATAACCAACTTTTCATTGCAACCGGGCGAATATGTTACCCGCGGGCAACCGGTCACTGCGCTGGTCGATACAGATTCATTCTACGCTTCAGGCTATTTCGAGGAAAACAAGCTGGATCGTATCCATATTGGTGACCGTGCAACTATCCACATTATGGGATCCGACACAGTATTAACTGGCGCCGTTGAAGGTTTTGCAGCCGGGATTGAAGACCGTGAAAGGACACAATCGAGCAATCTTCTGGCCAATGTAGCCCCGACATTCAACTGGGTCAGACTGGCGCAGCGTATCCCCGTTCGCATCAAGCTCGATCCGGTACCACAATCCATCCATCTTGTTTCGGGCCGTACTGTCAGCGTTGCTATTGATGAAAAACGCTAACCACAAACAGAGAGTGACCGCGCTGCAACAGATTTAAGTTTTTTTTACTTTAATGCGAAAAAGCGCAACAAAAACGCGTCTGTTACATTGTCGTAAAAATTACTTCGCTATATGACATCATCAATTCACACTTTTGCATCACTGCATATCTGATCGGAGAACAAAAATGTCTGCAAAGAGAGCCACTTTCGTGACTGTCGCAGCCCTTTTCACATTCATACTCGTCGCTGCCGGTATCGGCTCTGTTGGCGCAGGCGATAAACAGGTTATCGCCGATGATGGATATGGCATTACCTCTTCTATCAATTGAACGCATAATCCTTGACAAAAAAGGGGCCACTCAGGCCCCTTTTATTTTGTGTCATCCAAGGTGAGAACTTATTCATTTAAATAATAAAGTCCTGACGCTCGGTTTCTGCTACGCCCGTTTGCAATCAACCGCAAAACTCGGCAGGATCACCGCCTGTGCGGCCATCGGCCCGATCAATGGCAGCAATTTGATCATGATCGCCTGCTGTAAGCTTGAAATCGAATATATCGAAATTTTCTGCCATGCGGATAGGCGATTGCGATTTGGGAATAGCTACCGTACCCAGTTCCATATGCCATCTCAGAATAATCTGCGCCACAGTTTTGCCGTGGCTATCAGCAATTGCTTTCAAAACTGGATTATCCAGCAATATGCCACGCCCCAGAGGAGCCCAAGCTTCGGTGAGGATGTTGTTTTTCTCGTGAAAAATGCGCAGCTCTTTTTGCTGGAATTGCGGATGCAGCTCCACTTGATTGAGCACCGGTGCAACACCCGTTTCCTGCATCAGACGTTCCAGATCGACAATGCGGAAATTGCAAACACCGATTGAGCGCACGCGCTTCTCATCACGCAGGCGAATAAGCGCTTTCCATGTTTCGACAAAGAGATCCTTTGCCGGAACCGGCCAGTGGATGAGATACAGATCAACATAATCTGTGCCCAGACGTTTGACACTCTGATCGAAGGCTTTGAGTGTCTGGTCAAATCCCTGATCCGTATTCCAAACCTTGGTTGCGATAAATACATTTTCGCGGCCAATACCGGCTTCTACAACGCCCTGCCCGACACCTGTCTCGTTATCATAGGCTTTGGCGGTGTCGATATGTCGATAACCGGTTTTGATTGCTTGGCTGACAGCTTGTTTTGCATCTTGATCGGATATCTTCCAAACACCATAGCCAAGTTGCGGGATGGTGTGACCATCATTCATTTTTATCAAAGGGACTGTCATGTTTTTTCCTCATCATCGTCTTTTTATACGAATGGCTGATCGCCATTAAACCTCTTCCGCAATATAGGGTCGCACGCCTACGGTTGCAAATAGGCCCGCTGTTTTGTCTTGTTAAGGCAGATCTCGCCCCCATCATTTAAAGCATATTTCGATCTAACAGGATCAGATCGACGCTCTAATCTCTTATTCACACCGCGTTTTTTATCCTAAAAGCGCTTCAGACTTTTCGGAAAACGCTCTAACAGGACAGCATTCGGCAGACCCACAGCTGGACAATCATCATGCCTGATCCTATCTTATTCAGTGATGATTGGTGCTAAAGGTGACAGATTGATGACAACCGACCGGACTATTTCAATCTCAGCTACACACGCTTATCCGGGATGCACCTTGACTTCTGAAAATTCGCTTGCCGAAAATGGTGATGGCCCGTGCCTGATCACCTTTAGCGATGGAGCTTTTGTGGTCGGGTTGTGGCAAAGTTTGGACGGGCAGACGTGGTGTCTTACCATCCCTTCTTATAAGACGACCAGCGGTACGACCGTGGCCGAGAAGGCTTGGCGTGTGATTGCTGATGGCAACAGCCGCTATAAAATAACACGTCGCTATGCGCCACCCTCCGTCGATCCTGTTTGAGGGCCATTCAAGCGTTTCGACCAATCTTCAACCGCGCGGTTACGCAGCCTTTTGACAGCCAAATCGCGCCAGCTTTGTGCCAGAACCTCCAGTTCGGCAATTTCTTCCAGAGCCGACCAATTATACCGATCGACATAAAGAATGTGCCATAAGCGATAAATCGACCAATTTTCGCATAAGCGATCGATGCGGCTCAAAGTATCATCGGCATCAACGCTCCCCTCCTGCAACACGCGATAGTACCAGCCTGTCCTGCCGCTATTTTGCACCAGAAGTGCCATGTTCTTGGTCTGAAAGCGTAAATTGAGCTTGAAACAGGGTTGCCGCCCCTGCGATACCTGCACCACAGCCTTTCCCAAACTGAAGACATCGCCGACGCAGATATTCCGTTCATTAATCCCTTGTGTCGCGATATTCTCGCCAAATGCACCTGGCTCTTGCAACACATCTAAATCACCCAATTCGTTGCGCCAGACTTGATAATGGTCGTAATCATAATGATGGACAGCTTTTTCCAATCCGCCATGATGGCGGGTATCCGCTTGCATGTCGCCTTGAAAACCGGTTTTGCTCAGAAAAATCGATCCGCCTATAGCCCTTTTCCCAATGCCGCTTGAAACTTGCTGCGGCCCCAAAGGTGCAATTTTTCCAACTCTGAGAGATAAAAGCCTGATCAATTTAAAGTCCTTGCTTCAACCAAATTTTCTTGCGGATAATACTGAGATGAAAGATCAACGTCGTTCCATTTTCGATATTTTTTGAAAAAATATCAAATATCGGACAATGGCTCATCTTTTGCATGAAGCCTATTGATCTCCATTGACCCGTTTTACAACAATATTACCGTCGGACGAGCTATTACCAATCAGCGAAAATACGATTGGTTGCTGCAAACTGTTCTGCAGGCAGATGACATCGGCACACACGGTATCGGAGCGCTGATTTTTCTGTAAAACGGATTGCAGGTCAACCGCGTAGCCAGTGGCGCTTTCACCCTGCAGCGCTGCTGCCCTTCCCCCGGTTATTGCCATTGTCCAGTCGCCGATACGCATGGCGGCTTTATTGATTGTGAAATTTCCCGCCGCAATCTCTGCTTCGACATCAAAGCGGTCAAACGCGGTAGAAACATCCTCAGCGCGGTTGAGCGCAAACGTATTTTCGGACGCCAGCCGTGTACGAATGTCGTCAATGCTATATCCATCAATGCTGCCGGCACCCATGTTCAATGTCAATTGACCGGTCATTTGCGACGCCACCTCCGACCAACGGTTGAAGGGAGCACGCATAATCAGAATGAAGCCGGTTTTCGCATTGATAATAGAGGGCCGTTGCAACGCTTGGGTCATTGCCTGTACGTCTATAGACGCACCGGAAACACGGCCTTCAATCGTCGCCTGTTGGCCGCTACGACTGATTTGTATATTGCTTTGCAGCGCGCCGCCAAAGGCGTTCGCATTGCCGAGATCAAATATGGCGCGGCCATTGCGGATCTGGATGGCCGCCGCCAAGTTGGTCAGCGTGACATTGCTTAGCTTGGCTTCCGGTGCTGACAAACGAATATCAAGACCGATTCGATCCAAGACATTCAAATCCAATATTTCATTTTGATCTTCATCAGGAAACAGTGCCGCAACCAAAGTATTGAGATCAAGGCTTTCAAATGCCAATGACCCTGACGTAACCGGCACGCTTTGTTGATAACCGACCTCCAGCGCACCACGGGCGCTGTCATTGCCCAATTTGAACACGACGTCATTAAGCTGGATACGCTCAGGCTGCGCGGTAAAACCGGATTCCCACACCACAGTTGCTTTTAGGCCCTGTCCCAACATATTTTGATAGCCAAGCCAATCCAGAGTCTGGTTCCACCCCGGAGAACGGGCAGCAAGATGTCCATCAAAATAGTAATTTTCGGATAATCTGCCATGGCCATCAAACGTTACGCCTCCACGCAGTGAATTGAGGCTGACCCTGATCTGGCTGTTTCCACCAGCAAGAAGCAGCAATGCCTGTGCCGCATCAATACGCAATTCGGTCAATTGACCGTGCCAGCGCGCATTGGCGCGAAAACTGGCTGCACGGGTTGAATCCGGCCATTCCATCACAGCATTGATTGCGGTGATTTTTTCGGCCATGCCGCCAAGACTTTCCCGATAAAGCAGCTCGCCATTCTCAATGACAATGCGCCCGAAAGGCTGGTTCAAAAGCCGCGTCGTATCCGGCCTATCAGGATTGGTGCCGACGATTTCACGCGCCTCGCGTACGGCAAGCCCTAACGAGCCTTGCGACCGCGAAATTGTATCGAAAAAATCCGCAAATGTTTTAACCGGTTCCTCAACGATGAAATGCGGACGGATAATCCGTGTTTCCGAAAAAGAAACGCGCCCCAAAAGGGCATCAACCAATGAAAGATCGACTTCAATACACTCCGCTTCCATCAAAGGTGACGCATCGTCCGCCATCGGCGTCAATGTCACACCGGATAAGGATGCACGTGGATAGGGAAAAAGCTCCAGATGCGGGGCTTCGCGCAATTGCACATTATATCCGGTCCAAGCGCTTAAATCCTGTGCCAGACGTATGCGAATTGCATCGGTCGAGACAAGATAGGGCAGCGCCAATGCAATAGCGGCCATGGCCAATAAAACGACCAAAACAACGCCCACCACAATTCTTGCCGACCGACTGCGCACATTCACCCTTTACTCTCTGTTAACCATAACAGAGTAAAACCGGATTACATTTCGGCTTCCAGCCCAAAGGTTGTATCTGAAATGCCCTTGTTTAAATTCGTTGCCGGGTTCGATCCCGGCATTTTTTTGCCGATAGACCCGCGGCCTAACGTGCATTTAAGCATTAAACGACCATCGCGGTATTTTCAACGCCAAAGGCATTTTGCCAGGAAATGCAGAAGCGTGTCATTGCGACGCACACTATGGCGCGGCAGTGTATATGCGTCTTCATGACCATGGGCCCGCCCTTTTCGTGTGGTTACGGCAAAATCATAGCCGGCCTGTTTCACCCAATCGCGCACAGAGGTGTTTTCGTCACCATAAGGATAGGCAAAAGAGCGTATTTTCTGTCCCAATTGATCTTCCAATATCTGCCGTGACAACCCAATCTGGCGCTTGGCCTCGTTGCTTTCCAGCTCGGTTAAATGGACATGGTCCAAAGTGTGGCTTCCAACTTCATGGCCCTCAGCGGCCCATTGGCGCATTTGTTCCACTGTCATCAACGTTTCACGGGCAGCGCGCGTATCATCCCAAGCATTGTCCAAGCCGCTGCGATGAGGCACAAAGAAATTGGTGGCTGTAAACCCGAAGGATTTCAGCACCGGCATGGCATGCCGATAAACTGAAAGGAAGCCATCGTCAAAAGTAATAGCGGCAATCCGTCCGGTTTTTTCACCTTTTATATAGGGCATGGCTTCGACAAGCGATACCCCTTTAAAGCCCAGCCGATGCAGCATACGCATTTGTTTTTCAAAATTTTTTATCGTCACATAATTGGACCGCGACGGTGTACCGGCGCTAGGCGGTTGGCCTATATGGTGATAAAGAAGAATGGGAACGGCCATTTCATACCTCCTGCTTATCCGACAGAGCGGCTATGCGACGGCGATAAAGCGGACGGGCTATTTCGCGATAGATACGTGCCCAAAGTCCGCGTCGGCTTTTAATGGTCGAGCCACCAAGTTCAGACGATATTTCACGCACACATGGAGGCAGCATAACGGTTGGGTGCACGCCCGTTTGCCAATAAAGCTGCATCGTCGTATCGACCGGTCGATCAAATTGCCGGGTTGCCTGCAAGAGTTTTGCGGCAGCTTCGCGGCCCACAAGCTGCGCCACTTGTCCAAGACCGATACGCTTCGGTTTTAACAGGCGTTGTTCCCCATCCTGGGCAATAATGCGGCCATCTTCGCGCTGTCTGAAAGGAAAACGAATGAAATCCTGAGGGGTGGCGTGACGAATGGCAAAATCGAAAGCCGCCAAAAAATTGTCCCCCAGCTCCACATCATCCTCGATAACAAAACCGGCTTCCAAATTGTCATCGACAATTTGCTGCCATGCGGCGCGGTGGGACAAGAAGCAGGCAATCTCATTTGCAGATAGCTGAAACGGGTAATAGGGCTTATAAAGCCTTTTGCGATAGGCGGCTTGCATATCGGCTTTACCAAGCTCGCGGCTGTCTACCGCTTTGATAATCTCCGCATGGCAAGGCAAATTGCCGATCAACCGCGAAACCTGCGCCTGGCGCTCGGCCGCGCGCTCCAAATGGATGATAAAGGCTTTTACATTTTTCATATGGCTTACTCTATCCGGACGCCTCGAACGAAAACCGTAGTTGCGGCATTCAAGCCATGCCCGTATCGTCGATTGTTGGCAAATCTATTTGGTCTTTTAACATTTGTATCACAGCAGACGGAAGCTGTGCCTGAAATTTAGCAATCAGCGTATGATGAATATGCGCGCGCATTGCCGGTTCCAATTGTTCAAAACCTTGTACGCAACCATAGGGAACACTGGCCTGCTCGATGAGATGCAAAGCGGTTTCTATATTTTTTGGTTTAACATGGTCAATATAAGCAATTCCCTTGCTTTCAACAATCTTGGCCGTTCCCTTGGCTATTTCTAAATTATTAGCGAGTGACACCAGATTGAATTGCGCAATATCACGGTAGCGGAATTGAACCTGATGATTGAGGATATCGGGGTGATTGGCAAAATAAGTCGATAAAGTCGACCGGCGCAGCGGATGCGGCATATGGTGAACGCTGAAATAATCACCCTTGATACCTGCCAATACCGCAGCTTTGGTTTGCGACATTGCATGATTTGGCCGAACGTAACGATAGGGCGTCGTTAATTCTAACAAGCGTTTAAAACGATATTTCCAGCGTGCTGTTTCCGGCTTGGCCCAGTCGCCGGAGAGAACGGGATTCCCTTGATCGAAAAAATCCGTTTGCCGGATTGCGGCATTGAGAAAGAAATCATCATTTGCATAGATAAAATGCTCTGAAAGGTCTTTTATCCGCCAAACGGTCGATTCAATTGCACGCGCATTAAAAGAAGGGCGAATTGCCGGTAGACCATCAAAAATCTCGTCATGGCTGACTATCTTGATGAAGGACGCATCGCATTTTCCCTCGTCAAAAAACGCATTCAGCAGATGTGGTTTTTGATTGTCAGTCACCAACAAGATACGGCGAATAAAGGGGGCATATTTCAGGATTGACGCCAAATGATAATAGATTTCGCCATTATCTTGATAGCGCTCCTGCGATACAGCTTCAGCATGGGTTAAATTGCCTGAAGCCCGATAGGTATTGCGCGCAGCAATATGGGCCGGATCCTGTCCGTCAACCCAGGCAATGACATAATCTATCTCCACACCGAATTCCTTTTCACACGTGCTTCCTGCGCAGCTGCATGTTGTCCTACGTTGCAGACAATAGGCTCCATGTCATGATGATTTTGTTAAAAAACTTCAAGCCATTGATAAATATATGCGCAAACTAAGCCGAAAACGCACGCTTTAATCGGGCAAGATAAAACAGCTGCAATCTGCTTTATTGAAAAGCTCATACCCAAGTATACCACCCGCTTTCCACTTTCCTTCGCATCTTTTCGCTGTTTATTCTGCCATATCGTTTTATTGCATCAGTCCTGACCCCAGACGAATTGCATCATGTTTGTGGCTGATGATAGTCGCGCGACAATTTTAACCATTCGCGCGCAGCATAGGATAAATGGTTTTTTTGCCGCCATACCAGCGCCATATGCCAATCGATGGATGTGCCGGTAATTTCCACCACCCTAACATTGGGTACTTGGCGTTTTTGCGCAATCATTCGCGGCAGAAAACCGACCCCCATACCGGCTCCAACAAGCCCGAAGAGAAAATCAATCTGGCTGGAACGCGCGGAAATTACCGGTTCCAGGCCCTGTTTCCTAAATACATCCAGGACAATGGGTGTCAAAGCAAACTGGCTTTCAAACAAAACGAATGGGTGCAAAGCAAGCTCGGTTGCCGTCATCTCGGTTCGGCTCCCCGCAAGGGCTGCCGGCATTAAGGCCACCACCGGTTCATTGCGCACATCCTGATAATCAAAACCGTCTGCCACCGGGAAAAGCGAAGCGGCAAGTTCGATTTCCCCCAAACGAACGAGCTCTTCCAGTTTTTTACTGCCATGCTCCACAATATTAATGTCGATCTGGGGGTGCGCGGCCGTATATCGCGCCAAAACCGGTGCAAATAATTCCGAGCTGCCGATAGGCGGCAAACCTATTTTTAGTACGCCGCGTTTCAAGCCCTTAAGCTCCGCAATTTCCCGCAGCATTGCCTCTTCTTCCGCTAAAATCCGCAAGGCATGGCGATACACATATTCACCGGCAGATGTAAGCTGCAGCTTTCCCTTGCCGCGATTGATCAATCGGACATCATAAGTGGTTTCAAGCTGCGCCAGCGATTTGCTGACGGTAGACTGCGTAGCGTTCAACACTTTGGCCGCCGCTGAAAAGCCGTTCTGGCGGATAATTTCGACAAAAGCTTCAAGAGTTCTCATTTGCATAACTATTCCATATCAGAATAGTTGAAATGAAATCAATTCATTTTACGAATGATGTGTTCTGACCTATCTATCATCCCATAGGAGTTACGTTAAATGCCTCACCGTATGACTGTTCAGATGCGCCACTTTCTTCACCACAGCGTTATCGCGCAAATGGGGTTGCTCGGCCTGTTCTGGCTTCTGGGTGAAGCGATTTCCCGCGTTCTGCACCTGCCAATTCCCGGTGGAATCGTTGGTATGGCGCTTGTATTATGCTTACTCGCCAGCGGTAAAATCAGCCTTTTCAGCATGAAGCGTGGCGCTGAATGGCTGCTGGCCGAGATGTTGCTATTTTTTGTGCCTGCTGTTTTGGCTTTGTTGAACCACAAGGAATTTATTGGTCTTCTGGGTTTGAAAATCCTAATCGTCATTTTGGGTGGCACGGTTGTTGTCATGACCATAACCGCATTGACAATTGATATGTGTTACCGTTGGACGGTGCGCCATGTCAAAAACTGAGCTATTTTTTCATCCTATCGTGCAAACCGTTTTCTGGTCTCTTGTCACCATCGTGCTTTACATGGTGGCAAAGTCGTTCTACCGGCGTTTTTCTTTTTGGTGGTTGACGCCACTGGCTGTCACACCGCTTCTTGTCATGATTGTCGTCGTGGCACTCAATGGCGACTATGCCCACTATATTGGCGCGACCCATTGGCTGCTCGCCATATTGGGCCCGGTCACCGTGGCGTTTGCGGTGCCTATTTGGCAACAACGAGAAACGATAGCCAAAAACTGGCACATATTGGCCATCGGCATTGTTGTTGGTTCCAGCGCCTCCATGCTGTCGGCTTGGGGATTAGCCACACTCTTGCAGCTTGATAACTCGATGCGCCTCAGCCTTATGCCGCGCTCCATGAGCACACCCTTTGCCATGACGGTTTCCGGCGACATTGGCGGTATTCCCGACCTCACCGCTATCTTCGTGGTGATGACAGGCGTGTTAGGCGCTGCCTTGGGTGAAGTTATCATGAAATATATGCCGCTGCGCTCTTCGCTTGCCCGCGGTGCTCTGTTCGGTATGGGTGCCCATGGTGCCGGCGTTGCCCGTGCCCATCAAATCGGCAGTGAAGAAGGCTCGATCGCCGGTCTTGTCATGGTGATGGTCGGCATTGTCAACGTTTTGATGGCCCCGTTGATCGGTTGGGCACTACGCTAGATAGGTTCCCGATAGATGTGAATCTTCAGCTGGATAAGATACCGCGACAAATCAAAAGCTTAAGACGCGCCGGCCGAATAGCATCAGGTCGAAAAGCGCACTAAAAAAGGCGCTGGAAAATACCAGCGCCTTTCTTGATAGCCTGTCGCCTGAACGGCTTATGCCTTACCAAGCTCTATCGAGCGCTCTGTCGCAGCTTTTACCGCCGCGCAGATCAGTTTTTCCAATTTTTTGTCATCCATCAAAACCGCTAGTCCGGCAGCGGTCGTGCCATTGGGGCTTGTGACCTGCTCACGCAAGGTGGTGGGTGAAACATCGCTTGCCGCAGCAAGTGCGCCAGCGCCTTTAACCGTCTGCATCGCCAGAAGGGCGGCGGTTTTTTCCGGTAGACCGACATCGACACCGGCTTGTGTCAATGCTTCGATCATATGGAAAACATAGGCTGGGCCAGACCCTGACAATCCGGTCACAGCATCCATCTGGCTTTCATGTTCCACATCTGCGACAGCGCCATTGGCAGCCAAAAGCTTGCGCACAAAAACGTGGCTTTGATCGCTGACATGGCTATTCGGGCAGATAACCAGCATCCCCTCGCCGATGGCTGCAGGTGTATTCGGCATACAGCGAATAATGGCAGCCTGATTGCCCAGAATATTTTCAAAAAACGCGATCGAAAGACCGGCTGCAACGCTCAAATAAGCACTTGTATCGGCGTATTTTGCATAATCGGGTGCGACTTTTCCCATAACCTGCGGCTTAACTGCAAAAACAATCAGACCCGGCTTTAAGCCTTGTGGAAGCTCCTGTGCGCCAGCAGCAACATGCACACCCAGCGTTTCAGCGCGGCTGCGCAGGGCATCTGTTGGTTCCACAACATAAACTGACGATGCCGAAACGACCTTCTTATCTATCCAGCCCTTCAGCATGGCAAAGCCCATATTGCCACAGCCCACCAATACAAGTGTATCGCTCATAGTCACATCCTTCCGATTTTTGAATCTTTGGCCTTCATTCAAAGGTCATTTACTCTATTGCTAGTGCAATTCCCAAAAAGTGTGAAGCGGTTTTCACAAAAGAATGGCGACAAAACAACAACTGAAAGCACGTATTTAACCATTGAGCACCAAGCGCGCTTTGGCCTATCCGGCACATGGTTTCAATATTGCCACAAAACACTGTTTTCTTGTCAACAAATGCTTTAAAGCAAAATGAAGAATGCCGACCGAAAGGATTTCTCCATGGCCAATGTGATTGATGGAAAAAAGCTCGCTGAAGACATCCTTGCCAAAGTAAGGAACGAAACAGCGTCTTTGCGTGAAACAAACCAGATACAGCCCGGCATTGCGGTGGTTATCGTGGGTGAAGATCCGGCAAGTCAGGTTTATGTCGCCTCCAAAGGCAAACGGGCCGAAGAATGCGGCTTCCTATCCATCAAACATGATCTGGAAGAAAACACCAGCGAAGAGCAATTGCTCTCACTGATTGAAAAGCTCAACGGCGATGAAAAAATCCACGGCATTCTGGTACAATTGCCTTTGCCTGCGCATATCAATGCCGATCGCGTTATCCAGACGATTTCGCCCGAAAAGGATGTCGACGGGTTCCATTATATAAATGCCGGAAAATTGGCCACTGGCGCGATCGACGACGCTTTTGTGCCATGCACACCTGCGGGGGCGATGATTATGATCGAGCGCCAATTGGGCAATGACCTGTCCGGCCTTGATGCGGTTGTTATCGGGCGTTCCAACATAGTTGGAAAGCCGATGGCAGCACTACTTCTCGCGGCCAATGCCACGGTCACCATTGCCCATAGCCGCACGCGTGAGCTGGACGATGTCTGTCGTAGTGCGGATATTCTGGTTGCTGCTGTAGGCCGTCCGCAAATGGTCAAGGGCGATTGGATCAAGCCAGGTGCCACAGTCATCGACGTTGGTATCAATCGCGTTGCCGCACCGGAAAAGGGTGAAGGGAAAACCCGTTTGGTCGGCGATGTCGATTACGAAGACGCGGTGCAATATGCCGGTAGCATAACACCAGTACCTGGTGGCGTGGGCCCGATGACCATAGCAATGCTGATGGCCAATACATTGAAGGCCGCCTGTATGGCCAACAAATTACCTATACCGAAATTCTAGAGCGTTTGCCGAAAAGTTTGAAGCGCATCTATGGGGAAAACGATTCACAGGATCGTTTCCTTACCCCATGACGATCGGATGAAAAACGCAGTTTCAACAAGAGATCAGAGCGTCAATCTAATCCGATCAGATCAAAACGCGCTCTAAGCGCTGCACGACAAACCAAGGTTAATATGCTGCGTGGTTCGTAGCATATCCATCTGACAATAAGCGGCCGCTTCATTGCGGTTCGTATTGATCGCCATGTGATCTGATAACAAAACCGCTATACGCTGGTTTGGCTTTTCACGAATGCCCAACCACCACGCTTGCGCCTTGATCGGCACGATTAACAAATTGCCGGAATGCGCGGAAGAGTTCGCGGCCTGTGCCGGTTTCGTTGGCAGACAAATCCGGCTTGTCAATTGGGCGTGCGGTAAAGGCTGCTTCATCTTCCAGAATTGTCAATGTGCCATGATTGGCATCGAGCCGAACAATGTCACCATCTCTCAATTTCGCGATCGGGCCATTATCCAATGCTTCCGGCGTGACATGAATGGCGGCAGGTATTTTGCCCGATGCGCCCGACATGCGCCCATCCGTCACCAGAGCAACCTTTTGTCCACGATCCTGAAGCACGCCCAAGACTGTTGTCAGCTTATGCAATTCAGGCATGCCGTTTGCTTTCGGCCCCTGATAGCGGATAACGGCGATAAAGTCTTTGCCATCAAGCTCACCCGCTTTGAAAGCGTCCTGCAAACCAGCCTGATCATTGAAAACCCGTATCGGTGCCTCTACCAACCAGCGTTCCGGCTTAACGGCGGAAACCTTGATAATTGCCGCCCCCATATTGCCGGATAATATCCGGATACCGCCGTCGGGCTGAAATGGTTTTCGCCATCCTGAAAGAACATTGTCGTCGCCGCTTTGCTTTGCTGCCGGTTCGCGCGTGACGGTGCCATCGGACGCGAGCTTGGGCTCGCTGGCATAGGCGTGCAAACCTTCGCCGAAAACGGTCCTTACATCATCATGCACCAATCCGGCCTCAATCAGCTCGCGAATCAGAAAACCCATTCCACCGGCTGCGTGAAAATGGTTCACATCGGCAAGGCCATTAGGGTAAACGCGTGCAAGCAGCGGCACATTGGCAGAAATTTCAGCAATATCGTGCCAAGTTACGGAAATACCTGCGGCGGCGGCCATGGCAATCAAATGGATCGTATGGTTGGTTGAACCACCTGTGGCATTCAACCCGACAATGGCATTAACAAAAGAACGTTCATCAATCATCGCACCGGCGGGCGTATAATGATTTCCAAGTGCCGTAATCTGCAAAGCGCGTTTGGCTGCTTCGCGGGTCAGCGCGTCGCGTAACGGTGTATTTGGATTGATGAAGGAAGCACCAGGCATATGCAGTCCCATCATCTCCATCATCATCTGGTTGGAATTGGCTGTTCCATAAAATGTACAGGTACCCGGACCGTGATAGGACTTTGATTCAGACTCCAGAAGCGCACGCCGGTCGACTTTGCCTTCGGCATAAAGTTGGCGAATTTTTGCTTTCTCGTCATTGCCCTGTCCGGTTGTCATCGGGCCGGCAGGAATGAAAACACCCGGAAGATGGCCGAAGGTCAGGGCGCCAATGACCAAACCCGGAACAATTTTATCACAAATACCCAGATAAACCGCTGCATCAAACATGTCATGCGAAAGGCCAACAGCGGTGGCCATGGCAATGACATCGCGTGAAAACAGCGATAACTCCATGCCATTATAGCCCTGTGTAACGCCATCACACATGGCAGGAACACCACCGGCAACCTGTGCGACACCGCCGGCCTCGCGTGCAGCATCCTTGATAAGTGCAGGGAAGGTTTCAAATGGTTGATGGGCCGAAAGCATATCATTATAAGCGGTAATAATGCCGATATTGCCGACGACATCTTCCTTCAACCGTTCTTTATCAACAGGCCCGCACGCGGCAAAGCCATGCGCCTGATTGGCACAACCAAAAAAACTACGCTTAGGCCGGTTGCTCGCAGCTTTGGCAATCTGGTCAAGATAAACTTCGCGCTTGGGCTTGGACCGCTCGCGAATTCGATCGGTGATTGCAGCGATTGTGCCTGAAAGAGCCATCTTATAACCTCGTTATTTCTCTCGTTACATGGTTATTGTATCGAAAAGTGTTGCGCTGCCATCGGGTTCTGTCCGGTCGCCTTCTGCCGGTGACCAATAGACCTGCAATGGATGCACCGCATGTTTCAAGACCGCGCGAATTGGCATATCCAATTCCGGCCCGTCTTGCAGCGCCTGATCAAAACTGGCCAATTTGCCATGCCCCTCCAATTGCAGTGCAATGAAGCGCGCCTGACTGATGACGGGCAATGTCAGCGTCAAGCGTGGTTCGCCAACGCCGCGGGCATGGATGGGCAAAACCAACGCACGTGATTGCGGATCCAAAGCTTGCTTCAAACGATCGCCACCGGGAAAAAACGAGGCTGTATGTCCATCAACGCCCATTCCCAAAACCACGACATCGAAGGGTTGGGGCAAGCCATTTATGCGGCTGGCAGCAGAAAACGCTGAAAGCTCTGCGGTTAAAGACTTATGATAGAGACCATAAAACTTGGCTTTGGCAGCAAAATGTTGCAACAAATGGTTGCGCACAAGCCGCTCATTTGACCGTTCATCCGTCAGCGGCACATAGCGCTCATCGACCAATGTAACAAGGATGTTTTGCCAATCAATATCTGCCTTAGCAAGATAGTGAAAAAAAAGCTCGGGCGTCTTCCCTCCGGAGACAGCCAAAACAGCCTGCTTACGTTCAACGACAGCCACGCTTAATTCTGCCGCTACACGGTCGGCCAAGGCCGACGCGAGCGCCGCAGGTGAATCAAAGTTCAACCGGTTTATATCCATTCCACTCATCATTTCTGCCTTAAACAACATCATTCCATGTGCGGCCATCGCGTTCGATCAGCGCAATCGAACGGGAAGGCCCCCACGTGCCAGCCGTATAGCCTTGGACGGCAAGCTTTGTTGCGTCCCAGCCTTCATGGATAGGGTCAACCCAGCGCCACGCAGCCTCAACCTCGTCGCGCCGCATGAACAGGGTTTGATTGCCTCGCACAACGTCCATAAGCAGCCGTTCGTAAGCATCGGGGTTACGCTCCGAAAACGAGTCGGCAAAGCTCATATCCAACGGGATATGACGCAAACGCATACCACCCGGACCTGGATCCTTGATCATCAACCACTGTTTGACACCTTCATCCGGCTGCAACCGGATAACCAGACGGTTAGGTACAATCTCACCCGCATCGTCACCGAAAATATTATGCGGTATGGGTTTGAACGTGACAACGATTTCCGACATGCGTGTCGCCATCCGCTTGCCAGTGCGCAAATAGAACGGTGCACCTGCCCAACGCCAATTATTGATGTCAACCTTCAGCGCAACAAAAGTTTCCGTATTGCTGGCATCCTTGCCAAGGTCTTGCAAATAGGAACCTACCGGCCCGCTAGTTGATGCACCGGCAAGATATTGCCCGCGAACGGTATTATTCATCACATTGCGGCTGTCTATCGGCGCGAGAGAATGCAGCACTTTCAACTTTTCATCGCGCACAGCGTCGGCATTATTGGCCGATGGCGGTTCCATTGCCACAAGGCACAGCAATTGCAACATATGGTTCTGCACCATGTCGCGCAATGCACCCGCATTGTCGTAATATCCGGCACGCCCCTCCAAACCAACGGACTCGGCAACGGTGATCTGCACATGGTCAATATGGTTCGAATTCCACAACGGTTCATAGAGAGCATTGGCAAAGCGCAGCGCCATGAGGTTTTGAACTGTTTCCTTCCCCAGATAATGGTCGATGCGGAAAATTTGGTTTTCGCTGAAAACACCAGCAAGCGTATCATTCAAAGCGGTGGCCGTTTCAAGATCCCGCCCGATTGGTTTTTCAACGATGATGCGTGTTCCATCGGTGACCAGACCGTGCTGCCCCAATTTTGTGGCAATATCCCCGAAAAGGGACGGGCTGACAGCCAGATAGAATGCACGTATTTCGGCAGCGTCCTTATTGACGGCCTTTTTAAGGTCTGCCCAACCTTGCTGCGAGGTCGCATCAACCGAAACATAGGTTAAACGTTTAAGAAAGCGCTCAAGCTCTTTCTTATCAATGTCCTTGGAATCGACATGCTTCTCGATCGCTTTACGGGCGAAATTCCGGTATTCGCTATCACTCATGGCCGAACGCGATGTGCCGATAATGCGGGTCGGTTCGGTAAACTGGCCAGTACATTGGCGATGGTAGAGTGCGGGAATAAGCTTTCTTTCGGCAAGGTCGCCCGCGCCGCCAAATACAATACAGTCAAACGGGGGTATGGGAATAATTTTGCTTACCATGGAATTTTCCAGTTCTATGATCCGGCTTTTGCGAGTCGTCGGGCACCACATTGATATCAATTTATATAGAGCAGACATGTACTGAACAAGCTATTAACTTTCTTCCATTCTAATGGGACAAAATGACAGTCTGATCATAAAGATTGTCGAAACGGCATAAAGAAATGGCAGGCAATAGCAAATGAACAAACGACTAGCAGGAAAAACAGCATTGATAACCGGTGCGGGTGCGGGTTTTGGTGCGGCGATGGCCAAACGCTTTGCAGCAGAAGGAGCCCAAATTGCCGTTGTCGATATCAACCCTGTCCATGCCCGCAACATTGTCGAAGAAATCGGCGATAATGCCATTGCTATCACTGCGGACATCTCACATCTTGGTGATGTCCACCATATGGTGGAAGCAACTGTCGCGGCATTTGGCCGTATTGATGTTTTTGTTGCCAATGCCGGCTTTACCCATCGTCGCATGCCGTTGGAACATGTCAGCGAGGATGTGTTTGATCTGGTACAAGCGGTCAATGTCAAAGCGCTTTATTATGGCGTGCAAAGTGTTTTGCCCGTTATGGAACGCCAGAAAAGCGGTGTCATCCTGACAATGGGAGCGATTGCGGTTGAGCGTCCACGCAGTGGGATGACATGGTTTACCGCGGCCAAAGGCTGGATTATGGCCGCATCGCGCGCCATGGCTCTGGAACTTGCAGACCGCAACATAAGGGTAAATTGCCTTTGCCCCGCCGAAGCCGACACCCAAAGCCTGCAATCTTCCTATGGTGATACAAGCAAACAAACGGTTGAGCAATTGCGTGCGGAAATTCCACTGGGGCGACTTTCAACCCCTGAAGATGTAGCCAATGCAGCGCTCTGGCTGGCATCTGACGAAGCAGCCTTTGTCACCGGCGCTGTTTTACCGATTGATGGCGGTTATCGGCTTTAAACAGCTAAACGCTTGCAAAATATGCCAATGGTAGAAGCCGCATACTCGCTAGAGCAAATCTTCTTTTTGCTGGGGCATGGATTTGCTCCAGATTTTTTATTTGTCGCATTGTCCAACGAAAAAGCCGATTCAGCTTTTTCTGGAAATGCGCTTATTGCCGTGGAGTAAACGGCTCGAAGCTTTTTCGATAGCTTCAAGCGCAAATATATCGCGCGCCCAAAGAGCAGGACAAAAAATGCCGGTGGAGTTTTCTCAAAAATTGATCCTCGGCAAACTTTTGTTGGCTTGCTTGGTAATCATGGTGTGCGGATTACGCACATCAGAAGCGATCCAACAAGGCAAACCAGTTCATCGCTAAAAATAGCAGCGGCTTGCGCAAAGCCGTTCCGCCGGGAAAGCGCGAAATGTCCAGATCTTTAAAACGCTCCAAACGCTCGGTTTTTCCCAATACCGTCTCCGCGTAAAGCTTGCCCAGAAACGGTGCCATCATCACCCCGTGGCCTGAATAACCGCCGCAATAGGTGACACCGGGCATCACATCATGCACATAGGGCATGCGCTCCACGGTAATGGCAACTGTCCCGCCCCAACAATGGGTAAGTTCCATCGCTTGCAATTTCGGATAGATCTCCGCAATCTGACGGCGGATACGGCTTTCAAGGTCGCTTGGTACTTGATCATCATAACTTTCAGCACCACCGAAGAGTAGGCGATTATCAGCGCTTTTGCGGAAATAACGCACCACAAAGCGCGAATCGTCAACAGCCTCATTGCCTGATAAAACCGTACTGTCGAGCGGCAGCGGCGATGTCGCACCGATATAGGATCGGATCGCCACGATATGACGCTCAACAAGATGCTGCAAACCAAGGTCATAAGCATTGGTTGCCAATAGAACACGATCGGCGGTGATATAGCCGTCTTCGGTCGTGACAATACACTTTCCATTATGACGTCTCAATGCCGTGGCCGCAGTCCCCTCATAGAGCTTGGCACCTGCGCGGCTGGCTGCTTTGGCCAGCGCCACAACCAGCTTGAGAGGATTGACATGACCCGTTCCGGTATCGCGGATACCGGCATGATAAAAGTTGGAGCCGAGCCGGTCAGCCGTTTCTTGCTTATCCATAAACTGCAGATGGTTATAACCATAGCGCTGCATGGTTTCGATATGCGCCTGATAGGCGGCAACTTCTCTCTTTTTATGGACGAGAGACATCTGCCCGGGGACAAAGTCGATATCGACAGCGGGATCTGCATTGAACTGCATGAGATCTGTTTTGGCGTCTTCTGCCAGATCGAAAAGAGCTTTCGCCCTTTCAAATCCGTATTGTTTTTCGAGTTTTTCAACCCATTGGCGTTGTCCCGTTCCCATCTGCCCGCCATTGCGGCCCGATGCACCATCGCCAAAGCGTGCACCGTCAATCAGGACAACGCTGACACCTGCCTTGGCAAGATGATAGGCCGCCGACAATCCGGTAAAACCGCCGCCGATAATCGCCACGTCACAATCAGCTTTTTCAACAAAGAAGGGAAAGGACGGACGTTCCCCCAAACTGTCTTCGTACCATGACACGCCGGGCGATATCTTGTTTTTTTGCACCATGACGCAACTTCCTAGAGCATTTTCGAGCCAAAAGTCGAAACAATTTTTGTGTATGAACAATGCGACAATATAATGAATCTAGAGCAAATTCGTGCACCATCATTCAGTGAAATTGCTCTAGACATTCAGCAGGAGATATTCACGCTCCCACGGGCTGATGACTTCCATAAAGGTTTCAAATTCCTGACGTTTGATCGCAGCATAGGTGGTTACAAAAGCATTGCCCAAAAGCGCACGCAGGGTAACATCCTGTTCAAACAGCGAAACGGCATCAATCAGTCCGCGCGGCAATTCAATATGGTCGGCATTAACGGTTTGCGTTGCCGGTTCATCCGGCTCCAATTTTTCACGCAGACCAATCAAACCGCATGCCAATGAGGCCGCCAACGCCAGATAGGGGTTGGCATCAGACGAAGGGATACGATTTTCTACACGCCGCCCCTGCGGGACGGAGCGGGGAACGCGAAACGCCGTTGTGCGATTGTCATAGCCCCAGCGCAGATTGACCGGTGCCGAAACATCAGGAATGAGCCTGCGATAGGAGTTCACATAGGGTGCCAGCATCACCAGAACGCTGGACATATGTTTTTGCAAACCACCGATGAAATGACGGAAGGCTGCACTTTCGCTTCCATCCTCGTTGGTAAAGATATTATTACCGGTTTTCTTGTCGATAATTGATTGGTGAATATGCATAGCCGAACCGGGCTGCCCCTGTATGGGCTTGGCCATAAAGGTGGCATACATATCATGTTTCAACGCAGCTTCGCGTATCGTCCGTTTAAACATAAAGACTTGATCGGCCAGTTCGACCGGATCGCCGTGACGCAGATTGATTTCAAGCTGACCGGCGCCTTCTTCATGGATTAGCGTGTCAATTTCAAGCCCTTGCGCTTCCGAGAAATGGTAGATGTCATCTATCAGCTCGTCAAACTCGTTGACACCGGCAATAGAATAACCCTGCCCGCCGCCAATGGCGCGGCCTGAACGCCCGACTGGTGGGGTCAACGGATAATCGGGGTCGGGGTTTTTCTGTACCAGATAAAACTCGATCTCCGGTGCAACAACTGGCTTCAGCCCCATTTTGGTATAAGCTGCAACAACATTGCGCAATACATTACGCGGTGTAAAATCAACGCGGCTGCCATCCTGATAGACAAGATCGCAAATGACCTGCGCTGTCGGGTCATCTTCCCATGGCACAACACTGAGCGTCGACAAATCCGGTTCCAGACGCAGATCGCCATCATTTTCAGGATATTCAAAGCCGTTGCCATCTTCGGGATAATCGCCAGAAATCGTCGCCATGAAAACAGCCGAGGGCAAAGCAAGCGATGTATCGGAGGTAAACTTCTTCGACGGCATCATCTTGCCGCGTGCCACACCAGCCTGATCGGGCGTGATACACTCGATATCTTCAATCCCGCGATAAGCCAGCCATTCAGAAACCTGTTTCCAGTTTTTAACACCGCGTTGGTTTTTCAGAAAAGATGGAATGGCCTTGCGGCGCGTGCGTTTAGGCTTTTCGTTGTTATCAGCAACCATGGAACACCAATTTTTAAAAAAAGGAAATATGGATTTTCCTATTCGACTTTCAACCTTTTATTGCATATCGCGGTGCAAGGCCATGGCCTTTTGTCCAAAACCGTCGATTTCGTTGCTATCATGGCCGTATGACTGGTTTTCTTATCGCGATCTATCGGCATGCCTATGCCTTTTGCCATTGAGAACAATGGCAGGTCTGATTGCGCCTTGGGGACTGCACACGCAGCACTTAGAGCGCTTGTCGACCTGATGCAATCCGGCCGGCGCGTCTCAAGCTTTTAGTTTGTCGCGATATCTTATCCAATTGATGTTTCTCAGCAATGGGGAACCGCTCTAATGTTTTGGCATGCCTTTTTGCCTGATCTGTTTTTTCTGCGCAGCGATGCGGAAGATCGCATTTGGCGCACCATAGCCGCCATAACCATCGCGCTGGACAATCTCGAAGAAAAAGCCCTCGCCATAGGTTTCGCTATAGAGCTGATAATATTCTCCTGTCTCATCGCGATCATAGAGAATATTTTCTTGTTTCAGCCTATCACAAAATATCTGCTCCAATCCGAACCTTGCTTCAATATCGTCATAATAATTGGCGGATATGCGCAAGGTTTTAAAGCCATTGGCACGAAGAGCTTGCGCTGTTTTGAAGATATCTTCGGTCTTGAAAGCGATATGCTGAATACCAGAACCATGCTTATCGGCAATGAAATGTCCGGCCAATGTATGTCTATTATCGGCTCCATTCATCGTGATGCGTAGCGAGCCCGCGCTATTTTCTATCACTTGCGAGCGTATGATGCCGGCGGGATCGACAATGTCGACAAGCGGTGTTTTTCGGGTATTGAAAAGCGTATTATAGAATAAAAGCCATGTCATCATCTCGTCGAAGTCAACACTTTGGCCGATATGATCGAACTGTAAAAGTCCGGCATCCATAGGGAGTTTCACACCGTCCGATTCAATAGGGTCAAAATCCGTCTGATCGAATGTATTGGTGTGGGTTTTACCGTCAAGGAAATAGATCACCCCGCCGCCAACGCTTCTGACGGCCGGAATATAGGCCTGCCCTTCAATGGCGGCTTGCTCAAACTCGACAGCTCCAAGCGCTACAGCCCGTTTCAACGCTGCAGCGGTGTCATCAACGTTGAGCGCTATGGCGTAGGCCATAGTGCCATGCAAGGCGAAAGAAAGGTTTGAAAAGCCGCCTTTATCACGATTGATAATAAGTTTGATGGTTCCTTGCGTCAGCAAATCGACATTTTTGGTTTTATGCCGACCGGTTAATTTGAACCCCATTTGTCCGAGCAAGGCAAGCAGCGCCGCTTCTTCCGTTTCATCAGTTGAAAATTCGATAAAGCCGATGCCGTGGACATCGATAGGCGCTGGCATTTCGTTCAGCGTCAGCGAACCGACGTTACGGGTACGTCGCACAGTGTCGGCGAGATTGATAAGCGAGCGCTGACCGTCATGGGCGATGGCATAGGGCGAACCACCGCGAAAGCGATCATTGAAAATTTCCAATGAAAAATAGCCATCATAACCGGTCTCGGCAACTGCCGCCATAAAATCTTTAACCGGTAATCCGCCCTCGCCCGGCATATTACGAAAATGGCGGCTCCAGAAAAGAAGGTCCATATCGATCAAGGGTGCGTCGGCAAGCTGTACGAAAAACAGTTTTTCCTTCGGAATATCCAATATTGATGCAACGTCGATACCGCGGGCCAAAGTGTGAAAGCTATCAAGAATGAGACCGACATTGGGGTGGTCGGCCTTTTGCACGATCGCCCAGGCATCACGATGGTCGTAGACATGTTTTCCCCATGCCAAGGCTTCATAGCCCACTTTGATTCCATGCTGGCGCGCCAGCTCGCCGAGCTGGTGAAAATCTTCTGCAGCGCGTTCAACACCGGCAAGACACACAGATGAAAGGTTTGAACAAACCAGAACCATATCGGCTCCAAGCCGGTTCATGACATCGAATTTTTTCTGCGCACGCTCAAACGCCCTACCGCGATAGGGTTCCGGCATCCCTTCAAAATCCCGGAAGGGCTGAAACAGCGTGATGGCCAGACCATAGTCGCGTACCATTTGGCCAACTTGCAGTGGTGTGGCATCATAGGTGAGAAAATCATTTTCAAAAATCTCCACACCGTCGAAGCCGGCTTTCGCGATTGCTTCCAGTTTTTCAGGCAAAGTGCCGGCAATGGATACAGTCGCTATCGAGGTTTTCATAAATCAGCTCCCTTTCTTGCCGACATAGATGGGGACATGTGTAACTGTGGTTGCTTGCGATATTTCTAAACTGCTCTGCTTCCTATTGGCGACCCCGCATTATTTTCCGGTCACACACGTTCCAAAGCAATGGCAATACCTTGTCCAACGCCGATACACATGGTGGCCAAAGCACGTTTCTTGACACCAAGAGACAATTCCAGCGCGGCTGTACCGGTGATGCGCGCACCCGACATTCCAAGCGGGTGGCCCAGTGCAATGGCACCACCATTGGGATTGATATAGTCGGCTTTCTCATCCAGCCCCAACTGACGCAAAACGGCAATGCCTTGGCTTGCGAAAGCCTCATTCAACTCGATCACGTCGAAGTCTTGCGGTGTCATTCGCAAGCGCTGGCAGAGTTTCTGTGTGGCAGGTGCAGGCCCTATTCCCATGATACGCGGCGGTACACCGGATGCCGCCCCGCCGGTAATGCGGGCAAGAGGGCGCAATTGATATTGCCTGACAGCTTCGGCTGACGCAATCAACAAAGCGGCCGCTCCGTCATTCACGCCCGAAGCGTTACCCGCAGTCACGGTGGCACCGTCCATGCGGTTGACAGGCTTGAGCTTCGTCAAAGCTTCCATGGTGGTTGCCCTGGGATGCTCATCGCGTGATACGCTTATCGGATCGCCTTTGCGTTGCGCTACCATGACCGGCGTGATTTCACGATCCAAGCGGCCATTTTCCTGCGCGGCCGCAGCTTTTTGCTGTGAAGATAGCGCGAATGCGTCCTGGTCATGGCGTGATATGCCAAAATCAATTGCGACATTATCGCCGGTTTCCGGCATGGAATCCACGCCATACATTGCTTTCATCATCGGATTGACAAAACGCCATCCAATTGTCGTGTCATAGATTTCAGCCTTGCGCGAGAATGCCGCTTCGGCTTTCGGCATGACAAACGGCGCACGCGACATGCTTTCGACCCCGCCTGCAATGACCAGATCCGCCTCGCCTGCCTTTATGCTGCGGGCGGCTGTCATCACAGCATCCATGCCAGAGCCACACAAGCGGTTGATGGTTGTTGCACTGATATTGATTGGCATATTGGCGAGTAACAAAGACATACGCGCAACATTGCGGTTATCTTCCCCCCCTTGGTTGGCACAGCCAAAAACAACATCATCAACGGCCTGCCAATCCACCGAAGGATTGCGCTGAACCAATGCTTTCAGCACGATTGCCCCCAGATCATCCGGACGAACAGAAGACAATGCACCGCCGAAGCGGCCTATCGGTGTGCGGATATAGTCGCAAATAAAAGCTTCACGCATCGTGGTTCCTCAATCCAATATCTCTTCAAGCGGTGGCACAACAAGATCGCCAACACGGCCATCGATATGGAGCATCGCGCCTGTCATTGCCTGTAGGTCATCCATGGAAAGGGCGCCCAGTTTTTCCCGCAGCACAAAATGCCCATCTTTAACGTCAATAACCGCATGACTGGTGTAAACACGCGTGATACAGCCGACACCGGTAAGCGGGAAGCTGCAGCGTTCAACCAGCTTCGGCTCGCCCTTTTTGGTCAGATGCTCGGTAATGACAAAAACCTGTTTGGCCCCATGGACAAGGTCCATCGCCCCACCGACCGCTGGCACGCCTTTGCTGCCAACCCGCCAATTTGCAAGATCACCATTTTGCGCAACCTGATAGGCCCCCAGAATCGCAACATCCAGATGGCCGCCGCGCACCATGGCAAAACTATCGGCATGATGAAAAAACGATGCACCCGGTTTCAATGTTACAGCCTTTTTACCGGCATTGATCAGGTCCCAGTCTTCCTGCCCTTCAGCGGGCGGCTCACCAAAGTTCAAGATGCCGTTTTCCGTGTGGAAGATAGCCTGCCGTCCTGTCGGTTGATAGCGCGCCACCATTTCAGGAAATCCGATACCGAGATTGACATAGGCACCATCGGCAATGTCTTGCGCCGCGCGCCATGCAATCTGTGCATTGGAAAGCTTGATGTCGTCATGCGTGTCGAAATTCATTGGTATACCACTCCCGCCCTGATAAGGGTTTCTTCCTGCTGCGGGTTGGCAACCTCAACCACTCGGTCGACGAAGATACCCGGTGTGATGACCTGTTCAGGATCGATATTGCCTGCCGCTTGCAATTGCGATACTTGCGCAATGGTCGTACGGGCGGCCATGCACATCAGCGGATTGAAATTTCTGGCGGCCTTATTATAGGTCAGGTTTCCCTGCACATCGCCAAGTCTGGCCTTGATCAGGGCGAAGTCGGCTTTCAGCCATCTTTCCTGCACGTAAGACCGGCCATCAAACTCGGCCACGGGTTTGCCCTTTGCCAATTCGGTGCCGAAGGCGGTTGGCGTGTAAAAAGCGGGAATACCCGCACCACCGGCGCGAATGCGCTCTGCCAATGTGCCTTGCGGCACCAGCTCGAGTTCAATTTCACCAGCCAGATATTTTTCCGTGAACGCACGCGGATCGGACGAACGTGGAAAAGAGCAAATCATCTTTTTCACCATGCCACGATCAATCATTGCGGCGATGCCGATCTTGCCATTGCCGGCATTATTGTTGATGACCGTCAGGTTTTTGGCGCCCTTGTCGATCAAGGCATGTATCAGCTCTATCGGCGCACCAGAACCGCCAAATCCGCCAATCATGACGGTAGCGCCGTCATCAATATCTTTTACAGCCTCGGCCAGGCTGCCGATTGTTTTATCCATGATGCTTTTTCTCCCAAGGTTGCGACATTGGAAGCCGGAACCTGACCGCCAAAATAAAAGATAAGAAGCTCGACGGCAATTTAATTATGCGATATACGATATTTGTACGACTATCGCACAAACGGATGAACAATATGGCAGTGAAAGAACGGGATTTCATGGGTGGTCTGGCCAAAGGTCTCAAGGTTATCGAGGCGTTTTCAGCTGACCATCCCAAAATGACGATCAGTGAAATATCTGAAATGACTGCACTGGATCGCGCAACAACACGGCGCTGCCTCCTGACTTTGGCCGAACTTGGATATTGCTCCTATGATGGAAAATTTTTTACCGTGACACCGCGGATATTGCGGCTGGGCACATCATGTCTCGCCGCAATGCCGCTGCCGCGCATTGTCCAGCCAAGCCTTGACCGTTTATCGGAAAAAATCCAGCAAAGCACCTCGGTGTCTATCTTGGATGCGGAAGAAATTGTTTATGTCGCGCGGGCATCACAACGGCGTGTCATGTCGATTTCATTGATGCCGGGTTCGCGCTTGCCGGCCTATTGCACATCAATGGGGCGTATCCTGCTTGCGGCCCTTGATGACGATGAAGCCAGTTCGATACTGTCGCAAAGCCATTTGGCCCAGCGCACACCCCATACAAAAACCGGACTTGCAGCCTTGATGGAAGAATTGCAAAAAATACGTCAACAAGGCTTTGCAACCATCAATCAGGAAGTTGAACTGGGTTTGCGATCCATTGCTGTCGGCTTAAAAAATCTGCGCGGCCAAACCATTGCAGCCTTGAATGTCGGTCTCCCTGTGACAACAGCATCAATGGAAAGCGAAGTTGCACGATATCTGCCAGAACTGCGCGCTGTACAAGCGGAAATGACCAATTATCTCAACTGATAGCGTTATTCCTCATGGGCCATGATGAGCGAGCTGACTGACGGTTCGACACCACAAATGCCAATACCATGAAGGTTTTCTCCTTCAAATCATCATTCACCATAATGTTTGCGTCTACCCGCAAAGGTGTAAAAATGGCGATTTGAGAGTGAAGCCGTTTCTGATAGAGTCATGGTTTCATTCTTGGCTTTTCTTCCGGCGTATTTTTTAAGCCAACAAGTCATTCAACATCTTCTGGAGATACTCTGAAGCGGTTCCCGATTGATGTGAATAGTCAATCGGATAAGATACCGCGACAAATCAAAAGCTTGAGACGCGCCGGCCTGATAGCATCAGGTCGAAAAGCGCTCTATTGCGCCATATCATTCAAATGAATAGGTCCTGACCCTAGAAGGCCAGGCCGGTATAGTTTTCTGCAAATACTTTTTGCGCCGAAGGTGAAGACACCAGGTAATCAAATTCTGTGCGCTGCATCCGACGATCAAAATCGTTGGAGTCCTGAAACCGATGCAGCATCATTGTTGTTGCCCATGAAAACCGTTCCGCTTTCCAGATGCGTGCCAATGCTTTCTGCGAATAGTCATTGATGCCAGCTTGCGATTTTTCATGATAATATTCCGTCAATGCATCGGATAGATAACGGATGTCGCTTGCTGCAAGATTAAGCCCCTTGGCACCGGTTGGCGGTACAATGTGGCCCGCGTCACCGGCAAGAAACAGCCGGTCGAAACGCAAAGGTTCCGCAACGAAGGAGCGCAGTGGCGCAATGCTTTTCTCAAGACTTGGGCCGGTTTTCAAGTTGCCTGCCGCCGATTGTGGAATGCGGCGGCGCAGTTCGTCATAAAAAGCATCGTCGCTCCAATCCTCGACATGGTCGGTCAGCGGCACCTGTAGATAATAGCGACTGCGCGTCAATGACCGTTGTGAGCAAAGGGCAAATCCACGCGGGCTGCTTGCATAGATCAGTTCCTCCGCGAGCGGCGGCTGGTCAACCATCAATCCCAACCAACCAAACGGATAAACACGCTCATATTCTTTTATATGATCCACCACCGTGCGGCGGCTGACGCCGTGAAAGCCGTCACATCCGGCGATGAAATCACATTCCACCCTGTGGGTCTGGCCGTCTTTCCGGTAGGTAACAACCGCTTTCGATCCTTGATATTGTTCAATCACCACATCTTCTGCCTCATAAACGCTGGGCGCACCGCATGCTGCGCGGGCAGCCATCAAATCGCGTGTCACTTCCGTCTGTCCATAAACCATTACCGCGCTTGCCACCAAAGACTTGAAATCGATACGATGGGTTTCGCCATCAAAAGCCAGCTCAACGCCATTATGGGCATGGCCTTCCTGCTCCATCCGCGCGCCTGCACCGGCTTCAATAATGAGTTTTCGGGCACCGTCTTCCAGAATTCCGGCACGAATGCGCCCCAGAACATAGTCGGGCGATTTACGCTCCAAAATAAGTGTATCAATACCGCGATTGTGCAAAAGTTGGCCCAATAAAAGTCCTGCCGGGCCCGCACCGATAATCACCACTTGGCTATGCTTTGTCATATCTTCCTCCTGAAATCCGGGCAGCTCTATTTTAGCGCCGCTCTCCGCTATTTTGCTTTATAAGGCTTGGTAATTCGCAAAGCCGGATCAGCCGGTCTTCCTGCGCATGGATCAAACCTTCTGATGCTTTTAAATATTGCGGCCAATCCGCATGATTATCGCGGGCGCGTCCACGCGCCTCGTAATCGGCCATGTCCTTATAGGCCCACAGATGCACCATCTGGTTGAGCGCACCGACATAGCTTGTATAAATGCCAAGCGGTTGCCCGATACATTCAATCAGGACAGGCATGGCAAGCCGGTCAAAAACATCAAGAAATTGCGGCATTTTGCGTGGCACGATCGTGTAGCTGCGCAGATCAACAAGCGGCCGATCAAGGGGAATTGTAAGCGTCATCATCTGACCTCAGGATTGATGCAATGAAACATTTTTGCGTGCTTTTGCCGCGATCTCATTGGCTGCGATAAAGCCGAAGGTGAGCGCCGGCCCAAGCGTAATACCGCCACCGGGATAGGCCCCGCCCATAACGCTGGCGGAATCGTTGCCGACAGCATAAAGCCCATGAATGGGCATATTGCTTTCGTCAAGCACTTGGCATCGACTATCGGTCATCAGGCCACTAAATGTACCAAGATCTCCCATTGAAATTTTAACCGCATAAAACGGTGCATTTTTAATCGGCGCCACACACGGGTTGGGATGATGATCGGCGTCGCCAAGGTAACGATTGAATGCACTTTCTCCGCGACCAAAGGCGCTATCTTCGCCTCTCTCGGCATCGACATTGAACGCTTCAACGGTCGCCTTTAATGCGGCTGCATCCATGCCCATCTTGGCAGCAAGTTCGGCCAAGGATCGACCTTTGACAAGATAGCCTGAGCGCAAGGCGGAAAATAGCGGCACCGGTGCAGGCTTGACATGACCTATACCATATTTTCGGATGGTTTTATGGTCTGCTATCAACCATGCCGATGTTTCCTCTTCATTGCCGCAAGCCGCAATCATGGCCTGACCGACATCATGATAGGATGCCGCTTCGTTGACAAAGCGTTTGCCCTTCGGTGTCACCATAATGAAACCAGGCTTATAACGGTCAACCAAATGCGGAAAGGCTGTAAATTCGTTTCGCCCCGTCTTTACTTTTGAAACCGGCATCCAAGCGGCCGCATCACCGTAATCCCAGCTGAAAACGCCACCTACCGCTTCTCCCATGGCAATTCCATCACCGGTATTGCTTTCTGGCACCGGCGTGAAATGCGTCCCATTGCGTTTTACATGGGGGTACACTTTGGCAATCCGTTTACTATCACGCGCAAACCCGCCGGCCGCAAGGATAACGCCATAGCGGGCATGAAGCCGCTTTTCTTCGCCGTCAATATCTGCAATGACGCCTTCCACACCATCAGCATTTTTCGTCAGCATGCGGACAGGTGCATTGGTAATCAACGGTATGGAAAGATTGAATACGGATTTAGCCAGACGGGCGGCAAGTGCATTGCCAGCCGTCAACGAAACTCCGCGCCGATAACGCAAAAGATGTGTCAGATGAATGCCCAAACGTTTGGCCACATAGAGAGCCGATGTGATAGAGCGCGTTACATTGAAAAAGTGCTTCAAATCGTTATTCGACGAATTGAACATCATTCCCATAAAGGTGATAGTTTTTAGCGGAGGCCGTAACCGCTGGAATTCGCCGCCCAATTCTCTTCCGTCAAAGGGTGCCGCTACGATAGAACGGCCAAGTTCTACACCGCCCGGCGCCTCGGGGTGATAATCGGGGTAAAGTGTGGGGACAAATTGTACATCCGTGTGCTTGGTCATGAAGTCAAGCATCTTCGGCCCGTTTTCGAGATAAGCGGCAACCTTCTCGCGGTTAAAGAATTTTCCGGTTTCGTGCTTTAAATATTGTTCGGCAGCCTGTCGCGTATCTGTTACACCTTTATCGGCATAGTAATGATTGCCGGGTATCCACAAAACACCCCCGGAAAACGCTGTCGTACCGCCATAATACTGTGCTTTCTCGAGAATGATGGGTTGCAGGCCATTTTTTCTGGCCGTAATGGCGGCAGCCATGCCAGAGGCACCGCTGCCAATGATAATCACGTCATAGGTGTCATCGCTTATGATAGATTTTCCCATTGTTTCCTCCCGCTCCTCATTGGTTTAAAACGTCACATTCTCCAAAAGCGCGTGTGTTTGTTCGAGTGCACCACCGGTAGCCACCGCCATCTGCGGCAAAACACACCATTCCAGCGTCCACGCCGCGCCCGACCTTTCATTCTCATGCACTTGCGATTGTGCGATTGTTCCAAGCAATCCGGCCTGCAAGCGGGCGATGGAAACAAGGATCTCGGCTTTAACCGGGTTATTTTTATGCGGCATCGCCGATGAAGTTCCACTATTGGCAAGACTGATGGCGTGAACTTCATTTTGTGCCATCAAGGCAATATCCTGACCGACCTTCCCCAGTGTCCCACTGATGAGACTGAAGATTTGTGCAATCTCGATGATAGCACTGCGGTCTGTCTGCCAAGGTTTTGATGCACATAGGCCAAGCCTTTGCGCCCAACTATTGACGATTGCAGTCGTCGATTGCCCAAAGGCGGCATTGTTCCCCACTGCCCCGCCGCTCTGCACGCAAAGAAGCGTTGATTGCGTATAAAGCAAGCGCGCCTGATGCTTCAACAAGGCTTCAATCCAGCTATCCAACTTATCTGCAACAAGCATCGGCAGAGCAATCTGCATCCGCGTATGCGCCATATAAGGCTTTTGACCAAATTGCCGTTGCAACCCATCAAGCCGCGCCAAAACGCGGCTCAATTTTTTGTTGAGCAGCCCGAAGACCTCCTTCAGCCTGATCATCAACGCACTGTCTATGATGTCCTGACTTGTCGCCCCTTTGTGCACATCGCCGGCATAGTCCTTACCCACCGCTTCACGCAGTTGCCTTACCAACTCCGGAATGGCTACACCGTCGCGTTGGGTAGCCTGCCTGATCTGCAAGACATCGGGCTTGAACTGTCTGGCAATCGCGGCAATATGCCGTCCGGCCTCAGTCGGGATAAAACCGGCCACAGCCTGAGCTTCCGCCAATGCCGCCTCGACCTTGAGCATGGATGAAAGCTCGGCATCAACGGTAAAGTATCTTTCGACTTCCGGATCATTGACAAGAAAATCTACAAGGCCGACCATCTATTATACTCCGGTTTCACAGTGATGATGAAAAAAGCTTTGCCTGCTACCGATTTGCCCACACAAAGCACGGAGACCTTTGGTCATAACGTCGCTGGAACTCTGGCGCGTTATGGCCTTTGCTCCCCCGCGCTCAGGTCGGCGAAACCGAATGAAGGATGGAACGCGTGCGCGCCCGCACGTAATCTTCCTTCGCCACCGGTTCAGCGTCCGCTTTGCCTAAATCCTCCACCCGAATGCGATAGGTTTCCCGTGAAAGATAGGTAGCAAGCCCCGACAGGCAGGTAATGGCAAAAGCAAAAAGACCGATTGTCAAAGGAATATTTTCCGATCCGGGTGGTGCGACAAGGGCAAAAACCGACGCCAGAAGCGATGCTACCGGCACGCCGATATTGTTGGAAATCGCAACCGCTGTCACGCGTACATTGGCCGGAAACAATTCGGGATAGTAACAAGGATAAATGGCGTTGAAACCCTGATAGATGACACCCCAACCAATGACAGCGTAGATGATCGCCAATGTCAGATTACCCTGGCCGATTGCATTCAAAAAGAAATAGCACATTGCACCCGAGCCAATAACGCCGAATATAGCAATAGGCCGACGTCCAATATGGTCTGAAATCATCCCCATGAACGGTGTGACCACCACCGCGACAATATTGGCCAATAAAGCAACCCAGAGAAACGAATCCTTGGGGATGTTAATGCCGTAAGCCGCCTGTGTTGCATAAGCACCGCCAAAAACAGTTATGACCACCGGAACGACATTATTGAGCGACATGAAGCTGACCTTTATCATGTCGCGCCAATGGTAGCGCAAGGCAATCTTGACCGGTGCGTGGAGCTTTTCGCCTTGCTTTTCGGCTTCGGTGAAAACCTTTGTTTCGCTGACATGGCGACGGATCATAATGCCTGCGATAATGACAAAGACGGAAAGTAGAAACGGTATGCGCCAGCCCCATGTCATAAAGGCATCATTGGAAAGAAACGCCGCAAAAGGAATGAATATGCCTGCAGCCAGAAGCTGGCCGAAGCTGATACCTTGTTGGGCGAAACTGGCGTAGAAGCCGCGTCGTCCCATTGGCGCCTGCTCGAGTATGAGCGAACCTGCGCCAGACATTTCCCCGGCTACAGCAAACCCTTGGACCAGCCGCAGAACCACCAGAAGAATGGGGGCTATGATACCGACCTGTTGATAGGTCGGCAAAAGGCCGACACCGATGGTTGAAACCCCCATGAGAAACATACACAGGATCAAAACACTCTTGCGTCCGTGCCGGTCACCCCAATGGCCCAGACAAAACGCACCGATCGGACGCGCTATATAGCCGACACCATAGGTAGCCAATGATGCGATAATGCCAATCGTCGGATTACCGCTTGGAAAAAACAGTGTCGGAAAAACAAATGATGCCGCCATGGCGTAGATAAAGAAATCATAATATTCCAGCGTCGAACCGATCCAGCCGCTGGCTGCGGCTTTGCGTGATTCGGTTTTTTGGTTCGCGGCTTTTTGTTCAGCTGATACGACCATACTCACTCCTCCTGTTTATGGCCGATTTCTTTTGACAATGCGTTCGGCTTTCTCCCGCGCCGATGCTGTCCACAGCATTTCCTGCATTGTAGCGAAATCGTCTTCTAGACTGACCCTTTCGTCTTCTGGCACGCGACAGAGGACCTCCATCCAGCATATCGCGACCTTCATTTTTATATAACCACACAATAATTAATAGTCAAAAAAATTCTTTTATTCATAACCTCAAGGTTATACTGCAAAAAGATATAGTTATATTTGTGCTTTGTATGGCAAGATAAAACCGCCAGAAGCTTATCTGGCGGTTTCTATGGCTAGGCATTTGATCCTCGCAACAACGTCAAAACCGCAAACGGTCAGCATTGATTGCAGGAATGCCAAGCTTTTACTTCAGCGGTGAAATATCCAGCGGCACGATAAGAGCGGAGCGCATATCGGATGTCAGCCATTGCGGCCCGCCTTTTGGCGGCCACACCCCTTGTTTGACTGAATCGCTGCGCAAATCAAACCGGTCACTGGCTGTTTTATAAGGCCAGATATGGGTAATCCTCGGGCAGCCATCGATACTATACATGGAGATGGTAAGCGGCGAGATTTTTTGGCGCGCTGGAACAGCACTTTCCCATGCTGCAAGGATATGCGGCAGACCGCCATGTTTATAAATATAGCTGCGCAACTCGTAAATCGGCCCGAAAGCACCCGCTTCGACCGGCTTTAGAAATGGAAACGGGATATAGGAATCGAGCACCAGCTCGCTCATCCATTCCGATGCACCGAAAGGATTGGACGCATTCAGAGTTCTGTGTCTTTCCGCCTGTAAATCGGCATCACTGTCAAAGCCACGCAAAACGGTTACCTGATTGAGTGTACCAACTTCGGTTGCAAAAGCACCCAGTAGCTTGCCTTTTGCACCGCTCGCGCCGCAAAAAGCCTCAATTGCCGGCGCAGCCTTGCCGGCCGCCCCCATGGATAATTGCAGTGTTGCGATTTCATAACGTTGCATAATCAGCCTTCCTTTGCGTTGTCATTTGTATCATGAATTTTACCGGCAGCGAATTTGGCAATGCGCCAACCGAAAACAATTGCCGGACCAATGGTTGTACCCGGCCCCGGATATGTGCCGCGGAATATGGAAGCCGCATCATTGCCGCATGCGAACAAGCCGCCAATCACGCCGCCCTTTTGGTCAACAACACGGCCAAATTCGTCACATTGAAGTCCCGCGGCACTGGCAAGGTCTGATGGGCGCACTGCAACAGTATAAAACGGGCCGCTGCCAATCTTGCGCAAACAGGGATTGGGGCCGACATCAGCATCACCGTTGAAACGGTTCATCGTGCTGGTTCCACGGCCAAATGCGGCATCATCGCCGCTTGCGGCATAGCGATTATAGCTTTCAACCGTTTGTTGCAGGTTGGCGGCATCCACATCGATCTTTTCCGCCAATGCCGACAATATCGGCGCAGAGATGACATAACCGGCCTTCAACAGCTTTTGAAGGCCGACGCCACCCGGTAAAACAAGGCCAAGGCCGTATTTGTGGATAAACGCTTCATCAGCGACCAGAAATGCAGGAATGCTTGGAACGATTTTGTCAGCCTCAATCGCGCCCATGCAAAAATCATGATAGCTGTCGGATTCATTGACAAACCTTTGACCGCTTTTATTGATTGCCAATAGGCCGGGCTTGGCACGGTCGAGAATAATATGCGGCCAAACTGCAATGCCACCATCTGCTTTCCGGTAAGATGAACACGGCATCCACAAAGCCGGACTATCGCCGCCATCATCAAGTTTGGCACCAATAGCAATAGCTTGGCTTACGCCCTCGCCACGATTGGTCTGAGGAGCAAGGCAATAATCGCGTGTTCCTTCCGGATAAAGCTTTTCACGCAATTCCTTATTCCAGGCAATACCGCCAGTTGCCAGAACGACACCTTGGGAAGCAAAAACTTTATAACAACCGCTTGGGCTATCAACCACCGCTCCCACGACCCGTCCATTTTCAATAATGAAGGACTTAAGCGCCGTATCGAATGCTATCGCAACATTTTGTCTTTTGAGGCTATAAAGCAAGCGACCAACCAGTGCATTGCCCATAAGAAGCCGCGTTCCGCGTGCGTAGCGCAGGCGGTCTTTGAGGTAGCGCATCACGATTTTGCATGTAGTGGTAAAATTGGCGATATTGGCGAAGCGGTTTAAAATGGCTGTCAGTTCATCACGCCCGACCATCATACCGCCCAATCCCATAAATTCCGGGCGGGGCGGTCGGATGCGGTTGAAATCCTTGCCTAGCAACCGACCATCAAAGCCTATAGGTGAAAGGGCGCGGCCGCCGAAAGCGCCGCCCTCTGCCTCGATATAATCAGGATGCGCTTTTGCCGCCACAAATTTGACATCGGTTTTGCGCTCCAGCTCGTCAATTGCCAAAGGGCCTGATTGCAAAAAGGCACGTCGAAGCGCTTCGCCGCCACGGTTCCCCACAACGGCTGAAAGGAATCTCGCAGCATCGTCGGCGCTGTCAGCCACCCCTGCTGCAATGCTTGATTTTGTCCCCGGAACCCATGTTGTCCCGCCGGACGTGGCGGTGGTGCCGCCAACCTGATGTGTTTTCTCACAAAGCAACACATCAAGACCTTCAATTTTGGCCATCAACGCGGTCGTCATGCCGCCCGCACCGGCACCAAACACCAGGAGATCAACTTCGCGGTCACGGTTTATCGCCGTTGAATCTGTCACCTCAACATCCACCATGGCTTATCGCCTCTTCAGGGAAGCAATACCCCAATATGCGTTGGCGACATTGGGTGAAATCATTTTTCCAACACTGCCATTCCAACAAAGGACAGTTTGACTTGTTCTATGCGGCTTAAAGTTTTTATCCATTGTCACTTTACCCTGCCCTTTGAATTTATGAATGAAGATGAATCGTCTGGCCGGTGCGCGCAGCTTCCTTAACGGCAAAGGTCGCACGCAGCGTTTCCAAACCGTCCCGTCCGCTTACAAGCGGTTCAGCACGGCCTAAAATCACATCACGGAAATTTTGCAATTGCAAAATCAGTGGATCAATGCGCGCAATATCGTTGTTTTCCTGTTGCAAGTTTTCCGCCCAACTGCGTTCACCGCGGTAGTTCCACAGTTCAAGACTGGGTAACGCCAATGATCCATGTGTTCCGCCAATGAAATGGGCATTTTCTTTTACTTGAGGAAAAGCCGGATTTTCCTGCGCGGTCATGTCCCAGCTCCACGGTGCGCAAATGGAATCCGATATGGTGAATGTAGCAATCACACCGTTTTTAAAACGCAGAATTGCGCCACAGCTTTCTTCATTTTCAAAGCCGCGGATACGCGTGGTTTCAGTGGCTTGGACACTTGCCACATCGCCAAACAAATAGCGCAGACAGTCGACATCATGGATCATATTGACGAAAACCGGACCTGCACCTTTTTCACGACGCCAAGCTGCCGAAAAATAGCTGTCCGGCTTCATAATCCAGAACATGCAATGCGCTGCCAGAACAGTACCAAGCCTGCCCGATTCGATAATGTGTTTGGCAGTTTGCAACATCGGATTATGGCGGCGGTGATGACCAACTATCAGTGCAACATTGTTTTTTTCGCCGGCCTCGACCAATGTCAGCGCCTCATCAACATTGTCGGCGATCGGCTTTTCCATCAAAATCGGAATTTTTGCCTCTATCGCCTCCAACCCATTGGCAACGTGATACTGATTGGGTGTTGCAACAATGATACCGTCGGGGCGCTGTGATGCAAGCAGTTCACCAATGGTGCGAAACCACGGAACGTTGATGGATGCGGCATAATCGCCGGCGGCTTCCACGGGATCAACAATGGCTGATATCTCAACCTCGTGATTCTGGTTGATAATATCAATATGCCGTTTACCGATAACACCGGCCCCCATCAGTGCGATTTTGACACGCTCATTCATATTGCCCTCTCTCCCCATATTGTTTTTTGTCTTCGACCGTAAATGGATGGCTTTCACATCCGGGCGTAATCAAAGCCATTTTCGACCGGCTTTCACTAAAATTTCTTTGGCCGCTGCAATGGACTGGTGCGCACAAGCTTCAGCGCCGGCATCAGTCTGAATGTCGAGATTGGCTACTTCCAGACTGACAGGCGTACCATCGGGAATGGCGTCCATGAAAGCCACAAGATCTATTCCGCCATGCCCCGGCATCAGGCGCGCGCCGCGGGCGATCGCAATCAGTTCCGCGTCACTGTGGCCATAGGGCACCGGCCCGTCGCAAAGCTGGACATAGTGCAGCATTGCAGGTGGAAGCGCTCGGATATCCGCAAGGCTGGACGAACTGCGATCAAAGTGCAGCGCATCAATCAGGATACCGCCATTGCCCTGCCCGGCCCCTTCGACCACTTCCCGTGCTTCTGCAATCGACTTGATTGCTGTCCATGGCATAAATTCCAGATCAGCCGTTAAGCTGGCTTGTGCAGCCAACTGGCAGAAAAGACCGAAATTTTCCGTCAGCCTCTGACGTTCAAAATCATCAGCGGCAACCAGAACATGTTTTGCACCCAATGCGGCTGCGCGCATTATAAAGGGTTCAAAATCGTTGATGTTGGTGTGTTCCTTCAAGCGGACGATTTCGACGTCACCGACAGTTATGCCGGTTTCGGCAAGCGCTTTCTGCGTTTCCCGCAAAACAGTGTCATCGGTCAAAAGCGGATAGGCGGGTTCACTGGGTGCAGCGGGCAGCATTCTGAGGCCGACCGATTGATAGCCCTGCCTTGCCGCGATGTGGACAGCCTCAACCGGTGAGATATTTCCGACCGTAAGAAACGCCAGAGAAATTTGATGTGCCATTCGCTATCCCCTTTAGAAGTTTTCTTATTCTGGTGCCTGACCGTCGACGATGAAATCCACCAGCAAATCGCGAACCTTTGCATACATATCCATACCAATCACCACTTTCGCGCCTTGCTGTCTTGCTTGCGTAATCCACGCCGTTTCAACGGGTTTTGTAATCACGTCACCCGCCCACAAATTTTGCGGGCATGTATTGATGTCAAAAGGCAGCGGATCGTCTTCTTTCATGCCCGTGGGTGTTGCATTGATCGCAATATCAAAGCCGGTCAAATTGCGGCTGCCGATCGTAACATTGGCCTGCCCCAAAGCGTTGAGCCGCGTGATCATGTCGTTTTGCCGTTGGGCATCAGCGTCAAAAACAGCAAGCTCATTGACGCCATTGCACACAAGCGCATGGGCAATGGCACCACCGGCACCACCCAGTCCGCATAGCAAAGCGCGTTTACCCGCCACCGCACAGCCCTTTTCACGTAGCGCTGCGACATAGCCAATGCCATCAAGCATATCACCTGAAAAACCCTCGGCAGTGCGACGAATGACGTTGACGGAGCCCAAAAATGCCGATCGCTTGCTTAAAGCATCACAGTAAATCGTCGATGGAATTTTGTGCGGTATTGTCACCATTATACTGTCGACATTTTGCATGGCACGACAGCTTTGATAAAAAACCGCCAAATTATTCGGCGCGACATGGGCAGGAACACAAATTGCATTCAAGCCCCGATCCTGCAGCGCCTTGGTAATGGCCTCCGGTGATTTTACCTGCGCAATAGGATCCCCCACAACGAAATGAAGCCGCGTCGCACCATCTAAAATCTTTATCAAAGGCAACCTCCCGTTGAACCTGTAGAACAAATGCGCAAACGCTGCATTTCAGTCGATAGAACATGCCGCAACACGGGCAAAAGTCATCGCTCGATAGGCATGTAAAAGCAGAAACCGTCCAGTCGCCATGGTGAGCATCCACCTATGCGTGTTCGATCTTTTGCCGGTAAAAGCACGATGCTAGAGCACGTTCGGTATTTGATAAACCAAATACGTGCTCTAAGTTTTTGGTTTTCCGCATTTTTTGTCCGATAGGAGCAGGATAAAGAATTGATCCGGTGAATCAATTCTCCTGCGGATGCGCTTCACACTTTTCGGAAAATGCTCTAGGCCGTCTTGACCATTTGAGAATACGTTGCAAAGGAGCATATCCATTCATATCGGCTGGTGGATTTGCTCCCACTCTTGATGCAATTTCTCAATTGAAAACCATTTTCCACTTTTCGGGCACCGCTCTACATGTCGAGAAAGACTGTTTCGTTGTCACCCTGAACAAAAATATTAAAAGTGAAAACCGTCATCCCATCGCGTTCAGATTTTTGCGCGATCAACGTATTGCGGCGCTTTTCTGCATCAATACGGTTTAAAAGCGGATCTTTGCTGTTGAGCTCAGCCATATCGGAAAAATAGGCCCGTGTATGGAGCCCGACATTGATGCCGCGCGCACCCACCCAAATGGTAATATGGGGAGCCTGTGTCCTGCCATCGGGATAAGGCGTTGAACCCGGACGGATCGTCTCGAACCGGAATTGCGCCTTGTCGGCAGATGCCGGCTGACGACCCCAACCGCTAAAAGATGAATCGGCCTTGCCCCGTGTCTCGTTCACGGAATTATAAAGGCCCTGCGCATCGGCCTGCCAGATTTCAATCAGGGCGTCTTTGATCGGTTCGCCGCCGCCATCAAATACCTGTCCTTCAAGAATGATACGCTCACCCCTGGTTTCTGCACCGAGCATCGTCGAACCCAAATCATGCGGATAAACGCCGTGAATACCAACATAATTGGGTGTTGCGCCGATATGGATATAAGGCCCGACTGTTTGGGATGGCGATTCTTTTAAATAATCAAGTGTTTGTGCCATTTCAGTTACCCTCCATACGGTTTTCAAACATGGTGGAACGTTGACCGCGCAAAACAATGTCAAACTTATAGGCCAACGCATCCATCGGAATCGTCGCATTCCGGTCGAGTGCTGCAACCAGACGCTCAACCGCGTCAGGATCGGGAATGGTTTTTACAATCGGACACTGCCAGATCATCGGGTCGCCTTCAAAATACATCTGGGTAATGAGACGCTGCGCAAAAGCATGGCCGAAAAGTGAAAAATGGATATGGGCCGGGCGCCAATCGTTGACGCCATTCGGCCAAGGATACGCTCCCGGCTTGATGGTACGGAAGGTATAGCGCCCATCTTCGTCGGTTATGGTACGCCCGCAGCCACCGAAATTCGGGTCGATTGCAGCAAGATAGCTTTCCTTTTTATGTCGATACCGGCCACCGGCATTGGCCTGCCAGAATTCCACCAGCGTATTTGGAAGCGGTTTGCCGTTTTCATCCAGCACACGGCCGGAAACCACAATGCGTTGCCCTATCGGGTCGCCATCCTTGGCATAATTGCGGATAAGGTCATTATCCAATGCGCCCAGAATATCATGGCCAAAAACCGGCCCGGTCATTTCCGATACGGTGGTCGGCAATGAAAGCAAGGCATTGCGCGGCGACCGAAGAACGCTGGTTTTATAATCGGGTGTGTATGCTGGCGGATGCCAATCCCTATCCCGTTGGATATACCGACCAATCATTGTATTTCCTCCCTGCTCTATGGCTAACGCTGTGCGTCGAACTCTGCTAATTCCTTTTTGGCAATCTTGATGGCGCTATTGGCAGCAGGCACTCCGGCATAAACCGCCACATGCATCAAAGCCTCCAATATATCCTCGCTCGTGGCGCCAGTGTTACGCGTTGCACGAACATGCATGGCAAACTCCTCCTCATGGCCCAATGCGGCCAGAAGTGCCAAGGTGACAATCGAACGTTCCCGTTTGGAAAAATGTGGCCTCGACCAAAGGCTGCCCCATGCCCCTTCGGTAATGAAGGTCTGGAAAGCATCATCAAATGGCGTCGCATTTGCCAATGCCCTATCTACATGGGCATCGCCCAAAACCATACGGCGGGTCTGCAACCCTTTTTCATACAGGATGTTGTGCCCGTTCTCAGCCATATATAGTCTCCGAAACAAAGGTTTTTAAATGTTCAATCGTCGCCTGCGGCTGTTCAATGCATGGCAAATGCCCACATGAACCTATCTGAACAAAGCGCGCATGCTTGATAAGGTTGGCGGTTTTTTCCACCAATTCCGGTGGCGTTGAAGCATCTTCCTGCCCCACAATGACCAATGTCGGCAAAGCCAATGTTGATGTCTGTGATGTCAGATCCGCATCTCGCAGCGCAATGCAGGTTGCGACATAGGCCTGTTCAGATGTCCGCTTCAACATGTTGCGATAACCGCGATAGGCGTCCGAACGACGCGCCGTGAAATCAGCCGTCAACCAGCGCTCCATGATTTGTTGTCCTATGGCGGACAGACCGTTTTTGGCAATAGCGTCAATCCGCGCATTCCACGATTGCTCCGTACCGATTTTGGCCGCGGTATCCAGCAAGACCAAACCGGCAACTTTTTCTGCGAACCGAAAAGCAAAATCCTGCGCGATAAGGCCGCCAACCGACAGCCCGACAAGCACCACTTTGCTTGAAATCCCAAGTGTCTCGATCAGTGCGGCAAGATCATCGGCCAAAAGTGAAATCGAGTAGGCAGCATCGTCGCCGTCGCTCAAACCATGCCCGCGTTTATCATAACACAAGCAGCGATAGTCAGCGCGAAGTCCATCCACCACATCATCCCAAATACGCAAATCGGTGCCGAGCGAATTGATAAAGACGAGGCAAGGCCCATCTTGTCGGCCGCTCAACCGATAATGTACCGCTATGTCGTGAGCGATCGTAAATTGCATGATGTTATCTCCTCAAAAGCAGGATATGAGAATTGACAGATTATGTAAAATGATAAATCATGCTCTAAATATAACTTATAGGTTATCTAAAATGATCCCCAGTGACCTGATACGTCTCCGCCATCTAAAAACATTTCAAGAAGTTGCCCGCCAGAACAGTATTAGTGCTGCGGCGAATGTCTTAGCCATCACCCAGCCAGGCGTGTCCAAAACGATCCGCGAGCTGGAGACGATCCTTCAGGCAGAATTATTTGACCGAAGCCATCGGACATTGCGGCTGACGCCGATTGGAAAACGATTCCTGACCCATATTGAAAATTCCATGTTGGCCTTACGTCAGGGCGTAGAAGAAATCGCCGAGACACGTTCTCCGCAGGCGAAGCCTTTGCATATCGGCGCATTGCCTACCGTATCGGCCCGACTGCTGCCGAAGGCCATCCAGCGCTACAATGCCCGCAAACTTGGTGGTAAACCGATGATCGTGACCGGCCCCAACGGCTATCTCATCAACGAATTGCGGGAAGGCAAGGTCGATATCGTCATTGGCCGCATGGGAGAACCATCGGAAATGCTGGGCTTGCATTTCGAACATCTTTATTCTGAAAAGGTGTGCTTTGCCGTTCGTCCCGGGCATCCGCTTTTGGCTGCCAAAACCTTCGATGTGGCTGCCATGGGCCAATATGACTTTATCATGCCCTCACAACAATCGATCATTCGCCCCGCGGTGGAAAAGCTTATTCTGATTTCGGATATGCCGCGCCTCAACATTGTTGCGGAAACGGTATCGACCGCCTTCAGCCGCTCCTATGTTCGCTCCAGCGACACTATATGGGTCATTTCCGAAGGCGTGGTGCTGGAAGATATCAGTTCAGGCGCCTTGCAAGCGCTGCCGATTGATACATCGGAAACATTGGGCCCTGTCGGCATGACTCTGCGCGCCGAGGGGGCCATCCTGCCGGGAATGGAATTTGTCATGAATGAAATTCGCCGCGAAGCAAAAAACTTCCAGCAATAAAGCGACGATTTTGCCAGTGCAGCCGACCTGATTAATAAGGTGGCTGCGGTTGCACGGCTGGAGGCTGCATACGCATTAATTGCGTCAAACCGAAACCGCCATCGACAACGATATCCTGTCCGTTGATGTAATTGGCATCGTGTGCGCATAAAAACGCGGCAACACAAGCAATATCTTCACTGTTCCCTATGCGACGCGAAGCGACAGCCTGACGACGCAAGGCATAAACCGCTTCATCCTTATAAATATCACAGGTAAGCGGTGTCATGATCATACCGGGACTCACAGAGTTTGCCCTGATACCGCGTGGGCCCCATTCAACCGCAATTTGGCGTGTCAAAGCAAGAATGGCGGCTTTAGCCGGTGTATAAGCAGGTTGAGCCAGCGGCAGACTGGCTGCAATCGAAGCAAATTGAAAAATCAACCTGACTTAAACAAGGTAAAATAGCAACAGGCCTATCCATCTACAATACATAGAAGCTTCCGCATTTCGTGGGGCTTACTTGACGTTTCAATATCACGATCCCTTACCCATAGGAAAGCCACAGAGCTTAATAATACAACATTCAAATCAGCATCTATACGACATGTTCTTACGATTTGGCCACGTGAATAAATCGTTTTCTGCCCTTGGCATAGAACGGTTATTGCAGTATCGCTCAACGTTAGCTGATACCCACGACGATATATTTCATAAGATTTTATCATCCTGCTCACCATACGTCTTTGATAGATTATGTATATAGCAAGCAATACGGCTGCCCCCACAAAGCAACCCCAAATGAAACCATCGTATACGGCACTGAAATATCTCGTGTTTTCAACAGAAAACCCACCGAGAAAAATGGTTATAGACCGTGATATCACTAAGGCCAAAACACCAATCACTCCCCCAGAAATGAAACTGCGAAAAGCCTTTTTTTTATAAAACGGCAATTGAGACGTATCTTGTTTGAAAAACTCTGTCATAATTTTCAGATACTGCCTGACGTTGAGTCCGTCGACATGCACAGTTGCTATGATCCCTTCGCCGCCATCCCAGTTCATATACGTTCTCATGGTAAGATTAAGAATGGTACGGTTGGTAGGAGTTGAACCTACGACCTCTGGTGCCACAAACCAGCGCTCTAACCAACTGAGCTACAACCGCATCGTGGGAATGCTATCTTCCGTCCGGTGACATACGGAAGATCGAACGATTTTGCAAGTGCCTTGGCGCATTTCGTGTATTTTTTACAAAACTTCCAAACCCTCTATGCCGGTATTGCGCGGTTTGCCCATTCCTTAACCGTTTGATCGCGATAGGCGGTAACCGTATCCACACCATCGCGTTGCATGGTTTTGATCACGGATTTCGATATGTCGGCCGCAAGCGACGGCCCTTCATAAACCATAGCGCTATAAAGCTGGACAAGATCGGCACCGGCTTTGATTTTATCAAGCGCTGTTTGCCCATCGCGAACGCCACCTACACCGATAATCGGCATCGTCGCCCCCAGCCTTTGACGCATTTTCGCAAGCACAATCGTCGAGCGCTCGAAAATTGGTCGGCCGGAAAGGCCGCCAGCCTCGCTGGCAAGCTCTTGATCTTTCAAACCGTCGCGCGACAATGTTGTATTGGACACGATCAACCCATCAAAATCGGCAGCAAGCAACGCCTCGGCTACATCATCAAGGCCTTCTTCGGTTAAATCCGGTGCGATTTTGAGAAAGATCGGAATATGGACGGCCTTTTCACTTTTTTCAGCGCGCCGCGCTGCACTGACAGCCGATATTAACTGCATCAAGCTGTCACGCGCCTGCAAATCCCTTAGGCCCGGAGTGTTGGGCGATGAAATATTGACGGTAAAGTAATCGGCAACGGCATAAAAACGATGGATACCGGCCACATAATCGGCGATGCGGTCTTGAGCATCCTTATTCGCGCCAATATTCACCCCGACGATACCATGACGTTTGCGCGCTACTAAACGATGATAGGCAGCTTCATGGCCACCATTGTTGAATCCCATACGGTTTATGACGGCTTCATCCTGTTGCAACCGGAAAAGCCGCGGCTTTGGATTGCCCGCCTGTGCTTTTGGTGTCAACGTACCGACTTCGACAAATCCGAATCCCAAACGCAGAACCGCATCGGGCACTTCGGCATTTTTATCAAACCCTGCCGCAAGCCCCAAGAAGTTCGGAAAATCCAATCCTGCAATATTGACGTGCAGGCGTTTGTCAACGATTTGCTGCCCTGACCCAAAGCCGGTTTTCAAAGCCGCGATCGCCATACCATGGGCGCGTTCGGGGTCGAGCATGAAAAGTGCAGGGCGTCCAATGCAATGAAACAAGCTCACGACAATACCTCCGAAAAATGAAAAACACCGTGTTCATCGGGTGCAAAGGGTTCAACCCCGACGACCGCCATTAACGGCAGTTCACCATAAAGGTGGGGAAAGAGTGCGCCACCGCGCGAAATTTCAAAGCGCAAAGCGCCCTCGTCCAAATGTGCCGGATCGACACAGACAAGCAGAAGGTCGTCGAGCCCGCTGAAATGTTTATTGGCAGTTTCAGCCAGCTGTTCGGCAGTCGAAAAATGGATAAATCCATCAGCTATATCCACTGCAGAACCGATGAACGCGCCGCGCATTTCCGCCTCTTGCCATTCCTTGCGAGGAACAATTTTATATATAAGCACCATATCTTTATCCAAAGGCCAAGTCCGCGTAATAATTCTGCTCTCGGTGGGATCTTGCATATTTGTGCCCTATATAAAGGAAGGTAACCAATCAACCAAGGGTTAAAACATGATAAAACCATGGCCGTTCATCATCATGTTGCTTGTCGGTGCCATTGCTATGGCACAACCGGCTATCGGGCAGGCAGCGCAAAATCGTTTTATTTTTGAAAAAACAGCCAATGGCATTCTGCGCTTCGACGGCAACACGGGCAGTATCGATATATGTGCGGATAAAGACGGCGAAATCACCTGCAAACTATCCGATGACGACCGTGCCGGATATGAGAAAGAAATCGCGCGATTGAAGCAACAAATAGCGGACATGCAAACTGCCAAAGACAGTACAACATCAAGCCTTCCCAGCAAAAAGGATATGGATCAGGCTTTTGACACGATGAAATATTTCTTCGACAAATTCAAAAACGAGTTCAAAGCTGAGAGCCCGTTAGAATAAATCCGTTTTTGATTGAGTCATGGATTCACTCTAACTCTTTGTTTTATCGCATTATCCTGACATAAAAGTTGATCCAACTTTTATTGGAAATGCTCTAGCAAAACCGCAAGATGGGCAATTGTAGCGATCGGTCATTGAAAAAATGATAAAGCCGGATAGAATTACGAGGTGCGGGGTTTCCTTTTTTCCGAAACGCCATATTTGCCAAAACACTGCGTAACAATCTTCCGTTTGGCGAAGATCATCGCTTTTATTGCATCAAAGGGGAGACCTTATGTTAAAAGAGTTTCGAGAATTTGCCCTCAAGGGTAATATGGTTGATCTGGCCATCGGTGTTATCATTGGTGGTGCCTTCGGCGGCTTGGTCAATTCTATTGTCAATGATATCCTTATGCCGATTATCGGTTTGATTACCGGTGGCATCGATTTCTCCAACATGTTTATCCAGCTCGCCGGTGAAAAGCAGGCAACGCTTGCAGCCGCAAAAGAAGCCGGTGCAACAATTGCCTATGGCAACTTCATCACTTTGCTGATCAACTTCCTGATTATCGCCTGGGTTTTGTTTCTTGTTGTTAAAGGGCTTAATTCCATGCGTCGTAAACAGGAAGCTGCTCCTGAACCGGCAGCCGTTCCACGTGACGAACAGCTATTGACAGAAATTCGCGATCTGCTTGCCACAAAAAAATAGTAACAGATTGGTCTTCGGACAGTGATCAGAAAGCGTTGCATTGACATCACGTCATGCAGCGCTTTTTTCATGCCGATTTTAGTAAAAACTAAAGTCAAGACTTACTCATTTGGACAAAATACTATTGGGAATGTGATTGAGAGCGAGAAGGAAAACATGCGGTGCATATATTTGACGACGAGCGACGAAAAATCTTGACGGTGTTCAACGCCGCCTTCGCCTTTTGTTTTATTCAGTCACAATCTCTGCACCAACGCAGCTAAGTCTTAAATCGCTACCACAGCCTAAATGTTGGACTGCACCAGAAACGACATTTCTATCGTCGTTCCCATGTTAGGCTTCGATAAGATCTCGAAGCGACCACCGGTTTTTTCAACCAGTGTCTTGGTCATTGGCAGTCCCAAACCGGTACCGACAAACACGCCGTCTCCCTGTCGCCCGTCTTTACGCGCAATCTGGCCATAAGGTTGCATTGCCTTTGCCACATCTTCCTGCGTCATACCGATGCCGTTATCGCTCACCGATATTTTGACAAATTGACCACCGGAATAGGCGGCATGCACGACGATTTGCCCGCCCGATGGCGTAAAGCGGATAGCATTAGATAATAAATTCCATACAATCTGACGGAATTCCTGCTCATCCAAGACGATAGCTGGAACGCTTGGCGGAGTGACTATACGCACGATAATGCCATTTTCATTCGCCTGATTTTCCAACAAAGCGACCGATTTGCGCAATTGCGCGACAACATCGAAACTCTTATCGCTGTCGATCATGCTTTCCTGTGTATCACGCGCATGGCGTGTTTTTGCCTTTTCAAGAAAACGGTTCACCAGCGTCAATATATGTTTGCCCGATGAAACAATATCGCGCACATAGCCGCGATAACGCTCATTTTCGATGCGTCCGAAACGCTCTTCCTTCATAATGTCGGCAAATCCGATCATCGCATTGAGCGGCGTGCGTATTTCATGGATGGTTTCAGCAAGGGCCGCCTGATCCAATTGTGGCTGATTCTGAACCTTGACATTGGTCATATCGCGTAACAATGCCGCAAATCCCTGTCCCGATGACAAGGGAACAAGCGTTACAAGCATTTTTACAACGGCACCGTCTTTGGTTACAATTTCAGCATCTTTGCCACGGTTGAAAAGCTGCTCTGGACCAGCGGCCAACAGAACCTTTACATAACGGTCAATGACATCCTTCGTTGCAACACTGAAAAGCGTGGAAAAGGGCTGCAACACCAGTTCCTCACGATCAAATCCGGATAATGCCGATGCCGCCGCGCTGAGGGAGCGGATATGGCCCTGCTTGTCCAGCCAAACAACACCATCGGTTGCAGTATCAAGCAAATCGGATATGGCAGCCGGTGCCAGATGATAATCTGTTTTTGTTGGATCATCCAAAACGCTCGGCGCTTCTACGACAGCAGGCTTGTTATCCACTTTCACGTTTTGCGGTACCTCAGGCAGATGTAACTCGCTGCGCAATCTTTCGGCTATTTCTTTGAATGCCGACCGTTCGGATTGGGAAAGCCCGCCTTTTACCTCTGGCTCATCACTCTCACGGTCTGGCATTGCGACCGGCGCATTTTCGGATTGGTTGATTGAACCGTGACCACGAAACCCCTGAAGCTCGCCCCTTGCATCAAAAATGGGCATACCTGATAGCGTCAGCGTAAACTGCTTGCCTGTTTCATTCACATGACTGGCGCCGATTTTCAAATCTGTCCATGGCATGGCCAATTGGATACGCTGCCCAAGCGCCGCGACATCATCCGGCGATAGAACCATAGATAGATCTTTGAGATCCCGCCCGATCACTTCGGCAGCCGCTACACCCGTTTTCTGGAAAAATATGCTGGAGAGATCGCTGAAACGACCATTTTTATCCATTTTCCAGCTGAAATGATGCGATGCTGCCGTATCGAAGGTGGTGATACTGTCCACATCTGAATCCGTCAATTCTGCCAGATCGATAAGCATGACGAGATAACACGGTTCATCTTCCAACAGCCGGATCATACTGAGTTGAAGCGGCTTTCCATCATTCTTGATCACCGTTTTAACGGGTAAGCCATCGTCGATCGATGGCAACAGGATGGGAAGTATATCATCCAGCGGGTGATAATTTTGCGTAGCAGCGACAATATTGCCTTTGGCATCGACAATGGCTGCGGAAATGTCTGCACTCTCAAGCCCAAACAGCAAGTCGGCTGCGACATCGCCATCGGCCATTGTGCTGGATTTCGCCAAAACAGCCCGTCCTACGCCTGGCAGCGAGACATTTGACAGAACAAAGGGAGCGGATTGGTTCCTGCCCCGCAGCATGACAGGGCGACCGCTTTTCAGGCCGTTATCAATCTGCCGGCAGACGGCACGATCAAAAAAGGCTTCTCTATCCAACGCATCGGCAAGACTTGAAAAGCCAAAAAATATGGCAGCAGGCCCGTTGAGCCAAAGCAGATCACGACCAGTGGAATCGAGGACGAACGCAATCCGTCCTTCAACGAAAGCGTCTTTTATTTCCCCGCTCGCCAAAAAATCCAGAAATGCCAACGGCCTCTCCCCTGACAAACCAACCAAGCAATAGAATGCTGTTGACTATATAGTGCATTTGAAAGGCAAGTGGAAACCGGTTTTATCGATAAGGGTAAACGTCAAGCGCAAAATCACCTATCGATGAACAAAAACGCGGGCACCAAGCCCGCGTTGATCTTCAGAGCTGTGTTTTTGCCAATCAGCTATGATGGCTATCCTGACCGTTGCGGCCATTCAGCAGGATTTCACGTTTGCCGACATGGTTTGCTGCGCCGACAATGCCTTCTTCTTCCATACGCTCAACCAATGAGGCTGCTTTGTTATAGCCGATACCGAGACGTCGCTGAATATAGGATGTCGAGCATTTCTTATCGCGCATCACAACCTTGACGGCCTGGAGATAGAGTTCTTCGCCATCTTCACCGGCATTTCCGGCAGCAACGATATCGGCAATGGAATCAGCATCATCAATGCTGCTGTCTTCATCCTCTTCACCGTCGGTTACTGTTGCCAGATAATCCGGCGTTCCCTGGGTTTTAAGATGGGCGACGACATGTTCAACCTCTTCATCCGATACGAAAGGACCGTGGACGCGCACGATACGGCCACCACCGACCATATGAAGCATGTCACCTTGACCAAGCAGCGTTTCGGCACCCTGCTCTCCCAAAATCGTCCGGCTGTCGATCTTCGATGTTACCTGAAACGAGATACGGGTTGGGAAGTTGGCTTTGATGGTTCCGGTGATAACATCAACCGAAGGACGCTGTGTCGCCATGATCAAATGGATACCGGCAGCACGTGCCATTTGTGCAAGACGCTGGATAGCGCCTTCGATTTCCTTACCGGCCACCATCATCAAGTCGGCCATTTCGTCGACGATGACTACAATGTAAGGCAGCTGCGCCAAATCCATCGCTTCTTCATGGTAGAGCATCTCGCCGGTTTCCTTGTCAAAACCGGACTGGACGGTGCACATAATGGTTTCGCCTTTTTCGGCGGCTGTTGCAACGCGGGCATTGAAGCCATCAATATTGCGCACACCCAGTTTTGCCATTTTACGGTAACGGTCTTCCATTTCACGCACAGCCCATTTAAGCGCGGTGACGGCTTTCTTCGGATCTGTCACAACTGGCGTCAATAGATGCGGAATACCATCGTAAATAGAGAGTTCCAGCATTTTCGGATCAACCATGATCAAGCGGCATTGCTCCGGCGTCATCCGGTAGAGCAAGGACAGGATCATGGTGTTGATCGCAACCGATTTACCAGAGCCGGTGGTGCCGGCAACCAGCAAATGCGGCATTTTGGCAAGCTCGGCTATAACCGGCTCGCCGCCAATGCTTTTGCCCAATGCCAAGGCCAGCTTATAGCTGCTATCCTGAAAAGGCTTCGACTGGATAAGCTCGCGCAGATATACGGTCTCACGCACTGCATTTGGCAGTTCAATACCAATAACATTGCGACCGGGGATGACAGCAACACGGGCAGAAATGGCCGACATTGACCGCGCAATATCGTCTGACAGGCCAATGACGCGGGACGATTTGACACCCGCTGCTGGCTCGAATTCATACATGGTCACGACAGGGCCGGGACGGACGTGGATAATTTCACCCTTAACGCCGAAATCCTCCAATACACTTTCCAACAAACCCGCGCTGCGTTCCAGGGTTTCCTGCGAAATTACCGCGCCATCCTTATAAACAGGTTGCTGGAGCAAATCGACAGAGGGAAATGTGTAAGGCCCGTAATCGCGGCCCTTGGGGCTTGCGATAAAGGCAGGATTCAACGTGCGGAATGGTGCAGAAATTGTTGCCTTGGCTGCTGTGACTTCTGTTGTCGCAAGAGGTGCAACAACAACATCTTTGCGCTCAACCATTGCTTCAACAGCAGGCTTTTCCGCAAGGGGCGCAGCATCTTCCGGCTTCGCAGCCGCAATGGGCATAACCGGTGCAATGTCTTCCACCAACGGGGCACTATCCATGGTCACCGCTTGTTGCTCATGATCGGCAGTCGGTTGGTTTTCCGGCTGCTCAACAGCATTTTCAACTGCAGGCGATGGCGTCGTTTCATGTGAATCAACCACAATCGTCGCGGGTTCAGAGACCATGGCAGCGCTCGGTGCGACCACGCTCTCTTGCATCGGTTGGGCGAGAACCGGCGCGGCGTCAACCGGCTTTCCTGCTGATACTGGTATTTGATTTATCGGCGATTGATTTGCATGTGAAAACCGGCATTCCAAAACGCGATAAAGATCTGTGATGGAGCCTTCAGGTTCCGGTGCGATTTCTGTAGCATCAGCCCGCATAGTTACCGTTGTTGCGGCTGGCTCCGGTATCCCAGCCACGGCTGGTTCCTGTTGATCCCAGACAAACGGCCCGAATTCAAAAAAAGCGGAATCAGATAGATAGATCGGTTTGGTTGAACTGGCCGCAACGGTTTCAACCATATTGGCATTTTCCACCGTGTTCGATGCGTCAGCCTGCAACGGCGCGCCACTTGGCGCGGTCGGCATAGCAGCAGCCTCGACTGTGCTTACCACTGAAACTGGTTGCGCTTCGATCGGGCCAGATGCCGATGCCGTCACCTGCTGGGGCTCAATCACCTCAATATGGTTGCGGGCGGCATTCTCGCGGCGCTTTTGCTCTGCTTGTTCGAATGCCTTCAACTTTTCGGCAAATCCCGGTTCATTTTCGATCCGTCGGCGCAACAGCTCGACTTCCGGTGTACGTGTGAAACGGACATTCTGCCCCAAGGCAAAGGCCTTTTTCCACACTGTAGGATAAGCAAGCGATGCTGCCTTATCGAGAACGGGGGGTGTTTGCTGGGAAGCAGCCGCGTCGGCGCTATCCGTTTGGGTGTGTGGAGATACTGGATTGGTTTTCAAATTACGCATGGCACTCAAACAAATTTGCGGCGATCACAATGACCACCTCATCTAAAACACTTGATAGCCGGACGTTAGATTGTGAAGGTTAATAACCCTTTGCCAAATGTTCCCTTATGAACAAAAAAGCCGCCTGATTTTTCTCAGACGGCTCTTTCTTGTTGTTATCAACAGGCGGCAAAGCACCTTGGAAGCTTATCAGCCAATAGCCATCAAGCTGGCATTGCCACCGGCAGCAGCCGTATTGACCGAAGTTGAAACCTCTTCCACCATGAAATGCATGCTGTAAGGAACCTCGGCCGCTTGCAAGGCTTCGCTATCGGCTGCCTGCGTCAAGACAAGCGGGCCTGATAATTTGGCGATGATCGACTGAAGCTTTGTTACTCTTTCGCCATTGCCTTCAATCAAGCAACCGGCATAAGGGCCATCGGCATCATAATTTTCAGTCCAGACCAAGCGTGAAGAAACCGCTTCCGGCAGATTTGGCAAGGCTTTCTGCAAACCGCTATTGGCATCAATAGCCACAGTGTTTCCTGTAGCCAGTGCCAAAGCCATCTGGCGATAAAGACCTGTTGCCGATTCGGGGAAAAGCAGGATACGGCCACGCGGATGCAACGCATAACGGTTATCTTCGCCCACGGGGCCCGGGAGCTCTATATCAAGCCCAAGCAGAGATTCTGCCCCAGCATTGCGGGCAAAGGCTGCATCCTGACTATGGCCTGCTTGTTCCAGCCAATTGGTAAACTCGGCCAATCCCTTATCGGTATAGGTGGAACCGGGAAGCTCGGGCTGTGGCTGGACATTGACCAGACGACCTAGATAAAGCGGGCCGCCCGCCTTCGGGCCGGTGCCTGAAAGACCACGACCGCCGAATGGCTGCGAGCCGACAACCGCACCAATGACATTGCGGTTGACATAGATATTGCCGACGCGAATACGGTTGGTGACATGCGCGATGGTATCATCAAGGCGCGTATGGAGCCCGAATGTCAGCCCATATCCTGTTGCATTAATATCGTCGATCAATTGTTCAATATTTTCGCGCTTGTAACGGATCACATGCAAAACAGGGCCGAAAACTTCACGCTTCAAATCGCTGATGCTTTCAAGTTCGATGATGGTAGGCGCGACAAATGTCCCGTTTTGGGTGGCGTCGCCCAGCGGTAACTGCTCTATCTTGCGGCCCATGGCCCGCATCGTTTCAATATGTGTTTCAATATTGTTTTTTGCCTCTTCGCTGATGACAGCACCAACATCGACGCCGATGAAATCCGTCCGCCCTAAACGAAGCTCGCGCAAAGCACCCTTCAACATCGTCAAGGTGCGATCGGCGACATCTTCCTGCAGGCAAAGTATGCGAAGAGCAGAACAACGCTGTCCAGCACTATCAAAGGCCGATGCGATCACATCGCCGACAACCTGTTCGGCCAATGCCGACGAATCGACAATCATGGCATTCTGCCCGCCGGTTTCGGCAATCAGCGGTATCGGCTTGCCAGCAGGTGTCAAGCGGTTGGCAAGCTGCGCCTGGATGAGCCGGGCAACTTCTGTCGAACCGGTAAACATGACACCGGCGGTTTCTTGAGCAGCCACAAGTGCTGCACCAATTTTTCCATCACCCGGAACAAGCTGTAACACATCTTCAGGAACACCCGCTTCATGCAGTATACGCACGCCTTCAGCCGCAATCAGCGGTGTTTCTTCCGCGGGTTTTGCCAAAACCGGATTGCCGGCTACCAAAGCGGCACAAACCTGGCCGGTGAAGATAGACAGCGGAAAATTCCACGGGCTGATACAAACCACAGGGCCTAAAGGTTGGTGGGAAGGCCCAAAGGAAGTGCGGACTTCTGCGGCATAAAACCGTAAGAAATCGATGGCTTCCCTTACCTCTGCGATGGAGTTCGGAATTGATTTTCCCGCCTCACGCGCAGCCAAAGCAAGCAGCGACGGCATGCGTTTTTGCATAATATCTGCGGCTTTATCCAGCATATCAGCGCGCTTGCCGGGAGCGGTTTTAGCCCACGAGGCTGCCGCTTTCGCAGCCTTTGCTGCCATTTCTGCGGCTTGCTTTTCACTGACTTCAAAGACCTCGCCCACCTGATCGCGGTGATCGCCGGGGTTTAGAACCGGACGGCCTTTTGCACTTGCTTTGATGCCCGTAGGCTCAGATGTCCATTTGTTTTGTGAACTCATCTGGAATTCTTTCGACAGTGCCGCCAGAACCGTTTCGTTGGCAAGGTCATAGCCATCAGAATTGCGCCGTTTTTCGCCAAACATATCTTTAGGCAGAAAAATCTTTTCATGCTGGGCACCTGGCACCGGCATTGCGCGCACCACATCAACCGGATCGGCAATCATATCATCCACCGCAACGGACTTATCCGCAATACGGTTTACAAATGACGAATTGGCACCATTTTCCAGCAATCGGCGCACCAGATAGGCCAGCAGTGTCTCATGCGTGCCAACCGGCGCATAAATACGTGCAGGGCGCTGCATCTTATCCTTGCCGACCACTTCATCATAAAGTGGTTCGCCCATGCCGTGCAGACATTGGAATTCAAACTGTTCGGTGGTGTATTTATCAGGCCCGGCCAACTGATAGATCGTGGCCATGGTCTGCGCATTATGCGTTGCAAATTGCGGAAATACAGCATCTGTTGCTGCCAGAAGCTTGCGCGCATTGGCAATATAGGAAACGTCGGTGTACACTTTGCGGGTGTAAACCGGATAGCCTTCCAAGCCGTCCAGTTGGGCGCGCTTGATTTCCGCATCCCAATAGGCGCCTTTGACCAAACGCACCATCATGCGATGACCGGAGCGGCGGGCAAGATCAATCACATAATCCAGAACAAACGGGCAGCGACGACCATAGGCCTGCACGACAAAACCGATACCGTTCCAGCCCTGCAGATCTTTATCGAAGCAGAGATTTTCCAAAAGGTCGAGCGATAGCTCAAGACGGTCGGCCTCCTCGGCATCGATATTGAGACCGATATTGTAGTTTTTAGAAAGAACAGCCAGCTGTTTGACACGCGGCATAAGCTCGCTCATCACACGGTCGGCCTGAGAGCGGAAATAACGCGGATGAAGTGCCGAAAGCTTGATTGAAATGCCCGGTCCTTCATAGACACCACGACCGTTGGAAGCTTTACCAATAGCATGAATGGCGTTTTCATAATCCTTATAATAACGCTCAGCATCTTCTGCGGTCGTTGCGGCTTCACCCAACATGTCGTACGAATAGCGGAAGCCACGCTCTTCAAGAGGCTTGGAGCGCTTGACGGCCTCTTCAATCGTTTCACCACGAACAAACTGTTCGCCCATCATCCGCATGGCCATATCGACACCCTTGCGGATAACCGGTTCGCCGCAGCGGGCAATCAAACGGGTCAGAGATGATGAAAGGCTGCCGGTATTAACTGTGGATGTCAGCTTACCGGTGACAACCAAACCCCAAGTCGCAGCATTGACAAACAGTGACTTTTCACCACCCAGATGCGACTTCCAATCGCCGCCGGCAACCTTGTCGCGGATCAGTGCATCGCGTGTTGCTTTATCGGGAATACGCAGCAATGCTTCTGCAAGGCACATCAACGCCACACCTTCCTGCGAAGACAGCGCATATTCATGCACCAGACCTTCAACGCCAGTGCCCTTATGTTTTGCACGCATGGTTTCGATTAGACGGCGGGCAGTATCTGCAATTTTTTTCTTGGTGTCGCTGTCGATGGTTGCTGCATCAAGCAAGGGCGGCAAACATTCCGTCTCGGGACGGCGATAGGCTGCAGTAATGGCTTTGCGCAAATCTGTCTGTTCTGCGATTGGCGGAGCGAAATCGGCAAAAGGCTTTGGTGCTTTGGTCATGATTGAAACTTTCCACTCTGGAAGGAGATAACGCATCAACAGCTCTTTGGCTGCGTTGACGGCGATAATATCATCGCCAACAGTTTACATCTCGTACAAAAAACGCTATTTTCTAGGAAATTTTCTCGTATTTAAGCGTTTTTAAAGGCTTTTTTATACATATGGACAAGAATAATAGTGAAATCGACCGTATCGATAATCGCATTATCGACGCCTTGGTCGAAAATGGCCGCATATCCATTACAGAATTATCTGAAAAAGTCGGTCTTTCAAAAACGCCCTGTCAGGTTCGTTTGAAAAGGCTGATTGACGAAGGCTATATAACCGGCTTTCGTGCAGTACTTAATCCGGGAAAAATGGGGCTCGACCATATCGCTTTTGCCGAAGTGAAGCTTTCTGATACGAGAGAAGAGGCGTTGCGTGCATTCAACGCTGCGGTGAAAAAAATCCGCGAGGTGGAAGAATGCCACATGATTGCCAGCTCGTTTGATTATCTTTTGAAGGTGCGTACCAGCGATATCAAACGTTATCGCATTGTGCTGGGCGAGAAAATATCCGCTCTGCCCTATGTTGCCAGCACATCGACATTTGTGGTTATGCAGAATGTTGTCGATGCAGGTTTCAGGCGCTGATATAATCAGCGCCTGAAAGATTTTTATGTCAATTTCGGATGCTGGTCTACAAGGTTCTGCCGTTGTTCTTCCAGATCGGAAATTTTATCTTCGATAACACTGACCTGATCTTCAATATGATCAAAGTGGTCTTGTAGCACTTCTTTTGCCTCGGACTTTGAAGATGCAACCGGTGTGGCATCCTTCAACGGACGATTTGCCGTTTCATGAACGCTTACAGCCGCGATAAAGCCGAATACCGCCACAACCATCAGATAATAAGCCGGCATATAAAGTGAACCGGTGCTTTCTACCAGCCATGCTGCGACCGGCGGTGTCAGGCCAGCAATCAGAACCGCAATATTGAAGCAGATAGCCAATGTTCTAAAACGCACTTCGGTCGGGAAAAGTGCTGGCAGAATAGACGCCATAACGCCGGTAAAACAGCAAAGAATAATGGCGAGAATGGCAATACCCAATCCAATCAGCAGAACATTGTGATGCATGATCATCCAGAAAGATGGCAATGCAAGCACCAACAATGCGACCGAGCCGAAAAACAAGAATGGCTTACGACCGATTTTATCACTCATGAAGCCGACAAGCGGCTGTAGTAACAGCATGAATGCCATAACGACAATAATGATCAACACACCATGGTCATAGCTATAACCCAGATTGACCGAAAGGTAGTTCGGCATATAGGTCAAAAGCATATAATAGGTCGTATTGGTCGCAATAACCAAAAAGCAGCTGATGACAATACCGCTCAGATTGGCACGAATGATTTCGCCAACTGACGATGATGTATCTTCTTCGCTCTCGCTTTGAGCCTCATATGTCGGCGATTCATCCAGCGATTTACGCAGATAAAGGCCAATCATTCCGAGTGGAAGCGAGATCAGGAACGGAATGCGCCATCCCCAGTCATTCATGGCTTCTTCGCCAATGCCCATGGAAATCAGCGAAACCACCATGGCACCTGCAAGAAAACCGGCGATTGAACCGAAATCAAGCCAGCTTGCCATAAAACCACGTTTTCTGTCGGGTGAATATTCACTGACAAACACAACCGCGCCCGAATATTCCCCACCGACTGAAAGGCCCTGTACAATCTTCGCTAGAAGCAGCAGGATGGGCGCAAGGATGCCGATGGTTTCGTAGGACGGTATCACCCCGATAAAAAACGTACTGACCGACATCATAATGATGGTGAAAGACAGGATATTTTTTCTACCATATTTATCGCCGAAATAGCCGAATACTGCGCCACCTAATGGCCGGAACAAAAACGGGATAGAAAAGGTTGCAAGGGATGCAATGAGCTGCACCGATGGGGGTGCTGCGGCAAAAAACGTTCGACCGATAATAACGGCCAGAAAACCGTAGACACTGAAATCAAACCATTCAACAGCATTTCCAAGACCGGAAGCGGAAATCACTTTTCGCAATTCCTTATTCCCGACGATGGGAATATCTTTAACAGTGAGTGGTTGTTGTGTCGTTTCTGACATATGTTCTTCCTTCGTTATAAACAAGCTTTCAAGGAGCGTGTTTGTTTTTCCAACGACTGCATTATAAACATTGTTACATGATGAGCAAATTTCACAATCGAATACTCGGTTGAACAACCGCATATCTTTTTTTACAATTTGCTTTTATCCCACATTACTTTTGATCGACTTCAGCTCAATTCAGACACTATCTTGATCCGCCCGATGCCCTGAACCTCTAAGGGCACACGCCGATGGGTTGACGCGCCCTCATTGAAATAGTTTGCTTGTACCGTAGACCTGAAAAACCGCAGTGACTGTGATTTTAAATAGGGCGAGAATGCGGCCCGTCAACATCAACGAAAACACATGACCGCAGATGAAATCCGCATCAATCTGCAGCTATCGTGTTATTTGCATGGCATGCTTTGGTCCGATTTTCCATGATGATTCGGCTTGAAACTTTGCCGCTTCTGCAACAACCTTACTGTTTGATTGCGGAATGAACGGGTGATTAAATTTACCACGCTATGCTATTGTGACTTTTTTCAACTTGCACGCAATGCCAATATGAAGGCGAGCTGTTCTGTTTGGTTAAATGAGGCTTCGTGTCCCTTATGGAAGAACTGATTTATCTTTTGCCGTTTGACCAATACGGTGTCGCGATTACCGTAGCGGCCATTATCATCACCATTGTGGTTCTGGCCATCGCATTACGGTTGCTCAAAGTGCCGCAGAAAATGATGGCCATCTTTATCTGCGGTTTGGCAATGATGGCTTTTTTCTTTTTCCAAACCGACGGTTCCCGTCGTATCGCGCCTTTTCAAGACCTTGTCCATAGACAGAAGCAGCTTGACCAGCAGCTTTTGGAAAAGCCACTGAAGCTTGACCATGCAAAGCTCGTACATGTGAAAGTCAGGGCACGCAGCCTTACACTTACCCTTGTACCCGACAGTGCCGATTTGTCGAACGATACAGCGCAAGACCTGCAGCATTATGCAACGACCTATATTGCGCAAAACGAAAACAGCTTTTGCAATATTTTACGGCTAGAACAAGCGCTGCCCTATCGCAAAAACGGACAAGAATTCATCAATATGGAATTTGATCATTTTCAACTCATTTTTCGGGCCGATGGGCAAACCGCCACGGTGGCAATACCGGTCGCATCATGTCTTGCGCAATCATCACTTGGTCACAATCAGCCCTTAAACTGAAGCGAAGTGCAACGCCCCATCAAAACAAAAAACGACGATATAATCGTAGCAGCAATCACCTTATTGTTCTTGGAAAGACAAATTAAAATGCCGGCGGATCTTTCCATCCCGTTTGCATAAGGCTATCAAAGCGACATTGAAACCATTTGATATGAATTATATGACCCGTACCCTTGCCCAAAAGGCTGCAGATTCTTCTAAGTCAACAATGGAACCCTGGGAAGACGCCTTCGAGCGTGAACTTCTCGCGGCGACATTTTTAAAAATACTCGCCGATATGCGCAAGAATGGCTATGCCAAAATCAATGAACAAGTTGTACGTTGGTATACGACAAACCGTGAAGCTTTAAGTTTGGCAATTCCAGCTCTTGATGAGCTGGGTGAACAGTTGTCGCAGAATATTCGGCCGGAAACTTTTGCGATAAAGCTGTCAATGGACGATGTAACCGACCGTCCGCAGAGAGCGGCCATATCGCCAACCCAGCAAAAACTGGATTGGATCAGGGCGACTTTAAAACTTTCAGCAGAAGAAGCCGAGCTGCTCAATACTGTCTATCGCTTCTCGCAATTTTTGTCATTTACCCAACTTCTGTCTGCCTTTGATGAAATAAATATCATCCGCGACGAGGTAAATCTCCGTTATCTCGCACCTGCGCTCGGCATGAAACGGCCGCGGGTGAAACGGCTTGTTGGCCGCCACACAACCTTGCAGCAGCTCGGATTGATCGAAGACCGTGCCGGTGAAGATTATGCCCCATCACGTATCATCATCAAACTTCTCGAACACGAAGATGATGGTACGCACAAATGGGAGGAAATTCTCCTTGGTTCCCATCCCAAATCAACGCTGACACTGGCTGATTTCGACCATATGGCCACGGTTCGTGATGATGTCGTCAACATCTTAAAAGGTGCTCTCGACAGCAAGGCCAAGGGTATCGGCATCCTTTTTTATGGTGCGCCGGGCACAGGAAAAACTGAATTTGCCACATTGCTTGCCGCTGCCTGTGAGGCGCGCGTTGTTTTTGTTGGCGAGAGTGACGAAGAGCAGGAAGAACCTAATCGTTATGAGCGGCTTGCCCATCTGTCATTGCTATCGGCTTTGGGTGAGCGTGCCGGCCGTGTTGTTGCGGTTGTTGACGAAGCTGACGATATTTTTGCCGGCGTCGACTCATCTGACCGTATGAATAGAACAGGGTCGAAAGTGTTTATGAACAGGCTGGTAGAAAGCAGTTCATTGCCGATCATCTGGATTACCAACAATACGGAGCAGTTTGGCGAAGCTATTTTGCGCCGCATGGTTCGCGCTGTTGAATTCAACAAACCGGACCGGCAGGTACGCCGCCGCATTATCGAGCGTCATGCCGATAAATACGGCCTTGGTTTGGACGATCAGGAAAAAGAGGCCTTGGCGCAATTGCCTGCCGCGCCTGCTATTCTGGCTTCTGCACTGCGGGCGTCATCATTGGGTGGTGGCAGTGGAAAGATCGCTTTGTCGACTGCACGCTCCATGCATCAGGCCCTGACAGGAAAACAACCGGCACCGGACCCTCATATGCCGGTGGCTTTCGATGCAAGCCTGTCTTCTGCGGACACCGACCTCAAAGCATTGGAAGAAAAAGTAGCCGCTATCGGCCCTAAAGCACTTTCCTTTCTGTTTGTCGGTTTGCCGGGGACCGGCAAATCTGCTTTTGCACGCCATTTGGCTGAACGGTTGGGTATGGATGTCATGCATCAACGTGCATCCGACCTATTGAATATGTATGTGGGTGAAAGTGAAAAGAACATTGCTCGCGCTTTCCAGAAAGCAGCCGAATCCAACCAGTTTCTGATTATTGATGAAGCGGATTCGCTACTCTATAACCGACAGGACGCCACCCGCAGCTGGGAGGTGACGCAGGTCAATGAAATGCTGACATGGATGGAAAGCCACCCGCTTCCCTTCGCCGCTACCACCAATTTTTCCGATCGACTGGATCCGGCTGTCTTTCGGCGGTTTTTGTTCAAGGTCAAGTTTGAAGCGATGACAAGCACTCAGATTGCCATGGCGTTTGAGCGCTATTTCGACAGGCCGGCACCGGAAGAGGTTTTGCGGCTTGATCCGTTAACGCCGGGCGATTTTTCCATCGTCGCACGAAAAATAGAGATACTCGGCCCCTCCACTACAGCAGAGATTGCCCATATGCTGGCCGATGAAGTGAAAGCCAAGCCAAACGCTACAAAACCTATCGGCTTTGTCTAAACGCCAACTTGCTCTATACTGTTTTCAACAAATACAACGCAATGGGAGCAAGTCACTATGATGAAACGTAAATTCTATATCGATGGCGCTTGGGTTGATCCGATCGAGGGCACCGATCTGGATGTGATTGATCCATCCACGGAAGAGGTTTGTGCCACCATCAGCAATGGCGGTGTCAAAGACGCGGACAAAGCTGTGGCGGCTGCCAAAAAAGCTTTCTTTGGTTGGAAAATGACGTCACCGCAAGAGCGCCTTTCTTTCGTGGAAAAACTGCTTGATATCTATAATAAACGGGCAGATGAAATGGCTAAAGCTATTTCTCTCGAGATGGGTGCGCCGATTGATATGGCGCTCAATGCACAGACTGGCGCAGGACGGCATCATATCGAGGTATTCATCAAGAGTTTCCGCGATTTTGTCTTTCAAAAACCACTGGTGAAAGGGCAGAATGAAAGCTGTTTGCAATATGAGCCTATAGGTGTTGTGGGACTGATTACACCGTGGAATTGGCCGATGAACCAGGTGACACTGAAAGTCATACCGGCACTGTTGGCTGGATGTACCATGGTGCTGAAACCATCGGAAATCGCACCGCTTTCCTCTATGCTTTTCGCAGAATATCTCGACGAAGCCGGTGTACCAGCCGGTGTATTCAACCTCGTCAATGGAGATGGCGCCGGTGTCGGTTCGCGCCTTTCCGGCCATCCTGATATCGAGATGATCAGCTTCACCGGCTCCACCCGTGCTGGCAAAGCCATATCCAAAAATGCCGCCGATACGCTTAAACGCGTTTGCCTGGAACTGGGGGGCAAAGGGGCCAATATCATTTTTGCTGATGCCGACAGTCAAGCTGTCGAGCGCGGTGTGCGTCATTGCTTTAACAATAGCGGCCAGAGCTGTAATGCGCCAACGCGGATGATGGTGGAGCGCTCGCTATATGAGCAAGCGGTGGAAACAGCAAAACATATTGCTGAAGATACGCTTGTAGCCTCTGCACACCAAACGGGAAAACATATCGGGCCGGTTGTGTCAAAGTTGCAATATGACAAGATCCAAGCCCTGATCCAATCGGGTATCGATGAGGGTGCCGTGCTGGTTGCCGGCGGAACAGGTTTGCCCGTGGGAATGAACCGCGGCTATTTTATCCGCCCTACAGTCTTTGCCAATGTCAAACCGGATATGCGGCTGTTTCGCGAAGAAGTTTTTGGGCCTGTCTTATCCATAATGCCCTTTGACAGCGAAGACGATGCAATCGCCATGGCAAATGATACTGAATATGGCCTGACAAACTATGTGCAATCACAAGATCGCGAAAAATGCCGTAGAGTGGCAACGCAACTGCGCTCGGGCATGGTGGAAGTCAACGGCAACAGTCTTCCGGCTGGCAGCTATTTCGGTGGCGTGAAATATTCTGGTCGGGCACGCGAAGGCGGTATATGGGGCATTGAAGAATTTCTCGATACCAAAGCCATATCACAATGGTAAGAAGCACATCGGCATCCGGCTGCTATGATTCGTATCGCGTCGGATGACTGATATAACAAGAACCACCCCGTAATGATGAATAGGACTATCCGTTGATACAACTGACAAGTAATGAAGACGCAGCCGGTCAACGCATCGATCAATGGCTTGCAAAACAGTGTCAGGACGAGTTTTCCCGTTCACGTTTACAGGCCCTTATTCGCGATGGTCAGGTGAAGGTAGATGGCGTTGTCGTGCGTGAACCAAAGACCAAGTTGCGCGGCGGTGAAAATCTCGAATTGATTGCTCCGCCGCCAGAAGCACCTGAACCGATGGGTGAAAATATTGCGCTGGATATCCTTTATGAAGACGATGATCTGATCGTTATCAATAAACCTGCCGGTCTTGTGGTGCATCCAGGAAATGGCAACTGGACAGGAACTCTCGTCAATGCACTTGTCTACCATTGTGGCGAAACACTTTCAGGCATAGGTGGTGTCAGACGACCTGGCATCGTCCATCGGCTCGACAAGGACACCAGCGGCGTTATGGTGGTCGCCAAGAATGATCGCGCCCATAAAGGCTTGAGTGAACAATTTGCCGATCACGGCAGAACCGGCGCTCTTGAGCGTTCCTATCACGCATTGGTCTGGGGCATGCCGGATCGCGGCTCTGGCAAGGTTGATGCTGCTTTGGGCCGTTCTCATCGCGACCGCACACGTCAGGCTGTTGTATCGCCATCGCGTGCGGATGCGCGCCACGCTGTTACCCATTTTTCATTGTTGGAAAAATACGGTGCAGCAAGTGATGGTACGGCCACGGCCAGCCTGCTTGAATGCCAACTTGAAACCGGCCGCACCCATCAAATCCGTGTGCATATGGCCCATATTGGCCATCCCTTGATTGGCGATATGGAATATGGCAGTGCTTTTAAAACAAAAGCCAACAAGCTGGATGATGAAACACGCAATGCCGTGCACGGATTTCCCCGGCAAGCGCTGCATGCAGCAAGTTTGACATTTGAACATCCTGCAACCGGTGAAATCATGCAATTTGCCTCACCTTTGCCTGCCGACATGGAAGCGCTCGTGAACATTTTTAGGCAGCTTAAGTGAAACTTTTTGCAATCTCGTTATTTACTGCCATGTCGCGATCGTTCACGTGATGTGATTTTTTTTAAAAAATCGTCATAATAGTGATGTAATTTCATGCAAGAGTTCTTATCTCAAAGAGCAATTTTGCGTATTCGCCTAAAATAGGGGATACGCGCAAGAGGAGGGTGCTTCATGGCCCGGGCAAGTCTACCATCTATTACCGCCGGTGATGGCGGTCTCACGCGCTATCTGGAAGAGATACGCCGTTTTCCTATGCTTGAGCCGCAGGAAGAATATATGTTGGCCAAGCGTTATCATGAACATAACGATCCGAAAGCCGCCCATAGGCTGGTAACCAGCCACTTGCGGCTGGTGGCAAAAATCGCCATGGGTTATCGTGGATATGGCTTGCCAATTGGCGAAGTCATATCCGAAGGCAATGTCGGCCTGATGCAAGCTGTCAAACGTTTCGAGCCCGAGCGCGGCTTTCGCTTGGCAACCTATGCGATGTGGTGGATCAAAGCGTCCATTCAGGAATACGTCTTGCGTTCGTGGAGCCTTGTTAAAATGGGCACTACGGCAAATCAGAAGCGGTTGTTTTTCAACCTGCGCAAGGTCAAAAGCAAAATCCAGGCACTGGATGACGGCGACTTGAAACCTGATCAGGTCAAGGAAATCGCTACCCGTCTGAATGTCAGTGAAGATGAAGTCATATCGATGAACCGGCGCCTGTCGGGCGATACGTCTTTGAATGCACCCATCCGTGCCAGCGAGGGTGAAGGCGGAGAATGGCAGGATTGGCTGGTTGATGATTCAAGCAGCCAGGAGCAAATCCTGATCGAACAGGATGAATTGGACAATCGCCGGTCGATGCTGGAACGTGCCATGGACGGATTGAATGATCGTGAAAAGCGTATTTTCAAAGCGCGCCGTCTTGCCGATGATCCGGTTACACTGGAGGAGCTTTCGAGCGAATTCGGCATCAGCCGTGAAAGAGTAAGACAGATTGAAGTGCGTGCGTTTGAAAAAGTGCAAGCCGCCGTCAAGGCATCCGCATTGGCGCAGAAACAGGCTTTGGTAACAACCTCAGCGTAAACTAACGTATGACCTTATGTGGACGGCATTGGTGGCTTCCACATAAGGTCCCCCCCATCCTGTCGCGGTATCTTGTAACTGCAGAATGAATGCTTCATTTGCTCAAAGTTACCAAGGAATTATACAGCAGGGAAATTGCCGTTTGTCTCCAAGCAGCGAAAAATATAAGCTTGCTGACTATGAAAATCCAAGTGCAGCATTTTCCGCAGCCATGACTGACAGCATGTTTGCGTGCACGGCACTGGCGTTGAACGATATACTGGCTGAAAAAATCCCTGTTTACGCCTATGAATTTAGCGACCGTACGGCGCCATCCTATTCTGGCTTCACAACCTTCCCATTGCTTGCAGCGCACACGCACGAGCTTGCCTATATCTTTCCAGGATTTCGTGGTGGAAGCAATGTCCAACCGGCATTAAACCCGTTGCAGGAAGAATTATCAAAGCAAATGGTCGACTATTTTACCAATGTCGCGGCTCTACCGCTGGAAAAGCATGAATGGTCGCGGTTTAACCAGAAAAAGACAAATATCATGACCTTTGCCCTACCGCGCGCCCAAATGGTCTCTGATCAATTTGCAAAAGTCCATCATTGCGCTTTTTGAGATCAAACGAGCACCTATTCGACGTCACGATAAGCATAAAAGCAATAACCAGATGAATTTCTCAAGTGGTTATTGCATATTAGGCGACCAACAGACTTTGCCCATCTTAAAGGTGTTAATGCGTGCCAGCAGGAGCTGCGGGAGCGGGTTGGCCGTTCTGCCCGGCATTGTTCTGATCATAAACCGTCGGCTTATCTTCCTGCTTCAACCATTGATCGATCACCTGACGGAAGATATCCTCTCCCGTCGGGCCTTTCGAGAAGGTCAGCTCTGAAATGCGCCCGTTTTTATCGGTGACAACAAGCCGCATCCATCCTAGTTGACGCATCAACTGAAGATTGCCATCAAGAAACGGCCTTGCACCGCTGAGTGCAAAGAGGAAAAAGTCATCATCAATCTTCGCCGCAACTGTTCCGGCAAGCGGTTGGCCGGTTGACTGTTCGCTGGCTTTAAAGGTCAGTTCGTGCACATTGTCGATAGCCTGCCCTTCAAAACCATCAGGTACGATGAAGATGAATTCAAGCAAATACGCAGCCGGCAGTGACGGATCAGTATTGCGGCGCAACGTCAACCGCAGTGACAACTTCTCGTCTGGTATCGTGACATTGCCGCGGACAGCCAATTCTTCAGGTCCGCCCGTTGTCGATGGCTCTTTCACCAAAGACCACTGCACACTGCCAGTTTCGATTTTTTCTGCCGCATTATCCGTGCGCGCCTGATAGAACACAGCCTCTCCGGGTTGGTCCACTGGGCCAGCAGCCGTGGCAGCGGCGGTTGAAGTGCCCTCGCCCGGTATTGCTGCGGCTTCTGCAGGGCCTGCATCGACTTCACTGCCATCGGCCAGAAGGCGCTGCGTCAGCTTTTCTGCTGACGGCTCCTTGTCGGCATCTGATCCGGCGACCGGAACATCGGTTGTTTCTTCGTGATTGCCCTTGGAAAGAAAACTCCAAGCCGTGAAAAGAACAACGGCCACCAACAGCACCAAAGCCGCAATGGAGCCTCCGACCACGATAGCGCGTTTTTTTGCAGCCTGACGTTCGCTCCGGCGCGCGGCTTGTACGAAAATATCCGAAACAATGTCGAAATCGCCGGTCTGTGGTTGTGCAGTGAATGCATTGGCCGAACGGGCTTCGCTTTCAGACTTTTGACGCGCATATTGCCTTTCAGCTGCGAGGATATCATCCATATTGACCGGTTCGGCCGCGGGAACAACGCTTGCAGCCTGAGGTCTTACTGCCGGTGAAATAGGCGTTTCAAAAGCCGGTTCCTGACGTGTCACAATCGTCTTTTGCGGTGCAACCGGCGGTTCTCGACGGAGCGGCTCAGTCGTTTCGACTGTAACTAATACTCTTTCGACCCTAGCCGTTACCGGATAGGCGAAGATAAGCGGTTCTGCAGCAGGAACATTCTGTTGTGCGCCCGCAGGAGACGGTTCCACTCGACTATCTTGTTCACGCGGTTCAACCCGCTCGATCGGTGCTGCATGGATTACTTTTTCTACCGGCGTCGAAACGTCTGTGACTTCTTCTTCCGCCGGTTCGATGATCATCGACAGCAATGCTTGTTCGACAGCCAGATATTCCGCCTCCACGGCTTTAACGGCATCATCGAGTGCTTTGCGCTGTGCATCGGCGACCGCTTCTGGAACATTGGTTTCAACAAGCTTACGCTCGACAGTTTCGCGTGCACGTGCATAAACCCGTTCGCGCAACTGCGGCGTTGGATTGGCTTGAGCATCAATCGTCTTTTTTAATAATCCTGCGAAATCCGCCATGCGTCTCTTCAGTCTCTCTCATACACCGGAGGGAAAACTGCAGTATCCTGACAGTCGATCCGCATCATCCCACCGCTTTTATTCCTAAAACATACATTCGGCGAAATTGAGCGCAAATGCATGATTGACTATATTTTCGAGTACCAATCTTCAACGGCAACAAAAAACATCGATATGTTTAGAACATTCCGATGAAAGTGGAAACACTTATATCATACTACAAGGTGTCCACCGTAACGGGGCAGCGTACCGGCTAACATTGAATGCACCGATACGCTTTCCCGTTATTGTCGATTAATCCTCGAACGGATCAGTAACGAGGATCGTGTCTTCCCGTTCCGGACTGGTGGATAATAATGCAACCGGCGCGCCAATGAGTTCTTCAATATGGCGAACATATTTAATCGCCTGCGCTGGAAGTTCTGCCCAGCTGCGGGCCCCGGCGGTGGTTTCCTTCCAGCCATCCAGCGTTTCGTAGATCGGTTTGACACGCGCTTGTGCGCCCATAGAGGCGGGCAGGTAATCAATCTTTTCGCCATCCAGCTCGTAACCGATGCAGACTTTGATTTCGTCCATACCGTCCAGCACATCGAGTTTTGTCAATGCTATTCCGTTAATGCCGCAAACAGCAATCATCTGGCGCGCCAATACCGCATCGAACCAGCCGCAACGGCGCTTGCGCCCTGTAACAACGCCGAATTCATGGCCGCGTGTGCCCAAAAACTCACCAACCTCATTCATCTGTTCAGTAGGGAAAGGCCCCTCACCGACGCGCGTCGTATAGGCTTTAGCAATCCCCAGAACATAGCTGATTGATCCCGGGCCCATACCCGAACCCGTCGCAGCCTGTCCGGCAATGGTGTTGGATGATGTTACATAAGGATAGGTGCCGAAATCATTATCCAGCAAAGCCCCTTGCGCCCCTTCAAACAGAATACGTTGACCGGCACGGCGACGCTCGTCGAGCAAACGCCATGTCCGATCCATAAATGGCAGGATCTGGTCCGCCACCTGCATCAATTCGTCATAGAGTGTTTGCGCATTGATCTCTGGCTCTCCCATTCCGCGCCTGAGCGCATTGTGATGCGTCAACAAGCGTTCAATCTTGGCCATAAGGGTGTCCGGTTCAGCCAGATCCATGACACGGATCGAACGACGACCGACTTTATCCTCATAGGCAGGGCCGATACCACGCTTGGTTGTGCCGATTTTAAGACCCGATGTCGCATTTTCGCGGGCCGCGTCAAGATCGCGGTGCAGAGACAGGATCAAAGGCGCATTTTCAGCAATACGCAAAATGTCGGGAGTGATATTCACACCCTGAGCCCGCAATTTCTTCAGCTCTTCAACAAAGTGATGCGGATCAACCACAACGCCGTTGCCGATAATCGAAAGTTTGCCGCGCACAAGGCCCGATGGCAGCAGCGATAATTTATAGCTTATTCCGTCGATGACCAGTGTATGGCCTGCATTATGGCCACCCTGATAACGCACGACAACATCGGCACGTTCTGACAACCAGTCGACAATCTTGCCTTTGCCTTCGTCACCCCATTGTGCGCCGACAACCACTACATTGGCCATAATTCTCTCCGTCGAGTTCAAAGGTCCGAAAACCTGCATCCTGAAACAAACGGTTTCTTATAACCAAGTCTGAGACCAAGTGCGACTCCTCTTTTCGGCTTTTCGATGAAAAGAGCTTTATGGTTCGCCACCATGAGGGCTCGGTCACAATTTTAGGAATGCTGCACCCCATACGCAAAGTCAGGCCAAAGGCCCGACTTTGTAGATCAGCGTCAAAGTCAGGCACGACAATCTTTGACTAGATTAATGGCCCGGGATTTTTAATATAGAGTCTGCGTATGGCATCGGCCGCCTTATAGGCGAGTGCACCCACTGTGCCCGTGGGGTTATAACCGGGATTTTGCGGAAATGCCGAAGCGCCGACAACAAACAGATTATAGACATCCCAACTTTGCAGATATTTATTTACGCTGCTATTTGCCGGATCGGCCCCCATGATGAACCCGCCAACCACGTGGGAAGACTGGTAAGGCACGGTATTCCAATGGCCCTTGGATGGACTTTCCACGATCTGCACCGGATTCATCGCCTTGGCGATTTCGGCAACTTTGCCAGTGCAGTAAAGCGCCATTTTGCGCTCATTATCGGTAAAATCATAGGTGACACGCAAAAGCGGCCGTCCATGTGGATCTTTATAGGTCGGATCAAGCGACAGATAATTGGCGGGCGACGAGTAGTTCGAGGCTTCGCAACCAATCGACATGGTGGACAGATAATTTTTCACCGTTGCCGCTTTCCATTGCGAACCCCATTTTGGCGTACCGGGAGGCACTGGACGTGATGCAATGGGTGCCGCGCCGATAGGTGTTACACGGATGCTGCCACCACCAAAAAATCCCAAGCCGGAATGGTCGAAATTATCGTTGTTGTAATCGTCAATACCCATACCGACCGCGCCGGCACCGATGAAGGAGTTGAATGTTTTATCGTCGAAAAACAATTGCACATTATTGGCAGTCTGATAGGCATAGTTGCGACCGGTATTGCCCGTTCTCGTTTCAGGGTCATAGGCTTTGCCCACACCTGAAAGCAGCATCAGACGCACATTTTCAAAGGTAAACGCTGCTATGACAACGATATCGGCAGGCTGCTCGTATTCATCCCCGTTTTCATCAACAAAAATCACGCCGGTAGCGCGCTTGCCCTCGCTATCAAGCACGACGCGTAAAACTTCCGAATTCACCCTTGCGGTAAAATTTTTCTTACGCATCAAAGACGGGATCACACAGGTAATCGCACTTGCTTTAGAGTAGTTGGCGCAGCCATAATTGGTACAAAAACCACAAAAAGTGCAAGGTGCCATGCTTACACCCAACGGGTTGGTATAGGCTTCAGACAAAAGCGATGACGGCACAGGAAAAGCGTTATAACCCATATCCTCGGCCGCTTTGGCAAAAAGTGTCGGCCCGTAGGGCTGATCCATCGGGCGCGTCGGATATTCGCTGGAGCGAGGGCCTTCAAACATATTCCCGCCTCGCACCTTCTGGCCGTTCAAATTGCCGGCTTTACCCGATGTCCCGGCCAGCTTTTCGAACTTGTCGTAAAAAGGCTCCATCTCGTCCCAGTCGGTTCCCCAATCCTGTAGTGACAGGAAATCCGGAATGGAATCAGCGCCATAACGCTCGGTCAGATGACTTTTCAGACGAAATTCTTCCGGCTGGAAACGAAATGTAATACCGGCCCAGTGATTGCCTGCACCGCCAATTCCGTTACCGGGATGAAAAGACCCCCATATGCGCATGGGAAGCGCGGTTTCGGAACTGTTATTGCGTATTGTGATGCCGCTCTGGCGTGGCGCAACCATCAACTCTTCACGGGCATTGTAACGCAATTCATCGGCTACAGTGGTAATATTGAAATCGCGGGCGGTATCGCGCCATGGACCGCGCTCCAACCCTACAACGTTGAGACCTTCTTCTGCCAATTCATGGGCAATGATGGCACCAGCCCAGCCCAATCCGACAACGACAGCATCCACATGGGGTAATTTACGTGCCATGGTTTCAACCTTTCTCGCTCTGGTTTAGGAATCCGGCAATACTGACCGGCTCGATATCCAGCTTCTGATTATGTTTATTGATAAAGGCACGGTAGTCGTAGCGTGCTCCGGGAAAGCCCAACATCTTCCAACTGACCATATTTTTATTACCGCCATAAATGGGATCGGCAAAAAAGCCTTCCATGGTGTTCTGCAAAACAATATCAAAGAACATTTTTGAGCTTATTGCGTCGAAAGCAATTGCCCCCGTCTCCATACCGCTTAAAATTGCGTCCTGTTGTGTACCATCAAGCGCAGCGAATGACTTTCCATACTGCGCTTGGCAATATTGCTCCAATGCTTTCAAACCCCTTCTATAGCGCTCGCGCGGCACCAACGGCGATTGATCGCCCTGTGTGGCTGTGCCTTGCTGGAAAGGCCCCTGCATGTAATATTTTTCAAATGTGCCGTATTTTCCCGCCAATTGGCGATCGATAAATTCCACGCAACCAGCTTCCTTGCCGCCCATGCTCAGGGCATCGGCCGGTATCAGCCGATCTGCTATTGCCCCAAGCGCAGCCACCTCTTCGGGTTGTAGGAAATACCACTTCCCGCCCGGAAACACCTCCGGCATGCTGATGTCACCCGGTGCCCATACCGGTACACCGGTGACAACACGTGCAAAGCTTGGGGCGGATGATGTGAATGCCAGAAAAGCTGCACCCGCCATCAGGAAATGTCGCCGGGAAAACCTTGTCGATTTATTTTCCATGATAAATTCCTTTACTGACCGTCAGTCGTTACGCGTATCTTGCGATACACTCTGGCTGTCCTTACGCTGTTCAGCGACCGTACCGGCCGACACAATCTCGGCCCGATTGTTCCAACTGTTGCGGATATAAGTGAGCACCGAGGCAATCTCGTCATCCGACAAAGTATGACGGAAGCTTGGCATAGCGGGCGCCGTCGGCTTGGCATCGGTTGCAACGGCACGTGTTCCATCCAGCACAGCTGTAACAAGGTTGATGACATCGGGACTTCTTACCGCCGAGCTTGCGGCAAATGAAGGCGCAATACCGTTTGTGCCTTCGCCGTTCACACCATGACAAGCACTGCAATGGGCGCTGAATATTTTCTCGCCTTCCTGCATCTTGGCGTCATTTTCTGCGATTGGTTTGGCAGGTGCCTTACGATCAGAACCGGTTCGTGATTGCAGATAGGTGACCATCGCCGCCAGATCCTCGCGGTTAAGGTGCTGAAGTGACTCTTCAATCGCTTCTGCCATAGGCCCAGAAGCAAAAGCATGCTTGCTGCTGCCGGTTTTTAAATACTCAACGACATCGTTTTTATCCCAGCCGCCAATGCCACTATATTGGTTTGCGGTGAGTTCGGGTGCATACCAGCCTTGCAATACCGCGCCTTGATAGGCTTTGTCGGCTTTATCCGCACCCAATATATTCTTCGGCGTATGACACATGCCACAATGGGCAAACCCTTGCACCAGATAGGCGCCACGGTTCCATTCATCTGTTTGTCCGGGATCTGGTTTGAAGCCATCCTTATGCAGGAACAAAGTATTCCATCCTGTCACCAGTAACCGGATATTGAAGGGAAACGCCAATTCGTTGACGGGTGCAGCTTTTTTAACCGGCGGCAATGTATCGAGGTAGGCTTTGATAGCCAGAACGTCTTCATCACTGGCCTTGGCAAAATTTGGATAAGGCATTGCCGGATAGAGAAATTTTCCACCTTTTGAACGGCCATGTTTGACAGCATTGATAAAATCCTGATCCGTCCAACCACCGATTCCTGTTTCTTTATCAGGGGTGATATTGCCCGCCGTGATCTTGCCAAAGGGTGTTACCAATGGCTCGCCGCCGGAAAACGGTTCGCTGCCTTTTTTGCTATGACATGCGACACAATCAGCCGCTGTTGCAAGATAGGCACCTCGCTCAACCTTGCTCTGCCCGACATCGCCCGCCGATTTTGGGGCTATCCCATCACGTCCGCTGCCGAAATTTGCATAGCCGACAACCCCAAGTCCAACGACGATAATAAGCCCGATGGCAATCAGGATTTTTCGTTTCATCTGGTTTAAGCTCCCATATCGAATTTCAGTTAGACGAATAGCCGGAACGCAACTAATCCACTAATTTAGAATTGATATAGAGTATTCAATTTCCACGGCAACTGACGATAATGTGAGAGACAGGCTGGAATTGTTTCAAACTCTGGAAAACCTGTGAAAATGCAATCTACACATTGTTTTGAAGAGAAAAAACACGCAACGGGTAATGCTCGGGCGGTAGTGCGATATGGAAGTCGCTAGAGCGGTTCCCGATTGATGTGAATCATCAATCGGATAAGATATCGTGGTAAATCAAAAACATGAGACGCGCCGGTCTGATGCGATCAGGTCGACAAGCGCTCTAAATCATGCCGCCATGCCGGGGCGTCAACGCGTTGCCAGATAAATGGCGATGGAAACAGAAATGGCAACGCACGACAGTAAAACTGCAAAGCGGATGAAATTCCATTTCACTGCGGTCGCCCCTATTGAAACGTTGTTGCCGAAATGCTCGCAGGCCGCTTGACAGCGTGTTCACTACCCGCTGTCATTTGGCGAAGATACTATACCAACCTGTATAAAAGCCAAAACAAGCAACCCGTTTGCTGCCTTGGGGTGTAGCGGTGCCCATAGCCTAATCGATAGAGCGTGTCATGTAACAGGCATCTTCGCTGTAGGTGAGCAATTTTTGTTTCAACTTGGCATCGACTTGCCAAGGCTTGAAACCATGCTTTTCCCAAAAAGGTGGCGAGCCGTTTACCGCGACCAGCGAAAGCGTGGACAATCCCATTTTCAAAGCACATTGTAAAATAAGTGCAACGGCCTTGCCGCCAGCCCCACCTGAACGTGCATCGGGCGCAATGGCAATATCGTGCAAATAAAGCGTATCGCTACTATCGGGCAAAACGCCTAGCATGGAGTCGAGCGCTGGCACCTCTCCCAGTCTAAACGGGTGGGCCAAAAGATAGCCCCCGACACGACCTTCCGTTTCCCAAACAAAACACGTATCGGGTGAAACCGTCTGCTTTTCCGCCAGAACATCGCGTTCTTCGGGAAAGTCAGGATGACACAATTCAGCGATCCGGCAGATATCTGCCAGATCGCTTGGTTGCATTTTCCGCCATAAGCCGGTCATGAATTAACCGGCAATCGCATCAAATTCGAGCGGCTGTGTCCGCTTGATGCCCTTAATCTGGTTCAGTTCTTCCAACACAGCAGCCGGAATTGTTGCATCGAGATAAAGAAGCGCAATAGCATCGCCACCCGGTTCATTCCGTCCCAAGGCGAAATTGGCAATATTGACGCTGTGATTGCCACAGATTGAACCAATCGTACCAATAATCCCCGGCGTGTCGCTGTTGGTAATGTAAAGCATATGCTGGCCGACCTCGGCATCCAGATTGATACCCTTGATCTGAATGAAGCGCGGTTTGCCATCCACAAAGCACGTACCGGCAATCGAACGTGTACGCTTGGATGTTTTGACCGTAAGCTTGATGTATCCATCAAAAATACCCGATTTGTCGCGCTTGACCTCCGACAGGATAATGCCACGCTCTTTCACCATGATCGGTGCAGAAACCATGTTGACGTCAGCCATTTGTGGACGAATAAGCCCGGCCAACGCAGCACTGATCAGTGCACGCGTGTTCATTTCGGCGGTCGCACCGTCGAAAATAATCTCGACTTCCTGAATGTCTTCTTCTGTCGATTGGCCAACAAAAGCGCCAAGCACTTCTGCCAATTTGACAAAGGGCTTCAACCGTGGAGCTTCCTCAGCGGTAATGGAAGGCATATTGATGGCGTTGCTGACAGCACCATTGACCAGATAATCAGCCATTTGCTCTGCCACCTGCAGTGCAACATTCTCCTGCGCTTCAGATGTCGATGCCCCCAGATGTGGCGTGCAAACAACGTTATCCAAAGCGAATAGCGGATTGTCAGCAGCCGGTGGCTCTGTTTCGAACACGTCGATACCCGCACCTGCAACCTTGCCAGACTTCAGGGCTTCCACCAGATCTTTTTCAACAATCAGGCCGCCGCGTGCACAATTGATAATGCGGACACCATCTTTCATTTTGGCAATGGCGGCTGCATCAATAATATTGCGTGTTTTATCGGTCAGCGGCGTATGGAGCGTAATGAAATCCGCACGTTTGAACAAATCATCCAGATCAACTTTTTCAACACCCAATTCTTCGGCACGTGCTTCCGAAAGGAAAGGATCAAAGGCGATGACTTTCATCTTCAGGCCGACACCGCGGGTAGCGACAATCGAGCCAATATTACCACAACCAATCACGCCAAGAGTTTTTCCGGTGATTTCAACACCCATAAAGCGGTTTTTTTCCCATTTTCCAGCTTTGGTGGATGCATCGGCCAAAGGCAGTTCACGCGCTACAGCAAACATCATGGCAATTGCATGTTCGGCAGTGGTGATGGAATTGCCGAAAGGTGTATTCATCACGATGATACCGCGACGCGATGCTGCCGGAATATCAACATTGTCAACACCAATACCAGCGCGCCCGACAACCTTCAAATTGGTCGCGGCAGCGATCAGTTTTTCAGTGACCTTGGTTGCAGATCGAATGGCCAAACCATCATACTGGCCGATCACCTCAGCCAATTTTTCTTTGTCTTTGCCCAAGTCGGGCAGATAGTCCACGTCAACGCCGCGGTCTTTAAAAATCTGTACAGCTGTTGGCGATAATTTATCAGATACAAGTACACGAGGTGCCATCACGGCCTCCATAAATCAATCAAATAGGGAAAAAGGCGGCTGACCGATGCAGCCGCCAAAGAAATCAGAGCGCGGCTTTTTCTGCCTGAAATGCCCATTCAAGCCATTGCGTCAAGGCTTCAAGGTCGGATGCCTCAACCGTGGCACCAGCCCAAATACGCAAGCCCGATGGCGCATCACGATAAGCGCCAATATCATAGGCCACACCGGCTTTATCCAAACGGCTAACAATGGCTTTTGCAAAAGCGGCCTGTTTTTCACCATCAAGCGCCAAAACCGCTGGGTCGACAATCGTCAAACACACCGATGTGTTTGAACGTGTTGCCGGCACTTTGGCCAAATTGTCAATCCACGCAGTTTTTTGCACGAAAGCATCAAGCACTGCAAAATTGGCATCGGCCCGTTTCATCAAGGCATCAAGGCCGCCGAGCGACTGCGCCCATTTCAAAGCATCCAGGTAATCTTCAACACACAGCATTGAAGGCGTATTGATGGTTTCGCCTTTGAAAATACCTTCAATCAGTTTTCCGCCTTTGGTCATGCGGAAGATTTTTGGCAATGGCCAAGCCGGTGCATAGTTTTCCAGACGCTCTACGGCACGAGGCCCGAGAATAAGAATACCGTGCGCACCCTCACCACCCAAAACTTTTTGCCAAGAGAAGGTCACAACATCAAGCTTCGAGAAATCGAGATTTTGCGCAAATGCAGCCGAAGTTGCATCGCAAATTGTCAGACCCTTGCGGTCTGCCGGAATGAAATCAGCATTTGGTACACGCACACCAGAGGTCGTGCCATTCCATGTGAAAACAACATCACGGTCAAAATCAACCTTGGTCAAATCAGGCAACTCACCGTAGGGCGCATCCAACTTGCGCACATCAGCGAGCTTCAACTGCTTGACAACATCGGTGACCCATCCGGCACCGAAGCTTTCCCAAGAAAGCATATCCACACCGCGCTCGCCAAGCAGCGACCACAATGCCATTTCTACAGCACCGGTATCCGATGCAGGCACAATGCCGATACGATAATCGGCTGGAACTTTTAGGATTTCGCGGGTCAGGTCTATTGCTTCGGCGAGTTTTGCCTTACCGATCTTTGCACGATGCGAACGCCCAAGCGGTGCATCGATAAGTGCTTCAACCGTCCAGCCCGGACGCTTGGCACAGGGACCCGAAGAAAAATTAGGATTATTCGGGCGGATGCCCGGTTCATTAAGTGTCGTCATGATATTCTACCCTTTCAGATAGCTCGCCTCTCGTTGGGAAGAGGTGGCCCACTAACCGCATTACGCGAAACATCGGCAGAACACAAGTAAAAAGAAAAAAGCGCACATTTATTTTATAGCTTTCGATGTCTGGCAAAGCTTATCAATATAGTTTTCAAGACTTACCGTGCCGGTACGATAAACCTTGGGTAACTCAATACCACCGTTTCTATTCATGAGTGCCATTGCAGTAAACGAGCGCGCTGATGCAATACCAAAGCCCAACCGGCGGTAATACTCTTCTATGGCCTCAGCCTCTATGAGATGCAAACCGACAGCAACGCCGATGGCACGACCAAACGCCGCTGCGACGTCTCTTACATCATAACGTTCACGCCCTTCGATGTAGCGGATATCGCTTTGATCCGTGTCTTCCAATAACAGTTCTGCAGCATAGGCTGCCACATCGAACGGTGCCACCATGGGCATTGTTAAGCTAGAAGGATAGACCGAGGTGATGACGTTATCCATCCGCGCTTCGTGCAGGCTGGACTGCCAATTGCTCATATAAAAAGCGGCACGCAGAACGGTGGTGCGTTCACAGCATTCGCATACTTGTTGCTCCAACTCATAAAGATTGCCAAGATCGCCGATCCCTTCGCCTTTTTGTGCTCCATAGGTTGACTGGACGACGATTTTTTCAAAATCCGTCTTGCGTAACGCTTTTCCGATAGACGCAATGGTGGCCCGTTCCTCATCATCGCTGTCTCCCATCGGGTTTCCGGGCGGGTTCAACACGTAAAGTCGTTTGCCGCGACAAAACACTTCGTGAAGGGCGCGATGGTCGCGTATATCCACAGCAGCGATTGCGGCACCACCAAGCTGCATTGTTTCTGCCCGTTCGACAGAACGCGTCACCACCGTGACGGGATACTTGTCGGCACGAAGCCTAGAAACCAGATGACGCCCGATATGCCCCGTACCGCCCATAATGATAAACATCATTTTCTCCTATTGTGTCAGCATCAAACTGTTATACTGACCGTAACTGACAGTTTGTGTCAGCATGGAAATATCCATGTGATGCTCGCTCGAATACGACATTGAAGGAAAACAAAAAATGCACCGGATGATCTTGATCGGTTTTGGTCTGCTTCTTCTGGTCGGCTGCCAATCGGCCCCCAAACTCATATCGCCGGATAATATAGCCGAGTTTTATACCCGACCATCGGCGCTGCCCGGCATACCAGACGATGTTATGAAGCGCGCTGCCTACACAACCAAACGCCGAGGATATGCGTATTTCACCATTGCAGAGGTTTCTACGCCCAGGCAAAATTCCCGCCGTCCGCGGATAGGGTTCGACTACGGGCGTTCACCCTATGGTTTTTCCGATCCGGGCGACATGTCGTCTGGTGGCTTATCAATTGATACGGGTGGGGTAACCAACCGCAGCCATTGGGTCGTCACCATGTTGCACACACCGGACGGGCGTACAGCAACGATATATACGGTCGCCTCGATTGTCGGAAACTAAAAAGGGGAAGATAAACTTCCCCTTGCACTCTTCTGATGGTGACTAGGGTCAGGTCCTGATTGACCCCAACGGCTTGCTTAATCACCAAATTCGAAAATCTCGCTCAAGAATGACTTTTTGCGCGTTTTCTTGGAAGCGTAACTGCTGTCATCATCATGGTCGCGATAGCGCTCGTGAGTGCTTTGAGCCGGCCGCGCTTCGCGGTTATCTCGCTGGCTGAATTCACTCCCTGCCCTATCGAGGATTTTATCAAGCTCGCCCCGGTCTAACCAAACCCCACGGCATTTCGGACAGTAATCAATCTCTACGCCGCTGCGTTCGCTGATCACCAGCGTGTCTCCATCAATAGGACATTGCATAATATCTCTCCTGTTTGCTCTAACACAGCTTATTTGCGTACGAACGGCTGAAATAATAAGAGGTGCAAACAAAAAAACAGTTTCGATATTCATCCTTGCGGATCAGAACCGTAGCATTATAAAGCCGGAACGTCTTTATTGCAGGGTGCGATGAAGCCAATTTGACAACGATTATGAGTGGTCTACCACTTGATTTTAAACCCTGCCGTACCGCTTAAAGCATAGCTGTCGCCGAAATCTTTGATAGATGTCTTGCCTTCAAGCTCGCCATATAAGGAATAAACGTCATCCTTCCAATTGTAGCTGACACCCGTTCCTAAACCACTCCAAATCCTATCTGAACGATTACGGAAGTTGACATCGGCCACATCGACTTCCGTTCCATTGAGAAACTGATAGCTCAGGTTTCCTATTCCGTAAGTCTTTAAGCGGCGCATATCGCCCGCTTCAGACTTCCATGTTTTTTCTTTATTGAAAGCAATACCAACACGCCCTCTCAGCTCGTCACCACCCTCACGTTTGACACGGACATCGTAACTGTCATGAAAACTATCAAAGTCAACCGAGCTATAGGATAGCTGCGCCTGAGGGGTCATTGTCCATTCTCCGTTGAGAACAATTTTGCGCCCCGTCTCAACACTCAAAGAATAACCGGTGCCATCATTTCCGTTGATCAATTTATCCCGTGATAGCCAACTGGACCTTATGTCGCTGTCATACCACATGGCCTGCGCAACACTGTCGATATAAAAACCATTTTCGCCGTACCAAGTTAATGTACCACCTAGACCATATCCATCAGTTTTGATATTGCCCCTACCGAAACGCGACCAGATATCACCTTTCGCATGACCGTATTGAAAATAGGTTCCGGCAATGAGGCGCCCGTCTTCGTTTTCAAAAGCAACAAAGTCAACGCCGAATAGCGTTTTCACCGTGTCAAAATTATAATCGGCCTCGGTGGCACTACGCGCTGCGTTGACATGCCCCGTTGCGCCTTCCACTTTCATCCAAAATCCACGCTCTTGGCCTGTAACTTCTTTTGCCTCCCCCACGAGCCATGTACGATTTCCGACACGCTGCTCTAAAGTACCAAGCCGATTCAACTGCTGTAATATCTGCGGATAGACTTCATACAATGGAACCGCAGGCGAATAGACTGGTGCAGGTTCACCAGTACCAGGTTCTGTCGGATCTGGTTCGACAGGTTTAGGGGTATCGTCGTAAAGTGAACGAAGATACCAATTGCCATCTGATGAATCTACGATACCATTATGATATAAAGAATATGCGTAGGCTCCTCCGACAATTGCTTTCCGACCTTTATATTTATAATCGCTGGCAAGGCTGAAAGCTGTTTCAGGCGATTGGCCCAAGACTTCAATGACCTTGATACCATCGCCAATCGTGATAGCACCAAGACCACCGCGGTTCGTGACTTCTAACAATGAATGCCCTGTGACATCACCATTAATCTTCAGCAAGTCAGTTTGCGAAGTGCTATCCCCCAGCACTGTCGAGATTGAAACCGTTCCTTCTTGTCCTTGATAATTGCCATCTACAAAAAAAACATTGCCGACACCATTCAAAGACAGCCGACCAGCATTCATCGTGTTGCCGACATGTCCGTGTCCTTCTACTGTGCCATCTGTGGTGATATTTAAAGCAGCGTTAGAAAGATTGCCGTTAATTTGTAGAAAACCACCTGATGCTAAAAGTGTGCCGTAAAAATCACCTTGGTCGGCGTTCAATATTGTACGGCCTGCGATGTTTTCGATTATACCAGAACCGATTATGCCGGTGCCCGATCCTTGAATATTGTTTTGACCGCCGTTGATTTCCTTGTCGAAAACGAAATCTGCCGAAGTATGATTTAATACCAAACGTGAATCGCCGTCACCTAAATTGATCGTTCTCACCTTAAGCGAACCAACGTCATCAGCGGCTTGACCGCTTTGCGCACCAATAGCAAGAGTTCCCTGCGAAACGGGGTTTTGCGCAAGGTAGATTGTTTCGCTTTCTAAACGACCATTTTGAGATAGCGTCAAGGTTGCTGTGCCAAGTGAACCAATTGTCAACTGATCGGTATTGACCCATTTCGCACCGCTGCCATTAATCGATACACTGCCTGTACTACCGGCATTCTCACCAATCACGCCATTTGCACTTGTAACACTCCCCTGCGCCTCAATTTGCATTTCTGCTGAACCGCTCCGACCGATGCGCAAACCATTTGCAACACTTACAGCACCATTATCAATGCGCACAATGGCAAATGAGCCAGCAGAATCGGCCAGATTAAGGTTTGCGGTACCCTCGAAACGCCCGCCTTCTGCTATACTCAGTGTACCCTTACCTGCTACGGCAATTGTAGCATCTCCGGTATTGGTCCAGCTCGCGTTCGAGCCGACAATATTTATTGTTCCGTCACCTTTCGCAAAACGGGCAATTCTCGCACCAACGCTGGTTACCGTGCCACCTTCTCCGATATTTAACGTTCCAACCGTGTTATGACCTACAGCCAGTTCACCACCAATGCTCCAAACACCCCCATTATCAACATCGACCGTCCCTTTCCCCGAATTTCCGACGATGGCAAACCGGCCCTGTTGCAACAAGCCATTATCGGTAATGTGTACATAACCAGTACCGACATTTCCTATGGTTAATGTTTCTGCCACATTGTATGATGAGCCACGACCCGTAATGATGAGCCGCCCACTAGACGCCGCCTCAACGGGATCAGTAAGGTCTGCATGCCCATAGGCTAAATACAAATGGGTTGAAGTAACACTCCCGCCATTTTGAATTTCCAGCGTTCCATTTCCACCATTGCCAACGTTTAAAATATAGTTATTCTGCCAAACAGAACCTGCACCCGAGACAATCACGATCCCATTTGATCCGGCGATTTCACCAACTGTCGCATCATAGTTTTCAACCTTGCTGCGATTGTCGACGATCATCGTTCCAGCGCTGTTATAACCCACTCCTAAATTGCCACTTGCCGCTGACCCCGGTATAGTCACAATCCAGGTACCGGATTTATCCGATGCAACGTTAACCGTCATGCCATCATCAATTTTTTCAGCAACAGATACAGGAGGTTTTGCCGCAGCAGATGCATTACTGGCTATCAGACTAAGAGTGAACGCACTCACTAATTGCTTTACCAAATCCATCACGAGTCATCACTTTCTATATCGTCGTTTTGGAAGAACCGGCCAAACTTGCCAGATTAATTCCACGCTTATAGTCAGAGGCACTCACAAGGCATGGATCGGATTTTTTAACGAAACAGTCCAATGAACAATCAACCCTATATCTGCCCAGCAGTGGCGAGAGTCACTTAGCGCATGAGTATTCAAACTCACTCGAAGCATCTACTAACCTCTACGCTTTACAAGGATTTACGTACGATTTTGACTCTGTTCGTTCGACCGAAATTGACCCACCATGTTTCGAATGGCGCAAACCATCTTCTAGCTTCCAATGACCCCATTTTATTTCAGAGTCTCAATAAACACATTATGACGAACGATCAAGACCGAACGCGAAAGAATGGTTAGACGATTTATAAAGCACGCGACTTACTTCTGCACGTGATAGATGACGAACTTTTAAGCTTGGGAATGTTCCATAAAACGATTGACATGATGTATTTGTCTTAATCGCAAAGCCACATGGTACGCCTAAGGGGAATCGAACCCCTGTTTCCGCCGTGAGAGGGCGGCGTCCTGACCGCTAGACGATAGGCGCATGGTGATAGCGCCTATACGCCTCGTTTCACCAAAGAGCAATGCCAATATCCAAATAATAATCTGAAATGGATAAAAATAGAATATTTTTGTTTTGACGGCTGGACACAGCTGATTTTAATGTTATAAACCCAACCGCTTCAGTAGAAATACTGAGAGTGCCCAGATAGCTCAGTTGGTAGAGCAGCGGACTGAAAATCCGCGTGTCCGTGGTTCGAATCCGCGTCTGGGCACCACGCTTCCCCTTGAATTTCCCTGATAGAGCCATAACCAACCTTCAACACGTATTCGTAGTCTTATACGATACGATATTCCGACATCTCCCAAGCTTATATATTATAAGCCTAACGTTCCTTTCAGACAGTGACTGGAAGGAAGCTGTTGAGCACGCTAATATGCGTATGGCATAAAAGCTGGGGATCAATTTATGTGTTTTAGGGCAATAATTAAACCCAATAAATTTGCAAAAATAGTTTCGGACAGCGGTGGTTTTTCGTCTCTGCTAAAAGTGTTATCGTTTACTGTAGCTACAGTGAAGGACAAATTACATCGCGGCCGGTATGTGACGCCTGACAACAAGCAGAGCAATCGTCACGATAATCATAGAGCCACCCAACAACCAAAAATATCCTGTTGCACCGCCATAGGTAATAACGGGCGCGCCGCCAAACGCTGCCGCGATGGCACCAACGCGTCCAAACATTAAGGCGCCTGATGTCCCGGTTGCCCTGATCTTGGTCGGATAGATATACGCACACAATGCATACATGGTTGACTGCACCGCATTAACAAAAAGCCCATGCAGACACAGCATAACAATTAGCAATGTGATATGATTTTGCACATTAAACAACTCGATCGCCAATGCGCTTAAAGCACCGGCAGCGCTGCACAAGATCAATGGCCAGAACGAACCGAATTTCGTGATAAACCAAGCGCAGACCAAAGCGCCCACAACACCACCAAGATTATACGCTGTGAGGCCACGTCTGGCCACCTCTTGCGCAATGTCAACGGATGTCAACATAGTTGGCAGCCAGCTGAAAGCAGCATAGACAGCCGCCAGGCAAAAGAAAAACGCGCACCAAATAGCTGACGTATCGCGTGCCAGATTATCATGGAAGAGAGCGCCATAACCGCTGCGTTTTTCGCGGCTTTGTTCGGCGACATCGGTGAATTTGGTTTCTGCATCAACCTTCATGCCCATCCGTGCGAATATATTACGAAGTTCGCCCCAGCGCTCCGGATAGCGGACGAGGTATTTAGGCGTTTCAGGCGTTGCAAAGATACAAAACAGCATCAGCGCGATAGGCATAGCACCACCAATGAAAAACATCATGCGCCATCCAAAATCCGGCATGATGACTTCAGCGAAAAAGCCCGCCACGACACCACCTAGAGGAACGCATACAATGGTTGAAGTGACGATTAAGGTTCGATAACGCTGCGGTGTAAATTCGGCAGCGATAGTCGTTGCAATTGGGAGCGCCCCGCCAATACCAATTCCGGCAAGAAACCGAAAAATAGCGATACCAGTCAGGTTATTCTGCGTGCCAACCAAACATGTAAACACGCCGAAGATAAGCAAATACACCATAATCGCTTTTTTACGCCCGAAACTATCGGCAAATACCCCTGTCGTGGCGCCCACACCCATGCCAAACACGCCTGCGACAACTGCTGGCATGAATTCATTGCGCGTTAGGCCCCACTCGCGCATCAAAGCCGGCGCGGCATAGCCGATGAGCTGTGAATCAAACCCGTCCAGTATGACGGCAACAGCGGCAAAAAATACGATCAGTTTTTGGTAGAATGTAAAAGGTGCATTATCCAATGTGGTGCTTATATCAATCACCGATTTTGATTGTCTATCGCCCGCCATACTATTCTCCTCCCGAGACGCTATTGATGCTTGATCAATCTTCAGACCTGTCAGATCGGTCGGAAGCTTTTGTTATCTTTTTCCAGGCTATCCGCCACCTGGGCCGAATCCGTTTTCGTTGATGATTGCCGTTTGAATATGGACGACTAAAGCGTATGCGACCCCAAAACCTGCCTGTCAGAACGGGTAATGACGCTTGCTTGTTTGTAGGCTCACCCAACGCAAATCGGTGAATTCGGCAATGCCGGCTTGCCCGCCGAATCTACCGATTCCGCTGGCTTTTACGCCCCCAAACGGGGCTTGCGGTTCATCATCGACCGTCGGCCCGTTCACGTGGCAAATACCTGATTGGATACGACCTGCAACGCGATATCCGCGTGCTGTATCACGGGTAAACACAGCAGAGGAAAGCCCATAGTCACTATCATTGGCAACCCTGATTGCATCATCCTCTCCATTCACACGAATGATCGCTTTCACCGGCCCGAATGTCTCTTCATAATAAATTTCCATTTCCGACGTGACATGATCAAGGAGTGTTGCTTGCATGAGGGGGCTATCTGCCTTGCCACCGCACAAAATCTTTGCGCCCTTGGAAACAGCATCGTCGATCAATCGATTGCAATGGACTACCGTTGACATGTCATAGACCGGACCGAGAATGACATTTTCTTTCCTGGGATCACCAAGTGACAATGATGTGACCTTGGACACGAGCTTTGTGAGGAATTCTTCTGCGACAATCTTATCGACGATGATCCGTTCCGTCGACATACATATCTGGCCTGAATTCATAAAAGCCCCAAAAACTGTCGCGTTAACAGCGTCATCCAGATCGGCATCATCCAGAATAAGAATTGGTGCTTTACCGCCCAACTCCAGCACAACCGGTTTTATGTGGCGGGCGCAATGGGCAGCAATTATGCGGCCGATTTTTGTAGATCCTGTGAAATTCACCCGACGAACTGGCGCAGAACAAACCAGCGCTTCAACAATATTGGCTGCGTCCGCAGGTGCATTGTTGACATAATTAACAACGCCGGCTGCAAATCCTGCCTCGTTGAGGCAATCGATGATAAGCGCATGAGTTCGTGGGCAAGCCTCGGAGCCCTTCAATATGATTGTGTTTCCACAGGCGAGCGGCACGGCAATAGCCCTGACGCCCAGAATGATCGGAGCATTCCATGGAGCGATCCCCACGACAACGCCCGCCGCCTGGCGTATTGCCAGTGAAAGATGCCCCGGTGTGTTGGACGGGATGACATCACCCGCAATGGATGTAACAATGGAGGCGGCCTCCTCGAAAATTGAGGCACCCAATGCAACATTAAAACCGGCCCAAACATCTGAAGCACCGGTTTCATCCGCCATGGCGGAGATGAATTCCTGTTTCTTTGCCAACATAATCTCGGCAGCACGTAAAAGTAATCTACGTCGCTCAGCAGGTGTTGATTGTGACCATTGGGAAAAAGCAGCATCGGCGGCAGCCACTGCTTTTACGATGTCAGCGTTTGTAGCTGCACAAGCTTCGGCCACGACAGTGCCATCCAACGGATTTTTCCGTTCAAATGTTTTACCATTATTCGCTTGAACATATTGTCCATCGATGAAAAGGGGAACATTTTTCATATCGTGTCTGCCTTGTATTTTGACTATCAGAGTTGTTAATTTAAACAGCGGATTTAGAGGCGCTGCTCAATCTGCCAAGACGATCTCAATGAGAGTTGTGGTTGGGTGATCGATTGCTGCCTTCAATTCATCTTGCAATTTTAAAGGATCGGTTACGCGAGAGGCTCTACAGCCAAGTGCACGCGCCAGCGTGACAAAATCCAAGTCGGGCAAGTCGGTTCCTTCCACTTTTTCCTGACTGGAAAACCCAAATTCCGGCGCAAAATTTTTCAAAGCCGCATAGCTTCCATTGCGAAAAATGCACCATGTAATGGGCAGCTTCAGCAACGCAGCGGTCCATAAACTCTGGATTGAATACATGGCTGAGCCATCGCCGATTATACCGATAACCCTCTTATCCGGCATGCCGAGTGCTGTGCCAATTGCGGCGGGCATTCCATAGCCAAGTCCGCCACTTTCCATCGTTAAAAACTGGCCGGGTAAATCAATCGGCAAATAAGTCTGAATCATCGCACGCGCACCTGGTGCCTCTTCAACAATCATCCATTGACTGCGGTCAAAACTGCGCAAAGTTTGCAAAACAAAAGGTGTCGTCATCGGTATCGACGCGGCGATAGTTTCAGGCAAAGAGTGTGGCTGCGGCGCTGTTCGCGAGATCGGCTGAGACATTGCCAAAAGGTCTTGCAAGGCCAATCGCACATTGCCGACAACACCGTATCCAGTCGGTGTCCAGGAGGCGGTCATCGGGTCTTCGATGATTTGGAAAAGTTTGGAGCCTTGCGGAATGTGGGGCCCGAAGCCTTCAACATGATAGGGAAAGGCTGCGGCACCCAACACAACGATCGTATCGTGTCCCTGTAATATCTGGACGATTTTTTCACGCATGGCAGGCAAAAAGCCGCCAAACAAGCGATGCGTTTCAGGAAAGCTGCATCGCCCTGTCATTGGCGCTACATACACACGCGCCTCGTTTTCTTCGGCAAGCGCAATAACAAATTCGCTGGCCTTGGCACGATCGACACCGCCCCCGACCACAAATGCGGGCTTCGCACTGCTATTGAGTGCGTCGGAGACATTTTTGATGGCAGCCAAATCGGGGCGCTGCTCATAGCTCACCTCATGTTGTTCCAGTGGTAAAGCCTGCCGGTCCCAATCATCAACCGGGATTGATACAAGCACCGGCCCTTTTGGTTCCTGCATGGCGATATGATACGCGCGCTGCATAGCCAAAGGCACATCTTCAGCGCGGGCAGGTTCAATCGCCCATTTGACATAGGGTTGCGGTAGTTCGGTTGGACGGACTGAAGCCAGAAATGGCTCATAAGGCAGGATAGAACGCGCTTGTTGTCCCGCGGTAATCACAAGCGGTGTGTGGTTTTTATGGGCAGTAAAGATGTTACCCATCGCATTGCCAACACCAGCAGCAGAATGCAGATTAACGAATGCGGCACGCCCCGTCGCCTGAGCATATCCGTCGGCCATGCCGATGACAATTGCTTCTTGAAGCCCCAATATGTAGCGAAAATGGTTTGGAAAATTGCGAAACATCGGCAATTCAGTTGAACCGGGATTACCAAAAATAGTATCGACGCCAATCGTTTCAAAAAAATCGAATACGGCATCCCTAACTGTATAGCCGCGCTCTTGCTGCTGGCACCGTATTTGGTTACTCAAAATCCTACCTCCCAATAGTATAAAATGTGAGCGAGCTGAAAACGCCTTGCGATACGCGCTGTCATTTGTGCTCGATTAAATAAGATAGACGTCCTCCAGTGTGAAAACATATCGAGTTAAACCAAGTGCGACAAATGATAAAACACCATCCAAACATAACCTTGCGGTTATAACATCCCGAAAAGGCGCTACAATTTACCAAGACACTTCGATAGCTATGGATCAGAGGCTGAAGAATGTCAGACGAAACAACACGAAACGTCGTACAAGCGGGGTCGGGCAAAACGTCTATGAAGTTCTCAGAATTGCCGACATATCCATATAAATGCGCAGTCAGCCTTGATGTTGAAGCATCCGAAAACACAACAAAGCGCTTATCCTATATCCCCCCACTTTTAGGTGGCCCCTGTTCTGTCTTTATCATTCAACGCGATCCTGCAATCGAGCACTTCCCAGTAAAGCGAGTGCTGAAAGTGATTGTGCCCTTATCAATATTTCCTCCAAAAAGAATCTAGCATTGAGAACAGTGTCAGTCGGCGCGTCATGTGCTTGCAAAATACGCGCCGCAATCCAGCTTAAAGCCGCGATGGCGACGAGATGAAGAAATGCATCGGCACCGGCTTCTGCATCCCGGGCGGCCATGGCGATGATCTTCTGTGCCGTAAGTTCCAAAAGATCGAAGACCGCGCGGTAATTTTCAGCCAAATCCTTGGGCAAGCCATGTGTCAGGCTTCGTCCTTTGTTGAGGAAAATGTGCAAACCCTTACTCTGATCGCGCCCATGCAAGCGACGATGCAACAGATCAAGTGCCTGAATGCCGCTCGTTCCCTCAAATATCGCGAGAACCCGGGAATCACGCAATCCCTGTTCAATTGGCCATTCCGAGGTATAACCAGCGCCGCCTAATATCTGCATCGCGGTGCTGGCAGCGTGAAAGCCCGTTTCAGCGCCGATTGTTTTGAGAACCGGCAAAAGAAATTGCGTTAGCAATTGGCTGTCCTGTTGCGTTTTCTTATCCTGACTTTTCAAGCTCAAGTCGGTATGATTAGCGACCGAAAAAATCAAACCACGCAGCAAGTCGACAGAACAGGCGGTCTCTCGAAGCATCCGGCGAACGTCCATATGGTGGTGGATCGGCACGGGTGGAAAATGAGCGTCCCCGCCCTGTTTACGCACAAGACTATAATTTAAGGCGGTGTCATAAGCTGCCGAAGCTATACCGCCACCCATAACGGCTACCGATAGGCGCATATTGGCGATCATAACAAACATTTGAGCGAGTCCACGCCCGGCTTGCCCCAACAAGACCGCTTCGGATTTATCGAATGCAATGGAACATGTAGGGGAGCCGTGCAATCCCATTTTTTCCTCGACACGCTGTATTACAACCCCATTTCCACTCTGCTGCTTTTCCGGTGTTTCGGTAAATTGATTGGGCACAAGAAAGAGACTGATCCCACATGGTTCTCCCTCTTCGTCGTAAGCTTTTGCGAGAAGACAATGGCCTATTCTATCGGTCAAATCGTGGTGCCCATAGCTGATCCAACATTTCTCACCTTGGATAAGCCACCGCCCGTCGGTCTGTTTTTCAGCTTTGGTGCGCATACGAGCCACATCGGACCCTGCATCAGCTTCCGATATGCAAATGGTAGCACCCCATTTTCCTTGTATGAGGTTTGGCAGCCACGCTTCGCAAGTGCATTCATCTCCCCAATGAGAAATAAGCTTGGCCGCTGAAATTTGCGGTACCGGTAGCATACCAAAAGCTGGGCAAGAACGATCAAAGATGCCTTGAACAGCCGCCCAAAGCGCGAGGGGAGCCTCTTGGCCGCCAAATATCTCCGGTTGTCCGAGCAGTGTCCATCCCGCGTCACAAAACTGTTTCCAAGCCGTCTTATGGCCGGTTGTTGTTAACACTTTACCCTCAACAAGCCGCGCACCCTCAACATCCATAGGTTGATTTAAAGGTGCAAGGATACCCTCTGCAAAACGCGCCGCCTCTTTTAACAGGGTATCGTGCATCGCCGCCGTTTCAGCGAATGCAGGATCAAGCTTTTGCACATTCTCCCATTCATCCGAACAGCGCAAAAGGAAACTGATTGGTTCACAATCTATCCGCGGAACCGGTGCTTGAGGTGATAGCATATCACTCGCCCCCGCTAATCCGCATAAGTGCATCCAGCGCGAGAGCGCCCTTGCCATTTTCATAGACAACAACCGGATTGAGGTCGATTTCTGCGATAGTGGGACTTGCTCGCATGATAGCCGCAAGCTTCAAAATCAACTCAACCACGCTTTTCTTATCCCCTGGGGGCGTACCGCGAAAACCGTCGAGAAGAGCAATGCATTTCAAACCATCCAAAGCATGCTCAATACCTCGACGATCCAAATCAGCGGGGATCAAGCAATGATCATGATAAAGTTCGGCCGTTACGCCGCCCGCTCCGACCAGAATAACCGGCCCCCAAAGCGGATCACGTTTGGCACCGATGATCAGTTCAAGCCCGCGCGCGCCCATTTTTTCTATCAGCACCCCATCAAGGGTCACGTCGGGGCGATTTTTTGCAACATTGTTGTGCAGCTGTTGCCACGCCATACGCAAACCAGCTGCATCTGGAATATTCACGATAACACCGCCGGCATCGCTTTTATGTGGCAAGCTTCTTGCCTGGGCTTTGACGACCACTGGAAAACCTATCTTTTCAGCAACAGCGACCGCTTCATCGGCAGAATGGACAAGAGCACCTTCCGGGAAAGAAAATCCTGTTAAAGCTAATAATTGTTTGGCACGGTATTCGGCGATGATACCAAGGTCATTCAGGCTATCGAGAGGGAGTGGTGAAGATGTTTCGCCGCTTGGCTCATCTGTGAATTCGGCATGTTTGCTGACCTGTGCCAAAGCACGTATTGCCCGATCTGGCGAGGTGAAATAAGACGCGCCGTTGCGCCTTAAAGCTTGAACATAATCGGCTGGTACGGGTGCCCCGTCATCAAGACCTGCAAACAGAATAGGACATTGCGGTTTTATCGCTTCGAGCGCGGCTATCACTTCCGGATATTTAATGGCACATGTCTCGTAATCTGTCTGAATAATCGGTAAAAAGATCGCGTTGATGTCTGCGTCCTTATTTAAGGCTTTGATTACGCGGCCATAAATACTCGGCTCAACCAATCCCTGTGCAGTCAGGTCAACTGGATTGGATAGTGCGACAAATGGCGGCAAAACACAGCGGAGTTCCGTATGCCGATTTATATCAAGCTTTGCGAGCGCCAGCCCAGCACTCTCGCAAAGATCAAGCGCCAATGCCTTATAGGCACCTGATTCCGTCACAATAACTGATCGTCCCTTTCTGAACGGTCCATAGCGGCTTAGTAAATCACAGACATCTATAAGCTCTTCAAGGTCGTTTACGAGCAGTACGCCGGCTTGCTCGACCATGACCTTCATCAAATCATAATCGCCAGCCATAGCACCGGTATGGGTTGCGGCAGATTCACGGGCTTCCGCGCTTTTTCCCGGATGAAGCAGCACGATCGTTTTGCCTGCAGACCTTATGTGACGCGCAACCGTGAGAAAATCTTTTGGTTTACGGAACTGTTCGACTATCATGGCAAAAACATCGACATTTTTGTCGTCGGCCAAGGCCGCAAGAAAATCCTCCACACCGTTGACGGCTTCGTTACCCGTTGAGATAGAGTAAGAAAGCGGGAGATCCCGCGCAGTCAATGACACACTCAGAACCGCCGACATCGCACCGCTTTGTGAAACGATCGCAATTTTTCTACCAAATTTTTCTTGCATCAAAGGGGCTTTGATGAAGGTCAACGGGGCATGATGGTCAAAACCAATGATACCAAGACAATTTGGACCATCAACTACCATGCCATTGTCATGAGCAATTCTTGCGAGCTCTTTTTGTTCGGCTTGGCCATCGGGACCATCTTCCGCAAAACCAGCGGAGAAAATGATAACCCCTTTGGTCTTTTTTGCTGCGAGCGATCGCATGGCAGCTAAAACCGCTTGGCGCGGAATGGCAAGTACAGCGGCATCGATATTTTCTGGCAAACCTTTGATATCCCGGTGGCATGGATGCCCCGCAATCTCGTCATATTTGGGATTAACCAGATGGATTTGACCAGCAAACCCATGTTTTTGCAAATTTTCAAAAACCGAAAACCCAAGCGCACCAGCGTTGGGCGACGCGCCAATAATGGCGATGGTTTTTGGGCGCAAAAGACAATCGAGCTTTGCATGCTCGGCACAAGCATTGATATCGGTCATATTCTCCTCCAAATCCTGCTTGTTGAAGCAGGTTGACCTAAAGCAATCTTATTTGAATGATGGAAACGACCGGTACATTGCTCTTCCTATCAATATACCGGCTGTATTCTAATGGTCGCGCTTATAAGCGCCGAGGCCCGGCTTGTATGTTTTATCGTCCAGGAACTGTTTCATACCTTCCTTTCGGCCATCATTATCAAACGAATTTGCAGCCTCTTGCATACGCACGAGGTAATCCTCTGCCTCATCATAGACCATATTTCCAACACGGCGTATCGCATCTTTAGTTGCTTTGAGCGCGGTTGGATTTTTTGCCAAGAGAACCCGGCATACTTCTTGGACACGCTCTTTCAGCTTAGCCAAGGGCACGGCTTCATTAACTAGGCCCCACTCGGCTGCCTGCTTTCCATCAACCAATTCCGCTGTCAACGCATGATACATGGCACGTCGGAAGCTAAGAAGCTCCACAGCCACTTTTGTCGCGCCACCGCCAGGCAAAATTCCCCAATTGATTTCCGATAAACCAAACTTTGCTTCATCTGCCGCAAACGCCAGATCACAAGCAAAAAGCGGTCCGTACCCGCCACCAAAGCACCAGCCATTGACCATGGCGATGGTTGGCTTCTGGTACCAACGCAACCGACGCCACCAGCCATAGCTTTCGCGCTGCGACTTGCGGATGCCCTTAATGCCATCAACCTCGGTATCGCGGAAATATTCCTGCAAATCCATACCGGCAGTCCATGCCGCGCCTTCCCCTGTTAGCACAAGAACACCGACATCATCGCGAAACTCAAGCTCGTCAAGCACATCCATCATTTTGCGGTTTAGTGCGGGGCTCATGGCATTGCGCTTTTCCGGCCTGTTAAACGAAACCCAAGCCACTTTATCGACAACTTCAAATTTGACAGGATCTGACATAGTATTTCCTCCACGCTATTGGTATGGCTGCATTTGCAACAGCCGATCCGTTATTGTTATTATTCATAGCATTTATTGAGAAGGCCGACAAGGAAAACTTACAGTGAAGCATCACGAAGGCGAAAATTCCAACGAATTGAATAATCCGATAGGCTCACTATTAGGGTATCAGATCAGGCGTATATCCGCTGATGATATGGCACGCCTTGGCAAGAGCCTGATGGCCTTGGACATATCCACGGTTGCGGCGTCAGTGCTTATCATCATTTGCGCCAATGACAGGGTAACCCAGTCCGATGTCGGCCGTTGTCTTGGCATACAAAGAGCCAATATGGCCCCTCTGACAACCATGCTGGAAGCGAAAGGTCTGGTAGAAAAGATGCCCCTGGACGGGCGCTCATCCGGTTTGACGGCGACAAATCAAGGACGTGAATTATGCGACCGAATTCTGATGGCGATGAATAAAAGCGACGCGGTTATTCTTGATCGGCTCTCGGCGGAAGAGCAGGCTGTATTTCATCAATTACTCGGTAAAATTCTTGCGTGACATTGGCGTTGCAAAAGGGATAGCCGTTGATTTTTCCATGATCATGATGCGTAAAAGATGAGGTAGGATAATCGTTTTTATCATCTAAACTGGTGTTAAGATTATTCATCAGTCACTTTATCCACGAAGGATCCCATGGCCCTTTTTCTCGAAGGCTTCTTCTCGGTCTCAGCCGTTGAATTTCAAAGGTATTGGCTATGAATTTACAACAATTAACCTATTTTAATTTGGCGTGCCAATTTAAAAATCATCGCGAAGCCGCCCGTACAATCGGTTGTCCAAGTTCTTCCTTCAGCGAAAATATCAGCAGACTGGAAACCGATCTTAATCTGCAACTTTTTCGAAGAGGGCCTTCAGGCCACTATCCGACAGATGTCGCCGCTACGCTCTATCAACGCATTGACCCATTGCTGCAATTTGCGGAAATCGCACAAAAAAGCGGTATCAGCGATGTGCAAAAGCTCCATTTAAAAACTCCGTTGAAGCTTGTCTTCGGTCGCCTTTCGACGGCAATAGGCATTGCTTCACAGAGGCTGCGCGAAAGCTTTCCGGCAATCATTGTTGAAACGCTTTACGATCAGGACGTCCGATCTCTTATAATACCACATTCCGACAATCTTATCATTGAATATGGCGACCGTAGCGACAAGGCTGAGCAAGATATACTTTATCATGACGTCTGGTGCGCCATTGTTAATTTTCATCATAATGATAGACAGGACATGTCCCTATCGCCAGAGCTGATGAAAAACCACAGGATTTTCATCCCCGATCTCTCGCCCGCGCAAAAACAAATGGTACGGCAATATTGTAAAGTTCATTGTCTGGCTGAACCCGTAGTCATGGCAGGCGCATTCGAGCAATTTCACGACCTTGCCCGCCTCGACCAACCATTCATTCTATTGGCGCCTGAAACGCGGATAACAGAAAGTATAAACCGACTGGATTTACGCAGTCTTGCCCTACGGGAGCCTCTCAGCAGCCCCGTCATCATACGCTACAACCGCGACATCGTGTTGCATCGGCACTATGTTGCCCTTCTTAAAACTGTGTTGGCACAAACGGGGCCGAAATTGCTCTATCGAAGCGACATGACCTTCAAGCAGATGGATTATTTCAGTGCTGTTTATGAAACGAGGAATATTTCGTCGGCCGCAAGAAAACTTCACGTATCGCAACCGGCAATATCCAGCCAATTGAAAAAGATGGAAACGTTACTGGGTAAGAAGCTGTTTACCAGAACCCATAAACTGATGTTGCCGGATGACAGTTCAACCGCGCTCTATAAGATTTTCAGCCAAATTCATGCCATCAGGAATGCGCTGAAAAGCAATGTTCATAATGCACTCGGTTTGAACGAAACATCATTGACGATCGGTATTATACCGCTGCTGAACCACGCGAATGATCTTGTCGATAAATTCGCCAATGCAATCGTCGAGATAAGGCAGGCCTATCCTTCACTGCGACTGGAAATTGTTGAAGCACCGGCTGGACTATTGCTTGATTGGGTCAACACAGGTTCAATCAGGCTTGGCATTGTTGAGGCGCAAGTGGCTGCCACATCACAGATCGGTCTGGATAATAAAGACCGTCTCGTCGTCTTATCAAAAAGACAAGATAAACTCTTGCCGCATGGTGACGTGGCGCTTAGCGCGCTTTTAGAGACGCCACTGGTTTTACCAAACCAGGCCTACGGTTTCAGAAGGTTGCTTGATGATGCAGCTGAAAGAATCGGACAAAATCTGAATCCGCAATTTGAGGTCAATTCTTTGGCCGCCATAATTGCTTTGGTCGGACGTATGAAGGTTGCGACAGTCATGCCAGAAACGGCATTGCATTCACTTGACATACGGACGCAATATCAAACAAACCCTATTGTCGATCCTGTAATCTATCGCAGTCTTTCTGTCATATTTTCCACCAATCGCAGCCTGAGCGTGACTGAACGGATGATCATAACCCTGCTCCGTAACAATCTTGCGCACATGCCGTCGAAAACCTGATTCCACTCATGATAGGTTCATGCCTCTGCCGATTTTACCCTTACCAATAGCGCGACTATCGCACATATACTCCCAGCAGCGGCGTACCATGCGGGAGCATAGATACCTCCATCTTTCGAAAACCAAGTGAGGATGGCGGGGGCGAAACCACCAAAAATCGTAAAAGCAGCATTGTAGGAAAGCGACATGCCGGTAGAACGTATGTGCGGCGGGAAAAGCTCAGATATAGCAACCGCGGCAACACCCGAATAAAACCCGACCATGATACAAAAACATGTTTGCACAAAAACAACACAAAGCAGCGTTGGAAAGATTTGCAGCAACCATAACAAAGGAAAAACGCAGACACCTAAAAGGAATGCAGCGATAAGCATAATCCCTTTTCGCCCGAACCTATCTGATAGGTGACCGGAATATACGCAAGTGAAAACCATAACGATATTGCCGATAAAGGATGCCAAAAACGTTTCGTTGCCAGCAATCGCAAATGTACGTTGGATATAGACCGGCATATAAACGATGAGAGAATAGATTGCGATTCCCCACAAAATGCTGATAGCTATTCCTTTGATAAGATTTTGCCAATAGCCGCGAAACACCTCTTTCAGCGGTGATGTGCTTTCAGCTGATAAGGTTTGTCGTTTTTGGGTTTCTTCAAATACAGGTGTTTCTTTCAACGTGCGGCGCATCCATAGTCCTACCGGCGCTATCAGCAAACCGATAAGAAATGGAACGCGCCACCCCCAATGCAAAATCTGGTCATGGGTAAGCCATGTCGTCACAGCAAGCGCCACCAGCGCACTCATAATATTGGAAAGCGACATACTGGCCTGCAACCAAGCAGAATATTTGCCTCTTTCTCCCGCTGGAGCATGTTCGACAAGGAAAGCTGCGGCCCCTCCAAGCTCGCCGCCAGACGAAAACCCTTGCAATAAACGTCCGGCCAATAATAGCAACGGAGCGCCTATGCCGATGGCTGCATAAGTCGGTGCTATCGCGATAATCAACGTTCCCGCCGCCATAACCATAATGGTCAATGTTAAAGCTGCTTTTCGACCAGCTTTGTCGGCATAGATTCCTAATACGATTGCGCCAACAGGGCGTATGATAAAGCCCAAGCCAAAAGCCAGAAAAGCCTTGATCAATTCCGACGTGTCATTGTCACTGGGGAAAAAATTCTGCGCTATATAAATGGCAAAAAGCGCGTAGATTGCAAAGTCATACCACTCAAGCGCATTGCCCAGCGACGCTGCAATGACGGCACGGCGGCTAGTGGAGCGGTCTATTCCATTGGATATTTTCGGCTTGCTGGTATTTTGCATCTGTCACTCCCATTTTTGGTTTAAAAAATGGCGTGACTGTATGTCTCTAGTCAAAACGTAAAATCCGAACGGAGCTATTAAGAAACTCGAACGGTCAAGTTGTAGTACACCGCTTGATACTTCTTAATCAAAAAGCAGATTGGTCTTGATGCGGCGATGAAGCCTCGCCCAAGTTCGCAGTGCTGGGTGGAGTGCTATGGCAGTTCGCATTTTGTTATAATACGTTTCGAAAAAAAGCGTTTTTTATCGCGGCAAAAATATGTTGTCATCCAGCTGAGCTGGAGGAAATACATATGAGCGATTTTGATTTGGTGCTGACGGGTAGAGTCGTGGACGCTGGCCGTATCCGCAATAAAGGTTACGTTGCGGTGCGCAATGGAACGATAGAGCGAATCGGTGAAGGACAGCCGCCAGCAGCAAAAGACCGACATGATTTTGGTGATGCTTATATTATGCCGGGCGCTATCGACTCGCAGGTGCATTCGCGCTCTCAAAAAGGTCAGGAAGATTTTGTCTGGTCTAGCCGTTCGGCAGCAGCCGGTGGTGTTACAACATTGGTCGACATGCCCTATGATGATGGTAATATGATCTGCACCGGCGAGCGATTGACACAGAAAGCGCTTGAAGCTGGCGACCAATCACGGGTGGACTTCGCACTATATGGTACAGTCAGTCCGCAAGATGGTTCTGCGCATATTCGCGACATGGTTGCAGCGGGGGCATGCGCGTTTAAATTTTCTACATTTGGCACTCATCCACAGCGTTTTCCGCGGATACCTTCCAAGATGCTGTTCGATTGCTTTCGCGAAATTTCCAAGCATGGGCTCATGGCTGGTGTACACAACGAGCATGACGAATTTATCCGCGCGACAGAAGAAGAGATTGCCGGTTCAGGCATCACAGACTATCGCGCTCATGGCTTGAGCAGACCACCTCTTGCTGAAGCATTGGCAACAGCTGAAGTTTATGAAACAGGTGCCGCTGCGGGTTGCTCGTCGCACATAGTCCATTCATCGATCAGCAGAGGGTATGATCTATGCCGCAGCTATCGTTTACAAGGATATGATACAACGATCGAAGCCTGCATCCATTATCTGGTCCTTGATGAAGAACACGATGTAGCACGTCTTGGTGGCAAAGCGAAAATAAACCCTCCCGTCCGCCAACGTGATGAAGTCGAAGCCTTGTGGCGTCATTTGGCAGGCGGCAATGTGACCGTCGTTTCGACCGATCACGTTAGTTGGTCTGTGGACCGCAAAACCGATCCGGTCATGCTGAAGAATGCGTCAGGTGTTCCCGGCCTCGAAGTGCTTTACACACTGCTTTTGGATAATTTGATCAAGAGACGGTTAAGTCCTGTATTCGCAGCGCGCCTATTGGCAGCAAACCCGGCACGTCTATTTCGAATAGGGCATCAAAAAGGGGCACTGGAATTGGGGCGTGATGCGGATATCGTCGTCATGGCGCATAATCCCGGCCGCTATGACCCTGCTGCCAGCGGGCATAATTATGTTCAATGGAGCCCATACGAAAACATGGAATTGATACACCGCCCTGCAGCTACTTTCGTGCGCGGGAAAATGGTTTTTGATGGTAAAAATGTTATTGCGAAACCCGGTGATGGTGTATTCGTCAAACCTCTACAAATCAAACAGGCAGAATGCTGATGGTAAGAGGAAATCTTCCAATAAATGGTCAGCGTCTTTGGGACGATATTATGGCGCTTGCCGCGATAACCGACCCTGGCGCTCCTTTCACGCGACGCTCATTTTCAGAGCTTTTCCTAACTGGCCGTGACTGGCTTTCAAAACGTTTTGCAGAAGCGGGCCTTGCTGTTAGCCTTGACAGTGGCGGGAATCTGATTGGCCGTTTGGCGGGTATTAAGCCCGGAACAATCATGATTGGCTCTCACTCCGACACCGTGCCAAGCGGCGGCAGATTTGACGGGATTGCTGGCGTTATCACAGCGCTTGAAGTTGTTCGTTCGATGCGCGACCACGGAATTATCGCAAACCATACAATCGACATTGTCGATTTCCTTGCCGAAGAACCAAGCGAATACGGATTGTCTTGCATTGGCAGCCGCGCGATGAGCGGACATCTTACCAAGTCGCAACTCGACTATAAGCACCCCGATGGCGAGACGCTGGCAGGTGCGATTGATCGCATTGGGGGGCGGATAGCCGATTTGGCCAATGCGCGACGAGACGATATTGCCGCCTTTTTTGAGCTGCATATTGAACAGGGTATCGTTCTCGAGCAAGCAGCCATAGATGTCGGCATCGTTACCGCTATCGCGGGTATAGCGCGGATTGAAATTGGCTATCAAGGACGCGCCGACCACGCTGGCGCGACACCCATGTCATTGCGACGGGATGCAGGCCTGGCAGCTGCAAAAACTGTCTTGCACGTAAATAGCCTGGCAACTGAAATTGCAGAGAGCGGCAACGGTCATTTCGTTGCCACCACCGGAATTGTCGAACAAATGCCAAATGCTGCCAATGTTATTGCAGGCCAATCGCGTCTTGTCATCGATGTCCGAGCTGAAGACCATGCAATGACTGAAGCCTTTTTAGCAAAACTGGATGATGAAACAAATACAATCGCCAGTGCTTGCCGCGTCAACCGCAGCAAATGGCTTTTGTTGTCGGATACGATGCCTGCAAAATGCGATGAAACACTGCAAGAACTATTGGCTGAAAGCGCTGCAAAGCTTGGCTTGAAGAGTTGCTCCATGGCTTCTGGTGCGGGGCATGATACCGCCTTTATCTCGCATGTTGCGTCTTCTTGCATGGTATTTGTCCCAAGCAAGGAAGGCATTAGCCATGCCCCAGATGAATGGACCGAACCGGAAGAGATAGCGGCTGGGGCAGCTGTCTTATTTGAGAGCGTCATTGCCTTCGATAGACGCTGATATGCAGCGAAAAGAGCCGAAAACAACAGAGTAGTAAAATGTCGAAAACAGATCAGAGTATGCGGGGATTTTTACAACAGCTTGAACGCGAAGGAGCGCTGCACCATGTGACATATCCAGTGGACATTCGATATGAGATCGCATCGATCCTAGCACTGCGCCCGCGAGAGGCTGCACAGTTTTTTGACGATGTAAAACAAGCACGAATGCCTGTCGTCGGCAATATCTATAATAGCCGGGCGCGTTTCGCTCAGGGCTTAGGCATTGAACCAGCGCGGCTTGACGCTTTTTGTCACGCAGCACTACGCAACCCAATTCCCCCGATCATAGTGGATAATGCACCGGTTCAGGATGTCGTCATTAAACCGCCTTTTGATATCGCCGATATCATGCCGGTGCCCTGCTGGTTTGAAAAGGAAGATGGCCCATATATTACGGCTGGCATTATCATTGCAAAAGACCCGGAAACCGGGCGGCGCAATGTTTCAATTGCGCGGCTGCGACTTGAAGGCGGCCAACTGATGATGGCAGGTATTGCTAAAAACCATCACCTCGCTCAACTTGCCGATAAAGCCATGGCGAAAGGCCGCAGTCTGGAGATTGCCATTGTTATCGGTAATCACACGGCGTTACTCCTTGGTTCCCAACTATATCTCGATCTTGGTGACGATGAATATGATACGGCGGGAGCACTACTTGGCACAGCGGTTGAACTGGTCAAGTGTAAAACCGTCGATCTGGAGGTTCCAGCGCATTCCGAAATCGTCTTGGAAGGTATACTTAAACCCGACCAACTGATTGACGAAGGAGCGGTTTCGGAATTCCCCGGTTTTTATGTCTATTACGGTCCCGGAATCGGTGTTGAAGCAACCTGCATCACCCATCGCAGCGACGCGATTTACCAAGCAATTTTGCCCGGTTTTGCACCTGAACATTGTCTGCTTGGCGGAGTGGCGATCGGGGCCACTCTGACGCGTGATTTGGCACGCACAATTCCAGCCGTCAGGCGGGTTATCATTACCGAAGGCGGGATGGGGCGTCTGCATGCCGTTATTGTCATGCATAAGCCCAAATTGGGTGAAGGCAAGAGAGCGGTTTTGCTAGCAATGGGTATGGTCAACCTACTCAAGCTTGTTACCGTTGTTGATGATGACATTGATCCTGAAGACCCTATGCAGGTAGAATGGTCGTTGGCTGCGCGCTTCCGCGGACATGAAGATCTGATTGTGCTTCCCGGTGTCAAGGCAGACCGGTGTGATCCAGTCCATGAACATCTGACGGTCACGAAAATTGGTTTGGTTGCAACAACACGTCCAGGAGATGGTGCCGATGGTGGGCGATCGGAATTCGTACGCCCGCCGATGGACGTCTTCAACCGCATTCGCGATACGATTGATCAATATTGAAGCCACTCATTTTTAACAACTGGATCACTTATATGAAAAAACGCTTTATAGTGGCTATAACCGGTGCATCCGGATATGTTTACGGTGTCAGACTTCTGGATGCTTTACGTGCGCTGGGCTGTGAGACGCACTTCGTCATGTCCCGTTCTGCCATGGTCGCGCTTGCATATGAAGGCGATATGAAAGTCGCCGATATCAATGCTAAAGCGGATTTTGTCTATACCAACGATGATATAGCTGCACCCATAGCCAGTGGTTCGATCCGTATCGCTGGGATGTTTATCGCGCCATGCTCGGCAAAAACCTTAGGGGAAATTGCATCTGGAAATTGTGGCACACTTGTGTCCCGCGCTGCCGATGTAACATTGAAAGAACGCCGCAGACTGATCATGCTCTTGCGCGAAACGCCACTGCATCTAGGGCATTGCCGGAACATGGTTTCTGTCACCGAAATGGGGGCTATCGTCATGCCGCCTGTCCCTGCGTTTTATCCGCGCCCAAAAACTCTTGATGAAATGGTCGATCATACTGTGGGGCGGGCGCTGGATCTCGTCGATATCGATGCGGGGCTTGTCAAACGCTGGCGTGAGGAGCAGATCATCTAAAGCTAAAGTGAGATATTATAGAGCACCCGCAATGATGATCAACATAGAACGCTATCGCCCCCCCCCTTACGAACGCTCTGCGCCAGAGGCTCGCTTTCGGTGATATCTTACGTCTCTAACCAAAACAGCTTAACGCTCTTGATCGGTATCAGTCGTTCCATGACTGCCAGTTCAGCGCGCAACTAGACCCATAATACAGAGAGCGCCCTCATGATGCCGGGCAAGCTAAAAGCGTTAATATTGCAGACTTTTAAAAACGAACACGGATGCTACCGATAATATATAATCGACAAATCACGATCGCGACATTCAGATGGCGCACACACCCTATCGACACTTTTTGCAAGATGATACTTTGACGCAGGCGACCTCTATTCACATAGAAGACATCATTCCATGAGAACCGCAGGGCCTACCTGTGAAACGCAGCCTTTTGAAATATCAATCATTATCAACAACTTAATGTTCATTACATCACATTGAACCGAATGGAAGATGCCAGTGTGACCAAAATGTCAATGCATGGATTTTTCCCGCAAAATACAACCTATGAATTGTTATTATCGTAAAAAATCAATCATAAGTTGGTTAATTATGTGTGATTCTCGTGGTAAGTCGAGTAACTTTTCATAATCTGAGCGCTTTAGTCTAGTTTTCGACGCTAAAATGTCACATTCTAGCGCTAGATGCTGTGCTCGAAACAGGTGGTCGAATGTAGAAAACGATTTAATATGAACACTATGCAGTCGGGGGCCTCTGCTGGTGTTTTTGTTTTCTGCACCAATATTGGGGTCCTATCATGCTATCTATCAAGCGGTCAGCTTTGCTGTTGACAACATTCTTGTCTGCGTCATTCTCTCTATCATACATGTCGCTGGTATCAGCATCAACCTGCAATACCGGCATCACCGACGATGCGGTCGCCAGTGGTGGATCGTGCACGATACCCGCTTGGAGTACGCAGCAAAATAGTAATGACGTTAACGCGACGTCAGGCTTCAAAGGTTCCGTATCCGTAACTGGCGGCGATACTATTACACTTAACGGTAGCTTCGATAAGATCCCGGGCGGGAAAAAGTACGAAGCCACGATTGTCAAGCTTGGCGATTATCTGACCGATAAGTCGATTTTTGATAAAACCGTTCTTAATTACGGCACTTTGAAAACTATTGAGATACCGGATCCCGTTTCCGGGACACGAGTAGTAACGGTTTATGACAGTTCTGGCTTCAATATTTCAGCCGCTTCAAAGGCAACAGATACCTTTACTATCCCCGGCAATGCTGATGATGCCACTGGCCGCGGCCTATACGTCAATATGGCTTTTGGTGCTGTCTACGGCAATCAAGGCGGCGGCACGCTTAATGTTAATTTAGGTGGTGCTAATCAATATATGATTGTGAAGCAGGATATTGGACTTTTCAGGGCCTATGGCAGCAGCGACGCTTCTGCCAATCCGACGGTGATTAATTGGAACTCAAAGATGAACATTACCTTTGATACCGTTCCAACCTTTTCCGCCGGACAGCAAGTACAAAATAGCATCAATTATACGACATTTACGGGCACCCCTATCTCTGTTGATGGGACGACATATGCTGTAACCGATGTCGCTTCCATGCGCGCCTATAACGATGCGCTCATCGCATCAATGCAGGCGGGCGGCGAAATCACAATTGATAACTACAATACCTATTTGGAAAAAGCATATAAATCCAATCAATATAACTATAACTATACAAACAACGTCACAGCCGGTGACTCTGCGACGCTTCCGCAGGGCGCTCCGAATCTAATATATGCAAATGGAAAAAGCTCTGTTGTAAATGTTTCACAAGGTTCATACGCATCAGTTTACATGCCCGCAAATATCGGTGGCAATACAATATTTATCGACAATGGCGCAACCGTTAACAATTCTGGCACGATAGCAGGAACATTGGTTTCTGGGGTTTCTGCTGCCAACGGATCCGTTGTCAACAATACTGAGACGGGCGTAATCATCGCAGGCAGAGAATTCACAAATGCGCAAGATGCAGCCGGAAATGGTGGCTCTGGTGTTACTTTAAATAGCCAATCGACTTTCACCAATAGCGGCATTGTAAATGTGTTAGGTCGTCCTTACGATTCACGCGAAATAGGTCAGGCATGGAGTACCGGCGTAAACGTCGCAAATGCAACCTTTGTTAATGATACAACCGGCGTGATGAATCTCGGAGCCTCAACGACTGGTTGGTGGAGTAATCCTGTAGGGGTAAATCTACAAGGAAATGCGGATGCTACCAATAAGGGTTCTATCCTGATTGGTTATAGTGCCCAATATGATCTTTCCACCCCCTCTGTTGCAATTGTCAATGGTAGAGGGCGTGGCGCGGAGACTATCGGTGTCCAACTCTATAATTCATTTAACATCTTCACGAACCACGGTAATATCACCGTAGGGCGCTACATGGAAAACACCTACGCTATACGTTCGCTGTGGGCAAACCAAAAAATCACCAATGCATCTGACGGAGTCATCAATATTGATGGCGGTTATAATGATAGCGACCCCAACTATAACCCATTAGCCAATTACGGTATCTATGTAACAAATAATGGGGGACTAGCAGCAACATCTTTTGTTAGCAATGCTGGCACCATCAATGTCGGCGGCGTGAACAGTACAGCCATCCTCGCAGAAGCAACAAGCGGGAATACTGCAAACGCGCAATCTTCCGGTACGATCAATATTTCCGGTTCATCGACATATACCGGTTCGCAGCTTCTCAATAGAAATTACGGTATGCGCATTCTCGGCACCGGTGCCATCGGTACTTTATCCGGTGACTTGATCGTTGGCGGCAACGGATCCGTCGGCGGATATTCACGTAATGGCGGTTTAATCAAGGTTGAAGACACCGCTGACATTACACTTCAAAACGGCAAAGACCAGATTGGCTTTGTTATTTGGGGAAACGGTTCACTGGTCGAAAGCAAGCTTTCAAGCATGAAAGTTGGAACGGAAAATTCCATCGGCTTTTATGTTGCAAGTGGGGCATCGTTTGTTGACAATAATTCCGACGGCAACAGTCTGAGCTTCGACATCTCCGGCAAAGGAGCCATCGCTATTTTGGCATCGAACAGCGGTGAAAAATCCGTTGATTCTTCAACCGGGTGGGTTGTTACAACGGGAACCAATATTACCGTTAATTCAGGTTCAACATATAATCTGACCGGTGAAGGCGCACAGGCTATCCGCATTGAAGGCGGTGCGACGGGCACGCTCAGTGATAATTCAACCATCGTATTCTCGGCAAACAATACGATTGCCGCGACGGTTGATGGCCAGAATTACAGCCTATTCAGAGAAAAGATCAACGAACCAGACAGTGCAACAAAACTGACGTCATCGGCACACATCACAGATGCGGGTTCCTTGGCCACAGGTGTAATAGGCTTTGCTGTTTCAAACAGTGCGACATTGGATCTTACAACCAACTCCAACATCGAAATGGCTGGAACCGATAATATCGGTGTTTATGTCAACCAGGCAACGATGATCAATGCCGGCTCGATCAGCGTGAAAGGTGTCGGCGTGAAGGTTGAAGGCGCCAATTCCAAGATTACCAACACAGGAACAATCAATACAGCCGGCGGCCTGGCTGCGATACAGCTTTTGGACGAGGCCGCACTAACCTTGACAGGCAGCGGAACCGTACAGGCTGATGGTGGTGCACATGGTGTATATCTCGACACCGGTGCGAGCAGCCTAACAATGGATGGCTCTGTCATCACTGTAAAAGGTACAGGCAACGGCGTCGAGAATAAAGCCGAGATTACCGGTCTTACCTTGGCAAATGGTGCGAAAATCAATGTCGAGAATGGCGCGGGCATCCGGACATCTTCGTCACTGGGAAGCGCTAACAATGGAACGATCAACGTTTCTGGCAGTGGAACAGGCGTGGCTTTTCAGACAGCTACAGGACAGGCAATATCGAACGATATCGATATACTTGACTCCTTGCAGATGACGGTCAATGTCACCGGTGCAAACGGTACCGGTCTCTCGGTTCTCCATACAGGCAACGGTGTCGTTAAAAGCGGCGTCAGCGTCAATGTTTCGGCACAGGGCGGCTCGGCTGTTGTTCTTTCCGGCGTAAAGAGCTTCACCAATGCTGGCGAGCTTATCTCACAATCGACGACCAATCCGGTCATCAGTCTGGGTACTGCAACGGAAGTTATTAACGAAAGCACCGGTTTGATATCTTCCGCTACAGGAACCGCTCTGACATTTGACAACCAGGACAGCGCGCTAACCAATAGCGGCACGATTGTTGGTCTGGTCAATATGGCCAATGGTGATAACACTGTCTTATTGAATGATGGCTCGGTCAGCGGCGAAATTATCGCTGGAAATGGCACCAATGCGTTCACCGTTAAAGGTGACGCCACTTTCGAAAAGCTTGATGGCGGAGTGGGCGGTGGTAATGACACATTGACCTTTGATGGCGCAACTTACACCGCATCTGCCGATAGTGTCATACAACATTTCGAAACCCTTAAACTGACCAATAGCAGCAGTTTCACAACCGCGGATCTCATCGACATGACCGATGTGAGCGGTGGTGTCGGTTCGGTAGACATTGATGCTACATCGACACTCAACCTTCGTCCGACAGCAGGTTATACATTCAACCACAAGCTCAGCGGTTCAGGCGTGGTTTCGGCCATAATGGGCACTGCCAATGATGCATTCAATTTTGGTGCAGACACCGGCAGCCTATTCACCGGTACGCTGAAGGCGGGCCGTGGAACATTCAGTCTTGCGGGTAATAATACCAGCGCTTTGACGAATGCGACATTGCAAGTGGATGCCGATAATGTCACCACTGTGGGCAAAGGCAATCAGACCATAGGTGGATTGGCGTTTAACGGCGGCACAGCTGTTTTTGATATGACGTTCGGTGCAAAAGTCGCCAATACGACGATAACCGTTAAGCATCTGGATGCCAACGGAACAGGCAGTGTCAAACTGACGGGAGATTCCAGCTTCGTCAACACCATTCCGGTGACCGATCCGACAACGGTTGGTTTGCTCGAACAAGATGATGAAAATCAATTCCTTCGCCTGGTTTATGCCGATACGGTGAACTATGGCGCTGGTGCCCTTAAATTGCTTGATAAAGATGGCAATGTTATCAGCGACGGCAAACAGGCCGATATCACACAAAATGGTGTCAAGGTTGCACAAGGCAGCTATGACTATCGCCTATCAACCGATGATACAGGCATGTATGTTTCCTATGGATTAACGGAAATTGATCTGATTGGAAAAGACGCAAACGCTCTTGTTCTCTCGGCACGTGCAGGAGCAACTGGTCATGCAACCGATCTCTCTGCCAAATTGACGGGGAGTGGTGATTTGGTGGTTTCAGCTCGTACGGGCGAAACGATCTCGCTGTCCAACACTTTGAATGACTATACCGGCGTGACAACAGCAAACAGCGGCACGCTGGCATTCCGTGCAGACAATGTCTTGGGCAAAACGTCCCGCCTTGATATAAAAACGTCCGCTACAGTTGAAATGAATGGCTATTCACAGTCTATCGGCAGTCTCTATACCGCCAGTGGCGGGCAAATGATCATTTCTGATGGTTCCGTTTTGACGATTGATGATACGTTACGCGCATCATCTGACTCGATCGGTGGAAGTCTTGATACCAACACACTTGCTGGCAGTGGAAGCTTTGTTATCGACCCGTCAATTGTCTACGTAAACGGCGTGCAGAGCAATTTTACCGGCACTGTTCAGGTCACGGGTGGCTCTCAGCTTTACCTCAATAATGCCTCAGCCTTTAATAATGCTCAGTCGATTGAACTGACTGGAGCAAATGACCGACTTATTTTGGCTGATCTGGCATTTCATAACAGCACTTGGACGTCCACAAAAACGTCCGAGATGGCAACATCGATCAAAGGCGTAGGTACAGTCGCCGTAAGAGATGCGTTCGACGTTACTTTGACTGGCAATAGCAGCACTTTCACCGGATTGTTCGACATTGCCGCAGGTAGCAAGCTCACGGCGCAAAATCAAAACAACATTGGCAGTGCCAACATCACCACCAATGGCACCTTTGTTGCCAATACCTCAGGGCAGTGGAATTTTGACAATACCGTTACCGGCTCTGGTCAATTTGAAAAAACCGGCGGCGGCACCATGGTGGTCAAGCAGGCTCTATCGGGATTTACCGGCTTGACGAAAGTCAGCTCTGGAATGCTGGCACTGGGGAGTGCGGATATGTCGTCTTCACAAATTGGTGGTGCTCTATCGGTCGATAATGGCGCTATCTTTGCTGGCCTAGGCAAGGTTACCGGCACTGTAACCAATAATGGCACCATTGCTGCCTTTAATGCTGTCAGTGATTATTCAACTTCCGCGGCATCTACGTTGGATCTTGGCTCATTGAGCAATAATGGCACTATCCGTTTGGCAGGTGGTGCAGTTGGCAATATTCTCAATGTGCGTGGAGATTATAATAGCAACGGCGGATCACTCATATTGAATACTGTTTTAGCGGCTGATAACTCTGCCACCGACAGGCTGTATATTAGTGGAAATGTTAGCGGGACAACATCTGTCCAAGTTATCAATCGTGGCGGATTAGGCGCCAAGACGACAGGCGACGGCATTCAAATCATCAAAGCAGATGGAAGTGCTTCCGGCAATGCATTCGCTTTGAATTCGGATTATAGTTTCAATGGCCGGTCAGCCGTCATTGGAGGCGCTTACGCTTACTCTCTCTATGCAGGCAACGCGTCTGGGACTTTCAATGGTGATTGGTATTTGCGTTCGCTCTATACAGGTTCAGGCGGCGATGGAGATGGCGGCACAACTGATCCGGATAAAGTGGTCTATTCCGCTACTGCACCGCTTTACGAAGCCTATCCGCAAATTTTACAGCAACTTAACAAGCTTGGTACATTACAGCAACGTGTCGGCAATCGTACCTGGCTTGGCAGTGGCTCGGACAACCAGACCGCTATGATCAACGAAATGGAGGGTCGCGGTTTCTGGATGAAGGTGGAAGGTTCCACTGGTCACGTAAATTCGGATATTAGCAAAACCCGCAGCAACTTCGATCTTGATATGGTCAAGACACAACTTGGTCTGGATTTCGAGATCACCGAAAGTGATGCAGGCAAGCTTATTGGCGGCGCTTACGTACAATATGGCCATGCCAAGGCTGATGTCTCATCCCGCTATGGCAAGGGCGACATTAAAACCGATGGCTATGGGCTCGGCGGTACATTGACGTGGTATAGCGCTAACGACGTCTACGTTGACGGTGTTGCACAAGTTATGTGGTACGACAGCGATATCAAGTCCGATTGGCTTAATAAGGGGTTGGGCGAAACTGTTGTAAGCGGTAATAACGGTACCGGTTATGCTGTCTCTGTCGAAACGGGCAAGAAGATTGCTCTTAACCATGAATGGACAATGACGCCGCAAGCACAGCTTTCCTACAACGCAGTCGACTTTGATAATTTCCGCGATAGTTATGGCGGCAACGTCCATCGTAAAGATGGTGATGCTTTGACTGGCCGCATCGGTGTCGCTTTCGACCGGGAGAAAGCGTGGAGGTCGGCCGCAGGAGATATGCGTCGTTTGACCACCTATGGAATTGGTAATCTTTATTATGAATTCCTTGATGGAACCGAGATATCTGTGACCAATGTAGACTTCCGTAACCGTTCCGACCGGTTCTGGGGTGGGCTTGGCACAGGTGTTTCCTACAATTGGAAAGATGACACCTATTCGATCTATGGCGAGGTTGATGCGCGAAGCAGCTTCGAAGATTTCGGCAACAGCTATTCGCTAAATGGAACGGTCGGTTTTAAAGCGAAATTCTGATAGCTATAGAACACGCTCAAAATGACAAAACGAGAGGCGGGACAGCAGATATCACTGTCTCCCCTCATTTGTTTCAAATATATAAGTGCAGGCAAAACCATTTTGGTTTGCACGCTTCACATCTCCATCACAATGACCATTCATCGGTTCGCGGCGGTCTGCAATGCGGCGAAAAGCGTCGGTGTTTTAGGAACAGAAGGCTCTATCCCATAGCAAAATATCAACCTTGAAACTGTGATCTCTTGGATACTTTAGGGCAGGTAGCATCTTTGATGCAAATTCAGGAACGGGCTTTTGCAGCTGAAATAAACGCAAGAATATGAAAAACCGCTATTCATGTGAATAGCGGTTTGTGTCAACTCTCTTAATACAGATAAAAGCTTCTAGTCTGCCTATATCAGCGCATCAAAATTCATATTTAATCTTCATGCCGCCGCCGCCGCCTTCACGTTGGCCGACAAACCCTTGTCCTGAAACATCAACACTTAGCGCTTGATTAACGCTGATTGGTTTGAAGGATATTCCAGCTTCGAAAATACCAGTGTCGCCATCTAGAGATGGTTTGTCAAGTTTCAAACCATAGGCTTGGGCTTTTACCTCACCATCAAATTCGTGCTCATAGGCGGCACCAACATAAGGTTTAATTTGCTCGCTATAAATGTAGCTATAACGCGTGCCAACCCGGATACGTGAACTATTTGTGGAATCAAAATGGAGCCGTTCGGCACCGACATCCACAGTTTCACTGTCAACTCTGGTCCATAGATAACGGCCATACACATCGACAGAATTACGATCATCGAAATTGAATACATAACCGACACTACCATGGGCGCCGAAATAATTGGCCCCGCTATCGTAGGAACCGGCAACACCATTCGCATCAATCAGATCATTGCTATCAAAATCAGTGTCAATCTTACCAGCGCGGAATGCAGCATCGAGATAAAGCCCATCCGTTTGACCAGCAGCAAGATTTGTTACGCGGCCTAATCCCGTTCCGGCAAAATCTATCCGACCAAGAATGCCACCACCCGTATAGTGCGTGTCACCGTCACCATGAACCGACGCGTAAGAAGCAAAACTATTATAGCTGTCATAAGTACCGCGGCCATATTCAAAGAATGCACCGACAGTAACCTGATGAACACCAGCCAGTTCAAAACCCGTTGCTAAACCTGCAGCCATATTGAAACCGTCAACATCAACATGACTCCCTGTTTTATAACGGCTGGAGCTGCCACTGACGACGAGAAATGGCACCAAATTCATCTGAGTAATATGAGAGCTAGCTGCCGCTACAGAGCTTTGTGCCGCACGAATCCCTGTATCAGCAATGAGATCAGCACCTTGCGTTGCAAAGCCAAGCGCTGCAGCGCGTCCTTCAGAAAATGCCTTGGATTGAGGATTGATACGACCGGCTAGTTTCGGCGTATCCTTGCTTAGATTGCCGTTACCATCAATCAAAGTGCCAATGTCTTTTGTATCGATAGGTTCGGGTGTCACTGTCTTATTATAGGCGGTCAAGACAAACGTATCCTGATCCGTTTGCTTGGCGCGCATATCGTAAATGATAAACTGGCCTTGTTTAACTTCCATAGAGATACTGTCAGGCGTGTTTACAACCTTGTCGATCAGTGTGACCTGATCTCCGACGGCAAGCCGGTTTCCATCCGAGACGAAAGCAATCGTGTGGATCGTGTTTTGCAGATCGACGGCTTCCGTACCGGTAATGTGAATCAGTGTTTCCCCATTCACCACATCCTTAGGAAGAATCCAGTTATAGTTTTGGAAATTTTTGATACCAACAAGGTCGCCGCGGAAACCGTTGAGAGTCAGGGTATTACCGGTAAAAACATCACCTGTATTGGATGCATCATAGCCACCATACAATGTACCGCCAATACTGATTCTGCTTCCAGTTAGCGTGACATAGTTATCGGTTACAGAACCCTCGCGCGAATAACCTGCATAGACGTTTCCATCTACCTTCGCATCTATAAGCGAAAGCTTATTACCCGTCACATTGCCTTTTGCAGTAAATGCGGAAATAGCAAGACCTTTTACATACGCATTTCCGGATAGTGAAAGGCTATTGTTCGTTGCATCCGATCCTCCTAAATCAACATAACCAGCGACAACACTCGTTCCTATCGTTGCGTTTGATACAGATACCTCATTTAAATTCGCCGTTCCTGTGTCAGACCAACCGCCGACAACCTGTTTTTGGAAGTTGCCTCCGGAAATGATTACCTTGTTGTTGCTAGAAGCGCCTGCACCGTCAGCTCCACCGCCGTAAACATTGTCTTGGACCTCTCCCCCACGAACATATACGGTATTGCCCGAGACCGAACCTGTCGTCGAACGACCACCGTAGAGTTGAAATTTTAACGTTCCGCCTTGCATATCAACGGTGTTGTTTGTTGCGTTACCATCCTCCGAAAAACCGCCGAGAACAGTCCCGGTTATCAAAGCTGTACCCTTGACTGTAACTTTGTTGCCCGTGACAGTCCCTGATGCGCCCGAATATCCACCAATCGCAAAATCGCGCAATGTTCCCGCCGAAATCGCCACGTTGTTTCCCTCGGCAGTACCATCTGCAACGCTGCCGCCAATCACGGTGTCTGAAATATCGCCACCGCTAATCATAACTGTATTATTTGCCGCTGTGCCACTACCGGAATTAACAAAACCGCCCTTAACCGTACTACTAACACGTGCTGAACCCGAGATATTAACCTGATTGTTTCGCGCGTCACCAGCCTGTGCTACATAACCGCCATTAACATCACGAACAACCGCATTATCTGATACTGCAACGCGGTTATCGACTGCGTTCCCGTTATAGGCATAACCACCTATTGTTGTACTGGCAGATCCACCATTGATTTTAACCTCATTTGCAGACGCGTTCCCATTTCTATCTGCATGACCGCCGTGAATTTCGCCAGTTACATTTCCGGCAGACATGGTGACCAAATTTTCCGTTGCGTTGCCGTCAAAAGTTAGACCACCCCTAACTCCATCCTTCAGGACACCGCCAGTGATAAGAACGTTATTTTTCGATACATTACCAGCTTGATCGGCATAGCCACCGAAAACGCGCCCATCTACTATTGCATCGGCAGAGATCGCCACTGTATTTGCGACTGCAGAGCCTACAACCGATCGGCCTCCAACCACCATTTTCTTCACTTCACCACCGCTTATATCGACGATATTATTGGTCGCAGTACCACTTCCTTGGTAAACGAACCCGCCATATACAAAACCCTCGATCAGCGACGTACCCGAAATTTTAACCTGATTGCGATCGACGGAACCTCCATCACCGGAATAACCGCCGATAACAGCATCTATAACTTTACCGCTTGTCATATTGACTGTATTAGCGTTTACAACGCTATTATTCGAGATACCGCCAAAAACGCGGTTAGGCGCTTTATAGTTTTCCGCGAGATTTGTGCTATCATTAATAGTAACGGTATTGCCAGTTGTGGTTTGTATTGAATAAAGGTAACGTTCCCCCGGTGCAGAGGGATCAGTATGAAGATTCTCATATTCTGTTTCTGTACCGGTGTATGTGATGTCTTCGGCTTTTGCGGCAAGTGTAGTTAATGAACTGATAGCCAATGCTACGATAGACACATTTGTCTTGAGAAGTTTTTTACGCATGAATGTTGTATCCCCACTACAAACCAGAATGCTTATCAGACAACCCTCTATATTGAGAACATCTCTTAAGCCGTTTCAATCTCTCTAACATCTCTATGCATATCAAAAACAAATGCACAATAAGATTCTTGATACGAGAGAATTCATACTTAATGATTCAATAGCGATTCATGTATTTTTGCCACATAAATGCTTTTTATTTGTATATGCAGATATATTCTTCATAAAACTGACATGTGTCTATGAAAGATGATGTCGGGGGTGATATCGGCGAGATATTCACAACCGCAGAGTGCCATGGCCATCTCGAATTCTGTTTGTAGGATTGTCAGCATATGTGCAATTCCGCTCATACCGCCTACAGCCAACGCATGAAGAACCGGTCGCCCGATTAATACAGCACTGGCACCCAGTGCCAAAGCTTTGACGATATCCGTCCCGCGCCTGATATTGCCATCAATCAACACCGGAATCCGCCCATTCACCTTCTGCGCGATGAGTGGCAATAGCTTGAGCGTTGCCGGAGTCGTATCGAGTGTCCGTCCGCCATGGTTGGAAATGATAATGCCAGCTACACCATTTTCCAGCGCGCGCTCAGCATCAAGCGGATGAAGAATTCCTTTTACCAAAACAGGCAAATGACTTTTGCTGCATATCCACCGCAGTGTTTCCCAGTCGGGCACATTATGTAGCATACCTTGAAAGACCGGACTACCGGCTTTTTTCTTGGGTATATCTTCTTGTTGGTATCGTTCCAGATTGACCGCACGGATATGCGGCGGCAGGGCAAAGCCACTGCGTTGCTCGACATTTCGCACACCACTCACTGGCGCATCAACCGTGATAACCAAAGCACGATAGCCACTATCTTCCGCGCGCTTGATCATGTCCAACGTTTCCGCACGCTGCCTGCGCATGTATAACTGCATCCACAGTTGATCCGCGCCAAATGCAGCAAGTTCTTCCAGGAGCACGCTGGACTGCGCACTGACACACATCGTATTTCCGGTAAGTGAAACAGCCTTTGCCGTTGCTTTTTCGCCGTCAGGATGAACAAGTTTGTGATAGGCCGTAGGCGCCAGAATGATTGGTGACGGGAGTGATGCACCAAAGAGTGACAATGCTGTTGTCGCATGATCGAATTTTCCAAGCACCCGCGGCAGCAGACACAATTCGTCATAGACAGCGCGATTACGTTTATGGGTCACCCCATCAGCCGCATACCCATCGATATATGCGACGATCTCAGGAGCTACGCTTTGTTGAAACCGACGCTGATAATCGCTTAGAGATACTATGTCGGCTGTTATTGTCATTTAACGTCCTTGATTCAACAGCGCCAGAGCCTTTTCAGAAACACTTCGCAAGCGCACATCCGGGTGTTGTTGGAACAGTTCCGCAAGCGTTGCACAATAGTCTCCAATTTGATGTTTTAAGGATAATTCAAGCCAATGCAATGCCTCGTCAACCTTGCCGTCAGCCGATAGAAGTCTGGCAAAATTGAAATGCGCCCAACAATCCCCTCCGACAGCACCGCGTTGATATAGCTCTGCTGCAGACTGAAGATCCTTTCTTGTTCCACGACCATCTTCAAAGAACAATCCAAGCATATTAAGGGATTTGACATGCCCTTTATCTGCAGCCTGCTGGTAAAGGGAAAATGCTCGCTCATCGTTTTGGACGGCCCCCTCCCCACGACGTAAGAGGTCGGCAAGGTTGAACATTGCCCAGTCATCACCCAAGGCTGCTGCTTTTTCAAACCAATAAAACGCCTCGACCGGTGTTTTTTGACAGCCCCAACCATTTTCATAACAACGGCCGACCATATTCATCGCAGGTGCGTATTCCTGTGCCGCGGCCAAGCCAAACCATGCAAAGGCTTCCTCGCGATCTTCAGGGACACCCTGCCCATGAAGCAAAATCTTACCCAAGGCATATTGCGCTTTGGGTGAGCCTTTTTGTGCGAGTTTCAAAGCAACATGCGCAGCGTTATGGCCTTGCAAAAGCTTTCGCCAATCCTCTATCTGCAGGATGGGCTGGCGGAGAAGGAAAATGTGCGGATCAACAGGTTCGCGTTGCTCCGTCGTTGGGCGTCGCGCCGCTATTTTTGTTTGTAGGTTTCCCGAAATGATCGATCTTACCCTTTCGGCCAAGCCCTTCCATAATCTCCTATAATTCCGCATTTTGGCGAAGAAGATTATGATAGATATTGACGAGCCGCAAGATGTCTGGATGATCATCGGCCATTGTTGAACGTAAGTTCATGATGGCAATATCAAGTTCATGCAAGGTATCACGCATGAAAACGTCGCGAATGAGCGATTGGGTCCAAAAAAATGATGCCCATCGTGATCCCCGTGTTACCGCTTCAACGCGATGCAGACTGACTGTTGGATAAACAATGGCACTACCCGCCGCCAATTTCACCCGGCTCTCGTTGTGGCCATCAATAATAACAAGCTCACCACCATCATATTCATCGGGCTCCGAGAGGAAGATTGTTGTTGAGACATCTTGGCGTATTCGCGCTCCACTACCGGAAAGCGCACGAAACGCACCATCAACATGATCGCCATAACGCATACCGACATCATAACGATTGAACAATGGAGGATAGACGTGCAACGGCATGGCCAATGAATTGAATGTCGGGTTGCGGCCCAAAGCGTTAAGGATAAGTTCGCCCAATTCCCGTGCTTCGCCGCTTTCCTGCGGTATCTGCAAATTAAACTTAACCTTTTTTGCCTGCTCTCCAGCGCTTGCTGCACCATCGACCCACTGTGACTTCTCCAGCACAGCGCGGCAATGTGCAACTTCATCAGGCGTTAAAATGGTGGGAATTTGAACGATCATAATCTAGCCTACCCCGTAAACAGATTTGGTACGCCGTCGAAACAGCGTTTCAAACCGAATTGAAACAGTGGCGGTTTCATAGAAACCGCCAAGCTTGCATTAAAATTTGGTACCAAGCTTCACGACAAATGTTCTTCCCTCAGACGGGATAGCGCGAGCGACTGATGCCTGCGATCCTTGGAAGAAGTTGTCGTAATTGACACGATCCGTCAGATTGTAAGCATTCAAGCTTAGATTCCACTTTTCTGTCTCATAAGATACGAGTGCATCCAAGGTATAGCTGTGAGGAACACTTGCACGATTGTCGCTGCGGATCGACATGGCATCGCGATATGTCATACCGCCACCGACGAGAAATTTCCCATCCATACCATCGAAATGCGGTGCCAGATTGTAAGTGGTCCAGAGCGTTGCGGCATTTTTAGCGGCACCGGCCACACTGTTGCCAATGATCGATTGATCGGAAGCATCCAATACTTCGCTATCAAGAAAACTGTAAGATGCGTAGACGTTCCATTGCATGGTCAATTCGCCGGTAACACCCAACTCGACACCGCGGACACGTTGTTTTTCGCCGGTATAGGTCAAATCTCCGTTTGGATCAGCGTAGATGCTGTTATCTTTTTCAACTTGGAAGATAGCGCCGGTCAAACCCAAACGCCCATTGAGAAGGTCGATTTTGCCACCCAATTCATAAAGATCACTGGTTTCAGGATCAACATCTTCACGACCCGCAGAAATCGGATTCACGTCAGACGAGATATACTGTCCAAATGGCAAATTGTTGGAACGCGCAAACGAAATATAATAGGTCTGGTTTTCCGTTGGCTCCCAAATCAAACTGGCCTTGGGGCTGGCGAAGGTTGCGCTTGTCGAATTGGAGTTGACACCCGAGGCACTCGTCAAATCATAATTGATTTTTTGATAGTCCCACCTTACGCCACCAACGATCGAAAACTGCTCGGTAAGCCAAACACGATCACTGACGAAGAAAGCGAAGTTACGCGAATCCGACTCTTTAAGATTATCAGGATTATTCACCAGATTGTAATTGCTGGAATCTGTGTTTTCGTCCCACAAAGTCGGCGGCGTCTTAGCTCTGCCGGATGAATAGACATATTTCAAGCCCTGCCGTTCATCATCCTGATACATCATATCAAGACCGAAAACAGCCTCATGACGCAAACTGCCGGTATCGAACTTTGCGATCGCGGTTGTTACGTTCTGAATGCCCCACGTGGTCTGGTCATAACTGACACCTCCACCAGCACCAATTGCAAGTATGGGGTTTCCACCTGCACCAAAAAGTGCCTCCGTACATCCCTTTGTTACGCCACCGCTCGTGCCACAATTCGCCGGTGTCGCACTGAACCAACGGCTGACATGGGTGTAACGGGTATCATTTTTGATGGTAAGCCAATCATTGACCTCGCGACTGAAGGTAGATGTCAACATGTGAACATCCGATTTATCACGGTCGGTGTCCTTACCGTAAAACATATCACGCGAGACACCATATTCCGTAACGGGACGGAATCGGCCACCCGGTGTCTGTACGAAAGGCACACCATAATCGACCGCGCGGTCATTATGCTGGAACATATAGTCCAGATGCCAGGTTTGTTCTGTACCAAGACCGAAACCGACCGACGCTGCCGCACCCCAACGATCATTATCAACATGATCGCGATCCGCCATATCCTGCCAGTTGCCCATGAGATTGAAACGGGCCGCTGTCGTGTCATTGATCTGCTTATTGTAATCCAACGTCGAACGATACGACGTCCCTGTACCGATAGAGCCATCTATCCGCCCGAATGTACCAAGCTTGGCCTGTTTCGATTTCATATTGACTGCACCACCTGTGGTGCCGACACCGAAACTTTCACCGCTTGGGCCTTTAAAGACCTGCACCTGCTCCATATTGAAGCTATCACGTGCGTAAACACCAAAATCGCGCAGCCCATCGCGATACTGGTCACCGATGGCTTCAAATCCGCGAATGCGAAAACGATCACCCGCCATGCCGCCATTGCCCTCGCCGGTTGAAACCGTGATGCCGGGAACGTTACGCAAGGCCTGCTCGAGCGTAGTGACGTTCTGCTCGACCATTACCCGTTCAGGCACCGTGTTGACCACTTGCGGGATGTCTTGCACCGTACCGGGCAAACGTGATGATGCTGTGCTTGCAGCGTTTGTATTGATCTGGCTAAGATTACCATTCACGGTAACGGTTTCCAAAAGCGTCGTATTGTTCACATTTGCAATTGGCGGATTATTATTGTGGCTTGGCTGGGTGTTTTGATTTTGAACCTGCGCTTGCGCGGTAGCGGGTATCGAAGTTAACGTCGCGACAATCCCAGCCTTGAATGCCAGTTCTCCCGCACGGCTGCGTTGTGCACTATTTCCCCTTGAAACTTCGCCTACCATTTTTTAATCCCTCACGTAAAATTGAATAGCCTCCTAACTTCCTTACTTAAACATGACATTTATTGTCAACATTGCGGACAGACTTTTCTCACAAAAACGTGATATTTATAGTTTTGAGGACTATATTAGTTCTTTATTTGCCTATTTCTTTGCAAAATGACCTAACCTGCCTGTGCGTTAAACCGCATCCAACATAGCAGACTTGAACGCTCAACTGGCCTTTACCGGTGATTTCAACCGACCGTCTGCATCCGTCGAGCAACTATTATAGATCAACTTTGCAATAGCGTTTATCTTCTTATCTGCCGCTCTCTTCGGGTGAACTACTAGCCACGTTAAAGCTTTTATGATCGGTTTCGTATCCTTGAGAGATAGGACTTTATAGTCGCCACTTGCAAGCTTTGGCGCAAGCACCCTTGAGGATTCCAAACCGATGCCGACGCCACTCTCAACGGCTGATAGAAGCTGCGATGCCCTGCTCACAGTCATCGTTTTGGCTTCCGCACCAACAAGCCCATTCAAATCCAGCCATTCTTTCCAACTTGTCCGCCCATGCTCGTTGCATAAAAGCAGATAGTTGAAGATATCTGCAGGAGCTGAGATTTTCTCAAAAAGACTATGATGACAAAAAGGCTGAAAATAGTCGGGACCAAGGAAGGTACTCTTAGAGATATTTGCTCCAGCTTCGTCAAGTAAAACGGCTATATCATAGCGATCGTAATCAGCCGGCGCCAGGGTTTCTCTGCTAATCATGTGAATGTCTTCGTAGCCAGCACTGAGGATCTGGCTTATCAATGGTTGAACAAGAAACGTTGCAAAACCTGGTGGACAAAATAAGGTTATAGTCCGCTTCTTTTCATTTAGATGCTGAATGCCTCGTTCTATCTCTTTTAAACCGGTTTCGACATAGGCAAAAAATTCCTGTCCAGCGGGCGTCAATTCGACACTGTTTGGCGTTCTATAAAAAAGCAAAACACCAGAGAGATCTTCAAGTTTCTTTATAGATTGGCTAACGGCACTCGTGGAGAGTAGAAGACGTTCCCCCGCCATCTTGAACGATTGACAGCGCGCAGATTCCATAAATACGTTCAAAAGGTTTAAAGGGATTTGTTTCATTTATTGTAGACCTGACTGTACTTAACCTATGTTCAATTTTATTAAATTGATAGGGGACCATTTACGCATATCATAGCATCACCTCATATGAAAAAGGCATTTGCTATGGAAATAGATTTGACAGGACAGGTCGCATTGGTGACCGGCGCGGCACAGGGTATAGGGTTCCACATCGCTGAAACGCTTGCACGGGCGGGCGCAACCACCGTGATCACCGACATCAACGATCAAAAAGGGCAAACCGCTCTGGAAAAACTGAAAGCGATCAATGAACGATGTGATTTCATCGCTTGCGATGTTTCTTCCGATGAGCAGACCTCAAGTTTAATTACCACGACAATTACGCGCTACCAAAAACTAGATATTCTTGTGAATAATGCCGGCATTATATCAAAGGGTAATGTCACCGATATTACGGTCCAAGAATGGGATCGGCTTTTCGCCATTAATGTGCGTAGTGTCTTTCTGATGACGCGTAAAGCATTGCCATACATGATGGACCGCAAATTTGGCAGGATCGTCAATATCGCTTCGGTTGCCGGTCAAGTCGGCGGCGGTTTTCTCGGCAATAGCTGTTACGGTGCCACAAAAGGTGCGATTATCTCTTTTACCAAAGGTATCGCAAGAGAAGCCGGCCCTTTTAACGTCACCACCAACGTCATTTGCCCCGGTATGATTGATACTGAAATTACAAGAGCGATGAGCGACAAAGATCGCGAAAATTCCGTTGCGGGCATCCCGCTGCATAAGGCTGCGCAGCCGGAGGAAATTGCCAATGGCGTTCTCTTTTTATCGTCTCACCTTGCAGATTACATCAACGGTGTCACGTTAAATATCGACGGTGGATTGGTACGTTATTAACAAAGACAAAAGCAAGTAAAAGCGGCCAGATGTAGTTTCTTGACGCTTGGATTTTCGTTCCCAATTTTATGGATGCATTGAATATGACAACTTCCGCAATAAAACAATTCTCGACCGTCAACGCGCTCATGTCCGGTCTTTATGATGGCGTATTTCCTGTCTCGACGGTCAAGGAGTCTGGCAATTTTGGGTTGGGTTGCTCGCACGCTCTCGGTGGCGAGGTGACGATTTTTGAAGGTACCGTCTTAGAGGCAAGAGGAGATGGAACGATAAGACAAATGCAGGACAGCGAATGTCTGCCCTTTGCACAGGTCACGACATTTGAAGCGGAAAATAATTTGCAAGCAGAAAATATTGATAAAGCAGCACTGCACGATTTTCTCGCGATCAACGTGAAATTGGATAATATTTTTCTCGCCGTCAAACTTGATGGTTCGTTTGCAAACCTGAAAATTCGTAAGCCTCATCAACAGACAAAACCCTATAAATCGGTGCTTGAAGTCGTAAGCGAACAGTCAGTTATCGAACTATCAGATATCAAAGGAACCATGATTGGTTTTTGGACACCACAGTTTTTTGATACGATTGGTGTCACTGGCTTTCACGTCCATTTTATCTCTTCAAATAAAGCCGAAGGGGGACATGTCATCGACTTCACCTTGGCAGAAGGAAGCGTCGAATATCAAACAAAATTCAATCTCGATATACAGTTGCCCGATGATACCTCCTACCTCGAGAAAGACTTGGCCATTGATGATATGCGCAAAATTATAAAACATGTCGAAAATTGACCGCCGTTTTATAAATCGACGCTACCCCATATCATCCGAAAACACTTTTGTCGGCTTCTATCCATCCAACAAAAGTTTCCGGTGCAACATATAATAGATAGTATCATTGCATTGGTATAAAGCATTTGAAACGCAAAACATATGAATTCTCATATCATCATGTTTTAAACCAAGACGTTTTTTTTTAAATATCGCAATACTGTATTGAAAGCGGACCATTCAGTTTATAGCGCAGCTCCCAGCTTTGGCAGACGCAAATCTTCAGGAGCGTGATAACAAAAGACACCCGATCTGCTGCATCAGGTCAGTCATTATAGGATCTTAATGCAATCCCTAAGCGAAAGGTGCGTCTTTCCATTGCGACCAACATGGCTGCACAGCCGATGCCGCTGCTACGTGCCGGTCATCACCGACACCTATTCCCAAATGAGCGAGAAGAAAACGGTAACCCAAAAAATAAAGGTCATAAGCCGAGATGGTTGCGCTTAACAGACAACGCAGCAACGATCAAAGTTTTGCATGACAAGATCGACGACGTCATTGAGACGTTTTTCATCCACACCATCCCTTGTCTGTACTGAAAACCCATGAATAATCGTTGAGCAGAGATCCGCAAACGCAATCGCATTGACGCTGGAAGGTAACTCGCCGCTTTTCTTGGCATACTCCATCTTCTCAATCAGCATATTCGTGCGTGTTTGACGCATGTCAGACAACCAATCAGCAATATTCTGATTTTCACGCGAACACGCTACACCGGAAGAAACAACCATACATCCCATATGTTCATGGGTGTAGATCGCAATTGCTTGTCGCAGTAAAATCTCGACTGATTGCCTGATTGTATTGCCTTTCGAAAAGGCTTTATTAGCAAAACTTCCCAACTCACTCTGGTATTGTTGAACCGCCTCTTTAAACATCTGTTCCTTGCTTCCAAACGCAGCATAAATACGAGTGACGCCATACCGCCACTGGTGCCGATCATCTTGACCATGGCAGGCTGGGCAGAATGTGATAAAGCCTTCATCCGCTCCCGTGTTGTCGGTACGGGAATGATAATTGGCTGTGATGGGATAAGGTTCAACTTGGAAATAAAGCCACGTGAGGCATGGCGCGGTTCATCATCAAACAGATTACCTTGCTCACGCCCACGCATAAAGCCAATGGGAATGGACAATGACCAGTGGGCTGCCTTATCAAACGAGCGGCTTTGCAGCTTGGCAAACTGCTGCCCGCGCGAATGACGGGCAAGGCGTTGCAGGAACATCCCTGCGATACGTCCCCGCACAGCTGCGGCATCCTTGCCGAAAGCCTTGTCAAATGCCTCGCCCAAAACAAGGGGATTGAATATCTCACTCATTACGCAAAGCTCCATCGACTTTGCTGCGTGTATGGATAATCATCTCACCATAGGTTTCGGCCAAAGCCAGACAGCCGGCATGGATTTGCTCCAAGATAGAAACAAACTCCTGCTCTGCCGGCAGATAGCCCTGAGTGACCGCACGGGTCAGCAGATTGAGGTTGACGCCGATCGCATGCAACTGCCTGCAAAGATCGCCTATTGTCTCGCTTAATTCCGGTTCTACCAGTTGCGCTTCCGCCTCTGCCGCCAGAACAAGGCGGCGGATCATGTGGGATACATTGATATTGTAGGACTGGGCTGTTTTTTGGAAGAGAGCTTTTTCGGCTTTGGAAAGGAGAAGATAGAAACCGGCATCTTTTTTCGATGCCATTATCACTCTCCATTTAATCTATGCAGATTTGGCTTTCTTATACCCTTCGCGAGAAGGGAATAGGCCGCGCTTGAGTAGCGGCAAATGATGAAGGTATACACCTTCAGCACATCCTGCCATCCTAGAAACTTATCCCACAGCCAATCGCATGGCAATGAGAACACAAGGGGGAGTTTCCTGGCGGTTTGGGATTAATCGTTCTTGTCAAAAACAAATGCTAGTTAGTTGATCAAACCATAGTCCACTTTAGTAATTTTTTTTGTAATGCGTTACATTACAGATTTTATGTACTATAGTGTTCGACACATTAGGAGGGCGCCAATGTCCATAGAACCCGATTCCACCACAAGTCAAACCAAAGCACCGCAGCATCCAGGACAGTACGTTCGCGAGATTGCTCTGATACCAAAGAACATAAAAGTAACAGAGGCAGCCAAACTAATTGGAATTAGCCGTCCAAATGTATCTAAGTTCTTAAACGGTAAGGTGGCTGCAACTGCAGAAATGGCATCAAGAATTGAACGGGTGTTCAAGATACCCGCACAAAAGCTACTGGATATGCAGGCGACATACGAAGCTGCGCGAGCCAAGTCTAAAGGTGTTCCTGAAAACACCAAGCAATATATTCCACCATTTTTGGCTATAAAGCGCAATGACATAGAAGAATGGGCATCCGAAAATATCTCGGCCCGCACTCGACTTTCTGTTCTATTACGAACCCTTATCCATTCAACAGGTATTGGTCTGAATAAAGTAGATTTCCCAGGTAACGATGACGCGGAGCGCCCAGGGTGGGACGGACTGATGCAAGCTTCAGAGGGAACACCTTGGATTCCAAGTGGAAAATCTGGATGGGAATTTGGTGTAAACTCCAATATCAAGGAAAAAGCCGCCGGAGACTTTGCAAAAAGTGTCAAAGCTGTAAGTAAAGCCGAAAGGATGGGAACAACTTTTGTGTTTGTAACACCAAGGGTATGGCACGGAAAAAAAGCTTGGATTGAAGAAGCGCGGTCTAAGAGACAATGGAAAGATGTTCGCGCCTATGACGCCCAAGATCTAGAACAATGGTTAGAGCAATCACTGGCAGGTCAAACATGGTTTGCAAACGAAATACATCGTCCGTCGGAAGGTGTCCGAACACTTGACAAATGCTGGCTTGATTGGGCTGAAGTAGCAAATCCTGCACTATCACCTACATTCTTCAAATCAAGTATTGATGCGGCAAAGCAATTAATGATTTCGCGCCTATCAAAACAGCCAGATGCACCCACAGTTATTGCTGCGGATTCCACTGGAGAAGCATTGGCATTCCTTTCACAGCTATTCGGAGATAATGGTGGTGAAGAATTAAGCCCATACCGAGATCGAATCTTGATATTTGATAAATTGGGCGTTTTTCCCCGTTTAGCACAAGGCGCACAAAACTTTATTGCTGTAGCTACGGGACGTGAGGTTGAACGTGAACTTGCCCCATTTGTTAAATCACTGCATACAGTAGTTATTTACCCTCGCAATGCAGCTATTGATCCCCATATCGTACTAGAGCCTGTCAATTACGATATTTTCCGCACCGCATTAGAAAGCATGAATTATAATCGTGATGACATTGCACGACTTGATAAAGAATCAGGAAGATCTCTAACTGTACTTAGGCGACGACTTTCTTCCACTCCAGCTATGCGCACTCCTTTGTGGGCATCAGACCATATTAAGGCAGAACGCCTTGTACCTTACCTTTTTGTAGGCGCTTGGGACACGACCAATCAAACGGATAAGGAAGCTCTTTCATTGCTAGCTGAGCTTCCTTATGACACGTTAGAAAAAGAATGCCAGTATCTAGCGCAACTTGAAGATGCCCCACTTTGGTCAGTCGGATCATATCGCGGTGTTGTCTCAAAAATTGATTTACTTTTTGCTATTTATGGTTCGATAACTGCAAATGACTTAGAGCGCTATTTCTCCTTAGCACAAATGGTTCTCGGTGAGGATGATCCAACCTTAGATTTGCCAGACAGTGAGCAATGGGCGGCAGCCTTACACAACAAAGTACGGGAATTTTCTGCAGCATTCCGAAAAGGCATCTCTGAGACATTAGTTCTACTTGCAATACATGGAAATAATTTGCTGAAGAACCGTCTGGGTCGAGATCTAGAGTATGATACAAAGCGGGTTGTCGAATATCTACTACCAGTTCCTCTCACAACTCGTAAATTGGAAGCGAACGATCGCGATCTTCCCACTTATGCTGAAGCGGCTCCGGAGACATTTCTGTCCATCATTGAACGGGATTTGAAATCAGATGAGCCTGCAGTTTTAGGCCTCTTACGTCCGAGCGATCACCAATTTTTTGGGAGTTATCCGAGTCGTACTGGCTTACTGTGGGCTTTAGAGGTGCTATCATGGAGTGCAACGACCCTCCCGCGAACTGCACAAATTCTAGCACGTCTTTCCGAAGTACAAATCAATGACAACTGGGTTAATAAACCTATCAATTCACTGAGCTCAATATTTCGATCTTGGATGCCACAAACAGCAGCTGACCATGAAGACCGACTTGCTCTTCTTAAACTTATAGCAAAAAAACATCCCAATGTTGCATGGAAAATATGTGTTGAACAGTTAGATAATCATCAGCAAATAGGTCATTACAGTCAAAAGCCGCAATGGCGCCAAGATGGTTATGGTCATGGTGCGCCCATCCCAACGTGGGCCCCGATCATATCTTTCAAGCGTGCAATGGTGGATATGGCGCTAAATTGGCCAAATTACTCACGTGAAATGCTGTGCGACCTTATAAAACACATTCACAATGTTGATGATGACGCTCAAGACAAAATATGGAAGATGATACAATCATGGGCTACTAATGCAAATGATGAAGATAAAATGGTTGTTCGCGAAAAGATCCGAGTGACGGTTAAATCTCGTCGCAGTGTGCAGCAAGCAGAAAAATCGGGGCGCGCTATTATGCCACCAGCTGCACAACTAGCTTATGAGAACTTGCAAGCTACAGATATTCTGATCCGCCATCAATGGTTATTCAAAGATACGTGGATCGTCGAGTCTGCCGATGAACTAGAAAAGGGAGATATCGACTTTAAAAAACGGGATACGTGGGTCAAAAACCAACGCGTAGCTGCGTTACGTGATATAATTAACGACCGCGGACTTGCAGGCGTTCTCGAATTAGCAGATAAAAGCAAGGCTTCATGGCAAATTGGCTCTTTGCTTGTTACAGAAGTTCTTTCATCAAACGAAATATCGAACGCTCTCTTTGCAGCGTTTCAATCAGCCATTGAATCAGATTCGTGGTCTATAAAAAACATGGTTTCAGGTGCATTATATTCGTTATTTGACCCAATTGAGCGAACTAATATACTTCAAATCATATCTGAGCGGCTTACGAGCCAAGAGATAGTCAAATTGCTATTATTAGCTCCCTTCCATCATAACACTTGGGAGATGGTTGATACATTAGAGGAAGCTGAACGCGCTTTTTATTGGGCGAACGTTGTTGCAGGTTGGATACATAATTCCGATGCAGAAAACAGCGAGGCTGTTGAATGCCTACTAGCTGCCCAGCGACCACGCGCTGCATTTGAATGTATTCGCCTAACCCCATCCAAAATCAAAGGTACACTACTCTACCAATTGCTTCATGATATGGCAAAAAGCACCAACGAGGAGCCCAACCAATACCAGTTAAGTCAATATGACATTACGGAAGCTTTCAAAGTACTCGACAAATCCCCAGAAATTAAGCTTGATCAAAAGGCAATATTGGAATTCGCGTATATTAAATTGCTGGCACGACCTTGGAGCAGTGATGAGGAACACCAGATACCAAACTTAGAGAAATTTATAGAATTACATCCTGAGATATTCGTGCAGTCAGTAGTATCTGCCTACAAGCGAAAAGACAACAACGAAGATCCACTAAAATATCAGGTCAAGCCTGAAGACCAGAAGCATCTGTCTGAAAAAGGATATCATTTATTGAACGCTATTAAGCGAATCCCGGGACAAGACGAACCGGTAGATCAGCAAACTAATTTTTTGTTCCGATGGACAAAAACAGTTCGCGACCTTTGCGCAGAACTTGCAAGGAGAGATGTTGCTGATGGGTGTTTGGGAACATTATTTTCTAATGCACCGATAGGACAGGATGGTGTGTGGCCATGCGAACCTGTTC
>NZ_JBTXLM010000001.1:217500-956768 GCF_054871565.1 Bartonella sp. LJL80
AAAGTAGTCTGCAGATTTACGGCACTAAAGTCGAATCGGAGATTACGCTCAGAAGTGTTGACTTCCTCGTCAACTCCGCCAAGCTTGATGGATCAGATACGCTGACATCTGACGAGGCGGAACAAAATATCCGATCTGCCGGTTTGGTACTGGGTAACAATGTCACCCGCGTTGCCGCTCTCCATTATATTGATCCTGCCCAATTTGGAAATTTCAACACTTCCGTCAAGTTTTCTGAAATGCCTGATGTCCGTATTATTCAGGAGAACGTTAGCATATCGCCACGGATCACCAGTGATGATGGTTCAGAAGGCTACGCAGAAGACATTATACCGTTCAGAAAAAAACAAACCATCATCGATGCGCTCAATGACGCCAATTACGGTGGTGATGAGGCTGATCGTCTTGCCGCAGCACTTTCGCGTTTCAATGGTTCTGACACCTTGAATGCGGGCAGCGTCTTACGCATCGGCATTGAGTCGAAAGCAGCAGGTGGCGACCACCTGGTGCGGGCGAGTATCTACCATGGTATGCGCCATGCCCTGTCTGTCGCTCTAAATGACAAGAATACGTTTATCGAGAGTGCCGAACCAGAAATGACACCGGTTCTGAAAACAGCCTTTGAAGGGGGTGTTCCTCTCACCCATGTCAATTCGTCGAATCTGCCAAGCGTATACGATGCGGTTTACCGCGCGGTGCTCAGCTATGACATGCCGAAAAACACGGCGCAGCAGCTGATCCGTGTTTTAGCCAATGATCTTGATTTGCAGAGCCGCACCTCCCCCAATGATACACTTGAAGTTTTCTACGCCGCACCTGAAAAAGAAGGTGACGAAGTCGCTGATCCGGAAATACGGTTTGTAAGTGCGACGTTCGGCGGTGTAACCCGTAAATATTATCGTTTCCGTTCGACCGATGGAACGGTTGACTATTTCGATTCACAAGGGCGCAGTTCGAAACAGTTTCTTGTGAGAAAGCCGGTACCAAACGGCATATTCCGTTCTCCTTTTGGCGGGCGTCGCCACCCAATCCTTGGTTATGTACGCATGCATACCGGCGTTGATTGGGCCGCCCCGCGCGGATCGCCTATCATTGCCGCTGGTGATGGCGTCGTCATCAAGGCGGGTGCGATGCGCGGTTATGGCAATCATACTGAAATTCGCCACGCGAACGGTTATGTGACTTCATATTCTCACCAGAACGGTTTTGCACCGGGTATCAAACCGGGTGTTCGTGTGCGCCAGGGCCAAGTCATTGGCTATGTTGGTTCGACCGGGCTATCAACAGGCCCTCATTGCCATTTCGAAGTGGTCGTCAATGGTACGAAAGTCGATCCGATGCGCATCCGGCTTCCTGATAATAAGGCGCTCAAAGGCAAAGATCTTGAGGCTTTCAAGCGAGATCGCAATAGAATTGATTCGCTCTTGAACGGACAAGGTGACCAGAAACTCGCGGCTGCAACAGTACCGCCGGAGAAGGGATCGTGAGCCTTATTGTAGGATCGTCAATTTCGGCAACGGAATAATTACTTTCGTACCGCCTGTTGACGTTTTTTCAAATATTGGCTTTTCACCAAACTGCATACAAAGTTGCTGGATTACCAGTTTACCCAATCCTGCCTGGCGCCCGTCATCCTTTTCATTCATACCGACGCCGTTATCTTCAACAATCAATGCATTCTGACCATCTGAGTCTTCGCCGAAGGAAAGATGTATCTTTCCTGATCTTTGGTCGGGAAAAGCATGTTTGATCGAATTCGTAAGCAACTCGCCCAAAATGATGCCGAGGGTCGTCGCGTCGCGCGATGGTAACCGGCAGTCTTTAAACTCCGTTTCGATCTGAACCTTTTCACGCAATTCGAATGGCAAACCGAGTTCGACATCGTGTACCACGGAACGCAGGAAGTCCGCCAAGGCAGTCGTTTCCATGTCATCGCTTAGTCTTAGTCGCCGATGGGCCGCGGATATTGTTTGTATTCTGTCTCTTGCAGCACTCAATGCAGCTCGAACCTCTTCATTCTTACTGCGATTGAGTTGCAAGCTAAGAAGCGATGATACAGTGGCCAGAGAATTGCCGATACGATGACTAGCGTCTTGCAAAAGCAATTCAACCCGCCGCCTTTCCCGCTCGGCATGATTGCGTGCGGACACTAACTCTTTCGTTCGCTCCTTGACGCGCTCTTCCAACGCGGCGTTTTCGCTATGCAGCAAAAGCTGATAGGTTTTGAGTTTGCGGATATCGCGGCGAAACCGATTTATGACAGAATATGCTAAAACAAATGTGCTAATAACTGAAACAATTGCGGCAAGAGTTAACGCTGCACGCATCATGGCGATATCTTCACGGCGTTTTTGCCGGTTATCACCATCACCTGCCAAAAAAGTTGTTATCAGTTTTGTCAGCTTATCCACACTGGGTGCATAAACTTCTCCGGCGATCATACGTGCGGCGTCTTCTTTCGGTAGACTATTGACGGTATGGATACGCCTTAACATATTGGAACGTCGCTGCTCGACTTCCTCTTTTAATGCACGGTACCAATCTTCCCAGTTTTGATGCCCGTGGGTGATCAAACCAATATAATCCAAAACGTCGTCGAGATTTTTCGATGCCTTTTGGAACCGCTCATAATCTTCACGATTGCGATTGACCGCATAAGAACGCTCCAATGTTCCCATTTCTATCAAATTGATGAGAACCAGATCCGATTGTTCACGCAGCTGCGAACTTGTTGCCATGCGCGCCATTTCCCGATCGACAGCGTTTGACAAAAGAAAAATAAAAAATGATGCGAGCAACACCATAAGAAGCGACACAATGATGGCCGCCCGTCGCCAACGGGATGTCGTGGACATTTGCTTTTGCAATTTGTCCGTTAAATCATTTGGTTCGCTCATTGCCTTCCTATCATCAACCTTTTTGGGCGGTATCCATACAAAATGGACCACTGGCTTCGGTCGCATTCAGCGAACCAAGCAGTCTTCACCATGACGGTAAATGCAGGTACTAACCCTGTAAAAAAGCGGGAGTTCGGCGTTATCTGCCAAAATCCCGCCTCCGTTTATAGCTAAGGCAATATAGAAAAAGACAAGAGCTGACGGTTTATTTTCGTCAGATTCAGATGCTGCCGCAGCGGCGCAGGGCGCTGGAGCAATCTCACATATTGAAAGAACGCATGGTTGTCCCTGCGGAGTGGGCGTCGGGTCCATAATCGGATTCACCATCTACGCCCAGAAGTTCTTGCAAACGATTGCGCGCGCGGCTTACGCGGCTTTTTATCGTACCGACGGCACAACCGCAGATTTCAGCTGCATCTTCATAAGAAAAGCCCGAAGCTCCAATGAGGATGATGGCTTCTTTCTGATCATCCGGCAATACATCGAGTGCTTTTTTGAAATCCTGCAAATCGAGAGAACCATATTGTGCCGGATGTATGGCCATATTCTCAGTGAATATGCCATCGCTATCTTGTATCTCGCGACCTTTCTTACGCATCTGACTATAAAATTCATTCCGTAAAATGGTGAAGAGCCAGGCTTTCATATTGGTTCCAAGCTCGAAGCTATCCTGCTTGGCCCAAGCTTTCATAATGGTATCCTGAACCAGATCGTCCGCTTTGTCGTGCTTACCGCTCAAAGACACGGCGAAAGCACGCAGAGCTGGCAAAATAGAAAGCAGCTCACGTTTGAAATCGGGTTTATGTTCACTCATGGGCGGTTTCACCTTTCCCATCCTGGTGCTGCAGTGCTTGCTCGGCTTGGTCTAATTTTTCCAACAAATCGAGGAATTTGTCTGGTATCGCTTCGTCTTGAATCGCTGTATAAAATTGGCGCAATTTGACCGCTATCTCGCTGTTGGAACCGAGCAGATCATCGTCCGAACCGAAATCGTCGGCGCGGTTCATATCGTTGCTGTCATCCATGGTGGAGCCCCTTAAAAACTGTATCTATCAATAGAATGAGCTTAGCGCGCGTTAGAGGATAAATATAGTGCATAATAAAAAGTTCCAAGAGGCTGGAACTTTTTTAATGTTTGTGGGTTAATACACCAATACACGCTTTCAGGGGCAGAAGGAGTACTTTAACATGCCATTATCTACGCGTATTGCACCGCACCTTCCCTATCTTAGACGTTTTGCACGTGCGGTCACAGGCTCACAAACATCCGGTGACGCTTATGTAGCTGCCATGCTTGAGGCTTTGATTGCCGATATTTCCATTTTTCCGAAATCATCCAGCGACCGCATTAGCGTCTATCGTTTGTTCTGCCAGCTGTTCGATCAGACCACGCCAAATATTGCAGAGCCAATGCCGCAATTCGGTATTGAACAAAAGGCCAATGCCAAGCTTTCTTATCTCACACCTAAAGCACGCCAGTCATTTTTGTTGATTGCTGTCGAAGGTTTTAATGAACGAGAAGCTATGGAAGTTTTGAATGTTAGTGCAGATCAGTTCAAGGCGCTGCTCAACGAAGCGTCCCGCGATATTTCAGAACAAGTTGCCACACGCATCATGATCATTGAAGATGAACCGCTTATTGCTATGGATATTGAACAGTTGGTCGAAAGTCTTGGCCATGAAGTTGTGGGGATTGCCCGTACGCGCGATGAAGCTGTTACAATGTACGGAAAAGAAAAACCGGGTATGGTTTTGGCCGACATCCAATTGGCTGACAATAGCTCGGGTATCGATGCCGTAAACGATATTCTAAAGTCTGATGCGATTCCTGTCATCTTCATTACAGCTTTCCCTGAACGCCTGCTGACCGGTGAGCGGCCTGAGCCGACATTCCTGGTTACAAAGCCGTTTAACCCCGACATGGTGAAGGCTTTGATTTCTCAGGCACTTTTCTTTCAGGAAAATGCATCGAAAGTGGCTTAACGAAAGGCATTCCACCCCACGATGGCCCTTGCTCCCAATTCCGCCCATTCTATGGACAAGTCCCATGTTAGCGCTCTAATGCAGGCTATCCATGGGGCCGACATCTGTGTGTTGTACCAGACTACGGATCTTGTACACCGGTGGGCGGAAAATCTTCCCGATATATTACAGGACAAGTGGCACGTGGGGTGCAGAGATAGCGACTTCATGACTGTCGATCTTTCCGACAGCATGGAAACCATCAAATTGCAGGTGCTTGCCACTGGCAAGATGCAGACAATGGAAGCTCGCTTCGAAGATACATTGAAGCAAGTCGTTTGGTATAAGTTTTCGATTGATTGCCACCGCGATGATCATGGTGAAATTGTTGGTGTGCTAACGACCGGCGTAAACGTGTCGGAATTGCGGCGTCGTGAGCAGGTCCTCAAAATCCTGTTGCGCGAAGTCAGCCATCGTTCAAAAAACCTTCTGGCTATCATTCAAAGCATTGCAAGCCAAACTGCACGACATAGCGATTCGATACAGGCCTTTTTGAAAAAATTTCAAGGGCGTATTCAATCCTTGTCTCACTCGCAGGATCTTGTCACTGATTCTGATTGGCGTGGCGCGCAGTTTCGTGAGCTCGTGCAAACACAGGCTTCGGGATATCTCGGCAAGGAAGGTGCTCGCTTCAATGTCGAGGGTGAAGATCCTTATCTCTTCCCCGGCGCTGCATTGCATATCGGGCTGGCTTTCCACGAATTGATTGTCAACTCCTTGAGTTATGGCGCATTGTCACAACCGAAAGGCTGCGTCATTGTGCGTAGTGAGGTTCAATCGTTTGAGGACAAGCCATCGCGGCTTATCATTACGTGGCAGGAAACGTTTGATCCCTCTCACGAAAGCACAAAAGGACATAAAGCGTGTTTCGGCAGCGCTGTGCTTGAGAAGATTGTGCCTATCTCTGTGAATGGCTGTGCAAGTTTAACCTTCACCGATGATGGCATCGTGTATCAGCTATCCTTACCGGATACACATTTCGATATTTTTGCCTGACACATCTGTTCAAGAGGCCAATCCGGCCGGCCCTTTTGGGCTGAAACTTCCAATAGGGTCAGGACCCATTCATTTGAATGATATCGCACAATAGAGCGCTTTTTGGAAAAGCAGATTGAAGCGGTTTTTGTGTCCCGCCGGGATATGGTCAATTCTGCTGATAATTTTGTCAAAGCACCTTGAAAATATTCATATATCCCGCGGCCACTCTCCTCGTTCTCAACAAAATTTCCTTATACCATTTCGTTCAAATGAATAGGTCCTGACCCTCGATTGCAGGTGCAGCTTGCTGGCGCTCTTGCCACCGTTTTCGCGTAAAAGCGGTTTCGCAAATTCGCGCCAAACAAACACATTATAAAATAACTGCCCCATTTGGGAACAAAAGCCCAAGTTAACGGTTTATTAACCATGGATAAACCGGCCAGAATGCGCAGTAGTCTGGCGTCAATTGCAGGGGTGCAGAATGAATTCCTTAGTCGCAGTCATGTTGCTTGTTTCTTGTACAGATGGTTTTTCGTCCTGTACGGCAGCTGATGATATGGTGCGTGTGTTTCCAACAGAAACAGCCTGTGAGGCTTCGCTTGTTCCCACCGTGTCCAAGATATCGACACGCGGGGAACAGATATTTGCAAAATGCCTCTCTGCCGATCCAAATTTAATCGAATCTGATCTCTCCATCTATTGGCGAGTAACAGCTTCGGGCGATCTTATCGTCGATCTAAGTGATGAGGACAGTGATGATAAGCCGCTATCTGTTTCTTTAGCTCATATTGGAAAACCGTCAGCTTGAACTTTAAGGTCATCTTCATAGAATAATAACCGAACTGGACGGTTTTGATATTTTACATTGAAACATCCGCGCGAACCACGTAAATGCGGGCCAACGTTAATGGAGATACCGCCATGCGCGACGATTATCAATCCGGATATGACAATCAGGGCTATCACGATCCTTACGAACAGCCCATGCAGCAGGACAAACCACTTGATCCGGCCGTTGAACGCGTAAGACGCAAACTCATGCGGCTAATGATTTTCTCTGTCGCCATAACAATGCTGTTGATCGTTGCCGTGCTTATCGCCGTAATATACAAAGTGATGTCGCCGGCGAGCGACCAGACACCTGCGACAGCCATACAGGCTGAGCAGCAAATACCTAGCGCCCCCGCTGAGGCGGTGCCTTCTGTCCCGATCATTCCTGAAGTGATCAACCGTGCTGTTGCTCTTCCTCAGGGCACACGCATTCTATCGCAAAGTTTATCGGGAGATCTCATCGCGCTTGAGACATTGACGCCTGAAGGCAAAACCGAACTGGTCATTTACGACTACAAGCAGGGGCATCTGATTGCAGGAATAACCCTTCAGACAACGCCGGATATTCAGCAGCCAGCTGATGAGCCAGTGCCGACCACGCCTGATGAATAATTGAAAAGCATACGAACCAAATTTAAAAGAAAATCTTCAATAGCAAAAAAAGGTCGCCAATTGGCGACCTTTTTTGTTAACTGATCGAATGTGTTGTCAACACAACGTCCTCATGCTCAGTCTTTAGCCTCATCGACCGGATGAACAGGCGTTGGCTTGAAATTCAAGCGATCTGATCCTCGTGTGATCTTCACCGTCGAGCCATCGAGGATGTCGCCCATAAGCAACCTTTCCGCCAACGGATCTTGAACCTCTTTCTGGATCACCCGTTTAAGCGGACGGGCACCATAAGCAGGATCGTAACCCTTATCAGCAAGAAATTCACGAGCATCGTCTTCGATAACAAGCTTGATTTTTCGATCAGACAATAAAGACTGCAAGCGTTCAAGCTGGATGTTGACGATAGCGCCCATCTCTTTTCTATGCAAACGATGAAACAGGATGATTTCATCAACGCGGTTGAGAAATTCCGGTCTGAAAGCTGCTTTCACAACGGCCATAACGTCATCGCGCGCTTTATCAGCTTCATCTTCATCGCCCAGCGCCGTCAAGAACTCCGATCCAAGGTTAGACGTCATGATAATCAGTGTATTGCGGAAATCAACAGTCCGCCCCTGACCATCGGTCAAGCGACCGTCATCGAGAACCTGTAACAAGACATTGAAGACATCAGGGTGTGCTTTTTCGATCTCGTCGAACAGGATGACCTGATAAGGACGGCGTCTGACGGCTTCTGTCAATGCACCGCCTTCTTCATAACCGACATATCCGGGAGGAGCGCCGATCAAGCGCGATACAGAATGCTTCTCCATATATTCCGACATATCAAGACGCACCATTGCTGTTTCATCTTGAAAGAGGAAAGATGCCAAAGCTTTGGTCAGCTCGGTTTTACCGACACCCGTGGGGCCTAGGAAAATGAAAGAACCAATCGGGCGATTTGGATCCTGCAAACCAGCACGTGCGCGTCGAACAGCGCGAGATACCGCCTGCACCGCTTCACCTTGCCCGATGACACGTTTGCCGATTTCGTCTTCCATCCGCAAGAGCTTTTCCCGCTCGCCTTCCAGCATGCGGTCAACCGGTATGCCGGTCCAGCGCGACACAACTTGCGCCACGTGATCAGGCGTCACGGTTTCTTCCACCATCGAGCCATGATTTTCTTGACTTTCTGCATCCGACAATTGTTTTTCCAATGCAGGAATAACACTGTATGAAAGTTCGCCCGCGCGTTGCAATTCGCCATTACGCTGGGCAATCGCCAAAGCATTGCGTGCGTCGTCCAACTGTTTTTTCAAATCAGCTGCATGACCTAGTTTCTGCTTTTCCGCCTGCCATTTCGCAGTAATTTCATTGGAAGCTTCTTCCAATTCAACCAGTTCGTCTTCAAGCTTCTCCAATCGGTCTTTTGATGCCGTATCGGTCTCGACCTTTAAAGCTTCCCGCTCGATCTTCAATTGCAAGATACGCCGATCAAGTTCATCAAGCTCCTCAGGCTTTGAATCGACCTGCATTCGTAACCGCGAGGCGGCTTCATCGACAAGATCAATGGCCTTGTCGGGCAAAAAGCGGTCGGTTATATAACGGTTGGACAAAGTTGCCGCGGCAACCAAAGCCGAATCCGCTACACGTACCTTGTGGTGTTGCTCGTATTTTTCCTTGATACCACGCAGGATCGAAATCGTATCCTCGACGCTCGGCTCGTTGACGAAAACAGGTTGGAAACGACGCGCCAAAGCGGCATCCTTCTCGACATATTTACGATACTCTTCCAGTGTCGTCGCACCCACGCAATGCAATTCACCCCGCGCCAAAGCAGGCTTCAATAGGTTGGAAGCGTCCATGGCACCATCGGATTTACCGGCACCCACCAAAGTGTGCATCTCGTCAATGAAAAGAATGATGTCACCATTGGCCGTCTGAACTTCTGTGAGAATGGCTTTCAGCCGTTCTTCAAATTCACCACGGTATTTCGCACCGGCTATGAGCGCACCCATATCAAGCGCAAGCAGGGCTTTGTCGCGTAAAGTTTCCGGCACGTCACCATTGACAATACGAAGCGCCAAGCCTTCAACAATTGCCGTCTTGCCCACTCCCGGTTCGCCAATCAGCACTGGATTATTTTTGGTGCGCCGCGACAAAACCTGAATCGTACGCCGGATTTCTTCGTCGCGTCCGATAACGGGGTCAAGCTTACCCTCGCGCGCATCTTCTGTGAGATCACGGGCATATTTTTTCAGTGCATCATATTGCGCTTCGGCGTTTGCCGAATCAGCAGTGCGGCCTTTTCTCATTTCATTTATCGCCTTGTTCAACGCAGCCGGTGTGACACCGCTTTTGGAAAGAATTTCAGATGTTTTCGCTGTGGGTTCCATCAGCAATGCTTGCAGCAAACGCTCAACAGTCACAAAGCTGTCACCCGCTTTTTCTGCCAATTCTTCTGCCTTGGTAAAAACCTTGGCCAAAGGCTGCGACATGTAAAGCTGGCCATTGCCGCCGCTGACTTTCGGCAAGGCAGACAAGGCTGTTGCCAAAGCGGCTTTTGCCTCTTTGAGGTTGCCACCGGACTTTTCAATCAATGATGCGCAAAGACCTTCATTGTCATCAAGCAAAACCTTGAGCAGGTGCTCGGGAACAAATTGCTGATTATCCGATGACAAAGCATTATTTTGTGCAGATTGTAAAAATCCCTGCACGCGTTCAGTGTATTTTTCCAAATTCATTATCGTCTCCTTTTTCCCATAACCCATTTCGGCATTACAGGCTTGCAGTGACAGGCTCCCATAATGGCAAGCCGTGTTCTGGATTTGATATGGTGAATGAAAGTTCGATGCACAAGATGTTGCAAAGACAAGATGGGACGTAAAAATGTTACCAATGGTTTTCAGTAGAAGGTCGCATCAAACCGATCGGTAGTGAAGCGTTACGAAACCGGCATATCACCAACAACTTCAAGCGAAATTGTCACGCCGATTTGATCAAGCATCTTGCGAAAATCATCAAGTCGATAGCTTGGACTTTCACTGACAAGCGCCTTTATCGTCCCCGTGCCTGCCTCGCCTGCATCAATGGCTTCAATGATACTTTCTGCCGGATCAAGAAAAAGACACTGAGGTGATGCCTTTTCAAAGAACGGTTTCAGCCAAGGAAGATGCGTGCTGGATAGGGTGCAGGTATCAACATTGGGATGAAGCGTCAAAAGATCGTGCATAAAGCAATTGACAGCGGCTTGTGTAGCCACGGGATCGAACAGAAAACACCCGTTTTCCACTAAATCAACCATGGAGGATGCGTTTACAAGCGCGACCTTTTGCGGCTCCTTGCTATGTTTTTGCACAAAATCCCTAGCCATGGCGCTATCAACCATTGAAGCTACGCCCATAATGGCAATAAAACCGGTGCTGCTTTTTCGTTCGGCCTCTTCCAAGGGAGGAAAAACGCCATAGAGGGGTACAGGACATTCATCCTTTATGCGGTCGAATACCATAATCGACGGCGCGTTGGATGCGATGATAATGGCGGACGGATCATAAACCATGAGGCGTTGAAATGTTTGCCGCATAATGGCGGCCAATTCATCTGCCGATTTGCTGCCATATGGAAAGTTTGCACGGTCGGCAAAATAAATAATATCGCGCTGCGGCTGCTTTTTATGGAGAAGATCGACAATAGCGTAAGAGCCTATACCTGCATCAAAAATCGCCACAGGCTTATTGGTTGTCATTCTTCTTCATCCGCATTGTCTAACGGCTTGCCTGGCAGCACATATGAGCCCGAAAGCCAGCGATTAAGATCGATGGCGCGGCACCGCGGCGAGCAGAAGGGATAATGTTCACGCGTAGATGCCTTGCCACATTCGGGGCAAGGATGTGGTGGACGCAAGGGGGTAACCTTGGCATCGGCTTTAGGAGAAATATCTTTCGGCTCTGCCATAATCAGATATCGCCTTTGGCCCAGCTTTCAAACACAGGATAGTTTTGAGCAGTTAAAAGCTCCACCGTCTCAGCAAGGGGAAGGCCGACAACATTGGTATAAGACCCGACAAGCTGGATCACGAAGCTGCCCGCGCGTCCTTGTATCGCATAGCCACCGGCTTTACCACGCCATTCACCTGATGCCAGATAGGCATCGATTACTTTGCGGTTCAAACGCTCGAACCGGACACGGGTTTCTACCAGTTTATGGTGACTTTTGCCTTTGCCGTTGATAAGACAGACACCGGTATAGACCTTGTGCGTCCGCCCAGAAAGAAGTCGCAGACATTCGCGTGCTTCGTCTTCACCATCCGGTTTTGGCAAAACTGTTCGACCCACAGAAACAACTGTATCGGCCGCCAACACCAGCGCGTGCCGGAAATCCGGCATAGTACGGATAATTTGTTCGGCCTTTTGCGCTTTACCGGCTGCGAGCCTCTTGGCCAAAAAGCGTGGATGTTCACCACGTTTCGGTGTTTCATCAAGATCGGCCGGGTGCAGATGATCGGGATCTATGCCAATTTGATGCAGCAATGCCAAACGCCGCGGAGAAGCCGAGGCAAGAACAAGATTTGGCCTTGCTGATGCACGATCATCCTGCATGATTGCTTAATCCGCTTCGAACTTACTTATATCGATAGGTGATACGGCCTTTGGTCAGGTCGTATGGGGTCATCTCGACCATGACCTTGTCGCCGGCAAGAACGCGGATACGGTTCTTACGCATACGCCCAGCTGTATGGGCTATAATTTCATGATCATTATCAAGTTTTACGCGGAACATTGCATTGGGCAAAAGCTCCGTAATAATACCGGAAAACTCCAAGACTTCTTCTTTGGCCATAAATTACCTGTTTTCTTTAACTGCTTATTTGCATAAGATTGTTGCAAACGGACATGATTTGACCCGTTCGGTTGCGCGGAACCTATCGCATTCCGCAGCATTTGTGAATAACCGATTGAAAAACACCTGCATTTTTACTGGATGTTACTATTTAAATCGTTCTGTTATCTTTTTTTTCAAGGCTTCTCTGACATCTCTATAGGCATCAAGGATCTGCTCGCGCGATCCGGTGGCAAGTGCCGGGTCGGGTGTCGGCCAATATTCCACATCGACTGAAAAACTGCGCATCTGTTCCAAAACAGCGTGATGGGCTTGCGGTGTGAGCGTTATGACCAGATCAAAGAAACCATCGGCCAACTCTTCCAAACCGCGCGGATTGTGCGCGTCCATCGATAGGCCGTCTTCCGCTATCACCGATGCCGCGAATGGGTCGCGCTCTCCCTTGACGACGCCGGCCGACGCCACATAGACATCCGGGAACATCTTGCGCGTCAGTGCTTCTGCGATTGGCGAACGGATAGAATTCATACCACAGACGAAAAGAACCGAACCTGGGTGCTGAGCATTTGAGGGTTGATCTTCAGACATATTCAACCCCTCCAATGCAGCACACAAAGGAGAGTAAAAAGGCGTCTTGCCGTTTTGAAATCAATATCAATCTTGCCACTCAATCGATCAAGTAGAGTATTGGAACCATCATTGTGCAAACCTCTTCGGCCCATGTCGATTGCTTCGATTTTACTGGGCGTGGCTGAACGAATGGCTTCATAATAGGTATCACATACCATAAAATAGTCTTTGACGATCCGTCGAAACGGGGTAAGCGACAAAATGTGGGTAGTAACCCACTCACCGTTTTCACGAGCGATATCAAAGACGAGCCGTTTATCAACGAGCGATAATTTCAACCGGTAGGGCCCATCTCCTGTGTCACCAACCGGCTTGAAACTGTTTTCTTCCGTCAGATCGAAAATGGCAACAGCGCGTTCGTGCTCAATCTCAGGCGTTGAACGACCGATACTTTCATCCAGCTCAACATCGATCAGCCTTGCGTGCTCCACTTCGCCTCCTACTTCACCCGTTTTTTAGAGGTTCAGCCTGAGCGCGACAGAACGCCCATGAGCTTGCAACCCTTCGGCTTCGGCGAGCTCGATGGCTGCCGGACCAAGTATTCGCAATTGCTCTGCATCGAGTTTCAATAGCGAGCTGCGCTTCATATAATCCAAAACCGACAGTCCGGAGGAAAACCGGGCCGAACGGGCTGTAGGCAGAACATGGTTTGAGCCGCCAACATAATCACCAATGACTTCGGGTGTATAGCGACCGATAAAGATTGCACCGGCATTGCGGATTCCCGGCAAAAGCGCATCAGGATCATCAACGGCAAGCTCCAGATGTTCTGCTGCAATGCGATTGATAAGCTCTAGCGCATCACAAAACCGGTCAACCAGAATGACCGCACCGAAATCATTCCAGCTTTTGGCCGCCGTTTCGCCGCGCTTTAGAATCTTGAGTTGCGCTTCAACAGCCTTGCAGACTTCGTCGGCAAATGCTTCATCATCGGTCATCAAAATGGATTGTGCAGCGGTATCGTGTTCTGCTTGCGCCAGAAGATCGGCAGCAATCCAATCCGGATCATTATTTTTGTCTGCAATAACAAGCACCTCGGAAGGGCCGGCAATCATATCAATGCCCACCTTGCCGAAGACTTGTCTTTTGGCCGCAGCAACATAAGCATTACCCGGACCGACAATCTTCACCACGGGGCGAATGGTTTCACTACCATAGGCGAGTGCTGCAACGGCATGCGCGCCGCCAACACGATAGATTTCGCTTACACCGGCAAGCTTGGCAGCAGCCAAAACCAGCGGGTTTAACTGACCATCTGGTGTTGGAACGACCATGACAATGCGTTCAACCCCGGCAACTTTGGCAGGCACGGCATTCATCAGCACCGAGCTTGGATAGCTTGCAGTACCGCCTGGCACATACAGCCCCACCGATTCAACCGCCGTCCAGCGCCATCCAAGTTCGACGCCCAAGGGATCAACAAAACGCTCATCCTGCGGAAGCTGTTTTTGATGATATGCTGTGATACGATCATGCGCCAGCTTCAGAGCATCAAGGGTTTTCGGTGCGACTTGCCGCACTGCACTGTCGACTTCATCGTCTGTAACACGCAGGTTTGCACTGGAAAGCTCAACGCGATCGAATTTTTGCGAATAATCGATCAGCGCCTCATCACCGCGTGTTCTGACCTGAAGGATGATATCGCGTACAGCATCATCGACACTTTGCGAAACCTCACGCTTCGAATCAAGAAACGTGCTGAATTCTGTTTCAAAATTGTTGGCAGACTGACGAAGAACTTGAACCATGAATTTTTATCCTGACCGATAGATCTATTTATGTTTTGGCTGCGCCTTCGCTTCCCAAACCGGGCCGAGATCAGTCAGCTGCGCCTCGATACATTCCACTTCAAGCCGGATGGCTGCATCACCGGCAAAAATCATCGTAACTGTCCCTGCCGGCGCATGCGTCATTTGAAACTGAACGGTCAGAAGGGAGAGTACATTTTCCGGCTTACTACGATCAATTCCACGGGTACTGACTTTTAAAACACGGTCAAACCGCAAAGCTGTGCGATGCCTCTCGCCTGTTTTTCGACGGGAGAAGATACCGCCACTTAACTGTTCTTCCCAAGCAAAGCGGTTGAGTGCGGCTACAAAGCGTTTTTCCGCGCAACGCCAATCGAGGTCGCCCACCTTGACCACAGCATCCTGCAAATGTGCAGAAAGGATTTCTAAATCCTCATCATCCATGGCCATTAATTTCAAAAGTGGCATCGCCCTACCTCATCTTATGTCTTACAGGTATTATATTATCCGCTGATACGTTCGATAGCCGCACCGCAATTTGATAGTTTTTCTTCCAAACGTTCAAACCCACGATCTAAATGATAGACGCGGTTGACCATTGTTTCTCCTTGTGCAGCCAAGCCCGCAATAACCAAAGAAACCGATGCTCGTAAGTCCGTTGCCATAACCTGCGCACCCTGCAAACGCTCCACACCTTCAATGGTCGCAGTTTGGCCAGAAAGCGAAATACGGGCACCAAGCCGTGCTAATTCCTGAACATGCATAAACCGATTTTCAAAAATCGTTTCGGTAATGTGCGAAGTCCCTTTCGCGCGTGTCATCAACCCCATGAACTGCGCCTGTAAATCCGTTGGAAACCCCGGGAAAGGCTGGGTCTCCATATCCACCGGCACAATATCATGACCATTGCGAGCAACGCGGATACCTTCGTCACCTTCTTCGATAGCAAGGCCGGTCTTGGCCAATATATCCAACACAGCGCGCAGATAAGTGGGATCAGCATCTTTAAGCAAAACATCACCGCCTGTCATGGCCACAGCCATGGCATAGGTCCCCGCCTCGATACGGTCAGAAATAACCCTGACACGCGCACCAGAAAGACTGCTGACACCTTCAATATGAATCGTTGGCGTACCGGCACCGGTAATCTTTGCACCCATGGCATTGAGGCAATCAGCCAGATTAACAACCTCGGGCTCGCAAGCCGCATTGTTTAAAACGGTTTGTCCGTGCGCAAGGCTTGCCGCCATGAGCATGACATGGGTCCCACCTACTGTCACTTTGGGGAAGGTATATTCCGCCCCTTGCAGTCCCTTGGGCGCACGTGCGTGAGCGTAGCCATTCTCAATTGTCATTTCAGTACCCAGAGCTTCCAGCCCTTGCAAAATGAAATCGACTGGACGGGTGCCGATCGCACAACCGCCGGGCAATGAAACGCAGGCTTCCCCCATACGGGCCAGAAGAGGGCCTATAACCCAAAAACTCGCCCGCATCTTCGAGACGAGCTCATAGGGCGCGCGCGTTGTCACGATGTGGCGCGCGGTAAAATGCACCGTACGGGAATAGGCGCTATCTTGATGCAAGCGACGGCCATTAACGGAATAGTCGACACCGTGATTGCTCAATATGCGGATAAGCTGTTCGACATCGGCGAGATGCGGAACATTTTCCAATGTCAATGTATCGTCGGTCAGAAGAGATGCAATCATCAAAGGCAGGGCAGCGTTTTTAGCCCCCGAAATCGGGATAACACCATTTAAGCGGTTACCGCCGGTAATTTTGATACGATCCATCCCGTATAGCCTTTCCTTGTTATATTCGCACCGTTTGCACAGTGACTTTGCAGCTTTGTTTAGAGCGGTTTATTGGCCTTAAAAAGGCTGTAAATATTCTTTTTCTAAACCTGCTCGGTCGAAGGTTTCCCATCATGCTGTTGTGATGGGTCTTCGTCCACTTCTGCTGCCTCGTCACGCTCGCGCGCCTGCGATTTGCGACGTAGAAGATTAGCGCGCAATTGTTTCGCAAGCCTATCCTTGCGGCGCTGTTGGGCGGTTGTATCTGCCATCCGTCAAACCTGTTGAATTATCTTTTAGAATGCAGGCCGTCATATCACCGTCATAGAAAAAATACCAGCCATATGGCATAAGCTTGATTTTTCTTCCGACAAACTCGATTGTCTGCTTGCCTAATCGGCCGCAATGTGGCAGAACGCCGCCCGAAACGCATTTTTAAGCTGCGGTAGCTCAGTGGTAGAGCACTCCCTTGGTAAGGGAGAGGTCGAGAGTTCAATCCTCTCTCGCAGCACCATCCCTTCTCCGTTTTTCAAAACCATTGCCTGTCAGTATGTATCGGCGACTTTCGCATCAAGGTAATGCCTTGTCGATAAAAGTCCTTGCATGTTGAATGATGTCAATTTTTGTGCATTTCTAACAAGGCAAGACAGGCTGCACAATGCAGCCCAACCGGGTCCTGTCTTACTGGGAGCATTCTAATGAAAAAACTGATTCTCTACGCAATGACACTATTCGCAATGTCGATCTGTTCGGCGGCAGCACAGGAATTACCGAAATTCGATCCGCCGGCACATTGCAAAAAAATTGCCGAATTTGGCGGTACATATTCAAGCAGCACCTATAATGGCTGTATTGAGCTGGAACAGCGGTCATATGATAAGCTCAAGGCTGATTGGGATAGCATACCCGCCGAAACGCGCAAACATTGCAACGAAATAGCATCATTTGGCGGGGGCGATTATTCAACTCTAAGCGGCTGCATCGAGCTGGAAAAAAAGGCCTCCACGAGCAAGCCGGAATTTAAATTCTAATATCGGTTTGAGAATTGCTTTGTTAAGCACTTCACCAAAACCATTCTGTCATCGTTATCATCGGGCATCGCAGATAGCGTTTGCGGGCCCCACACGGCTTACGAATGTTTTAGAAAAGTGGTCATCTTCTTGCCGTCAAGCTATCTTAACCCATTTGTTAACCATATGCGGCTAATCTTTATGAAATTGGGTTTAAGACGGTTTTCAATGTTTCGTTTGCTTTTATCTGTTTCTCTCGCGATCCCTGTCGCTTTGACCTGCAACAACACTGCCGCCGCCAGCGAGCCAGTGATGCAGCTGGCACAACTTTATGATCCCGCCGACGTTCCTCCACAACAAAGACAACAGCAACTTCGTCTTTATCAAGATCAATATGGCCGGCGTATCTACACAGATGATCGTGGACAGATTGTAAGGGTGGAAGAACCGCCTGCATATCCTGCCGGCGTCACTCCGCCGCCGCTCGGCATCAACAATCAAGGGCCGATCGATAGCGGATCACCCTATGACACCGATGTGCCGGAAGCGCCGAATGCCCCACCCTATCGTGCCGATGGAACGCCGAGTGACTATGCACCGGCCATACAAATGCCCAAAGCAAAAGAAAGCGTTGCCGCCATACAGATATTGATGGACCGTATCGGCGCTTCGCCCGGTGCTATCGATGGCGTCGCAGGAAGCAATTTTGACAAGGCTGCTGCTGCCGCAGGTGAAATCAGCGGGCGGTTTATTGATCCGAATGACAAAGCAGCTTTGGAAGCGGCTTTGCAGGCCACAGGCGGACCGGCTTTCACGCAATATACGATTACTGATAAGGATATAAACCAGCCCTATGCGGCTTCAATCCCTGCTGACTACGCGATGAAAGCGCAAATGCCTGCGATGTCTTATACATCGGTACGCGAAATGCTGGCAGAGCGCTTCCACATCGATGAAGCTTTTCTTCAGGAACTCAATCCGACAGCACATTTTTCCCGCGCGGGAGAAACAATCAAAGTACCCAACCTTCTTTTACCCAAACGGGAAAGCGTGACGCGTATTATTGCCGATAAAGCACGCAAACAGGTACGAGGCTATAATGCGGCAGGGCGCCTTGTCGCAGCTTATCCATCAACCATTGGCTCATCCGACAATCCCTCGCCTTCCGGCACCGTGCAGGTGGAACGGATCGCCATTAACCCGAATTATACTTATAATCCCAAGGTGAACTTCAAACAGGGTAGCAACGACCGCATTTTAACTATTCCACCCGGACCCAACGGTCCCGTGGGCACGGTTTGGATTGCACTTTCCAAGCCAACATACGGGATACATGGAACGCCCGAGCCATCCCGGATTGGAAAAACCTCCAGCCATGGCTGCATCCGGCTCACCAATTGGGATGCACAGGAATTGGCAAAAATGGTCAAGCCGGGCGTCGTCGTACACTTCACCGATTAAATCATACAGTTCGTTGCCAAGCGGCACCGAACTGTATCAATTTCTTGACGGCAAGTTTTTATTGGCGCCGAAACGGCCAGATTTGCCAAAACCGTTTGGGTTTTAGAGCGCGCTCTCTATCGTCGACCATGCGAATATCATTATCTATTTGCACAACGGACTTTTCATCATCTTGTCGTAGCGCATAAGCGCGCATTTCTTGCAGTAAATTTCGGGATGTTTCCAGATAGGCTTTCGCTTTTGCCGGCTTTTCCTTGTCTGCCCAGTCACGCAACATCAGAGCATAATTGTTCATCAGCCGCTGCAAATTGGCGGGATTGTCCTTCAAAAGCGGTATCAGCAAAAGCCGTTCATAGATGCTCTGCGCTTTGGGGAAAGCTTCCATAACGTTTCCAAACGATCCCATACGCCAAAGGATCAACGCCTGATGGGATAAAGCTGCGACATGCTCGTCATCGTCACAGGAGGCATCCGGCTGCATCAATGACAAAGCCGTCTCGATCGCTTCTAAAGCGGATTGCAGCAAAGCTAAAGGATCTTCCGAATCCGAACGTCGTGCCATTGCGTAAAGCAGATGCGCAAGGTTGGTATGAAGGCGTATGAGGTCCTGCTTATTGCGTTGCGGGTCGAGTTTGGGCAAAATCATACGGAAATCAAGTTCTGCCTGTTTAAGCTGCGTCAATCCATGATGAGATTGGTCGCCCTCCCCCAAATGCGCACGCGCCAAACCGCGCCACTGCATGAGTTTCGCAATCAAATCTGCATGCTGCGGTTCCGATATCGTTTTCAGAGCCTCATTATAGAGTTTTATCGCCTCCAAAAACAGATCATGTTTCTTGTCCGGCTCTTCTAAATTGGCCGCCGCTTGCAAGGCCGCTCCCAACTCAACAAAGTAGGATAGCCAGTCGAGCGGGCGGGTGTGGCGCAATTCATCACCGATTGCCTTACGCAGTGCGGCAATGGCTTCATAACGCCTTTTCAAACTTTGGGCCGGCATTGCCGACAGGTTTGCAAGCTGGGTTAAATCCTTGCCAAAATTTCCATAGACAACGGCCGTTGCTATCGGGTCATTCTTGTCGCCCAGAATGTCGATACTGCCTTGATAAAGCTCGATCGATTGCTCGAGTAGTGCTTCGGGATTCTTGGACTTAGGGTGCTGTGCCAAGAGCGAAAGTGTCATTGCCGTTTCATTCTGCAGGCGAACCAAAGCGATATCGCCGTTGCTGTCTTTAAAAGATGCTTTTGCATCTTGAAAAGATTTCAATGCTTGTTCCAGCAGATCGAACCTTTTGCGCTCATCAAGCACGGAAAGCTGAACCAAAGCCCGACCCATTTCAAATTTGAGATAGGACCAGTCTTGCGGGCGATCCTTGCCATGCTCATAAGCGCAGGCTGTCTCAAACCCGGCGATCGCTTTTTGAAAACTCTTGCGTGCGTCATCTGGCTTCTGCATACGCGCAAGCTCTGCGGCTGCCAATGCACAGGCTGAAACAGCAAGCGACCAATAGTAGAAATTTTCTTTTTCACGCATAATGGCCGCAGCACTATCAAATGCTCGGACAGCATCGGCTAGATGAATCACGCGCGCGCGCAAAAGATCGGTGTCGGCCAGAGCACGATAAACATGGCCTTTTTCGGTTGAAACAAGAGCGCGGTCAATCGCACCTTTATCATCGGGCAAAGCCAGATAAACATCATCAAGCAATGCGATAGAACGTTTCAAACGCAATGTCGCAACTTGACCGCCTTCCCGCAACGCAAAATTGCGCAGACAACGCACATAGGACACCACAACAGCGCCCCAGCGGGCAAAATGCTGCTCGCGCGTGAAAACCTGCAACGCCTTTTCAAAGCCGTCAGCACTCTCCTGATAGTGGTTAAGCGCAACGTCATCATTATCTTCAGCATCGGCCAGAGCCATCAGTGCTTCAGAAAGTTCTATATGGGCATCGGCCCAACCCACGTCCCCTGCAGCCCGTTTTTTGAGAGCGAGCGCAAGATCTGCATCCTCGACCTTCTGGCGAAGTGTTTTTTTGCTGTCACTATCCAAGGCCAAACGGTCGATTCCTTTTTTTAAAATAAACGATGCGCACCATACGCATTTCTGGCAAAAGAGAAACCATTCTTGTCACATGTGAGCGATAAATGAGCAAAAATCCTGATATTGTTATTTTGACCGGAGCCGGTATTTCCGCAGAATCCGGACTAGAAACGTTCCGGGGAGACGATGGCACATGGAATAAATATCGCATTGAAGACGTCGCAACGCCAGAGGCTTTCATAAAAAATCCGCAACTGGTCAATGCATTTTACAATCAACGTCGCCGAGATGCTGCTCTGGCCAAGCCTAACGCAGCACATTTCGCATTGGCGAGGCTCGAAGCAGAAGCGCAAGGCAGCTTTTTGCTTGTGACACAGAATGTCGATGATCTGCATGAAAGGGCCGGTTCCATTCATCTCAGCCATATGCACGGGACACTCAATAGTGTGCTTTGTCTTTCCTGCCGCCATCAAAGCATTTGGTGTGATGATATTGACGATGAAAGCGTGTGCCCGCATTGCTTTGTCAAAGGCTCGCTTCGGCCTGACATTGTTTGGTTTGGAGAAATGCCCTACCACATGGATCGCATTGAGCAGGCACTCCATTCTTGCGATTTGTTTATCGCCATCGGTACATCGGGATTGGTCTATCCCGCAGCCGGGTTTGTCTCATTGGCAAAAGCTGCAGGAGCCGAATGTGTCGAGATTAACCTTGCCTGTGACAATGCTATCAGTTCCCTTTTTGATACAGCGATTTCAGGCCCCGCCAGCATCAGCGTACCAGCCTTTGTCGACGAGTTACTTCAACAGCGGATATGATGTTGCAGCTTAAAGTTCTTCTATTGCATTAGGGCCTGTGGAGCATTTTCCGAAAAGTGTGAAGCGCATCCGTGGGGAAAACGATTCAAAGGATCGTTTTCTTAATCCCACTCCTATCGGACAAAAAATGCGGAAAAATTAAAACTTAGAGCACGTATTTGGTTCATCAAATACCGGACGTGCTCTAGGTTTAATCAAGCACTTTCATAAAGCTGCGCATTTCTTGCACCGAAGAAGAAACGATCCAGCTTTTGTTATCCAAGCCGTCAAAGATTCTATTGGTCTGCTCTGCCGACTTTTGCGGCGTGACATTTCTAATAATGATACCAGAAATGCGATCAGGATAGCGTCGCTTGAACTCTGCATAAATAGCAGGATCATTCTCGCTAGAATCACCAATCAGTATAAATCGCCGTTTTGGATAGGCTTGCAGAATGCGCTCGATACTTTTTGTCTTATGGCTGCGCGATGCGTTGGGAAGCGGGACAATATCACTCCAACGGGTTGCCTCGCGTAAATGCATCGAGCCTAGCGGATATCCGTTTTTTACCATGAAGTCATGAAGCACCGGATAAAGCTGGATCGGTGATGATGACACATAGTGATAGGCAACATTGTCATCGACATTCATATCGCGATAGAAATCTGCCATGCCATCAACAGCGACGAAATCCTGCAAGAAGGTGTTTATCAGCAGTTGCTTCTTATCACCTACAGACGAATCCTTAATCGTGTCGTCAATGTCTGAAATAATGGAAAGGCCCGTTTTAGGAGCAAAATTTGCCACTGCAATATCTGCATCAGCGGGTGTCCCGGCATTGGTGAGTTGGAACGTCAATTGTGCCTTGCGGTTTCTATTGTTCAGTGTAACGGTCGCGAGTATCTGGCTGCGGCCATTGCTGGCAGTCTTCGGCATTTGATGGACAATATCCGCCTCATCACGTACGAAAAGTTCTTTACCGCGTTCCGAATCAACACGAAAAAGCTGGGTACGGGCATAAAGCTGTTGTCGCTGCGGCGGTGTTAGGGCCGACATATCGATGCCCAAGAAAAGCGCTAACATATGTGTCAGTCCACGACGCTTTTCTTTTTCATAAACCCATGCCTGCACACCAGCCAAAATATTTCCTTTGTCGTCCTCATAGGCAATATCAGGCAGAAACATTACAAATTCGTCGTTCGTCAGACGGCTGTCAGCAGATGATGCACCGACAAGCGGAAATATCATTCCCAAGGCGATGAGGAATTTGCGCAATGTAGGTTTGTGCAGGCCATCGCTCATTAAACATAACTTCCAGACATTCCAACCAAGCTTGTTATCTGATTATTCAGGCAGAATAAGCAGTTCGCTCACCTTCTCTGCCGGGCGACAAAGGCTCACACCCTTTGGGCAGACGACTATCGGGCGATTTATCAATTCAGGATGATCATGCATGGACTGCGCGATATGCTCGTCCGACAATGATTCGTCATCGAGACCGAGAGCTTGATAATTGTCTTCTTTTTGTCGGACAAATTCGCGAATAGAAACACCGGCACGGTTGGCAAGCAGCAAAAGCAGTTCGGCAGTGGGCGGCGTCTTCAAATATTCTATGATATGTGGCTCATGGCCTATCGCCCGTACCATCGCGATAACATTGCGAGATGTTGAACAGCGCGGATTGTGATAGATAATAACGTCGAAAGCTGACAAAATACTTCCCCTTATTTGCCGCCTTTAGCAGCGGTTTGAGGAAATCCGACATTGCGGATTTGGTGCGGGTGGTCGGACTCGAACCGACACTCCTCTCGGAACCAGATTTTGAGTCTGGCGCGTCTACCAGTTCCACCACACCCGCATCGATGAAGTGAAGACACAAAGCATGTGTCAGGAATTGCTGGACTATATTAAGAACTAAGGTCTCGTCAACTGTTTCATGCTTATAATACAAAAAATTATTGTCATTTTTATGAAAGCGGCTGGATATCGCCACATCCTAAAGTTACACATAACGCGCATAACAGGGAAAGAGATGAATGTTAAAAAGGCTGAGTGAGTGGACAATTTCACTGGCGGGACGCAAATCAGCCGAATATTGGCTGGCCTTTATCGCATTCGTCGAAAGCTCGGTATTCCTGATCCCGGCGGATGTGTTGTACATCCCAATGGCGATGATCAAGCGTGAAAAAGCCTATCGCTATGCGTTTATTGCAACACTCTTTTCCGTGCTTGGCGGTATAGCAGGCTGGCTTATCGGTCATTTTGCCTATGAAACCATCGCCAAACCCGTGTTGGAATTTTACGGTAAGTATGAAGCATTCGAGGTTTTGCGCAGCAATACGAGTATGGAGATTATTTTGCTCTTACTCGTGACATCGGGTTTATCTCATCTGCCTCCCATCAAAGTGGTTACCATACTGGCCGGTGTTGCTGGCGTCGACATATGGCTGTTTATCCTATCGGCGATTTTGGCACGCGGTGCGCGTTTCTATCTTCTGGCATGGCTCATACGTAAATTTGGCCTGACGGTGCTTGAATATGTTATGCCGCGGCTCAAATGGTTTTTCGGCATTGGCTGCGTTGTGTTGATTATTGCCTATATCGTTTACAAGATGCTTTTGTAAGGACATTTTAACATGATTGCTTTGTCATCGCCGATCCGGCCTATTGATAGACTACAAACAGCATCGGCATTCTTTCTTGCCTTTGTAATGGCAGCGGCAATAGGGATAGCCTTGGGGTTTGAGCATATTGGCGGCTACATGCCCTGCAAGCTTTGTCTGGAAGAGCGCGTTCCTTACTATATCGGCATACCTTTAATGCTTTTCTCCGGCATTCTCTCCTATCTGCGTGCTCCGGGTTTTATCGTCCGGCTCCTTTTCATCATTGCCGGTCTTCTGATGCTCTATAATTTCGGCCTTTCGATATATCATGCTGGAGCAGAGTATAAGTTTTGGCCCGGCCCTACCGACTGCTCGGCTGCTACCACTGCAATTACCAACGATGCGGGCAATCTTCTTGGTAGTTTGAACAGCAAGCGTCCACCCACCTGTGATACCGCGGCTGGATACTTTTTGGGGTTATCTTTTGCAGGCTGGAACGGCGTTTCGAGCTTATTCTTGGCACTAGCCACTTTTATCACAGCATTCACACGCTTCAAAAAAGATGCACGGTCATAAACAAGCACGACTTCGCTTTGCGCCCAGTCCCAATGGGTATCTGCATTTGGGCCATGCTTATTCTGCTTTGGTTAATGCGAAAGCGGCAAAGCGGCTCAATGCCGAACTGTTGTTACGCATAGAAGATATTGATACAACGCGCTGTTCGGCGATTTTTGAAGACGCGATCGTCGAAGACCTTGCATGGATTGGTTTGAAATTCGAGCAACCGTTGCGGCGACAATCCGAACATTTCGATGATTATCATGCAGCGTTTTTAAAATTACGTGACGAAGGGTTGGTTTATCCCGCCTTCAAAAGTCGTGGCGATATCAAGATGGCTATCAGAACGGCGACGCAAGCGGGGAGCGTTTGGCCATGCGATCCTGATGGGGCGCCGCTTTATCCAACGAACGAACGCGCACTGCCAAGCGAACGTGCAACAGCGAAAATCGCAGACGGTCATCCCTATTCCTGGCGGCTCAATATGCAATTGGCTCTAAAGCGCTACGGCCAAGACTTGCATTGGCTGGAAGAGGAAAAGGGCGAAACAAAAGCAATCAAAGCCAAACCGGAATTATGGGGCGACGTCGTCGTGGCGCGAAAAGAAATCCCTACCAGTTACCATCTATCTGTTGTTGTGGATGACAGTTTGCAGGCAATAAGTCATGTTGTGCGGGGGCGTGATTTATACCAGGCGACATCCGTCCACTGTCTTTTACAAAATATACTGGGCTTACCTTCGCCCATTTACCGTCATCACAATGTTATACTGGATAACGATGGTCGTAAGCTGGCTAAAAGCAGCAATGCAACCAGTCTGCGCACCCTGCGTGAACAAGGGTTGACACCCGACGATGTGATTGCCTTATTGCCCGAGATTTGAACACAGCTTGTCAGTGGATTTGCTATGTTCAACGACCCCAAAAGCCATTAGGTTGGCAAAACCGTACAAAAAGAGGGAAGCCGATCAAATGACAATCATCAGAAATGCCGAAGAACGCGATCTCGATTCGATCAAAGACATCTACAATGACGCCGTTGAAAACACTTTGGCAATCTGGAATGAACAGACCGTTGATCGGGAAAACCGCAAACAATGGTGGGAAACCCGTCTATCGGTTGGTTTTCCGGTTCTTGTTGCAGAAGAAGACGGTAAAACCGCTGGCTATGCAAGTTATGGCGCTTTCAGACCTTTTGAAGGCTATCGCTTCTCGGCGGAGCTATCGATCTATGTTGATAAGATGATTCGAGGTAAAGGCATCGGCAAAATGCTCCTTGCCGCATTAATCGACCATGCCAAGGGCAACCACATCCATATGCTGATCGCAGGCATTGAAGCTGGTAATCAAACTTCGATAGCCTTGCACGAAGCATTCGGTTTTGAAAAGACCGGCTATATGCCGGAAGTCGGCTTCAAGAAGGGGCAATGGCTTGATCTGGTCATGATGCAAAAAAAGCTGAGTAATCTCTAGCTTGCATTAAGAATCAAGAAATGGCTGCGCCATAACGAAAATCGTATTGTTTTGAGGGCAGCGAAGGAAAATATGTCGTGCTTAGCTTGACGACACGAGATGCTAAACGGCGCAGTTTTAACATTGCCCTGAAAGCGTGAGACAAATATCTCAAACTGCGCTCTAATGACCAAATTCCGCGAAGACTGCATGTGAGCCATTGAACACATTCAGATCGATATACTTCTCTCGCCCCTCATACCCTTCAAGAACGCCGCGTGGATTATACTGCCAAATGGCCCAGCTTTTTCCTTGCGGTAGATCCGGTTTACCGAAGATGGAACGATACCAAAGCGGATAGTCGTCAAACTGTGGTGCGACATAGACCGGATAGGCTTCTGCATCGGTATAGATAAGCGGCCTCATACCATAATAGGCCTCGACGCGCCGCAATAAGATGCCCAATCGATCACGGATTATCTGCTGCTGCGTTGGATCAGCGACGATCTCGTTCTCCACATCGATCACAGGGGGTAACATACCGACTTCGCATGGAACCGACTGGATGAAGTTATCCGCCTGCAAAGCGCCATCGGTTTTTGATGTAAAGAAATGATAGGCTCCGACCCTCAAGCCTGCGCTTTTTGCGGCTTGCCAATTTCTCTGAAATTGCCGATCTTTGAAATCGCCACCTTCTGTAGCCTTTATATAAGCAAAATGAATACCTTGCTGTCGAATTCTTGCCCAGTCGATTTCACCTTGATGATGCGATACATCGACTCCCCGAACGGGAAATTCTTTGAGTGATGGCTCTACAAACCAGAACCAACCACGGCTGGCACCGACCAATCCAATGACCGCTATAATGACAAGCACGGCAAATGCGACCAACGATCTCCTCATCGTTTTTCCCCTAAATCTTCGTAACCACTTCAAATGCCTTGCATATGTGTGACATATCAAGCTTTCCAACCAATAAAACGCGCAATTCGGTCTAACCTCATACCAAGATTGTTCGGCAAGAGAGAGGCATTACAACAATTTAACAACCAACGTGATTATTTTAGCTACGTTGAAGACAAATGGGAGAGCCCATAGGACCAAGCACGCGCATTCTGATTATGCCCATAATGTTCTATGTTCATAATTTAAATTTGACATTGGAGGCGTGACTGTCATATTTAGAACTATTCTAAACTGTTAGAGATTCATATGCTTTCCCGTTTTACAAATGCCCTGTCGCGCCGACCATTCACATCACTGTCTGAAGAAGAAATATTGGCTTTGGCCATTTCTTCGGAGGAAGATGATGAAAAAATCTATTTGAATTATGCAGAAGGCTTACGGGAACAATTTCCTGACAGCGCCAAAATATTTGAAAAGATGGCCGAGGAAGAGAGTCGCCATCGCGGTCGCCTGATTGATATGTTTGTTAAGCGGTTTGGCAAACATATTCCGCTTATCCGCCGCGAACATGTCAGCGGCTTCTATCAACGCAAACCGGATTGGCTTGTTCGGCCACTCGGCATTGATAAGGTCCGTGAAGCTGCAGCCGCTATGGAAGATCAAGCGGCACGGTTTTATCAGCAAGCTGCTGAACGTACGAGCGATGCTGAGACACGGAAATTGTTGGGAGACCTCGCGATGGAAGAAAAGGTCCATGAAAGGACTGCCATCGCCTTGCAAAAAAAATACACACCACAATCTGTCGAGGAACAAGAGCGTGAGCACGAGCGCAAACAAACGCTTCTGACCTGGATCCAACCCGGCCTTGCCGGTTTAATGGACGGCTCTGTTTCTACCCTAGCTCCTATATTTGCAGCGGCTTTTGCGACGGGGGACACGCGCCAGACCTTCTTGGTCGGTCTTTCCGCTTCGCTCGGTGCCGGCATTTCCATGGGTTTTACAGAAGCGGCCCATGATGACGGCAAGCTATCAGGCCGGGGCTCACCGCTTAAACGCGGTATTGCCAACGGTGTCATGACCGCACTCGGCGGATTGGGGCATGCCTTGCCCTACCTCATCCCCGACTTTCACATTGCAACGACCATCGCTTTTACTGTGGTTTTTTTCGAACTCTGGGCCATCGCTTGGATTCAGAACAAATTTATGGACACACCTTTCTGGAGAGCGTCATTGCAGGTTGTCGTCGGTGGGGCTCTGGTGTTTGCCACCGGCATTCTCATCGGCAGCGCCTGATTGGAACGGAAAAAGGGTTTATGCTTGTTTCATAGGCCTAATACCTCTAAAGACATGGCCGACCACCTTTAGTTACAAGCAAAGGCGATATCATGTCGACAGAACCCGTCCCTACAATTCTTTCAATCCGACGCCTCCCCCATTCAGAAGGCTTAAGCCTTCCTGCCTATGAAACATCCGGTTCTGCCGGATTGGATTTACGAGCTGCGGTGGATCAGGATTCGGAAATAGTTGTTCAACCGGGCAAACGGGTATTGGTGCCGACGGGTTTGGTTTTTGAATTGCCAGAGGGATACGAAGCGCAGATCAGGCCACGTTCTGGCTTGGCCTTCAAACATGGAATGACCTGCCTGAATACACCCGGTACGATCGATAGTGATTATCGTGGTGAAATACAGGTTTTGTTGATTAACCTTGGCGACGAACCTTTCCATATCACACGCGGCATGCGCATTGCGCAGGCCGTTATCGCTGCAGCACCACAGGTCTCAATTGTCGAGACTGTCCAAGTCAGTGAAACAACGCGCGGCACAGGCGGGTTTGGTTCGACCGGCCAACACTGAGTGCATTTATTTTCACAGCATACTGGATCAATTGAGTCAGCTTTTGACAAAGCCTCATGCATCTGTATAAAAGTTTTCGCAATTCACAATAACATTGCGAAACGGGGATCACCTATTCTATTTTAAATAAGAGGGACATTTATGGCAACAAGTCAAAAACCGAATCCTATGAATACGAGGGTACTTGCCGCCAGTTTGATTGGAAGTGCAATCGAATGGTTTGATTATTTCCTTTATGGCACAGTCGCTGCCTTACTTTTCAATAAACTGTTTTTTCCAGAATTCGACCCTGTGGTCGGCCTGATGCTCAGCTATCTTTCATTCTCGCTGACATTCTTTATCCGCCCTGTCGGCGGTTTTATTTTTTCCCATATCGGCGATAAGATCGGTCGCAAACGCACATTGGTCATCACTCTTACTCTGATGGGTGCATCGACATTCTGTATCGGCCTCCTACCGGGCTATGACACGATTGGTGTTTGGGCGCCAATTCTGCTGGTTACTTTGCGTATCATTCAAGGACTTGGTATTTCAGGGGAATGGGGCGGCGCTTTGTTGCTCGCTGTGGAATACGCCCCATCCAACCGCAAAGGTCTTTTCGGCAGCATTCCGCAGCTTGGTGTGCCTTTGGGTCTCGTTATGGCAACGCTTGCCATGTCACTCGTCTCATTGTTACCTGAAGCACAATTTGAAAGCTGGGGGTGGCGCGTGCCATTCTGGATGAGCGCATTGCTCGTATTTCTCGGCTTATGGATCCGCAAGGGTATTGACGAAACACCCGATTTCAAAGCTGCAAAAAAACGCGGCGATGTCGCAAAAATTCCGTTTGTAGAAACTTTCCGTGATCATTGGCGTGAAGTCATTATCGCAACCGGCGCAAAAGTGGTTGAGACGGCGCCATTCTATCTCTTCACCACCTTTATCGTCAGCTACGCGACGGGAACGCTGCATGTTGAAAAGCTTTTCGCGTTGAACGCTGTCACGATCGCATCGGTTGTCACCATTCTTGTGGTTCCATTCATGGGTCTGCTATCAGACGTGATTGGCCGTAAGAAAGTATTCTTGGGCGGTTGCGTGCTCATGGCTTTGTTTGCCTTTCCATATTTCCAAATATTGAGCATTGGAACAGGATGGGCCGTCATTCTTGCAACAGTTCTGGCTGCCGGCATCGTTTGGGCGCCACTGACAGCAACTCTCGGAACATTGATGTCGGAAATCTTTTCCACGCGTGTGCGTTATACCGGCATTACAATGGGCTATCAAATTGGTGCAGCTGTCGCTGGTGGAACGGCGCCTCTTATCGCAACGGCCTTGCAGGCAAAGTTTAACGGCGCATGGCTTCCTATCGCTATCTATATTATTATTTGCGCAGTTATCTCATTTGTTTCCGTCATGCGGGCTCAGCCTTTTGTCGAGCATCACAAATGAGTAAGATCGCATGACGCAAAAGCACGATCATGCGGTCGTGTCCATGCATCTGAAAACAACAAAACCCGCAAGGCCAGTTTCTGGGCTTTGCGGGTTTTCTTTTTATCCGAAAATAGCTTCGAACTGAATACTATTCGCTGTCTTTCACTTGTTTTGCCTTTATGATGGCATCATACCATTTACGATGATGAAGCCAGGCAAATCCGCCTGTTACTTTTCCTTTGGTCATCGCTGTCAGACAGCCTCTGATCCAATAAACGGCATACATATGGAAAATCCAAACCGCTATAATTCCAGCAGCTACCATTGAATGCGTTATCAACGCATAACGCTGCCATTGAATGGGAACATAAGGCGCAAAATAGGCTTGCCAAACCATCAAGCCCGACACAATAAGAATAATCAGGCCAATTGACATGACCCAGAAAATGCATTTCTGACCAAAGTTATATTTGCCGATCGAAGGGAGGTTTTCTTCATTGCCTTCCAGCACATCTTTGACCTGCATTGCCCATTGCAGGTCGGAGTTTTCCCAGATGTTCAAGCGCCAAAAACGGAAAAACAGCCCAAAGAAACTGACCAGCATCACAACCCCGATATACGGATGAATGGTGCGCACCACCTGCCCGCCACCAACGAGGTGGGCAAGTGGAAAAAGCGGAGGCCAATACATGATGAGGCCTGTAAACGCCAAAAGAATCATCGATCCCGCGGCAATCCAATGGTTGATACGCGCACCCACCGTATACCGATCGACAATGATCGGTTTGCCCTTACGGATCGCATCACCTTTTTCGTAAAGCTTAGTTTTCATGTTCGCTTTCCTCCAAGGTCTTTTGCGCTTCATCCTCGTCCTTCTGTTTCACACGGCTTGGCCCAAAAATCAAAGCATGGGCTGCGGTGCCGGCAATAGCAGCGGCAATTGCACCCAGACCGAGATATTTCGATACGCCCTTCCAAGTTTTCACGATTGGTGAAATGCTTGGATTTTCCGGCAAATTTGCATAAATGCTTGGCTGATCGGCATGATGCAAAACATACATGACATGCGTTCCTCCGACACCCTGCGGATCATAAAGACCGGCATTGGCATAACCACGGTCGTTCAAATCGGCGATACGATCTTTAGCGTGTTCTTGCAATTCTGCCTTGGGACCGAACATGATGGCTTCCGTTGGGCAGGATTTCGCACAAGCAGGAATTTGTCCGACTGCGATACGATCGGAACATAGGGTGCATTTGTAGGCTTTATGATCTTTTTTAGATACGCGGGGAATGTTGAACGGACATCCCTTGATGCAATAGCCGCAGCCAATGCATTTATCATGGACAAAATCGACGACGCCGTTTGAATATTGCACAATTGCGCCCGGTGAAGGACACGATGCCAAACAGCCAGGCTCTGCGCAATGCATGCAACCATCTTTACGGATCAACCATTCAAACGTATCCGTTTCTGGATTGACCCATTCGGTAAAGCGCATGATGGTGAAAGCTTCCGGCGAAAGATCATGGGGATTGTCATAAACCCCGACATTCTCGCCAATTTCAGGACTAAGCTCATTCCATTCCGAACATGCTGACTGACATGCCTTGCAACCAATGCAGCGTGACACATCAATCAGCTTTGCCACCTCTTCCAGCTTGCGTTTTGGTTCCGCAATCGTCGAAGCAGAGGCACGGATGTAATCATCCGGGCCTATCTGCGGCGTTATCGTTTCTTGGGTTGGTGGGTTGATATTAATCGTCATGCTTCAGGCCTTCCTTCTGCATCAACCGGCGCTCTGGATTTTTCCATATTGACCAGAAATGCCTTAAATTCAGGTGTCTGAGAATTCGCATCACCAACAGATGGCGTCAGTGAATTCGGCCCGAAACCTTTCTTGGCTGCACCAATAAAGCCCCAATGAAGCGGAATGCCAATGACGTGAACCGGTTTGCCATCACAGATGAGCGGCCGAATGCGTTTGGTTACCAGCGCCTTGGCAAAGACTTGACCACGCTTGTTCCAAACCCTTACCCAGTCACCTTTGGCAACACCTTTTTCCTCAGCCAGCTCTTCTGATATTTCAACGAAGAACTGAGGCTGCAATGCTGCATTGATGCGGTTGTTTTTGGTCCAATAATGGAAATGCTCCGTCAGGCGATAAGACGTTGCAGCATACGGATATTCCGCACTTGTTCCCAGATTGGCCAAATCGGCCTCAAACACACGGGCAACCGGATTACCTCTGATGTGAGGAGCAATCGGATTAACCACAGGCGATTCAAACGGTTCATAATGGACCGGGAACGGCCCATCACGTAAACCGGCCAGCGTGAACAGTCTTGCCGAACCTTCCGCATTCATGATGAAAGGGCCGACATCGCGTGGTTTGGAAGCCGGTGGGATATCGGGCACATCAAAGCCTGTCCACTTCGTTCCATCCCACTCGATAATTTTACGGGTTGGATCCCACGCCTTACCATCCAGATCAGCTGAAGCCCGGTTATAGATAATACGGCGATTGGCCGGCCAAGCGAAAGTCCATTTCGGATAGAACCCGCTTTCATCATAATCGGTATTATCGCGCAGAGCCATGATGTTACCGTCTTCGGTGTAGCTGCCAGCATAAATCCAGCAGCCCGAAGCGGTTGTCCCATCATTACGCAATGCTGCAAAGCCCGCAACCTGTTTGCCTTTTTCCAAGAGCTTTTTGGTCGGGTCTTTCGGATCATAAACATCCTCCAGCACATAACCGTTCATTTCCTTGGCAAGTTCTGCCGGTTGCGGCTCATTCTCATCCTCATAAGGCCAATGTAAATTGACAATTGGATCAGGATAGACACCGCCCTCGGTCTGATAGAGCTTTTTCAAGCGCAACCAGATTTGTGCCATGATCCAGCTGTCCAACTTGGCATCACCCGGCGGTTTTTGCCCCGGCCAATGCCATTGCAGCCAACGACCTGAGTTAACGACGGCGCCTTCATCTTCTGCAAAGCAGCTTGTTGGCAATTGGAAAACCTCTGTCTGAATTTCAGATGCCTCGACATCGTTGAAATCACCATGATTTTCCCAGAAACGCGCTGTTTCTGTTTCCAACGGATCCATGACCACAAGATATTTTAATTTACCCAAGGCCCGCTGCACTTTTTCACGGTTGGGGAAAGCCAGAACCGGATTAAAGCCCTGACAGAAATAACCGGTCATCTGGTTATGATCCATCAAGTCTACCGCCTTTAGAATATCGTAATTGGCGATATCCAATTTCGGCAGATAATCATAAGCCCAGTTGTTTTCTTTTGTCGCAGCTTTGCCCCACATGGACTTCATGAATGAGACGAAGAATTTGTCGTAATTCTGCCAATAGCTTACCTGATTAGGGCGCAGCGGTTTGAATTGACGTGTCGATAGATAAGTTTCCAGATCTATCTCGTTTTCCATCGGAATATTCATATAGCCGGGCAGCAGATTGGACATCAGTCCAATATCTGTTAGGCCCTGAATATTGGAGTGGCCGCGCAAAGCATTCATGCCACCACCGCGAACACCGATATTGCCCAGGATGAGCTGCAACATTGCCATGGTGCGGATATTTTGCGAACCCTTGGAATGCTGGGTCCAACCAAGCGCGTACATGGATGTCATTGTTTTGGTCGGCGTGGAACATTCCGCAATCATTTCACACACTTTCAGGAACTTTTCCTTAGGTGTTCCACAAATGCGCTCAACCAATTCCGGGGTGTAAACGGCCACATGCTTCTTCAACAATTGCCAGACACAACGCGGATGGGTCAACGTTTCGTCAATCTTGGCAAAACCATCATCGCCCATTTCATAGGCCCAGCTTGACCGGTCGTAATCACGCTTGCTTTCATCATAGCCGCTAAACAACCCCTCATCGAAGCTGTAGCCTTCTTTGATGATCAAACCGGCATTGGTAAAATGCTTGACGTATTCATGCTGAACTTTGTCATTGGTCATACAGTAATTGATGACACCGGACAGAAACGCAATATCACTTCCCTGCCGGATCGGTGCATAATAATCCGCAACCGAAGCCGAACGTGTGAAACGCGGATCGACAACGATCAGCTTGGCGCCGCGCTGTTCCTTTGCATGGGTCACCCATTTGAAGCCGCAAGGATGCGCTTCAGCGGCATTGCCACCCATAATGATAACAAGGTCTGTTGCACGGATATCTGTCCATGCGTTCGTCATTGCACCACGACCAAATGTTGGGCCCAGACTGGACACCGTTGGGCCGTGTCAAACGCGCGCCTGATTATCGAATACAAGCATACCGCTGGAACGCACAACCTTATAGGTCGCGAAAGCGGTTTCGTTTGTCGTTGCCGAAGCTGCAAGAAAACCTGTTGTCAACCAACGATTGACGGTTTGGCCTTTCGCGTTTTTTTGAACGAAGTTGGCATCACGATCGTCTTTCATGTAACGGGCGATCTTATCCAGTGCTTCATCCCAAGTCGTTTCCTCGAAACGATCAGAACCGGGACGGCGAACCTTCGGCTTTGTCAAACGGGTCTTGGCGTGGATTGTATCCAGAAGCGCCGCCCCTTTCGGGCACAATGTGCCGCGATTGGTCGGGTGGTCGACATCGCCTTCGACATGCATGACTTTTGCGCTGCCATCTTCAAGCGATCCTTTGGAATAAAGGATAATGCCGCAGGCAACGGAACAATAAGTACAGGTTTGACGCGCTTGTGTTGTGGAAGCCAGCCGGAAAGGTTTAATTGCCGAAACAACCGCTGCCTCTGCAGCACCAAACCCAAGCGACCCCAAAGCCGTTGCGCCAACACCCGCACCCGCACCCTTTAAAAAGGTACGACGCGAGATTTCTATATTCATCGGGCAATCCTCCGATATGTTCTCATTTATTGCAATAGAATAGAATTATTCTAATCCCATGTCAAAGCAAGCGGGCATAATTTTGCGTTACTTCTCGCATCCTGACAGTCCGTTCCGACAGGCAGACGCGACAACACAACCCATTGATTTGATCTGTAAACTCTGCGAGTTTCGGTCGTTATGGATCGCAAATGACCTTATGACAATCCCAAAACGGGTAGAATCTGGTTTTTTGCGGTCAACTTTGCCGATTTGTATTTCTTTGCGCTTCGGCATGTTTTCTTTTGAAACAATGATTAAAAGGACACATCAATGACACCCATCCGCTTGACAAGTCTTGCTCACGGTGGGGGTTGCGGTTGTAAACTGGCACCCTCCGTTTTGCAAAAAATGCTCGCTCATCAACCCGAATTCGGCCCGTTTGAACACCTACTGGTTGGAACAGAAACCAGCGATGATGCCGCGGTCTACGAATTGGACAATGGTACCTGTATTATCGCAACCACTGATTTTTTCATGCCTATGGTGGATGATCCGGCAACATTCGGACGCATCGCAGCAACCAACGCCATTTCCGACGTCTATGCCATGGGTGGCAAACCGATAATGGCTCTCGCAATATTGGGCATGCCGGTTGACAAGCTTGATCCAGATGTGGTTGCGAAAATTCTTTATGGAGGACGTGAAAAAGCTGCCGAAGCCGGAATTGCCGTCGCCGGCGGTCATTCCATCGACTGTCCAGAACCGGTCTATGGCTTGGCCGTCATCGGCATTTGTGACAAAAAACAAATACGGCGCAATGCGCAAGCGAAAGTGGGAGATAAGTTGTTGCTCCTTAAAGGGCTGGGCGTTGGTATTTATTCTGCAGCGTTTAAGAAAGATGCACTTGAAGCCGAAGCCTATGAGGAAATGGTTGCATCAATGACGCTTCTGAATAAAATTGGGGCTGAATTGAGCAACGATCCAGATGTTCACGCATTAACCGACGTAACAGGTTTCGGCATTCTAGGGCATGGTCTCGAAATGGCACAGGGATCGAATGTAGAAATTGCCATGCGCTTTTCTAGCCTACCTTTTTTAACCCAGACCCAACGCCTTGCGGAAGCAGGGTTTGTTACTGGCGCCTCGCATCGAAATTGGGCGAGCTATGGTGAACATATCGTTCTGCCCCTAGGATTTGCGGAATATAAACGGCATATGTTGACCGATCCGCAGACATCGGGCGGATTGCTCGTTTCAGTAAGCGCCGAAAAAGCGGATGAGCTCGTTAATTTTGCAAGAAACAACCACTATCCTTTGACGGCAATCATTGGTGAAGTCAGGAATGGTGCAGCAAAAATCGTTATATCCGAGTGATTCGACAAAGGCTGTCCAAGCTATCAAAACAGCACCATGGACAGCCGGATATTTTGAATATTGAACGCCTTACGATGCCCGAATAAAGCTTATTTGACCGTTCAAACATGATTTGAGAAAAAAAATGCTTGTTCAATTGACTATGGTGTGATTTTTCAAAAAAAAGCTTGGCAAGCCACACGAACATCGTTAGGTTCTCGGCTATCGGCAGACTTGTTGCGGAGCATTGGTGTTAGAGCCTTTCCGTCTGCTGCTTATGATTTTCAAAAAATTTGATTTAGCTTGATAGGATATCAACTGGCATGATCAAAAAACGGATATCGGCTTTAGGCCGTCATATCCCTTGGCCGGAAATCAACCGAATTACAAATAGACCAAAAAGAGAAGACATCCAAAAGAGATTATTATGAGGCCACAACAAAATAGGCGCATGCGCGGCAGAAATAACAATAACAACAATAATAATAACAGCAATAACAATAATAATAACAATCGGCGCGGCCCAAACCCACTGTCCCGTAATTATGAAAGCAACGGGCCAGATGTGAAAATCCGCGGTAATGCACAGCATGTAGCAGACAAATACACAGCGCTCGCGCGCGATGCACAAGCTGCTGGCGATCGTGTTATGGCTGAAAATTATCTCCAACACGCCGAACATTATGTACGCATCATTCTGGCAGCGCAGGCCCAGATGCCGCAACCGGTCCAGCGTGATGAAGCGCTTGACGATGATAGCGAAGAAAATAATAACAGCGACAATGCAGAAATGCATACACAGCAGGAACCCGCTGGCAGCGGCCCGCAGCCTGATATTGAGGGCGTACCCGCCGAGGTCGCTCTTTCTGAAAATGCTGCCGCACCAGAACAGGTAGAAGAGCCTAAAAAAATGCGCCGGACACCAAGGCGCCGGACACCACCGACACAGAGTGTAGAAGGTGAAGAAAAACCTGCGACACAAGTCGAAGAAACACCGGCCGTTGCAGCAGTTGATGATTCTGTCGAACAAGCTGTAGAGGCGAAGCCGCGGCGGAGGCGTACGGTTAAGCCAAAAGTGGAAAAAGCCGCAGAGGAAGCTTGATCATTTTCCTGCTGCTGGTGAAAACACGAATTTCCTGACACCAATGCAAATAATGTGACGGGCGTTAGAGCGCTTTTCGACCTGATTACATCAGGTCGGGGCGTCTCAAACTTTTGATTTGTCGCGGTATCTTATCCGAGTGACGATTTACATCTATCGGGAACCGCTCTAGCCCGTCATTTTCTTGCCTGGCTTTTGACAGCCAGCGACAAAATTTAGCGGATAATTGATGTTGGATGGCGGAAGAGCATGGGAGTCGAACCCATCAAAGACCGTCTCACGGCCCCTTACGGCTTTGAAGGCCGCACCCATCACCGGATGAAAAGCCCTTCCGATTTCTTTATGCGGCTTTTGAAAAAAAATCGCAAGCTTAACTGCTGCATAACCGGTAAGAAGGGTAAACAGTGTTTCAGATGAAGGCAGGCTTCAAAATGAGCGTATAGAGGAGCGGTATAATCTCAATCGCTTGTCTACCGGCCAAGAAAATTTGCTCTCATCAGCGATCAATGCCATCGGATAAATCGGAAAAACTCTGATCGCTGAAAAGATCAAGACGATGAGGATTCAAGCGGCGTATATCGCCTTTGCGGATTGTAACACCGTGGCGATCAAAAAATTCCAAAAGCAATATCGCGACCTTACGACCATTGTCCAAACGATCCCGCAAATCAGCGGCAACGAATTCGCCTTTTTCTTGACAAAAAGCGATTTCACGCATGATCGAGATGATTTCCGCTAAGACCTCACGCGGGAAATAATAGTCCCGTGCAATTTCATAGACACGCCCCATCCGCGCCACTGATTTGAGGATTTGGCGCATATGCGTTTCTTCAACCGAAAGCAGCAGAGCAAAATCTCGGGTTCGTGGAGGACGAAAACGTTCATCACCCTTCAGAACCGTGTAGACATCTGTCCAAATGCACTCGTCTGCAGGTGATAGTCTTGCTTCATGCGCGGCAAGGCCGATCCATGCCCCACGGATTTTCAGCCGGCCTTCATCAATCTCCCCCTGTAGCAAATCACGAAATGCAGGTGTGCGGATATCGCGGGCAACTTCACGACGCAGCTTCTCCAACCCAACCCCGAAAAGATCAGGTTCGGTTTCATGAAAGTCTTCAAGGTAAGAAATAATGGCTTGCCGCAAGCTCTCACGCTGGTCAACGGCCATGACGAAGCGTTCGCGACCATTTCCCAGAATGGCAAATTGTTGACCAAGCACTTGGTCTGCCTCGGCCTCAGTCAGGTTGCGGGCGAGGCAAAAATATGCCCAATCAATACCATAGGGAGGTATAGAAAGAAGCGCTGAAAGTGCGGCACGATGGTTCGTCAGTTCCATGGCCTGCAAAAACAGCAATCGTTCTGGCCGACGCCTGCGTCTTTCAGGCGCATAAGGATCCAAAATCGTTCCGCCACCAAGGGTGCGGCTGGCCGAAGTATCGCGAATAATCAACCGGTCGCCTGTGACCGCAATGAGAGGACGCTCGGTTATAACTTGCACAAACGCATTGTCACCGGCATTCATAGTCTCATTTTCCAACAACACCAGTCTGGCATTCATGTCTTGTGCGCCATGGTGAAGCCGCACTGGAAACCATTGGCCGAGCGGCTTTGTTTCCGTTGGCAATATGGTGATACGGGCATCAAAACGCTGGGTAGGATGATCCAGGAACGGATCGATAACCATCATACCGCGCTTGATAGCGTCTTTTGTTATTTGATCGCCAACTATATTCAGCGCTGCGCGATCGCCGGTTGTCGTGCTTTGTGCTTCTTCGTCCTGCACATGGATGGAGCGCAAACGCGCTGGAAAGTGATGCGGCGCCACAATCAACATATCGTTTCGCGCCGCACTTCCCGACATAACACTGCCGGTTACAATGGTTCCCGCTCCCGCTAAGCTGAAACAGCGATCTATGGCATGGCGAAAACGCCCATGTGAAGGGCGTTGACCATGAGCCAGTGCAGCCTGTTCTATCACTTGCCGCAAGGTGGCAACACCCTCTCCGGTAATTGCTGAAACACGCAATATCGGCGCATTCGCAAGAAATGAGCCGGATGCAAATTGCTGCAATTCCAGTTCAAGCATATCCAAACGGTGCGTATCCACGGTATCGCAACGCGTGATAACGATAACACCATGACGGATAACGGAAAGTTTGAGAATGTCGAAATGCTCGCGGGTCTGTGGCATGATGCCGTCATCGGCAGCAACAACCAACATCACATAGTCAATACTTCCCACACCGGTCAGCATGGTGTGAATAAGCTTTTCATGCCCGGGTACGTCTACAAAGCCAATCCGCTGCCCGTTTGCCAAAGTTTGATAGGCAAATCCGAGCTCGATCGTAATGCCACGCTGTTTTTCCTGTGGTAGACGGTCAGTATCGACGCCTGTCAACGCGCGGATAAGCGTTGTCTTTCCGTGGTCGATATGTCCTGCTGTCCCGATAATCATGACGATAGACTATCAAGATTGGCAACAAACTGATCGCCATCATCCAAACAACGCAAATCAAGCAGCAACCTGTTGTCACGCATGCGTCCGATCACTGGAATCGGCAATTGACGCATGCGATGTGCTAAAACGGTCAGCGAATGATCGGCATGAGCACTGCTTATCGCAAGACTGGAGCTTGGAAGGGTTTGCGATGGCATCGCTCCTGAACCGACCTGACTAAAACATGTACAAACTTCCACATGATAATGGGGAGCAAAAAACGGCTTAACCTTGTCACACAGTTCATTGGCCTGATGTGCGATGTCGGTTTGTTTACGCGCCAAATACCGTAATGTCGGTATCGTGCGGTTGCGCCTTTCTTCGTTGCGGTAAAGCCTCAACACTGCTTCAAGAGCTGCCAAGCGGATTTTATCAACCCGCAAACTTCGCTTTATCGGGTTCTTATTGATAGCAGCGATCAGATCGGCCTTTCCAACGATAAAACCGGCTTGTGGCCCGCCTAGAAGCTTGTCTCCGGAAAAAGTAACAATATCAGCACCCGCTTTTATGGCGTCTTGAACGGTTGGTTCGTGAGGAAGACCATAATCAGCAAGATCCACCAATGTTCCCGAGCCCAAATCTTCAGCCAATGGCAGGCCTGCTTGATGCGCTACATTTGCGATGTCTTTGGTCGAAACAGAACTGGAAAAGCCATCAATCCTGTAATTGGATGTATGAACCTTGAGAAGCAGAGCTGTGTCGTCACTGATAGCTTTTTCATAATCGCGCATATGCGTGCGGTTGGTCGTTCCAACTTCTACCAGGCGGCAACCAGCACTTTCCATAATATCAGGCATACGGAAAGAACCGCCGATCTCGATCAGCTCTCCCCGCGAAATAATCGTGGGGCCATCTTTGCCTGCCAGCGTGTTTAAAACGAGGAAAATTGCAGCTGCGTTATTATTGACCAATGTCGCATCTTCTGCACCGGTCAATTCGCAGACGAGCTCCCTCAAATGATCATCGCGTTCACCACGCTCGCCAATTTCTAGATCATACTCCAGGGAAACAGCATGTCGCATAGCACTTGTTGCAGCCACGATTGCCGCCTCAGGTAATTGTGCACGACCCAGATTGGTATGAAGAATTGTTCCGGTTAAATTAAAAACAGCTCTCAGTGATGACACCGAATCCGCCTGCAACCGTTCCAATGCTATCGTAGCCAATATATTGCCATCGCGGGCTAAACAACCCGCTTTAATCAGCAAGCGTTCGTCAGCCAGTGTGGCCCGTATAGCATCGACTGTAGCGACCCGTCCGAATGTAAGCTCTGCTTCACGCGCTGCCTTTTCGCGAAGGATATCATTGACGGGCGGAAGTGAGGAGAAGTCATTAGCCATTAATAGCCTGCCAAGAACGGATTAAACGTACCTCTTTTGAAAAAACCATCTTGCTTCATCATAAGATCGAGCGCAAGTGACCCTATGTCATCCGCAAAAACGTCAAATGATGAATCCTTTTGGTGGTTCATCTGTTTGCAGTATTTGCCGCAGCTTTGACAGGTTTCTGCCAATATGGTTCCTGGGCCACCTTCAATTTCGCGATAACCGATACCGCCGGTTTCTTCGCAAAATGTACATTTTATCCGAACAAAGTGCCACAGCGAACCACAATAGAGACAAGAGCAAAACCGTGTTCCCTCAGATGATGGCCAGCCAACAACCATTGAGGCAGAATGGGTACCGCCGCAGGCCGGACAGAGGTTGCCCTCAATCGGCTGCAGCTTTTTTGCATCAATGCGCGATGCAGCAAGCGTCAAGATAATCTGTAGCACGCCTGTAATATAGATGTGCTGCGCAAGCTTTTGTTCGGGAAGTTTTCCCAAAATCACGTTAGATGCCCAGCTTGCCCATTCACTGCGATTCGCAGACATATCATCCAAAGCAAGCAAACTTTGTCCGGAAAGACCAGCCTCGCGTAGATTTTTGAAAAAGTCATCGGCAAGTTCACCAAAAGCGGGAGATGCTATCAGCGTTAGCCGATCCAAAGGTGGCATTTTGAAGGACGCAGCCTTTTCTGCATCGGTCACCGGCAGTTCTAATGCCGAAAAACGCTCACATGTCGCGTGCTGCGCGTTTGTAAACAAAGCGAGGAAATCGATATAGTCTTTAACCGGACTAGTGGCAGACAGGCGTTCAAAACGGCTCTTTCGCCCTTCAAACAACGTATTGATATCGGGCAATTTGACAAAGGGCGGTGTGCGCATCTGGCCGACATCTGTCATGTCGCCTTCGAATTTTTTATTGCGCGGCATATTCAGGCAAACTCCATATTAGAACCGGTTCAATTCTATAACCGGAAAATGGAACTTGTCCAACACACCGCGAGATTTAAACCGTATGCCTATTGCGCGACGCCGGTTTTTTCCAAACCTACCAATCCTATTTTCAAATAACCGGAGGCGTGCAATGCGTTGAGTAGGTTCATCAAACCACCATACTCCACACCTTCATCACCGCGGATGAAAATTTTGGCTTCTGGATTGTTTTGCGTCAGACGATCCAGCACAGGCTTAAGGTTATCCAAAGATGCACGCTCTTCACCAACATAAAGCGACTGATCCTTCTGCAACGTTACATAGACCGGTTTGTCAGGCCTTGGCTGGGCTGGTGCCGCCGCTGTCGGCAATTGCACCGGTATGTCGCTCGTCGCCAGAGGCGCTGCAACCATGAAAATAATCAGCAAAACCAGAATCACGTCAATAAAAGGCGTGACGTTGATGTCATGGTTGACGTCGAGCTCATCATTATCAAGATCACCCAGCTTTACAGCCATCTGCCTTACTCCGCAGCGATCGATAGATTAGGGTGAGATGTTGCCTTGCGGCCAGCTTTACGAAAATCAAGGTCGCGACTGACAAGACGTTCAACACCGGCCGACACATCAACCAATTGTTGACGATATCCCGTAATTGAGCGAGCAAAAATATTATAAATGACAACGGCAGGAATCGCCGCAACAAGACCAATAGCTGTTGCCAGCAACGCCTCGGCAATACCGGGAGCGACAACCGCAAGATTGGTCGTTTGTGCTTGCGATATACCGATAAAAGAATTCATAATCCCCCAAACCGTCCCGAAAAGACCAACAAACGGCCCGATGGCACCGATTGTTGCAAGCGGCCCGGTACCGATAGACATGCGGCGGCCAGCTGCAGAAACCATACGCGAAAGTACCGAACTTAGTCTTTCCTTCAAACCATCGGCGCCAGCGGCATCCACGGCTGCTATGGATGACTGCACTTCATTTTCCGCAGCGATAACAAGAAGTGGGCCAATGCCCTTCTGCCCTTTCATAGCTGACGAAAGCTCCGAAAGGCTTCCAGCCTGACTAACGGCACGCAATGCATTACGGGCCTGCCGTTTTGCCGATGAAATCTCAATCGTTTTCACAATCCATATTGTCCACGTCGCGACAGACGCAAGCGCAAGGCCGATCATGACAGCTTTAACAACCCAGTCGGCCGCTAAAAACATTCCCATTGGTGAAAGATCATGTGGGATGGAAGCAAGAACCTGCTGCGCCGCAGTTGGCGCGGTTTGGGCAACGGATCCAGCCGCTTGTGCCGTCGGAGCCAACGTAGTAGCCGCATCCCCAATCGGCGCTGCACCGTTTTCTATTGCTTGGGAAACAGCCGATTGGGCCATGACCCATTGACCCGTCATCAAAAACATTGCTGCCGAAGCCGCGATTTTCTTTGAAAGTCGTACCATGCTGTTTTGCCTTCCAAACTGTCAGATTTTATTCGGCTTTGTTTAAGCAAGATTAACATGAGAAATCAAGTCATGTTTTAAAAAAGCGTTTTATTTTCTTATCCTGTCTGGTTGATTTCCCATATTTCTGTAACCGACTGACCACTTTTTTAGTCCGGTTGTGTGCCTAACTTTCACATATCAATCAATATGGCCCGGAAATCATTGACATTCGTTCCCGTCGGGCCCGTCATGAAGATTGAACCCACCTTATCAAAAGCTGTCCACGCATTATGATTGGCGAGCATACTTGTCGGGTCACAACCATTCTCTTTCATTTGGTAGTATGTATTACCATCGCAAAAAGCCCCCGCATTATCTTCTGATCCGTCGATACCATCCGTATCGGCGGCAAGCGCCGTGATCTTGTTTTCGCCCTTAATCAGCATGGCGAAAGCTAGTAAGAATTCACTATTGCGCCCACCTTTGCCACCTGATTTTCCCATGGTTACAGAAGTTTCGCCGCCGGATAGGACAACGACAGGCTTTTTAAACGGTTGATCGTTCAATGCTATATTGCGCGCTATCGCCGCATGCATCATGCCGATATCCTTCGCCTCGCCTTCAATCGCATCTGACAGGATATAGGCACCGATGCCATATTGGCGTGCATATTCTGCGGCCGCGTTCAGTGATTGTGACGCTGATGCAATAATGTAGGCTTTGTTGTTTTTGAACTCTTCGTTGTCACATGACGGAGCATCCGCGTTCGGGCTGCGCAAAATCTCCATAACGCTTCGGGGTAAAACAACATTATATTGCGCTATGAGTTGAAGCGCATCATGTCTGCTTGACATGTCGGGGACCGTCGGGCCGGATGCCACCTGCGACGCGATATCGCCGGGTATATCCGAAACGATAAAGCTTATGACCCGAGCCGGTGCTGCCATCGCAGCCAGGCGCCCACCCTTGATCGATGACAGATGTTTCCTGATCGTATTCATCGCACCTATTGGCGCACCACTTTTAAGCAGCGCTTCATTAACCGCTATCTCGTCTGCAAGCGTCATGCCCGCAAGCGGTGCCGGCAGGAGCGCTGAGCCACCGCCACAGACTAAGGCGATCACGAGATCATCCTCCGTTAATCCGTTGACCAACTGCATCAAACGCGCTGCGCCTTTCATTCCATTTTCGTCAGGGACAGGATGCGATGCTTCCAAGACTTCGATATAACGTGTTTCCGCTCCATAACCATAACGCGTCACCACAGCACCTTCCAGATGTCCATATCCGGCCTCGGTCCAAAGCCTTTCCAATGCCGCTGCCATTTGCGCCGCACCTTTTCCGGCGCCGACCACGATTGTTCTGCCTTTTGGTTTCATTGGCAAAAACTTTTTCATAGCGAGTTCGGGATTCGCGGCATCGACCGCTATTTTGAAAAGTTGCGCTAAAAAGGCGCGCTTATCTTGCATGACCACCGAAAAATCCTCCGCCGTTAAGGGTTGAACACATCGTGTCTCGACGTTGTGATCGCCAATTTGAATAAAAAAATTGGAAATTGGAACCTATCTCCCTATCTTAATGTTATAGTTATGTGTGGGGCAAGTCGTCCCAACACGCTTTAACGAAAAGCAGGGAGTCATGATGATGGCAAAAGAAAATGCAACACCAGCCGAAAAAGATCTGCAAGCACAAGTAGAACAATTGCGCAAAGAATTGTCTCAACTCACAGCGACATTGGGCGAGGTTGGCTCAGAAAAACTGAATCAGGCTAAGGGAAAAGCAGAGCAGCTTTATGCGTCCGCAAAAGAAAACAGCCAGGAAGCGGTTTCGCAGGCTAAAGAAAAATTCAACGATATGGAACATCAGCTCGGTGAATGTGTGCGCAACAAACCAGCCACAAGTTTGGCTGTTGCAGCCGGTATCGGTTTTGTACTTGCTATGCTCGTACGGCGCTAAGCTATGTTGCGGCTTCTCGCGCCGCTTCTAGGCGGCATCGCCAGCGGTAGTGTCAAAACGGCGGTCAAGCGCACGCGTGATCAGGCTATCAGCTATGCGTTAGTGGGTTTCGCGGTGTTTATGGCGCTTCTGTTCCTGTGTGTGATCGCTTTTATTGCGCTTACGTGGATCATGAGTCCTATCTGGTCGGCGGCTATAATTTTTGCCTTCTGGATTATCGTAGCTCTTCTGGCTTTCCTCATCGGTCGTTCTATCTCGGCCAAACGACAAAAGATTTATGAGAAACAGATGCAAGAGGAGCGTAGCAATCTCATGGCAGCTTCCGCTGTCGCAGCCATACCAGCGTTGTTGGGCAACAAGAAGATCCTTGGCATCGCGGTACCGCTTATCGGATTGGCAGCAATAATGCTTTGGAATAAAGACAAAAACGACAAGCAATAATGTCGTTGCTGGAATGCCGAAATATCGGTTTCGCGAAGCATAGTAACAGGTTATCTTCTTGCGTCATCATGGAAAGCCGGTATCCCGATGCGGATAGCCGGCTTTTTATTGCTAAAAAAGCGATTGAAAGCTTAGGGGCAATCAGCGAAAAGCATAGCGGATACCAATCTTGACATCGTGTGAGGTCAGATGATCCAGTTTGATGCTTCCCGCATCATCAAAAGTTCCTGTTTTTGCATCACCAAGATCAGTGTAACTATACCCGATGTCGAGCGTAAGTGTTTTGCTCAACTTCACGCCCACGCCGGCATGGAGCGCCCAGGCAAGATCCCAATTGGTATTAGATGATGCCTTAAGGTCAAGTCGTTGCGCGCTTACACGAAAATCCTTTGCCCGATTGCCTGAAGCACCAAGACCGGCACCAAGATAGGGCGTGATATTACGGAATGTAGCGATATCCACATAGGCATTTCCCATAATAACGAGGGACGATACATCGCCATCATATTTACGCGTATCAAGCGCGGTGACATCCCGACCGGTTACGCTGTTTTTTGCCCGATACTCAATCGTACCGTCAAACCGGAAAAGATCGTTAACACGGTAGCCTAATCCAACACCGCCGAGAAAGGCTTTGTCCATATCGCCTTTGTTTTTCCAATATGCATCGGGATCCAGATAATTGCCGCCAAGATGACCCAGCCCAGAGATATCCGCTATGGCCAAGCCCGTATAGGCTTTGAAATAGACCGGTTTACTCTCAGTAGCGATAGCAACTTCGGGCACTTTGTCCAAATCGATGTCTGCGGCCGATGCCAGATTGCTCGTTGCCAAAAGCACTGCCAAGAACAGTCCTGCCCGATATTTCATAATAGCCTCATAGAAAAAAGCGAAATCCGCCTATTCGTCTTATCAGGCTTTGTAAACGTGAATGGTTAAGACACGCTTAACCATATTCATTAACGAAAAATTTCCGATAAAATAGAAAAGGCAACCTTGTGAGGTTGCCTTAGAATTCAATTTTATTCTGTGTATTTTAGACAGCGTTACGGACTGTCACGATCGCATCAATGATCTCGTCTACGAGCGTCTCTATCAGCCGTTGATCATCACCCTCTGCCATAACGCGGATAAGCGGTTCTGTACCGGAGGGCCGGATAACCAAACGGCCAATTTTCTCTAGGCGTTTCTCGGCGGTTTTGATGACGTCTTTTACATGCTTGTCTTCCAGCGGTTTACCACCAGAAATACGGACATTTTTCAATATTTGCGGAACCGGATCAAACCGATGGCATAGTTGGCTCATCGGTAAGCGTGTTTCTTTCGCGCAGCCAAGAATTTGCAATGCCGATACCAATCCGTCACCCGTCGTCCCGTAATCCGACATCACGATGTGTCCCGATTGCTCGCCGCCGACGTTGAAACCATGTTGGCGCATGTGCTCAACAACGTAACGGTCGCCAACCTTGGTACGGGCCATAGTTAGCCCTTTTGTTGCCAGAAACCGCTCAAGTCCGAGATTGGACATAACGGTCGCCACGATGCCACCTCCGCGCAGCAAACCACTTTCATGCCATTGCTCGGCGATAACTGCCATCAGCTGGTCGCCATCAATAACCGTACCAGTTTCATCAACCATCAAGACGCGATCTCCGTCACCATCAAGCGCGATACCAGCATCGGCGCGCACCTCATGCACCTTGCGCATCAAGGAAACCGGATGTGTCGACCCACAATCTTCGTTGATATTGGTACCATTTGGCTTGTCATTAATGGTGATGACTTCAGCACCCAGTTCCCAAAGCGCTAAAGGGGCTGCTTTATAGGCGGCACCATTTGCGCAATCGACAACAATCCGCATATTGTCCAGCCTTACATCGCGTGGCAATGTTCTTTTTGCAAATTCAATATAACGATAGATATCGCCTTCGACACGCTTTGCCCTGCCAACCTCAGACTGGCTGGCAAGCTCCTCTGTCATATCCGTCTCGATCAATTTCTCGATCTGTAGCTCGATATCGTCGGAAAGCTTAAAGCCATCGGGACCAAATAATTTTATACCATTGTCATAAAATGGATTATGTGAAGCGGAAATCATGACGCCGACATCGGCACGTAGTGAGCGGCATAACATGGCAACCGCCGGTGTTGGAATAGGCCCCAGGAGAAAGACCTCCATGCCTGCCGCTGTGAAACCGGCAACCATTGCATTTTCCAACATATATCCAGAAAGGCGCGTGTCCTTGCCGATAACAACCCGACCACGTCTACCCTTGCCGCCAAACAGGATGCCGACCGCCATGCCAACTTTCATCGCGATTTCCGCAGTCATGGGGAACGCATTGGCTTTTCCGCGAATTCCGTCTGTTCCGAAATATTTACGCGCCATACTCAACTTCCTTCTGCTGTCAGTGCCCCCAGCAGGCATTGGTTATCATTTTGTCTTCGTCCACTTAGCAATTATAAAGCCGGAAACCAAGATCAAGTCCACAAAAGCTGTTACTTGCCGGTTTTATTATCGCTCAAGGTTAATGCGTGAGTGAGATAGCTATATGTAAAAAAGCGGCCCAGTAATCTGGACCGCTTTGATTTGTTTTTTAACTGTATTCATGCATCTGACTGAGGCTCATCCTTGGACGACTTCTTTTCATCCGCCTTTGCCTTAACGCTGCGCGTCTTTTTTGGTGCGGCCTTTGGCTTTGCACTGGCTTTACCGGTTTTTGGAACGCTCGATGCCCGCGCATTGGGTGAATCATTCCCCATATCACGTGATGGCGGCTTACCCTCAATCACTTCCTGAATCTCGGCACCTGATAAAGTTTCATATTCCAGCAACCCTTCGGCCAAAGCAATCCATTGCTTTTTCTTTGTAGTCAGAATTTTTGTTGCTGTCGCATAAGCTTCATCAATCAACCGACGAACCTCGGAATCGATCACTTTCGCTGTTTCTTCAGAAACGACCTGACCGCGCCCACCGCCATGGCCCATATACATATCGTCCTGGTTATCGCCATAAGCGACGTTACCAAGAGCATCTGAGAAACCCCAACGTGTCACCATGGCACGAGCAAGCTTTGTTGCTTGTTCAATATCGGAAGATGCGCCGGATGTGATGTTTTCTTTGCCAAACTTCAATTCCTCGGCAACGCGTCCACCCATCATGATTGCCAGACGGGAAATCATCCAACGATAACTCATTGAATAGCGGTCACCCTCGGGTAACTGCATAACCATTCCAAGGGCGCGTCCGCGCGGAACAATTGTCGCTTTATGGACAGGATCGGCGGCAGGCACATTGATTGCAATAATCGCGTGACCGGATTCGTGATAGGCCGTCAATTCTTTTTCAGCCTGCGTCATGGCGGTCGAGCGCCTTTCCGCACCCATCATCACCTTATCCTTGGCGTCTTCAAATTCCTGCATCGTCACTAAACGCTTGTCGCGGCGCGCTGCCATTAAGGCCGCCTCGTTGACAAGATTCATCAGATCAGCACCTGAAAAGCCGGGAGTACCGCGGGCCATAACCTTAAGATCAACATTCGGTGCCAACGGAACATTGCGCACATGCACTTTGAGAATCTGCTCTCTGCCAGCAACATCAGGATTTGGCACGACGACCTGACGGTCGAAACGGCCCGGACGAAGCAAAGCCGGATCAAGAACATCCGGACGGTTTGTCGCTGCAATAAGAATAATACTCTCATTGGGCTCAAACCCATCCATTTCAACCAGCAACTGGTTCAATGTCTGCTCGCGTTCGTCATTGCCACCGCCAATGCCTGCACCGCGATGGCGCCCAACAGCATCGATTTCGTCGATAAAGATAATGCATGGTGCGTTCTTCTTGGCTTGTTCGAACATATCACGGACGCGACTTGCGCCGACACCCACAAACATCTCGACAAAGTCAGAACCCGATATGGTGAAAAATGGAACATTCGCCTCACCGGCAACAGATCGCGCAAGCAAGGTCTTACCAGTTCCGGGAGGACCTACAAGAAGCACACCGCGCGGTATACGTCCGCCAAGGCGTTGGAACTTCTGCGGCTCACGCAGAAATTCGACAATCTCCTGCAAATCCTGTTTTGCTTCGTCAACGCCGGCGACATCCTGAAAAGTCACGCGCCCATGGGCTTCTGTCAAAAGCTTGGCCTTTGATTTTCCAAAGCCCATCGCACCGCGCGACCCACCCTGCATCTGACGCATGAAGAATATCCATACACCGATAAGAATGACAACGGGAAGAAGCGAAAACAACAGATTCATGAAAGTGCTGTTACCGGTACTCTCCGGCTGCGCTTTAACATTCACATTTTTGTCTTCCAGCCGTTTGACAAGACCAGGGTCGTCGGGCGCAAACGACAAAACCGTTTTGTTGTCGGCTGTCACACCGGTCAAACGCTGACCTTGAATGGTCACGGTTTTGATGTCGCTATTATCCACCCGTTGAAGGAAGTCGGAATAGGATATTTCACCTGTCCCACCTTGCTGGCTGTTACCATTAAAAAGGGAAAATAAGGTAATCAGCAGTAGTGCAATGATCCCCCATACCATGAAGGAACGATAATTCGGATTCATATTAGGTCCATTCAGTCAATTACGCTTGCTCAGACAAATTTAAATGTAACATATGTGCTCGCCCTGCTATTGCCAAGGCATGGCGGAGCGTTTTCATGCGGATTCGTTCAGGTTTTTTCGGATTTGCCGCTTAAGCGGCGGGATATAGGCCTCGAAAATCGAACCCAGCGCATCATAAAGCGGATAATCATCAGACGAAACCAGCCAACCAAAGGGCCGCATAAACCGATGGCAGCTTATATTTTCGGCATATACGAGCTTGCCGGTTAATGCGGGAATATCAACACCATCTCGTGTAAAAATAGCCAAGGCCGTTTGCAGTGAAGGAAAATGGATATTTCGACTTTCAATACCGGCAAGTGCTGCTGACGTTTTGATATCGCATAGCGAAGGCGTGGAAACTCTGATAGACCGTTTGTCGTGATTATCAATACGATAACGACCATCCCATATTGCACTTGCGCTTGGCGCAATGACCGAAGCTGTCTGGTTTCGCGCCTCCCGCCAAAGACGGATGGTATTTCCGTTTTTCTCGATAACTGCCCCTAACAAGGTAAAGCGATAGAGGAAATCATGCGGCTTTTCCAACTGTTCCTGCAAATATTGCACCTGTCTGTCGGTTGCCAGATGCGACGCTCCGCCGACAATTGCTGCAATTGTACTAAAGGTAAAGAAGTAATCTGGATGCTGGGTCGACTCCACCGAAGACTGCCTTACAGTGCACAAAGCATGCGACATGACAATGCCGAGTTTGCCAACAAGTGCTGCCGAAGCCTTTGACTGTTGGCGTCTTGCCGTTGCAGCTTCTTCAATATTTTTTCGAATAATATCAATGTCTTCGTCATTAAGGCTTTTACGAACACGAACACGCTCGTAATCAAGATTGTCATTGCTTGGATCATCGATCCAATCTTGATCAAGGCTCTTGAGATATTCGCGTAATTGCTCTCTCTTCACATCCAACAATGGTCGGATCAGCCGGACTTTGCGCATGAGCAAAGATTCGCGCGGCATGCAAGCCAATCCCCTACGGCTTCCACGATGCAGCCGCATCTGATAGGTCTCTGCCTGATCATTCAACGTATGTCCGGTCATTATAACGGTGGCACCGACTTTCTCGGCTTGTGCAAACAGCAGACCATAGCGTGCAATACGTGCCTGATGGGAGAGTGCTGTTTGCGGCTTGGCATCTGCCCAGCACACGGTCTGATGCTGAATGCCAAGACGGGCGCATAATGCGGCGACTTTCTGCGCTTCAGCCGCAGATTCAGGACGTAGGCGATGGTCGACAGTCACCGCAAGCAAGCGGGGCGCATTGTCAATTTTGGCTAGATGATCGCGCAATAAAAACAACAGTGCCGTTGAATCGCTACCGCCTGATACTGCGGCAATGACCGTCTCGCAGTCTGAAAAATCGGATTCTTGAAACAGCTTGGTTTGAAAATCTACTGACACTTGTTACGGCTTTGCTCGTCCTTGACACGCTTTAAAACTGCAGGTTCAACAGTTTTGTATCGTTTTGTCACTTCAGCAAATGTTGCGCAAGCGACTTTTTGTTCGTCAAGATGTGACATGCTCATGCCAAGCTTCAACAGGTTTTCAGGTCCGCGGGGTGAGTCCTTGTAGTTTCTCTGAACATCGATATAAGCTTGTGCGGCCTCACGATACCGGTTTTGTCCAAATAACGCCTCACCCAGCCAGAAGCTGGCATCCGCAATAAGCGGGTCTGATGGATAACGTTCCTGAAATGCTCTGAATACCGACTCGGCGGCCCGATAATCACCTGCCAATATGTTCCGATAGCCGATGTCATAAAGTTCCTTAGCCGACGCGGTTTGCGGGACATCGGCAAGCGCGTTGCCTCCCTGCGGCGTGGGCTGGATGGCATCCGGATTAAGATTTCCGTTGAGGATGTTACCATTTTCATCAAACCGGATAGAACCTAGATCTTTTGGTGCCTCGGAAGGCACGGTCTGGTTAGCATTGCTTTGTTTGCCAATCTCGACTCCGGGCAAATGGGAGTTGTCGCTGGGTGGTGGAGGAAAACCCTGCCGACCGTTATTTTCAACAGCCGCTGGCGGCTGTACAGCGGGTTTGGAAGGTTCTCCTGCACTTCCTCCCGATCCAGCCTGTAATTGACGAATCTGTTCCTGCATTTGCAAGACCATAAAATTCAATTCTTCCACCTTGCCGGTTAATTCACGGACCTGTTGTTGCAGGTCTGTTACGCGCGTATCCGGACTTTGTGTCAGTTGCACATTTTGGCTTTCTGGCTCTTTCTTTTTGCCGAATGGAAAAAGACCGCCCAGCAAAGCGGAGCCGCCTTGATCACCTGATGCACTATGAGCAGGCGTCATCGCACTCAATGTCAGGGCTGGCAGTAGGACGGTGGCCATCAACGTTGTTTTAAATGAACGTGTAACCAATTTTGTGCTTTTACCCATATGCATGACGATATCCTTGCATTTTCGCTTGAGTGGCATGTCTAATGCACAACTTCGGCATAAATTTGTCGCAAAAAAAAGCGGCCCCTGAGGGCCGCTTTTCAACCTTTATTCATGCACAAAATTGTTAGCCTCTAAAAGCTTCGAATTTTTTTATGCAAAACCGGCATATCAACCAGCAATCAATGTGTTTCCACATGGATTGCTGGAGACTATCAGCTGCCAGCACCATTGTTTAAAACGGTCACTGAACGGCGGTTCTGGTTCCAGCACGAAGCGGCATCACAGACAGCCACCGGACGTTCTTTACCGTAAGAGATTGTTCTCATACGATTGGCAGCAACACCCTGCGAAATCAGATAGTCACGGGCAGCAACAGCACGGCGTTGACCGAGCGCAATATTGTATTCGCGTGTACCACGTTCGTCGGCATGACCTTCAACAGTGATCGTATATTGCGGATAACGTTGCAACCACTGGGCCTGACGGGCTAGCGTCTGCTGAGCATCGGCGCGAATGCTGGAGGAATCCAGATCAAAGAAAATACGGTCTCCGACATTCACGGTGAAATCCTGCGGCGAACCCGGCTTGGCATTGTTAAGACCGAGTGCGTTTGGATCGTTCAGACCATTTTTATTTGCGCAGCCTGCGAGGGTCAGCGAAAGGAAAAGTGCCACGGCGAGCGGATTGCGAGCAAGTTTTTGGATACGGCCCATGTGCCGAGACTCCTTAAGGTTAGCGGTTGACATAAAAAGCTTTTAAACGATTTTGATTAAAACGCTCTCAACGCGCATGGTTAATTTTTACTTACATATCATTTTTTATGCAGAATATATAGTCTGCCGGATGCTGGATAAATAAGGCGTAAAGACGACAAAACCCGCGAAATAACGCTTAAAACAAGCGGTAAATACGATTTTTGTCCCATGATGAACAAATAGATAATAAAAAAGCGGCACAAGTGCCGCTTTTTCTTGAATGCGATTATAACTCAGTCAAGCAAGGGTGACCATGCCGGGTCTGACGCATCATTTGGCGTGGGAAGTTGGCGTTCATTACGTCCGGTAATGTCGATTGTATAAATTTTTGGCCCTTGCCCCTGATTCTGTCGAAAAAACATAATCACTCGACCATTCGGTGCCCATGTTGGCCCTTCATTGTGAAAACCGGAAGTAAGCAAACGCTCTCCCTGCCCATCGGGACGGATAACGCCGATCGAGAATTGCCCCTGCGATTGTTTTGTAAACGCAATATAGTCCCCACGCGGCGACCACACCGGTGTGGAATAGCTGCCATCACCAAAGGAAATACGCTGCTGATTGCTACCGTCGGCATTCATAACGTAGATTTGCGGTTTGCCGCCACGGTCCGATTCGAAAACGATTTGACTGCCATCAGGAGAAAAAGACGCAGATGTATCAATGGCGGTCGTCGTGGTCAGGCGTGTTGTTGCACGTGAACGCAAATCCATCGTGTAAAGGTTCGCACTGCCATTGTCTTGCAGCAGGCTCATGATGACCTTCTGCCCATCAGGCGAAAACCGCGGGGCAATAGTCATGTTTGGGAATGTCCCTACAAGTTCACGCTGTCCCGTTTCGATTTGTTGCAGATAAACCTGCGGAACATTATTTCCCGCATAGGCCATATAAGTGATTTCCTGCTTGCTCGGCGAAAAACGCGGCGTCAAAACAAGTTCACGACCGTTCGAAAGATAGGTCAGATTGGCACCATCTTGGTCCATGATTGCCAGACGCTTGACGCGGGCGTTGCGAGGCCCGGTTTCGTCAACGAAAACGATACGAGTGTCGAAATATCCTTTTTCACCAGTCATTTTTGTATAGATCGCGTCAGCTATGATGTGGGCGACACGACGCCAGCTTTGCGGGGTGGTATAGAATTGACGGCCTTCAAGTTGCTTGCCACCAAATACATCCCACAACCGGAACTCCACCCGCAGACGACCGTCCGGCTCTTTATTAACGCGGCCCGTTGCCAAACCTTGCGCACCGATTTGTTGCCAGTCGTTAAAGCGTGGCTGGACGTCGGGATTAGATATCCGTTCGAGAAAAGACGCTTTATCGATCGGTGCAAACAAACCGGAACGTTCCAGATCTGCTGCGATAACCGAAGAAATCTTCTGTCCCATATCGTCACCGGCCAAGAAATCCGTGACAGCAATAGGAATGGGATTGAAGTTGCCGCCTGTCACATCCACTTGCAGCTGCGCATGCGCCGGAAGGATGTTTCCAATCCAAGCAAGGGCCAAAACAACCAGTAATTTAAGCTTAGGTTTCACGGTCATCTGTTTTTTGAACCTGTTTCTGTAAACTTTTCATAAATTCTTATCATTCCATTTGCCGCTTATAACTATTTTGCTGCAAAGGGATTAAAGTCTATATCGATTTCACGCCACTTTTCGTCTGTATCGGCTGGTAGCGGAAAAGGTGAACACTTGGCAATTGCCGCCTTAAATGCTTCGATACCGCTTTGCTGTTGAAGCCTGTTGCCATCAGCTGCGGTAACATCTGGCGTTCCTTTTACCGTGCCGTCTTCATTCAAGAAAAAATGCGCGCTAATTTTGATAGCGCCTACATCTTCATCCTTGATAGATCTTTCAAAATTCGCGCGTAAACAAGACGATAAAGACATTTGGAACAGTCTGACACGTCCATCATCAGTGACTTTGCTTTCGTGAGCAGCGGGCGTCTTTTTCTTGTCCGCCTGTTGTGCTGCGTCAACGACCATAAGCGCGCTTTGGAACTGATGATTACGCGGTGGTTCAAGAAGTTCCGCTGATAGGGTATTCACCTTGGCATAAGAAGGAAAACCATAGCAAAGAATGGTTGCGATGATGCCCATATGCACAAGGCGATATTGTTTCAAAACCGGAGCATGTGTAGGCCGTTGATCATTCATCGCATTTCACCCAAAGGATCGAAAACCATATTGATTTCTCGCCACATGCCATGCTTATCCGCAGGCAGTGGATAGGGTGAGCATTTTGCAATGGCTGCGCGCGCCTGATTGATACCGATCTCTTGCTGACGATTATCGCCGCCGGTCGCAGAAAGCTCCGGCGTGCCATCAAGCGTTCCGTCAACATTCAGGAAGAAATGGGCCTGAATTTTTAGATCACTCGTAGTACCACCGCCTATGGCTATTGCGTCAAACCGGCTTTTAATACAAGTCGCAACTATATTGCCGAAGGTTTGCATCAATTGCTGATTGTTACCAATATTCTTTTGTCCACCAAACGCAGCCGGTCCCTCTGAGCGTGCCGCACCACCGCCCGATGTACGCGTTTTGTCAATCAAGGCTTTTTCATTCATTGCCAAAATATCATCAACGCTTTCCTCACCCTTTGGCTTTTCCGGAGGTTTTGCAGCGACAGGTTTCGGCTTTGCAGTCGGAACAGGCGCTTTTTCAGGTAGCACCGGCATAGGGTCTTTAGCCGGCTCAGCCGCCGGCTCTCTCGCGTTGGCTGTTTCCGCGGGCTTTGGCTCTGCTTTATCGGGTTTTGCGCTTTCTTCCTGTTTGGCAGGTTCATCAACCTTGACCATATCATCAGGCTTTGGCGTTTCATTCGGCTTGCTATCTGTCACTTTAGCTGGCGGCACAAGCATCGGTTTTGCCTTTGGGTCACCTGCGGGTGTCGGTGTCACATCGACATCACGGTCTTTTTCCTTTGGCTTTAGCGGCGCTTCATTATCCACCTTGCCATCACCGACATGCTCAGCATCCGGTTTTTCAACCGGCTTGGTTGTGGGTTTTGGTGCGGGTTTTTCTGCCTTGGGCGCTGTCAGATCACCTTTTTTTACCGACATTTCTTCACCGATCGGCACCAAGGAAACCGGTAAGGCTTCAGTCATTTCAGCATTAAAATTTGCTGGCGACGAAAGACTGACCAGTCCCCATCCGAGAACCAGTACGTGCGCTGCTACCGATGTTGCCAGACCTGCCTTCATGATATCAGTATATCGCCATTTTACTGTTGTGGCAGACTTGCCAATGCAACATTGGTAAAGCCCGCTTTTTGTATGGTTGCTAGAAGATCAAGGATCTTCTGGTATTCAATCGTCTTTGCGCCGCGCACAAAAATGCGCTGTTTAGAAGCATCACCGCCCGTTGCGGTAACGGCTTTCAATTTGGCTATCACCTCATCCGGTGTGGCATAGAATTCTTCATTGACCGCCAGTTTGCCCTCATTATCGATTGAAACTGTCAAAGGCTGTGTATCGGCATTGACGGGGCCTGCTTGCGTCTGCGGCAGGTCAAGCGGCACACCATTGACCAACAAAGGCGCCGACACCATGAAAATGATCAGAAGAACCAGCATCACGTCAACAAATGGCGTCACGTTGATTTCACTCATCAAAGCGCGGCGCGCTCCACTGCGGCGTCCACGCCGCCTTGAGCCACCACCTGAAGAGCCTACTGCCATACCCATCTGATGTCTCCTCAGACCGACTGACGCGATGTCAGTTTTTCGTCAATCTGACGTGAGAGAATTGCCGAGAATTCATCTGCAAAACCTTCCATCTTCGATGTGATTTTGCCTGCATCGCCCGATAGTTTATTATAGGCAATAACTGCAGGGATAGCGGCAAGAAGGCCGATGGCCGTGGCAAGCAACGCTTCAGCAATACCGGGAGCGACCACGGCAAGAGACGTATTTTTTGATGCGGCGATTGATTGAAACGAACTCATAATACCGACAACAGTTCCGAACAGGCCGATGAATGGCGCTGCTGAACCAACGGTTGCCAAAAATCCCAAGCGAGATTCCATCTTGTCGCTTTCACGCGCCAAAGCCACGTCCATGGCTTTATCAATACGGCTTTGCAAACCAATAGGAGAACGCGCACCTTTTTCGATGGATTTTTTCCATTCGCGCATAGCGGCCATAAAGACAGCCCCCATACCGGATACACGCCGATCGTCAAGGTTGCGATAAAGCTCCTCGAGTGATTGGCCGGACCAGAAAACCTGTTCAAACCGTGCCATAGCATGACGAACCCGACCAAAAGAAATGATCTTGTCGACAATAATCGCCCAACTCCAGACCGACGCCAGAAGCAAGCCTATCATAACGGCCTTGACAACCCAGTTGGCCTGCATGAACAGGCTCCAGATACCCACTGATTCTGGACTTGCTAGTTCTATTCCCGGCATAATTTATTCATCCCTGAATCCAAACGCCCGGCAATTTTACCGGGCGGCCATAAGCGAAAACTCTTGTTACATCAAACGCTCGAAGCCATATCAGAACGGGAACACCCCGTTTTCACGATTATCTTATGGCGTTTAAATTTGGTGAAACAAAGGCCGAAAACCGGCAATCCGGGGGCTTTTGATTCCCGCTTAGTCTTACATGTCTATGGTTAATGATTGGTAAGCAATCGAAACAATTCGCAGCTTCTCAATCGCTTTTATATCTCATTTGAAGGTGGTTGAAGAATACCTTTAAAAGCGGTCGGCAAATCTCTCGGCAGCCACTTATTGAATTGATGCCTCAATCCGTCACGATTGACCACTTGTCTATAAAATCTTTAGGGAATCGCCGCGGATGGCCTTCGCCGTTAATCAGCGCCGCCTCAACACGGGCAGATACCAGTAAGTTATCCGCGCAAGATATATTCTGACCCATCACAATACGGGCCCCGCCCAGTTTTACGATCTTTGTTTCGATTAACAATACATCATCAATATGTGCAGGCTTGCGAAAGTCTATTTCCATTTTCCGGACAATCCAAACCAGCTTTTCTCCATTTACACCTTTGGCAAGCTCGGTATGATGGATGCCGCTGACACGGAGAAATTCAGACCGTCCGCGTTCGAAAAATTCAAGATAGCGTCCATGATAGACCACGCCGGAGAAATCGGTATCGGCGAAATAAACACGTGCAAAAAGCCGATGGACACCATCGATGATCTCACCGCAAAACGGTACTGTCTCAGTCATTTTCACCACCAAACAGACCAAATTGGGTAGCATTCGGCGTTTGAGGCGCGGCGAGGCCCATATGCGTCCACGCTTTGGGTGTCATCACACGTCCACGCGGCGTACGCTGGATAAAGCCCTGTTGGATAAGGTAGGGTTCGATAATATCCTCGATTGCATCGCGCGGCTCCGATAGTCCGGCAGCAATGGTTTCAATGCCGACAGGCCCACCGCCGAAATTTTCGGCAATCATAATTAAATAACGCCGGTCGAGTTGATCTAGCCCCAGACTATCGACTTCCAAACGCGACAGGGCTTCGTCGGCTATTTTTCTATCTATGGTCTCGGCCTTGGCAACCAGCGCAAAATCCCGCACCCTTCGCAAAAGACGACCGGCGATCCGCGGTGTACCTCGTGCACGGCGTGCTATTTCACGCGCACCGTCTGCTGCGATAGGCATTTGAAAAATACGTGCCCCACGGCGCACAATGAATTCAAGTTCGTCGACCGTATAAAAGTTAAGCCTTACCGGAATGCCGAAACGATCCCGTAAGGGGGTCGTCAAAAGTCCGAGCCGCGTTGTTGCAGCGACAAGCGTGAATTTTGCCAGATCTATCTTGACCGAGCGGGCAGCAGGGCCTTCGCCAATAATGAGATCTAGCTGAAAATCTTCCATCGCCGGATAGAGAATTTCTTCAACAGCGGGACTGAGACGATGGATTTCATCAATAAAGAGAACATCCCGCTCTTCAAGATTGGTTAAAAGGGCTGCAAGATCGCCCGCTTTGGCAATCACCGGCCCAGAGGTCGAACGAAAATTGACCCCCAATTCTTTGGCCATGATTTGTGCCAAGGTGGTTTTTCCCAAACCCGGAGGGCCAACGAAAAGAACGTGATCCAATGCTTCATTTCGGGTTTTTGCCGCTTCGATGAAAACCTTCAAATTCGCCCGTGCCGCTTCCTGGCCAACAAAGTCATCCAGTAGCTGCGGTCGCAGCGATGTATCAATATCCTCGCCACGTTTGTCTGCTGTAAGAAGGCGTTCCTGATCATCCATAGCAGCGTTTTACCTTGAAAGTTCTTTCAAGCCAAGCCGTATCAACTTGGCAGAGTCAGCACCTTCGCCAGCATCACGAACAGCGGCGGCGACAGCATTGGCTGCCTGATCGCGCGAATAACCAAGATTGGCAAGCGCGGATACGGCATCGGCAACAGGTTGGGCGGCAACGCCTTCTCCAAGTTCATGTTTCAACCCCATATGCGCATTATCAATCGCAAAAGCCGGAGCCTTGTTTTTCAACTCCGTGACGATGCGTTCTGCCACTTTTTTGCCAACCCCCGGTGCGCGGCTGACCATGGCCAGATCGCGAAGGGCAATGGCATTCGAAAGTTCGGAAGGAGACAATGTTCCCAACAAAGCCAAGGCAACCTTTGCGCCCACGCCTTGAACATTTTGTAATAGACGAAACCATTCCTGTTCCAGTTTGGATTGGAACCCGAAAAGCCTGATCGCGTCTTCACGCACCTGCGTTTCAATAAAAAGGGTCACTGCCTCACCAACCGAAGGCAAAGCACCTAGAACACGCGCTGATGCAAACACCACATAGCCAACACCATGAACATCGACGATCACATGGTCATCATCAATTTCGTCGACAATACCTTTGAGTTTTCCAATCATGCCAACGCCTTCAATCGGTGGGAAAGACTATTGCGATTATGCGCGTGACAAATTGCAATTGCCAGTGCGTCGGCCGCATCACTGGAATCAAAACTTGCACGCGGCATCAAGACTTTGACCATCATGTGAATCTGCTGTTTCTCGCCATGACCAACGCCGATAACAGCTTTTTTGACAGCATTCGGCGCATATTCCGCAACGGGCAAGCCTGCCTGCGCTGGAACAAGAAGGGCGATACCACGCGCTTGTCCCAGTTTGAGCGTAGCACCAGCATCCTTATTGACGAATGTATGCTCTACGGCTGCTTCCTGCGGCATAAATTGATGTAGAATGTCGGCAAGGCCGGTATGGAGTTGGCACAGTCGTGAGGCTAAATCACATTTTTCATCCGATTTAACGGTTCCCGCGGCGATAAATTTAAGGTTATTGCCAAGCGTTTCTATAACGCCCCAACCTGTACGTCTTAATCCAGGATCAATACCTACTATTCGAATCGCTTCTGCCATGTTGCAAAGGTTAGAGCTTTTAAAGGCTTGAAGATAGTCAAATGTGAACAAAAGGGAAACAAAATGAACAGGATGTTAATCGCGTTGAAAAGCTGCCTTTAACATGTCGATCTGCTCGCTAACGGGGTTTGGCTGGCCAGATGCTGCCATCAAGGCATTATCGACATCATGATCCATATGCCTGACCCGATCTTCAAGGCGGATCGAATAATTGACAAGTTGCCTGAATTCTTCGGGTAGTTCATTCCATTGCGCGCTGTTTAAACCGGCGGACGGGGTATTGAGCGAAACTTTTGCTTTTTCCTGTCGTATTTGCTCAGGTGTCATTTCCTTGTCACGCGCTGCACGGAAAAGCAACAACCACGATGCCACCTGCATTAAGCGCGTACTCATCCGCATCGCTTCACTTGCATAGAGAGCCGAAGCCTCACCAGACAAACTCCTTGAAGCGATTTTGCCCGCACCATCAATATAGCTCGCGGTTTCTTCGATTAATGCCATCCCCTCATCATAAAGACGAGTAAAAGCATTGTCGAAAGCACCATGCTCGAACATGAATATCGTGTTATCTGCCTGCAATCCTTGCGGATTCACCCGTTTTACTCCACATCGCTTCAATCGAGGTACAAACGACAGCCGGTGACTGGAGGTTCCCGACAATCGTTTGTGCATCTCGCTTACAGCAAAATGCACAAACGAAAATGGTTTCGCAATGAAATCCTTAATGCAAGGTTAACGGCATAAAGCTGTTAACAGGTTAGCGTGACTTTTACGCTTTTTGCCAAGCGGTATCCGCCACGTTTTGTGCCGGTGAACGTACCTTTTGCGATGCATTGAAGCCATTGGTTTCGAGCGGCATTTGCACAACCGGTTTTGCCTGTTTGGTCGCAATCTTGACCCATTCAAGATAATAGGCCACGGCAAACTGGATGACAATGCCGGTCGCGATCAACAGAGTGTCATAGTACAGCCCGCCCGGATTGACCGTTTTCAAAACCTGGCCTCCCATGGCAAGGATTGTACCGGTAACGAAAACCGGAAGGCTGTGTTTGCCCAAGATAGCCAATGGATTTATCTGCGACACACGCGCCAACCGATTGATCTGCGGAATCATCACAACAACATAAGCCAGTGATAATATGTGCAACAAACGAGGAAGGCTCAAAAAGGTTTTATTAAACCCTGTCAAGGTTGCGGGCATACCCATAGTCGGGTTGATCCACCACCAGCCTAAACGCACCCACAAGAGCGAAATGACCAGATAGGAAATTGCCGCAAGCAACAAAAGCGGATGAGATGGTAACGTCCCACCACGTTTCACGTGCACTGTTGCGGCGATACCGATGACAAAAAGCAACTGCCAGGACAGCGGATTGAGAAACCAGACACCTTTTGTCGGATAATTATGCGGTGCAATCCCGTAGAAACCAGCGACGAGATAAAGCACCACCGAGCCAAGCAATAGAAGCTTCATGCTTTTATTGGCAAGATAGAGCATCAAAGGCGCAGCCAACATCAACACCATATAAAGCGAAAGAATGTTATTATAACCGAGTTGGTGCCCCAGCGTCACAACGCCAAGCAGCGCCTTGGCCGGCTCTTTCAACAACATGGGTATATTATTGACCCGCAAGAACTCCGGATGATGAAGAAATGTGGCCGCAGCAATGAAAATTGCCAGACTGATGAGTGTGGTCATAATATGGGTTGAATACAGCGTCGCCGAGCGGCGCCAAAGTTTCAAAGAGATGAGCAGGCGATTTTCACCGATGAACTTTGAACCGTAAGCAAGCCCGACTGCAACGCCCGAAATCAGTACGAATGCTTCCGCCGAATCAGAAAAGCCGAAATGCTTATGGGTAAACCACTCATAGATGGTGCCGGGCACATGATTGATAAAAATTGTCAATAACGCTAAGGCACGGAAAACATCAATGCGGGTATCACGCTTGGACATCATCGGTTGTGTCATATTTTTATTGCCTTTGGCTTTCTCTACACACGGCAAGGGCCATGCTCGGTTTTGTCATTAAACCATCACACACCAAAATGGAGTCGAAATTGCATTCGGCAACGATCACATTTCTTTCCAGATTGAAATCATTGTAAGGAATGATTAGGGGTGGGATGATAGATTTGCCCTAATTCATCCTTTTTATTTCCTTATGATTGCAGCATGACAGACAGTAACAATTTTATGACGCCACGACTTATCATGACATTAGATGCACGCCGTATGCTTGCAGCAAACCGCCTTGCAGACGGATTGGAGCGCGGTGACTTCGCCAGTGTCATTCTTTATGATTCGCAAAATGACGAAGCTTTTTTGCAAAAATCGGCTGAGTCTCTGATTGACATTGTCCAGGCAAAAGGCGTGGCGCTGTTGATTGCCAATGATAGCCGGATAGCCGGACGTATCAAAGCAGATGGTGTTCACCTCGAGGGTAAAGTCGATGACCTTCGCCAAATGATTGAGCGCCACCATGACACAATGATTTTAGGTTTCGGCAATTTGCGCGATAAACACGGCTCGATGGAGGTTGGCGAATGCGAACCTGACTATCTGCTGTTTGGCAAGCTTGGCGCCGACAAAAAGCCTGAGGCCCATTCCCGCAATCTCACATTGGCACAATGGTGGTCTGAGGTGATGGAAATTCCGGCAATTGTCCAGGCTGGTGCAGATATCGCCACTTTCAACGATGTTCTGGCAACAGGGGCTGAATTTATTGCTATTGAAGAAGCGCTTTTTGGCGCTCACGACATTGTTGAAGCTATTGACAGCATCACTGCAATGATCGCCGCAAGAACTGAGAGCATGACGGAGTCCCAGGGATGAAGGCGATTGCGCGCATCTTTATGACATTGGCTTTGCTTGCACCCTTTGCAGGCAGCGCATCGGCAAAAGCTGATAGCGACGAGGCTGAAAGAGGTGCCCGCCCAACCGCCAATAAGCAGACGAATGCGACAGCGCCTCTTAAAGCGGGCCAATATGATTTTGCCTATGACAATTATACCGCTGGAAATTATCTGACAGCATTCACAGAAGCGCTGAAACGGGGAGAAAAAGGCGACCCTACCGCTCAAACCCTTCTCGGACGAATGTATACAGAAGGCTATGCAGTGACATTGGATGGGGCGCGTGCCGCACTTTGGTTCGGGCGCGCTGCCAAACAAGGCGACCCACAAGCGGAATTGCGTTACGGGCTTATGGTTTTTAACGGAAATTACGTCACGAAAAATCAGGCTGAAGGCGAAGAATACGTTCGGAAAGCCGCAGATGCCGGTGTTCCCGAGGCTTATTTCTATTATGGTCAGCTACTGATGAATAAGGCTGACATTGATGATGCGTTGGAAGTCGGCCTTTCTTGGTTCTTGAAGGGAGCGGCTCTTGGCAATCCAGATGCCGCCTATGCAGCAAGCCAGATATTGGCGCGCGGGACACCAAAACGGCCGCGTGATGATGATAATGCCCGCAAGTTGATGGAGGCAGCCGCTGCAAAAGACCACGTACCGGCGCAAATTACGCTGGCAAAATGGATGGTTGAAGGCCGTGGTGGGCCACGTGATTACAAAGGCGCATTCAATCTTCTGCTTCTTAATTCGAGCAAAATGATTGCCCCGGCACAAATTAATCTTGCAAGGCTATATCGTGACGGCATCGGAACGGATGGTGACACCGTCATGGCTGCCGCATGGTATATGGTGGCTAAACAGGCCAAGATGGAGGCGCCAGACTTGGAATCCATGCTGGAGGGCATGTCGGACGAACAGCTTGCCGCCGCTTCAAAAAAAGCTGCCGAGCTTATGCCGACGCTTTAAAATTTCAGACCTCCCCTTGCTTCCAAAGCAATTTTATGGTCTTGAAAACCACAATACAGGACATTTCAACGATGTCCTTTCCAAAGATAATCAAAATTGGACCGATAATATGAAGATCAATGGCAATGAAATCCGGCCCGGCAATGTGATTGAACACAATGGCGGCCTCTGGGCGGCCGTCAAATGCAATGCGGTGAAACCCGGAAAAGGTGGCGCATTCAATCAGGTGGAATTGAAAAACCTGATTGACGGCACAAAACTGAATGAACGTTTCCGCGCAGCTGAAACTGTCGAAAAGGTGCGCTTGGAGCAGAAGGATTTTACATTCCTTTATGAGCAAGGCGACACATTGGTATTCATGGATTCAGAATCCTATGCACAGCTTGAACTGCAAAAGGATTTTGTCGGCGACCGCGCCGCATTTCTGCAAGATGGCATGACAGTAACGGTTGAGCTTTATGAAGAAAAGCCAATCGGCATCAACCTTCCCGATCAAGTGACATTGGCTATCACTGAAGCTGATCCGGTTGTCAAAGGACAGACAGCGGCCTCATCATACAAGCCGGCCATCCTTGAAAATGGCATCCGCATTCTGGTGCCGCCATTCATCTCATCCGGCGAGCGGGTTATCGTCGACACGAATGAACTCATTTATCTGCGTCGCGCAGATTAAAAAGGTTTAACTTATGGCACGTTCAGCAATAATGAATGTCATGGTGCAAGCGGCGATGAAAGCGGGCCGCTCGCTGGCCCGTGACTATGGCGAGGTGCAGAACCTGCAGGTATCATTGAAAGGCCCGGCCGACTATGTCAGCCAGGCCGACCGCAAGGCTGAAGAAATCGTCAAAAACGAGCTTATGAAAGCCCGTCCCGATTATGGCTATCTGATGGAAGAATCGGGTGAGATTATCGGTGAGGATACCCAACACCGGTTTATCGTCGACCCTTTGGACGGAACAACCAATTTTCTGCATGGCATACCTTTTTTCGGCGTCTCTATCGCGATGGAACGGCAGGGACAAATTGTTGCCGGTGTCATTTATAACCCCGCTTTGGACGAATTGTTTACAGCAGAACGTGGTGGCGGTGTGTTCCTTAACGATCGTCGTATGCGCGTTGCAGGGCGCCGTAAGTTGGAAGATTGTGTCATTGGCACCGGCGTTCCACATCTAGGGCGCGGCCAGCACGGACATTATCTGGTCGAATTACGCAATGTCATGGGTGAAGTTGCTGGCATACGCCGCTTAGGTGCTGCCGCTCTTGATCTTGCTTATGTAGCAGCCGGACGCCTTGATGGCTTTTGGGAAGATAATCTCCAGCCTTGGGATATGGCAGCAGGTCTTCTCATGGTGCGTGAAGCGGGCGGTTTTGTCAGTGACAAGGATGGCGGACAGGATATCTTTGGCAAAAAGAATATCATCGCCGGAAATGAGTTGGTTCACGGCGCCTTGATGAAAACGCTTAGAAAACCAATCTAGAGCAGTTCCCGATTGATGTGAATCATCAATCGGATAAGATACCGCGACAAATCAAAAGCTTGATACGCACCGGCCTGATACAATCAGGTCGAAAAGCGCTCTAGCTAATAAATCCCAGCAATATTTACATACAATCGACAAAGCGTGTTGTGGTCTCAAACTCCGATGCGCTTTATCTATCTCCGCCAGCACGGCGCTGTTCTTTTTTCAGTCGATATTGCGCGCCAATACGACGGATTGGATCCGGCGGAATAAAGCTGGGGCAACTGTTCGCGCGTATAAATTGCATGTCAGCATTATCATCGCCGCAAATTGCATCGGCAGCAAAACAGCCCAGATACGTACCTTTCGCAACACCCACCCCATTACAACCATTAAGCACCATAATATTATCTGTCGGTTGCTTGAAAACTGAATGCTGGTTAAGCGTAACGGCAATCATGCCACCCCATGTATAATCAAACTTGACGTGGGCGAGTTGCGGAAAACGTGCAATGAACGATTTACGGTGTTGTTCTAACGCGTTTCCTAAATGTCTGTCACCGGTAGAAAGCGATGCTGAAAAACGTAAGATATTGCGGATGAAGATACGTCTATCCGGTGTCAAGCGCACGGTTGTGCCTGCTGGATGAGCCGAGGTCAGCCCCCAAGGCACGACGTTGCAGAAGTGTCTCTCCACATCCGCTTTGTCTAGAGGTTGGGTTAAACTTGCATAGGTGTAGACTGGTACAAGACGATTTTTTACGAATCCGAACTCACTATTAAAGACATTGCCTGCATGAACGACAAAGCCGGCCTTTATTGACCCCGTTGGCGTAGAAAGATGATGTTTTGAACCATAACGGATTTCGGTGACAGGGCTATCTTCGAAGACGACGACATTAGCGGGCAGATGACGGGCCAAACCGCAAATCAAAGCGGCGGGATTAACTAGAATATTCCCCGCCGTATAGATAGCCCGCTGATAGTAAGAAGTCCCCAACCGACGGCTTAATGCCTCGCCGCTAATGTCTTCATAGGCAAAACCGTCCGCTTTTAGCTGCGCAGCAAAATGATCGAGCCCTGAAAGATTCCGGCTTTCATGTGCTGCCATATATTTTCCAGCATCCTGCCAATCGCAGGCGATGTCATAGCGATCCTTGAATTGACGTAAGCGGTCTATAGCAAAATTATTCAAGCGATAAAGACGTTGATCATGCGCGGGGTCGGTTTTGCCGCCATCAACATTATGCGGCACGTCGATGATGAAACCTGCATTGCGACCAGATGTGCCCTGCCCGACCTTCAGCGCATCGACCACAGCAATCTTCGCCTTTGGTTGGTGCTCAGACAACCGATGCGCGAGAGAGACACCGGTGAAGCCGGCACCTATAATGACATAATCAAATTCATGATGCCCTACCAGCTGGCGTCCCTGCCTATGCCCGTTGGGCGATATTTCATACCAGCCCGATTGGCCGTCGATCTGCGGTTGTTTGTGAATGTGAACCATGTAACGTCTATCTCACCATTTGGCAGTTTTCAGTGGGAAAACTGCAGCTTCGCCAAGCGAGCATAAAGGCCGTCACGTGCGACCAATTCTTCATGAGTACCTTCTTCAACAATATGTCCCTGATCGAGCACCAGAATGCGGTCTGCTTTGAGCACAGTTGCCAAACGATGCGCAATAACGAGTGTCGTTCTATTTTGCATCAATCGTTCAAGAGCTTTTTGAACAAGCATTTCGCTTTCGGCATCAAGTGCGGATGTGGCTTCGTCCAAAAGCAATAAAGGGGCATCACGCAAAATAGCCCGGGCAATGGCAATGCGCTGTTTTTGACCACCGGATAAGGTAACCCCCCTTTCCCCGACCTGTGTATCAAATCCGTCTTTCAACGCTTGAATGAAATCGAGCGCATGGGCAGCCTTTGCAGCGGCTTCAATTGCCGCATCATCGGCATCCTTCGCCCCAAATGCGATATTGTCGCGCAATGTCCCGTCAAAAATTGCCACATCCTGCGGCACATAGGCTATGCGTGCGCGCAAATCATGTGGATCTGCCTGTGCAACATTGATACCGTCGAACGAGATAGTACCTTTCTGCGGATCGTAGAAACGCAAAATAAGCGAAAAAATCGTGCTTTTCCCAGCACCTGACGGTCCGACGAATGCAATGGTTTCACCCGCTTTGGCTGAAAAAGAAAACCCATGGAGTGCAGGCTGTAACGGCCGTGTCGGATAGGCAAAATCAACATTTTCGCACGTCACCGCACCTTTTGCAGGAACGGGCATTTTGAGCGGAGCTGCCGGCACCGTTATTTGCGGTATCTCGACAAGGAGCTCAGCCAGGCGCTCTGCTGCACCCGCCGCTTGAGCCAATTCTGCGCCCACTTCAGAGAGTTGCCCAAACGCGCTGGCACCAAAGACTGCGTATAGGACAAATTGCCCAAGAGTGCCGGCACTCATCGTATTATCCAATACGTCGTTTGAACCGATCCAAAGTACGGCGACAACGCTGCCAAACACCAGAAAAATTGCAAAACCGGTCAGGAAAGCGCGCGAGAGTATCGAGCCACGAGCAGATTGGAAAGCGCGTTCGATGAGGGCCGAAAACCGGCTGTTGACCATACTTTCTGCCGTGAAGGCCTGTATTGTGCGTATGGAGCCGACCTGTTCCGAGGCCAATGCCGTCGCATCCGCAAGACGATCTTGCGCAAGACGTGTTCGCACCCGTACTTTTCTTCCAAAGGCTATCAAAGGAATGACCACAATCGGAATGGCGACAAGAACCATTGCCGAGAGCTTGGGGCTGGTGACGATCATCATGATAACGGCACCAACCGCCATTATCAGATTGCGCAGTGCCACAGAGGCTGTCGCACCGACAGCTGATTTGATCTGTGTTGTATCAGCAGATAAGCGCGATACAATCTCGCCTGAGTGCGAACGATCGAAAAACTCCGGCGAGAGACTAATGATATGGGCAAAAACATCGCGTCGAAGGTCAGCAACCACATGTTCCCCAAGTGTAATTACCGAATAATACCGCCCGGCAGAGGCAATGGCCAAAATGGCTGCCAATAGAAACAGCACGCCGAAATAGGAATTGATCATGGAACCGTCACTATGGGTAAAACCATGATCAAGCATACGCCGAATGGCAATGGGTAACGCCAACATGACAAGAGCGGCTAGAACCAAAGAGACTGCTGCTGAAAATGCAAGTTTGCGGTATCGTAAGACATAGGGAAACAGTGTAGAAAGCGGGCGTAAATTCCGTTTTTGTCGATTGGTTGTGTTTTTTTCGGCATTTTCTATGCCGGCCTGCTTATCCATCTTCGATTGCGCCCTTGTGCTATTGCTCTTGCTGATGTATAGGCAACACCAGATTTTTGCAAAAGTCCGGTTCTTGTCCGGGCTTTGTTTATCAAATTGACGAACGGATCGCACCATGAAAATGCATAAAGCGGTCCATCGTTACAGTTAAAAGCAGGAAGTTTGCGTCATGAAAGCTGATATTCATCCAGATTACCACACCATCAAGGTAGTGATGACCGATGGCACCGAATATTTTACCCGTTCAACATGGGGTAAAGAAGGTGACACTATGAACCTCGATATCGATCCAACAACCCATCCAGCTTGGACTGGCGGTTCGCAGACACTTCTCGATCGTGGTGGTCGCGTGTCCAAGTTCAAGAACCGTTTTGGCAATCTCGGTATCTAAAATCTTTACCAAATATAATAAAAAACCCGCCTTCATGGCGGGTTTTTTTATGGATATTTTCTAACCCATATCTTCCAGAGTAATCGTCAACATGCCGGCGACCATACTTGCTATCATGAACAGAACGAGCAGCCCGATGATGAACAAAACTAGGGCGATTCTGCGATGCCTATGATGAAACAGGAGAACCAGCCCGATACAACACAGCGCTATCGCTAAACCAAAAAACCAGCATCCGATGACAAGAAAAAGGGTTGGGCTCGAATCAGTGATTTGGTTTAAGTAACGAAAAATATCGTACAAGATAATGGAGGCCGATCAAGCGGATAGCTTGGCCAATACCTCATCGCTCACTTCGAAATTGGCGTAGACATTCTGCACATCATCGTCTTCTTCGAGTGTATTGATTAAACGTAGAACCGACTGGGCCTTTTCTTCATCAACCGGCGCACCAGTCGTAGGTTTCCAAACCGTCTTGATGGATTCTGCTTCACCCAATGATGCTTCCAATGCTTTGGATACTTCACCGATGTCTTCAAAAGCACAGATGATGACATGACCGTCTTCATCTGTTTGCACATCTTCTGCACCAGCTTCGATTGCGGCTTCCATGACGGTGTCAGCATCGCCGACTTCCAACTTGTAGACAATTTCGCCAACACGGTTGAACATGAATCCCACAGATCCGGTTTCTCCCAAAGCACCACCGGATTTCGTAAATGCGGCGCGCACGTTCGATGCCGTACGATTGCGATTGTCTGTCAATGCTTCCACAATAACAGCAACGCCAGCCGGACCATATCCCTCGTAACGTACCTCATCATAGTTTTCTGCATCGCCACCGGTTGCCTTTTTAATGGCACGCTCGATGTTGTCCTTCGGCATCGATTGTGCTTTGGCATTCTGAACTGCGAGGCGCAGACGCGGATTCATCGCCGGATCCGGTGTCCCCTGCTTGGCAGCAACGGTAATTTCGCGTGCAAGTTTGGAGAACATCTTAGATCGCATAGCATCCTGACGGCCTTTACGATGCATGATGTTTTTAAATTGAGAATGGCCTGCCATGGCTCACCTTTCAGGTTTTGGCGACAGAGAGCCTTGCCTAGATGCGAGCAACCCCGTCGGACAGCGTTTTGAAATTCTGAATGTCGCCTTATACGGAAAACTGGCGAAAAGGTAAAGAGAGCGCAATCCTTACCAGAAATTAGGGATAACCTCGTGCAGTCTCGGACCGATACGCAGCGGTGAAATTTTTTCCGCCAGCCCCGTTCGGTCTGATATGTCCACCGCCAGTCCGCAAATCGTTGCCGGGCCATGGGCTGGCTCATACCGCCCACGTGGAACCTTGGTGACAAATCGGTTGAGCGGCTCTTCTTTGTCCATTCCCAACGACGAATCATAATCGCCGCACATACCCGCATCTGACATATAGGCGGTTCCACCATTCAATATTTGTGCATCTGCGGTTGGCACGTGCGTATGGGTGCCAACAACAACGCTGGCTCGACCATCCAGAAAATGCCCGAAGCACTGTTTTTCACTCGTTGCCTCGGCATGAAAATCAAATATGACAGCATCTGCCTGCTCGCCCAGGGGACAATCCCCCACGATCTTTTCTGCTGCTTCAAACGGATCATCGAGATCAGGATGCATAAATACCCGTCCCATCACATTGGCAACGAGAACACGCGCTCCATTTTTCGCGATAAAGACACCTGAACCCTTGCCGGCGGTGCCCCTCGGAAAGTTGGCTGGCCGCAAAAAGCAATCGCTATGGTTAGCGTAATTCAAGGTTTCTTTTTGATCAAAAGCATGGTTGCCGGTTGTAACAACGTCGGCACCGGCTTCTAATGTTTCACGATAGATGCGCTCGGTTATACCAAAACCCGATGCGGCATTTTCTCCATTAACCACGACAAAATCGAGCTTGAAGTTCGATATTAAGCCGGGGAGCTTCTCGAATACCGCTGTGCGGCCGGTTTTTCCGACCATATCGCCTAAAAATAAAAATCTCATAGTCGATGTTTTAATCAAACTTTATAAAATGCGCAAACCACTTTCTGTCCAAATTCTGTCGAGTGGAATGTCATGCGGTTCAGCAGGTATATGCTCTACTTGCTGGCAATCAAATGCGAAGCCAATCAATAGAGGATTCCGCCCGTTTCGATGCATCTGCGCTATGGCGCGGTCATAGTAGCCTGCACCGTAACCAATGCGGTTGCCATTTTTATCAAAAGACGCAAGCGGAACCAAAAGACAATCCGGCTCAACCATCACCGAGTCTTGTCCGGGACCGAATGTACCAAACCCCATCGGCACCAATTGCGATTCGTTTTCAAATGATCTGAAAACCATCGTTGTTTTATCAATCAACGCAGGAAGCGCGAGTTGAAAACCATGTTTATGCAGCGCCATCATAACAGGTCGCGGATCGATTTCCGAGCGGATGGGCCAAAAACCACTTACGACTTTTCCTGTCATGATGCGTATGGCATCATCAACATTTTCAGCCATCTGCCCGGCAATCTTCAAACGCTGCTCTGGATCCATCGCGTCACGTCGCGCTAGACACTCCACCCGTAAAGCGTTCTTGTCTTTCTTCATTTGCCGCTGATGACTTTTTGTACAGCCGGTATTGCTCTCAATCGTTCGACATAGCGCAGCAGATTATCCAGACCAGCAAAGAGTTTTGCTTTGGTGGGAACTTGTGATGCATAGTCGAGTATCGGCAGCAAAATAGCATCCGCCAAAGTGAAGCTTTTTCCGCATAAAAATGCCTGCTCCGCTAACTGTTTCGAAACAACAGCGAGGCTTTCATGTGCAGCAGGAAGTGCTTTAGCCACTATGTCTAAACGAACTTTTCCGTTTTCACCTTTTGGAAAAGCATATTCCAGCACATAATCTCTCAACACTGCCTTATCGACATAGATAGAAATGACTTGCGCCCAAGCATCAACAAGCGCTGCGTCACTTGCAGCAGTGGGCCTCAGTGATTTGTCCGGATAAAGAGCATCGAGATAGCGGCAAATCGCCGTTGTTTCAAAAATTTTCAATTCGCCTTGCAACAGGACAGGAATTTTGCCGAAAGGATGATAATCTTTAAGCGCTGCTGATCTTAAAGCCAGCGTTTCGCCATGCACCGTCATACCGGTTTCATAGGAAACTCCCATCAGCTCACAATAAATGCGAACGCTTCGTGTAAACGTACTGTAATCAGTACCGACAATAAATAAAGATTGAGGCATAGAGAACTCCCACGTCGAGATTCTACAACACCCGACAAAATGTAAGCGGCGAACCACAGCAACCGATGGAAAGGTTTTGATCCCGGGAACCTACAACGTAGGTGGGTGCCATATGAAGAGGCCCACGAGCCCCCTCAGGGACAGCTCCCTTAGAGATCAATAAGGCCCCGGGGATGCAGTTATTCCTGTCGGGAAGTGCAGAACGCCAAAACCAATATAAGATGAAAGACGATACTTCACCAGTGGCAAAGCCAAATTAAATCGCCTTATCGGTTTGCTCTTCCAGCAAGTCAGAAATGCGGCTTTGGGCTTTGCGCATCTGGGGATAATATTGCAAGGCCTGCTCATAAGCCTTCAGAGCCAAATCATCCCTATCCGTCATTTCCATGACGGAACCCAAAAGTACCATGGCATTGTAATTTCTCGGCTCAAGCTTCAACGTTTCATTGAGCTCCAGCATAGCCAGTTTGATATCATTCGTTTGGATATGAACTGCCGCGCGCCGCATCCAGCCTTCGGCATAATCTGGTTGTAAAGCGACGACATTATCAAGGAAATCTAGGGCCAAAGCATAATTCTGTTCATTGATACCATCTTCCGCCCACTGCATTAACAGATCAATCGTGTCACTTCCCGACTGCGCCCAAAGCCCCTGTATCTGGCGGCTGATGGTCGCAGCAGCTTTTACATCAACAGTGCGTTTCAAGGATGCAAATAGCCGGTCAAGTTCCATTTGCTTGCGTTCAGCAGCATTCTGGTCTTTACCAAGTTCAGGTAAAGCTTCGTCAGGCGATGGTTTTTCCGGAATCATATCTTCAGGCGATAGCAAAGGAGATTCGGGGTCCTCTTGCGGTGGCAGCTCCGGCAATCCCTGCGCATAAAGCGGAATAGGGCCAAAGCCAAAGCAGAGGCATAGCAAAACACTGAAAAATCCACTGCGCAATTTATTCAACATCACATCCTGAATATCGATTTTAGCATGCAATATAGATAGACGATTGTGGTGACGCAATGGCGCCAGTCAGCAGACATAAAAAAAGGCCCCGAAATGGAGCCTTTTTTTAAGGATAGTCGAACAGATTAACCCTGACGTGCCTTGAAACGCGGGTTGCTCTTGTTGATGATATAAATACGACCCTTGCGGCGAACCAAACGGTTGTCGCGGTGACGAGCCTTAAGCGCTTTAAGCGAATTTTTGATCTTCATTTCAATCACCGTTTCTGTAACCCGTCGCCGGGCAAAATTAAATAAGCCCGCAACCGAGCCTGAAATCTGTTGGCCAAATAGCCTGAGCTGATAGGCTTTGTCAACTGCAAATGATTCAAAAAATAAGGTTTTTCCGGATCACCGAGCTCATCACTCTAACATGAGACAGTAGTCAGGCGTGTCCGGTCAACCGCGTCGCATGCCCCATCTTGCGGCCGGGGCGAACATCCGACTTACCGTAGAGATGGATCAACGTTTGCGGTTCGCGCAGTAAATCCGTCAGCCGGTCAACATCATCACCAATAAGATTTTCCATAACACAGTTGCTGTGACGCTTGGCATCAGCCAATGGCAAACCGGAAACCGCGCGGATATGTTGTTCGAACTGCGAAATCAAGCAGGCAGCTTCCGTCCAATGTCCCGAATTGTGGACCCTTGGTGCAAACTCATTTGCAATGATGGATCCATCGGCCAAAACAAAAAATTCCATGCCGATGACACCAACATAATCCAATTCATGAAGAACTATTTCAGCAGCCTTTTGCGCGGCTTTGCTGGTATTCACATCAATGGAAGCCGGAACCGTCGAGCTTCGTAATATGCCGTCTCGGTGTACGTTTTCAGGGCAATCGTAGAAGATGACCTGCTTTTGCTGGTTGCGGGCCGCAATCACAGAAATCTCCTTGGTGAAATCAACAAAACCCTCCAGAATAGCCGGCACATCGCCAATTTCGCTGAGAGCTTGATCAATCCCGGCTTCATCGGGCTGGTCAAGACGTATCTGGCCTTTGCCATCATAACCAAGCCGACGCGTTTTTAATATACCTTTACCGCCAATGGCAGCAAGGCCGGCAATAAGAGACGGCCGGTCATCGACCAAATGCCAAGGTGCGGTTTCAATACCACTTTCGTTTAAAAACTTTTTTTCAAGGAAACGGTCTTGCGATATTTCAAGCGCTGCCGGTTGTGGATGAATCGTGGCTTTTTCAGCCAGCCTATCCATGGCAGCTGCCGGCACATTCTCAAATTCATAGGTGATGACGTCACAGGCCTTTGCCAAAGCGTCGAGCGCTTCATTATCATCATAAGCTGCAACAATATGACGGTTGGCTGTCTGCGCAGCGGGACAATCCACCTGTGGTTCCAGTATAACCGTCTTGAAACCAAGCCTTGCGGCAGCCATGGCCATCATCCGCGCAAGCTGGCCACCGCCGATGATTCCAATCGTTGCACCGGGCTCAAGACGCTTCATTTCAAACCTCATCAACTGGAAACTCGGCGACACTTGCCGTTTGCTTTTCACGCCACAGATCAAGCCGACTTGCCAAACCGTCGTCATAGACTGCCAACATTGCTGCAGCCAACAAGGCCGCATTGATGGCACCGGCTTTGCCAATTGCCAAGGTTCCTACCGGTATACCTGCTGGCATTTGCACAATAGAAAGGAGTGAATCTTGACCGGAAAGCGCGCGCGACTGAACCGGCACGCCAAAAACCGGCAAGGGCGTCATTGCGGCAGTCATACCTGGCAAGTGCGCCGCACCGCCGGCACCGGCAATAATGACTTTAAAACCAGCATCCTTGGCACCCTTAGCAAACGCCACCAGCCGATCGGGCGTGCGATGTGCGGATACAATCCGCGCTTCAAAAGCAATTTCAAGCGCTGTCAAGGTTTCGGCAGCATGCCGCATGGTTTCCCAGTCTGACTGGCTCCCCATAATGATGGCTACATCACATTTTTTTTCCGCCATGATCACTTCCCGTCTTTGGTTTTTCAGGCAATGATATCTGGAATGATCCGATCTTCAAGCTTTTGAAGCTGATCCTTGATACCGAGTTTCTTTTTTTTCATCCGTTGGATTTGCAGTTGGTCACATCCAACCGCCAGCATGGCTTCAATCGCTGCATCAAAATCGGCATGATCCTGCTTCAGTCTGGCTACTGCCAGTTTGATGTCTGCCTGTTCTTGTTCGGACATGACCGCCGCCCTGCATGATGATGTTGAATTATATAAAGTGCTTCGCCAGTACTGAAATATGCCTGACCGCTCTGATTGCGCCTATAACATAGATTATGTTTTGCGGAAATGCCTAATCACTGTGATGAAAATAAATCCGAATGACATCGACAAATAATCATAAAGGTGACAAATTTATTTCCTTGGATGCTTAAAAAACACATTCACAATGAATAAGTCCAAAGGTGGAAACGAAAGGAGTACTGTTATGGGAATTGAAGCACATCTGGAATCTCTGGAACGCAAGCATGGCGATCTTGAAACGGAAATCAATGAGGCTCTGGCCGCACCTTCTACAGATGATCTCGAAATTTCAGATCTCAAGCGCAAAAAGCTCGTCCTGAAAGACGAGATCGAAAAGCTGAAAACCCAAACAGCATAAACTATTTCGATTTGAATAGTGCCTCGGCATCTGCACGACTTTTGTCCTTCTTGTTCTGTTCTTCCTTTAAACGGAAAATTTCAGTTTCAAGAAGGGCTGTCCTGGCTGTCAATTCGTCAAAAGACAGCATGGATATATCTTGACCGAGCTGATGCTGGGCTTTTCGTATTGGCATGCTTTCGTCGATCGTCATGAACTTGTCTTTCGTGAGTGAGACTGCATATCCCTTATAATACCAAGAAGAAAGACGATAGAGAATGACGATAGCTGAAAAAATGCGCGCCATTGCCATAGATGGCGCAGGCGGACCAGATGTCCTGAAACTAATCGAGACAGATGTTCCAGCGGTAACGGACAATGATATTCTCATCCGCGTTCATGCTGCCGGCGTTAACCGACCCGATGTGGCGCAAAGACAAGGCAGCTATCCGCCGCCGCCGGGAGCATCTCCTCTGCCAGGTTTGGAAGTCGCTGGCGAGGTCGTCAAGGTTGGAAAATCAGTCAGCCGCTTCAAGTTGGGCGACCATGTGACAGCGCTTATCGCTGGCGGTGGTTATGCTGAATATGCTGTGGTGGCTTCGGACAATGCTTTGCCGATTCCCCAAGGATATGATTTTATCCGTGCAGCAGCCCTGCCCGAAACCTTCTTTACGGTATGGAGCAATGTTTTTGATCGAGGCCAACTCAAAGCCGGTGAAACCTTTCTCGTTCATGGCGGAACATCCGGCATTGGAACAACCGCCATTCAACTCGCCAAGGCATTTGGCGCAACAGTGATTGCTACAGCCGGAACAACAGAAAAATGCGATGCGTGCACGAAATTGGGCGCTGACCTTGCTATTAATTACCGCGAACAAGATTTCGTTGAAGAAGTTAAGAAATTCAGCGGCAAAAAAGGTGTCGACGTTATTCTTGATATGGTCGGCGGAGATTACACCAATAAAAATTATAAAATAGCGGCCTATGACGGCCGGATTGTCCAGATCGCATTTTTAAAAGACCATAACGCAACCATCGGTTTGAATTACATTATGGTGAAACGACTGACACATACCGGCTCAACTTTGCGAATAAGGGATACCGCTTTTAAAGCAGCGATTGCCAAAGCGCTTTATGAAAAAGTTTGGCCATTATTGGAGGAAGGTAGTGTTGCACCGGTGATGGATCAAGTCTTTACACTTGAACAAGCCAGCAAAGCACATGAACGCATGGAATCAAGCCAGCATATTGGCAAGATTGTTTTGAAAATCGTTTGATAAGACATGCGGTACAACAGCGTGGCTTGTCGTTTTGATAAATTTGGGTTATAAGGCTGCATGATTTCCCGGAAATTGTGGTCTAGTCCACGTCCCGCCTCACCGGAGCGGGCGAACAAGAGGATACTATCTTATGGCAACGCAACTTTTGATGCCCAAAGCCACAGCCGTCTGGCTGGTTGACAACACAGCCCTGTCTTTTGACCAGATTGCCGCTTTTTGTAAGCTGCATCCTCTGGAAGTCAAAGCCATTGCCGATGGTGAATCTGCTCAGGGAATTAAAGGTCTCGACCCGGTCAATACAGGCCAGTTGACACGCGACGAGATTGCGCGCGCAGAAAAAGACGGCAATTACCGCTTGAAAATTGCCGAACCAAAAGTTCGCATTCCTGAAAGCAAGCGTAAAGGTCCTCGTTATACGCCATTGTCAAAGCGTCAGGATCGCCCTAATGCTATTTTGTGGTTGGTGCGTAATCATCCTGAGCTTAAAGACGCGCAGATTTCGCGTCTGATTGGTACGACGAAATCAACGATTGAACAAATCCGCGAGCGTACTCACTGGAATTCAGCCAACCTCACTCCTCTTGATCCGGTTACATTGGGCCTTTGCTCCCAAATCGATCTTGATATCGAAGTTGAACGCGCTTCTAAAAACCGTCCAGCGGTTATGCCGGAAGATGGAACGTTGCTTCCAGCATCAGCGACTGAAAATCTTGATATTCATGCAGCTGAAGAGGAAGAACTAGACGCCGATAAAGTTTTTGCAAAGCTTTCATCACTTAAAAGCGATCGGCAAGAAGACGAGTCAGAGTTTTAATGATTCATTGTTGGCGCCCATAGGCGTAAGCAATAAGATCATTTTGGGGATTGTTCAGTCGTTTTGAAGACGAATGATCCCCAAAAATAGCGCAAAAAATAAATCATAATGGTGTTTTTGCGCATAAATATACCCATTTGATGGTCTAGCAAACAAACGGGATGGACGACCATTCCTGCGCTTAAGGCGCGATTTTTCATAGGGACGACCCTGCAATTTATCAGCCGGAGTCTATTCTATGACCAATACAAAAACCGCTAGAAAACGTGTTTCAGCCAACATAACGTATAAGAAATCGCACTCCATGCGCCTCTACCGCTTGTTCGCGGCTTGGCTTGCTGTGCTGGTCTTCGCTTTCGGTTGGCCGACACTTTCAAGTAGTTCGTTGACGATCATATCAGCAGCTGTTGTTTTCACCATCCTTTTCTCAGTTATTCTTTACGCTGCATTCGGCGTTGTGCACGAAGCTGATGGCTTGGCCCGCATGCTGGGTGAGCCCTATGGGACGATAATCCTTACACTATCAATTGTCTCAATAGAGGTCATCTTGATTTCTTCGGTTTTGCTCGGTCCCGGTGAGACTACATCTGTCGGAAAAGATGCAATTTTCTCGGTCATGATGATTATCATGAATTTGGTCACAGGTCTCTGCCTGATAGTCGGTGCTTGGCGCTACAAGCAGCAGGAATATAACAAACAGGGTGCCACGATCTATCTTGTTCTTATTGCCGTGCTGGCCTTTATAGGTTTGGGGCTACCAGATTTTATTGGCGATAACGGCATTTTCACCCCCATGGAAGCCACAGCGCTCGGTGGCGCAACGCTGCTCATCTATCTTGGATTTCTCGCAATGCAGATCGGGCCATGGCATCGCTTGTTTACACAGCCAACCAAGGGCCACATGGTTGTCGAGAAAGATGAAGCAGGATCGGCAATGGCGACCTCTGTCAATCAGCAGCCGAACGCTGTCGATTGGAAAGCCGTGGCCTTTAGCAGCTGCATCTTGATAGCACTGATGCTGCCTATTGTTTTACTTTCTCACCACATGGCCGTTACCATTGACTTTGGTATCGCTGCCCTAGGAGCACCAATTGCGTTAAGCGGTGTTATTATTGCGGTGATTGTGTTCACGCCGGAGTCGATATCATCTTTGAAAGCTGCGTTAAACAACGAGTACACCCGTGTAAACAATCTCTGCCTTGGAGCTTTCTTATCCACTGTCGGCTTGACCGTCCCATCGGTCTTATTTATCGGCCTCATCGCCAATAAAACAGTTTTGTTGGGTATGAACCGTTCTGAAATTATCCTGTTTATCGCGACAATGATGTTAGCAGCAGTGACATTCACAGGCAGAAGAACGCATATGATCAACGGTATCGCTCATCTTGTGCTATTCTCTATCTATTGCCTGACATTGTTTTGATGGGTTCAATCCAATAAAAAAGCCCCTTCGAGAGGGGCTTTTTTTTACGTACGCTTGATCTACCAAGCTTAGAAATCACGTTGAATACGGATGGCACCGCCGATTGCGTCGGAGCCATGTAAATCTGAATGGATATCATTCCACTTACGATAGTTGACTTCTGGCATCAATGTCAGACCCGGTGTCAGTTCATAAGCGACATTGGCTGCGGTGTAGGTATTGCCAACACCTTCATATGAAAGCTGGAAATTACCGGTGGCTTTCGGGGTAAACTTGAAGGAAGCGCCAAGCCAACCTACCCAGTTACCGCCCCATGTACCGTAGAAACTGTCAACCGCGCGCACACCCTTGCGGCCGTCGCGGATAACGCTCGAAAGGTCATCGATATCTTCGTAATAGGTGTCGTCCAGATCCTTGTAAGCACCCATAACCCAAACGTTGAAGCGGTCTGTTACGTTGAGGCTAACCTTGGCCTTGCCAATCCATGTCTCATTGACGGCATCATAAGCAGCAGCACCAGTTACCGAGCCCCAACCCTGCTCGAACTTTAAACCGGCAACGACATTTGGAGTGTAATCTTCAATGCTACCATTGTAGTCGGTATCTTCATCACCACCCTGCTCGAGCGAGATCATAGCTGACAATCCGTTACCGGCAGCATACGTGTATTGGATCATATTGGTGCGATAGGCACCGCCGAGGATAACATCGTCATTGATGAAATCGCCATAATAATCAAAAAATGTATTGAGTGATGATTCGTCGATACCGATATGCAAACCACCTAATTCGATATAGCCGAAACGGATTTCTGACGAACTGGAGTCTGTACCGTCATCAAAGTCTGAACGCAGCTCAATATGCGAGCGCAGGGTACCAAGTTCCGTTTCAGATGCTGTTGCGACAAGAATATGCGTACGCACTTCATCGCGCCAAGTTTTTGGATTGCGGTCTGAACGGCTGCGTGCATAAACATCGTCGCCACCCTTAGCCTGGGCATAGATGAAGCCGCCCAAACGCATACAGGTTTCTGTACCGGGAATATAGAAATAGCCTTCGCCATACGCATCACATACGCGTACATATTCTACCGGCTCGGCTTCGGGCAAAACTACATCCGCTGCCTTCGCTTGCAACGCCTGTACCCCGATAACCGCGGAAGTTATCATTAAAACCTGTGTGAGTTTGTTCATCATCGTCCCAATATCTCAAATAGCATTGACTGATATTAACCGGAGAGAATCCGGCAAGGCTTGTAGCGTGCATTATGTTCTGACATCTCCAACGTCCATCCCGAAATATGGAGAAATCTTACGAATGCGCATTTATCTATATAAACTTGAATTATTAGTTCAAGTTTAAACTCTCAAATAAACTTGTACGTGTTTTTTTTCCTTAGCGCTGTCACTAAAATGAAACAGTTGAAACTAAAAAAGCCCGAAACGCGGTGTTTCAGGCTTTTCCAGTGTTAAACAAGCTATTTCAGAAATCGGTTAAGCTGCGTTTTCAGCATCCTTTGACCATTTTCCCAAAGCGGCGAGATAGTTCATCTTGGCGCGATGGGTGAATGCGCGCTGACCGGCAGCGACATTTTCCTTCTTACCGCCCCAGGCCTTGATTGCTGCAGCCTGCAATGCACGACCGTAGGAGAATGTCACATTCCAAGGCAGATTGCCCATAGCATTCATAGCAGAAAGATGCGCCGTAGCTTCTTCATCCGATTGACCACCAGAAAGAAAAGCTATGCCCGGAACGGTTGCTGGAACCGTCGTCTTCAGGACACGCACAGTCTTTTCAGCAACTTCCTCTACAGAGGCTTTACGAGCGTTTTTGCCATCGATCACCATGTTCGGTTTCAATACCATGCCTTCCATTTTGACATTGGCAGAAAAAAGCTCGTCAAAAACGGTGCGGAGAACATGTTCTGTCACTTCGAAACAACGATCAATGGAATGATCTCCAGGTTTTCCGTCCATCAGAATTTCCGGTTCCACGATCGGCACTATACCTGCTTCCTGGCAAAGAGCGGCATAACGCGCCAAAGCCTGCGCATTTTGCCTTACGGCACCACGCGTGGGAAGGTTTCGGCTATCAATGGCGATAACGCCGCGCCATTTGGCAAAACGTGCTCCCAATTCATAATAATCTTTCAAACGTTCGCGCAAGCCATCAAGGCCCTCGGTGATGAATTCATCGGGAAAAGCCGAGAGTGATTTTGCGCCGGCATCGACCTTGATACCGGGTATGGAACCAGCGGCCTTGATCAGGTCTGTCAACATACGGCCATCAGATGCTTTCTGACGAATGGTTTCGTCAAACAGGATCACGCCGGAAATGTACTTCTCCATAGCCTCTTTAGCAGTGAAAAGCATTTCCCGATAATCACGACGGCTTTCTTCGGTCGATTCGAGATTGATGCTGTCGAAACGCTTCTTAATGGTGCTGGTGCTCTCATCGGCGGCAAGAATTCCCTTACCGGCCGCTGTCATAGCAATTGCGATGTCCTCAAGACGTTCACTCATAGGGGTGGCTCCTCTTTTTAACTGACCAAAGCAATAACAAAATTGTCTATGAAACGGAATGGCCGTGCAGTTTTCTCAATCGATTGAAATGGGGAGAAGGCGTATTATTTCGCTAAATTAAGCAAAATGATGCGCCTTCCGATTTTACATTTATTGTTCCAAGGCTATGACACCGGGAAGTGGCTTTCCTTCCATCCATTCAAGGAAAGCACCGCCAGCGGTTGAAATATAGGTGAAGTCAGAAGCGACACCGGCATGATTCAAGGCTGCCACGGTGTCACCACCGCCCGCTACCGATATCAGCTTACCCTGGCGTGTACGTTCTGCCGCGCGCTTTGCCGCCGCAACAGTGCCTTTATCAAATGGATGAAGTTCAAATGCGCCGAGCGGCCCATTCCAAACAAGCGTGGCTGCCTCATCTATCGCCGCATTGATACGCTCGATCGAGCCATCACCAACATCAAGCATCATGCCATCGGCTGGCAGAGCGTCAACACCATAATGTTGATTGGGCGCATCCGCTTCAAAACGATAAGCAACAACGGCATCAACGGGAAGGATAACCGTACAATTTGTTGTTTTTGCCTTTGCAAGAATAGCACGGGCTGTTTCGCCAAGCTCATGTTCACAAAGTGACTTGCCGACATCAAGACCTTGCGCGGCAAGAAACGTGTTGGCCATGCCACCACCGATTACCAGCGCGTCAACTTTTTCGACAAGATTGTTCAATAGATCGATTTTTGTAGAAACCTTGGCACCGCCGACGATCGCAACGACGGGGTGGGCAGGATTTCCTAGACCTTTTTCAAGTGCCTCCAGCTCCATTTGCATCGAGCGGCCAGCATAGGCCGGCAATAGATGTGCAAGCCCCTCTGTCGAGGCATGGGCGCGGTGGGCAGCCGAAAAAGCATCATTGACAAAGATATCACCATTTAGCGCTAATGCCTGCGCGAAAGCGGGATCATTTTTTTCCTCTCCAGCGTGGAAGCGGGTATTTTCAAATAAAATGATATCGCCATCTTGCATGGAGTCTACTGCAGCTTTTGCAGGCGCCCCGATGCAATCTTCTGAAAAGCCAACAGAATGTCCTAATATTTTTTCTGTCGTTTTGACGATTTGACGAAGTGAATCTTCTTCAACGACTTTTCCTTTTGGCCGACCGAAATGGGCGAGCAAAATAACTTTCGCGCCTTTTTCATGCAATTCCATGATCGTTGGCTTCACTCGTTCGATACGTGTCGCATCAGTCACCTGACCATCGGCGACCGGAACATTGAGGTCAACGCGTAAGAGAACACGTTTTGATTTTACATCGGCATCGTCAAGGGTGCGAAAAGCCATATTACTCTCCAGACAAAAAAGCGGCCACATCGTTTAGATGTCATGCAGCCTGTTACATTGCAGTCACGACCGGACACCCCTGAATCGAGGGCATCCCTTGAATGAAAATGGGGGCCGCAGCCCCCATTAGTCAAGTTAGATTGTTTTTGCGAGTGCCACCGCAGTATCACCCATACGGTTGGAGAAGCCCCATTCATTGTCATACCAGGAAAGGATACGGCAGAGGCTGCCATCCATCACCTTTGTCTGGTCTGTGTGGAAAACCGATGAATGCGGATCATGGTTGAAATCGTGGCTGACCAATTTTTCGTCCGTGTAACCAAGTACGCCTTTCAACCGGCCGTTTGATGCAGCACGGATCGCATCGTTGATCTCTTCAACGGTGGTAGGACGCTTGGCAATAAATGTCAGGTCAACAACTGAAACATTCGGTGTCGGCACACGGATAGCTACACCGTCGAGAAGGCCCTTCAACTCGGGCAGTACGAGGCCGACGGCCTTTGCAGCGCCGGTTGATGTCGGGATCATCGACAAAGCGGCTGCACGGGCACGGTAAAGATCCTTGTGCATGGTATCGAGTGTTGGCTGATCACCTGTATAAGAATGGATGGTTGTCATGAAGCCCTTTTCAATACCGACGGTATCGTTAAGGACCTGGGCCACAGGGGCAAGACAGTTGGTTGTGCACGAAGCATTCGAGATAACCAGATGATCCTTGGTCAGCTTGTCATGGTTGACACCATAAACAACAGTCAGATCAGCACCATCGGCAGGAGCGGAAACAATAACGCGCTTCGCGCCAGCTTCCAGATGATAGGCAGCCTTATCGCGGCTGGTAAAAATACCCGTGCATTCCATAGCGATGTCGATATTGAGTTCTTTCCAAGGCAATTCCTTGGGGTCACGAACAGCCGTTACCTTGATCGGACCACGGCCTACATCAATCGTATCGCCTGAAACCTTGACTTCATGGGGAAAACGTCCATGAACCGAATCGTAGCGCAACAGATGGGCATTGGTTTCAACCGGCCCCAAATCATTGATCGCCACGACTTCAATATCCGTGCGACCGCTTTCGATGATTGCACGAAGAACGTTGCGTCCGATACGTCCAAAACCGTTGATTGCTACACGTACTGCCATAATATCTCTCCCTAGATTGAGATGTTTCAGTATTAAAGTTTTGCTTCTGCCGCGGCAACGACAGCTTCAGATGTAATGCCGAAATGTGCGTAAAGTGCGTCAATCGGCCCGCTGGCACCAAACCCATGCATCCCGACAAAAACACCGTCCGTACCAATGAAGCGATCCCATCCCTGCCGAATAGCCGCTTCGACTGCAATTTTCACCGGCGCCGTGCCGATCAATGCTTTGCGGTAGGATTCCGGCTGCTGCTCGAACAACTCGAAACAAGGAACCGAAACAACGCGGGTCGGTACGCCCTTGCTTTCAAGCACATCACGTGCATTGACAGCTATTTCAACTTCGGATCCGGAGGCAAAAAGAGTTACTTTTGCATCATCACTAGCCGTCATCAGCTCATACGCACCCAATGCGCAGAGATTTTCTTCCTCGTAGTCCTTGCGCAAGGTCGGCAGATTCTGCCGTGTCAAAGCCAGCGTTGATGGAGTCTGGTGCGATTTGAGTGCCAATTGCCAACATTCTGCCGTCTCCACCACATCCGCAGGACGAAAAACAAGATGATTGGGAATAGCGCGCAGACTGGCCAAATGCTCAACCGGCTGGTGCGTTGGCCCATCTTCACCCAAGCCGATCGAATCGTGCGTCATAACGTAAATGACGCGGATCCCCATCAGAGATGATAAACGCATGGCCGGACGAACATAATCGGCGAAACAAAGGAAAGTACCCGAATAAGGGATGATACCACCGTAAAGCGCAAGACCATTCATCATCGCGCCCATGGCATGTTCGCGGATACCATAGTGGATATAACGCCCCGAAAAATCGTCTGGCGTAATGCTTTTGGTCTGGCTTGTTTTCGTGTTGTTTGAACCGGTCAGATCGGCAGAGCCCCCAACGGTTTCGCCAACAACGCCGTTAATGATTTCCAGCGCCATTTCCGAGGCTTTCCGTGTCGCCACCTTTGGTTGATCCGCGGCCAACTGCTTTTTATAATCGGCAATAGCGGCATCAAAATTGCCCGGCAGATCGCCACGCATCAAACGCTCGAATTCAGCCCGACGTTCAGGATCCAGCGCATCCAGTTTCTTTTCCCATTCAATACGCTTTTTGGCAGCATTGAGGCCGGCAAGACGCCAGCTATCGAGAATTTCGGCAGGCACAACAAACGGCTCACTTGTCCAACCCAGCGCCGCACGCGTGTCTGCCACTTCTTCCGCGCCCAAGGGCGAGCCATGCACCTTGTTGGTGCCCGCTTTATGCGGAGAACCGAAGCCGATCGTGGTCTTGCAAGCAATCAAGGTAGGCTTATCGGACAACTTGGCTTTTTCAATTGCCTTTGCCAGCGCTTCCTGATCGTGCCCGTCAACCTTGATCGTGTTCCAGTTACAGGCTTGGAAGCGGGCACATTGATCGGTATTATCTGCAAGGGACACTGCACCATCAATGCAGATATTGTTATCATCCCAGAACAGAATCAGCTTGTTCAGCTTCATATGCCCAGCAATAGCAATCGCCTCCTGCGAGATACCTTCCATAAGGCAACCGTCGCCAGCAAGAGCGTAGGTATAGTGGTCAACGAGATCACCAAAACGCGCATTCATCAATCTTTCACCAAGTGCCATACCCACCGCATTGGCGATTCCTTGGCCCAATGGCCCGGTTGTAGTCTCGATGCCGCTGGCGTGCCCATACTCGGGATGCCCTGCCGTTCTTGCTCCGAGTTGGCGGAATTTCTTGATCTCATCAATGGTGATGTCTTCATATCCCGAAAGGTACATGACCGAATAAAGCAACATTGATCCATGACCCGCCGAAAGAATGAATCGGTCGCGGTTTGGCCAATTAGGCTTTTTGGGATCGTGGGCAAGGAATTTTGTATAAAGCACGGTCGCGATATCGGCTGCCCCCATAGGCAGACCGGGATGTCCCGAATTGGCTTTTTCAATGGCATCGATGGAAAGAAAACGGATAGCGTTGGCCATCTGGTTCTGTTTGTCACTGTTTTTCATGGGTTCGGGCTACTCTTTGATCGCTGAAAAAAGTTCCGGTCGTCCGCAACGATTGACACATATCACTTGCACACGATGAGTCAATAAATTCCGGCTTTCAACAGCTCTGATATGGTGGATTTCTTGCCACATGGCTCAGAGCCAATTAAGAATAAGAAAAATCACTCAGAAAATGCTGATGTGATTCGTTTTTTGACGCTGGCTTTTAAAAAAGGATCAGGAACAGGATGCGGCAAGACACATCGATTCTCGATCAGGCTATCGAGCGGTTGGAAAAAGCGCTTAAGACGCTGGAAACTGCGGTGAGCAACAATCACGAAAGCCAGTCCAGCACAGGTGAGCTGGAGGAAGAGGTCCAACGCATGAATGCCGACCGCAGCCGTCTTGCACAAGAACTCGATACGTCCGAGGCACGCGCGGAACGCTTGGAACTGGCAAATAAGGAAGTGTCGCGCCGCTTGATCACGGCGATGGAGACAATTCGCACCGTGGTTGATCGATAAAGGGCAGATAAGATATGGCAACTGTTTCAGTCACGATCGACGGAAAAACTTATCGCATGGCTTGCGATGAAGGCCAGGAACAGCATTTGACAGGTCTTGCCCAGCAGCTTGACCAATATATCAGCCATTTGAAATCGAATTTTGGTGAGATTGGCGATCACCGTTTATCTGTTATGGCCGGCATTATGGTGATGGATGAACTGGCTGAAACACAGCGCCAAATGGATATTATGAAACGAGAAAACGAAGAGCTTCGACAAGAAAACGCGAAATTGGCCACTGTCGGCGAGCGTTATGAAGTGAGCATCGCAAAGACGATTGATAAGGCTGCAAGCCATATAGAAACACTCGCTAGCCAGCTCATTGCAAACCGGTAACAGCATGGATTGACCTATCGAAATTCATCGCCTACGCGCAGGATTCGAGCTTTTTTTTTCAAAATCGGTTACGCAACGAAATTGTATTCATCTTGTCATCATTTTATGCGAACTGATGTGTGTTGTGCCGTCCTATAGGGTGCAGCGAAAATTGAAAGCCGGTTTCTGTGTTATGCGTGCAATGAAACAGAAAGTTCATGCGTGTCGGTTCAATCCAACAAAAGGCCGCACACATCAAGCGCGTTGAACGACCTTCGCCGAAAACGCTGATAACCAGGCCTACAAACGAGCATATTCTCTTGTATCAAATGGTTTGCTCAAGCGCTTTTTCCACCGCTGCTTGTGCATGTATAGCGGTCGTATCAAATACAGGAACGGCACTGTCGCTTTGATCAACGAGCAACGAGATCTCCGTACATCCGAAAATGATCGCCTCTGCACCGCCACGAACCAAACGATCTATGATCGCGCGATAATTTTGACGGGATTGTTCCGTTACAACGCCCTTCACCAGCTCGTCATAGATGATGCGATGGACGGTTGCCCTATCGGTTTCTTCCGGAACAAGGACATCTAAACCATAACCGACAGTCAATTTACGCTTGTAAAAATCCTGCTCCATTGTAAAGCGCGTACCTAACAAGCCGACCTTTTTAAATCCATGCGTTTCTATACGTTGCGCTGTGGCATCGGCTATATGCAGGAAAGGTATGATGATAGCACTTTCGATAGCATCTGCAAAACGATGCATTGTATTGGTGCAAAGGACGATAAAGTCAGCACCGCCAAACTGCAATTGTCTGGCTGCATCCACCATTTTTTGCTGAAGAATATCCCATCGGCCTTCATGCTGTAATTTTTCAATCTCGCCGAAATCGACTGAAACCATGAGGCTGCGCGCAGAATGCGCGCCGCCCAGTTTCTTTTGAATGGATTGATTGATCAGCCGATAATACTCGGCTGAACTCTCCCAACTCATACCACCGATAAGGCCGATGGTTAGCATGCTATACGCCTTTCATACCGTCTTTCGAAACATAGGCGATGCGCAGCATATTCGTTGCACCAGGTGTCCCTAAAGGGACACCCGCGGAAATGATGATGCGATCGGCTGGAACACAAAACCCTTCCTGACAAGCAATCGATGCGGCACGATCGACCATATCATCCAAGTCATGCGCATCTTCAGTGACGACGCAGTGCAAGCCCCATACCAATGCCAGACGACGTGCTGTCTCTACGACGGGAGAAAGGGCGATGATTGGCGTACTTGGACGCTCACGCGAAGCACGAACACCTGTGGCGCCTGACCCCGTGTAAGCAACGATTGCGGATAGGTTGAGCGTTTCCGCGATTTGGCGCGCAGCAAGTGAAATCGCATCCGCTCCTGTCGGTTCGGGCGAAGGATGCTGGGCATTGATCATGGGAGCGTAATTTGGATCGCGTTCAATTTTGCAGGCGATCCGATCCATTGTGCGAACAGCTTCCTCTGGATAGAGGCCGGATGCGGACTCAGCTGACAGCATAATGGCATCAGCCCCTTCGTATACCGCAGTAGCCACGTCTGAAACTTCGGCGCGTGTCGGAACCGGCGCACTGATCATTGATTCCAACATTTGGGTCGCAACGACCACCGGCTTGCCCGCGCGCCGGCAGGTTTTGATGATATCCATCTGAATTCCGGGCACTGTTTCAAGCGGCATTTCGACGCCCAGATCACCACGCGCAACCATGACGGCATCGGAAAGATCGACAATCTCCTCAATCCGCTGCACCGCTTGCGGTTTCTCGATTTTAGAAAGAATGGCAACCTTACCTTGTGTGATCTTACGGGCCTCGGCAATGTCTTCTGGACGCTGGATAAAGGAAAGTGCAATCCAGTCAATCGGCTCTTTGAGAACGGCCAAAAGATCCTTATGGTCCTTATCTGTCATCGCTCCGACACCCAAGGTTGTATCAGGCAGACTGACACCTTTGCGGTCGGATATACGTGTTCCCGCGATAACTTTACACTGGATGGAATGATTGCTGCATTTTTCGGCAAGAAGTTCCAGCTTCCCATCATCAATCAACAAGCGTTCACCAGGCTTGACCGCATCCAGAATTTCAGGATGGGGAAGAAAGACGCGCTTATTATCACCGGGAACGTCTTTATTGTCCAAGGTGAAAGACTGGCCGACAACCAGATCGACCTTGCCTTCGGCAAATTTTCCGACACGCAGCTTTGGACCCTGCAAATCTGCGAGAATGCCGATTGGCCGGCCAAGCTTCTTCTCGATCGTACGGATGCGTTTGACCAATGTACGCATCATATCATGATCCGCATGGCTCATATTAATGCGGAAAACATCCGCACCAGCCATGAAAAGTTTTTCGATCATTGCTTCATCAGCCGATGCAGGGCCGAGGGTTGCAAGAATTTTTACTTTACGATCGCGTTTCATTCGGTAGGCGCTCCTGTGACAACCGGCGTGTCTAACGCCGGATTATTCGACACCGGTTCGGTCAGCTGGACCATCCAGCTCGTCTGTGTACCGGTATCAATTTCCTGAAATCCGGCTTTCTGAAAGCCGCGGGCAAAACAATCATTTACCCCATCAATTTTAAATTCGCTGTCTTTAACACACATATTGACAGGGCCATCCCAGCGCCCCTGATTTTTTGCATCTTCAGCATGAAGATAATAGAAGCGGGACGATAACGGACCATCGATTATGGTTTTGCAACGTGTCGGACCGACGACCCACCACCCTTCGCTAACCCAGCCCGAAGGCGCACGATAGCCAATCGACACGCCGATAATCTCCTGCGTTGTATTGCATACTCGAAAATCAGCATGTGCGAGGCTGCCCGTTGCAGATGCAAGCACCAGGCCGATGAGAACAACCCGAATTTTTTTCAATAGCATTGTCGGCACCTTAGGCTGTAAAACATTTCTACAGCGTTCTTCCATTCACTTCTGCTGTTTTGTGTAGTTTCGATAGAATTGTCAATCTTAACCGCTTCTAGAATAAGGTCGTGTCAGAAAAATGATGATGGAAAATTCACATCAGGGCAAAAAATTGGTGCCATTTTTCGAAATTTCCGGAAATATGCAGACGGGCATTGTATTGATTGCCGATCACGCCCGCAATACGCTTCCGCCCGAATATGGCACACTCGGTCTACCAGCGTCAGAACTTGAGCGCCACATCGCCTATGATATCGGTGCTGAAGCACTTACCAGAGCGCTTGCCATGCAACTTGATGCACCTGCGATACTCAGTAACTTCTCACGTCTGTTGATTGACCCCAACCGCGGTGAAACGGATCCGACACTGATCATGCAACTATCTGATGGAGCAGTGGTTCCAAGCAACTATCCTTTGGATGACAGCGAACGCCAGCGACGGATCGACTGTTTTTACAAACCGTACGATAGAGCGATCGACCAGTTGATTGCGCAAGTCGAGCACCAGAGCGGCCAAAGCCCGTTGGTCATCTCTATTCATTCTTTTACGCCCGTCTGGCGTGGAATAACTAGACCTTGGGAGATTGGTCTGCTTTGGGATAGCGACCCACGGGTATTCAACTTACTTTATCACGCTTTACAACAAAGCGGAGATCTCACCATTGGTGATAATCAGCCTTATGATGGCGCTCTCAAGGGCGATACGATGTATCGCCATTGTACGCGAAAAGGCATCGCGCATATTTTAATTGAAATACGTCAGGATCTTATTTGCGATGCCGACGGTGTTGAAACTTGGGCTCAGCGCCTTGCCCCAATTCTCCGAAAGATCAACCTTGATACGCTGATTCACATGAAACAGTTTCATGTCTCCCGCTGTGACTGATATCGTAGCATTTCACAGAATAAACGAAAAAAAAATGCTTGTGGCTTGACTCCGAGGGCCGGACTCGGGCATCGAAATGTCACACTGCGACCGACTTCTCGAGTCGTATAACAGGAATCTATCTGGAGACCATTTCCATGAGTGATGTGACAGACGAAACACAAGCCGTGGCCGTTGGCCAATTACGCTCTTTCATTGAACGTATTGAGCGTCTTGAAGAAGAAAAGAAAACGATCTCTGATGACATCAAAGACGTTTATGCCGAATTGAAAGGCACTGGTTTTGACAACAAAGCTGTGCGCACCATCATTCGTTTGCGTAAAAAAGAAGACCATGAGCGTCAAGAAGAAGAGGCGATGATACAGCTTTACAAAGACGCCCTTGGAATGAACTAGACCACTTTTTCAGTACCAAAAGCCTTTCATTTCTTGAAAGGCTTTTTTTCGCTCAGCCAGATCTACGCTTATCCGCTATATCCAATTGATTATCCGTTCGTTATACAAAATATGGAAACGAAACGGGTGGTATAATGATCAACAATATGATTGCGCACTATAAGCAGCAGCTAAACGAAAGCGACATCGCATCCACCTATGCTTTTCTGATAAAGTTTGTGATGAAAGTGAAAGCATCCTATGGCGATTTTTCACAACATGATTTTACCATAGGCAATGTTTCACCCGGTTATATGGATTTTACCTATTTTCCTTTTTACAATGCCTCATTACATCAACAAAAACTACGTTTTGGCATTGTTCTCAATCACAAGCAAATGCGCTTTGAGTTGTGGCTTATGGGACAAAATGCAGCCGTACAAAAGGAATATTGGACACGGCTCAAAGCCACCAAATGGAATGAAAAGCGGGTTGCGATGCCCAAATATAGTGTGCTGGAAGCCACTATCCTCGACCAACCGGATTTTTCAGACCTGGAACAGCTGGTGCTTCAAATCGCAGAGAAAGCCGATATAGCCGTTACCGAAATCCTACAAACGCTCGAAAGTTGTTAAACAACAAAGTAAGATAAGCAGCGGCCTTTAGGCGTTTTCAATTTCTTCCCGCAACATTTCCAATTGCAACCATTCTTCTTCTTTTTTAGTAATAGTCAGCCGTTTTTCATCCAAAAGCTTGGACAATTGCTGAAAGCGTTTGGCGTCGCGCGTATAAAGTGAAGGATCAGAAAACTCCTGTTCCAGCTTTGCAATCTCACCTTGAAGCGCATCTATTTCTTCCGGCAACTTCTCCAACGCGTATTTTTGTTTGTACGATAATTTCTGCTTGTCGTTGCGTGGCAGTTGCACAGGCTCTGACCCGGTTGGTGTACCAACCAATTTACGTGCTTTCCGTTCTTCAAGGGCCGCACCTTTCCTTTGCGCCAACATATCACTATAGCCGCCGGCATATTGCAACCAACGTCCGTTTCCTTCCGGTGCAATAATACTCGTCACGGTGCGGTCGAGAAAATCACGATCATGGCTGACGAGAACCACAGTCCCTGCAAAACCAGCAACCAGTTCTTGCAGAAGATCCAATGTCTCCATGTCAAGATCATTGGTCGGTTCATCGAGAATGAGTAGATTTGCCGGTCGTGACAAGACGCGCGCCAGCATTAAACGCGCCCTTTCACCGCCCGATAACTCTTTGATGGGGGTGCGGGCTTGCTCGGGTTGGAAGAGAAAGTCCTTCATATAAGACACAACATGACGCTGCTCGCCATTGACAATGACGCTATCGCCGCGACCATCGGTCAAATAGTGGGCCAATGTTTCCGTTTCATCCAGCGCACGTTTTTGATCGAGCGTCGCAATTTCCAGATTGAAGCCTAAGCGGATGGTTCCGCTGTCAGGCGCCAAAGTTCCGGTCAACATCGATAAAAGTGTCGTTTTACCAATTCCGTTCGGCCCGACCAGACCAATGCGATCGCCCCGTTGGATCCGCGTTGAAAAATTGTCGACAAGAATACGATCACCATAAGCTTTGTTGATAGATTTTGCTTCTATCACCAGCTTGCCCGACTCCTGCGTGTCGCTGGCTTCCATAACAGCGCTACCCTGTGGGCCGCGATATTCTTTATACTGCTGGCGTAAAGACTGCAGGTCACCAAGACGACGAACATTGCGTTTGCGTCGAGCTGTTACGCCGTAACGCAACCAATGTTCTTCCCTCTCAATCTGGCGCCCCAATTTATGTTGTTCGCGCTCCTCTTCCTCCAACAGCTTGTCGCGCCATTCCTCGAAAGAACCAAAGCCTTTTTCAAGGCGTTTGGTTTCACCCCGGTCGAGCCAAACGGTTGAGCGGGTAACATTTTCCAAAAATCGTCGGTCATGTGAAATGAGTACAATTGCCGACCGTATAAGATTGAGCTCACCTTCGAGCCATTCAATGGTTGTGAGATCCAAGTGATTCGTTGGCTCATCAAGGAGAAGGATATCCGGTTGCGGTGCGATGACGCGCGCCAATGCGGCGCGCCGTGCTTCACCGCCAGAGAGATTTCTGGGATCCGCTTCACCGGATAGCCCAAGATGATCAAGCATATAGCTCACACGATGTTCGTCGTCCGCTGGACCTAAACCTGCGCTGACATAGGCTCTCACAGTCTCAAAGCCATCCATATCGGGTGATTGGGGTAGATACCGGATTGTCGCAGACGGATGACGGAATATCTCGCCATCGGTCGGTTCAACAAATCCGGCTGCAATTTTTAGCAAAGTGGATTTGCCAGACCCGTTACGGCCGACCAAGGCTATGCGATCATCTTCGCTCACGGATATTGCGGCATCGGTGAGTAGCGGTGTGCCGCCAAATGTAAGAAGGACATGGTCGAGTCGGAGAAGTGGAGGAGCCATCAGAATTCCATGTGACATTTTTTTTCTGTTGTGCGCGATTGCTACGCATCTGTCAATTAAAGCGGATATAGCCCACAAAAAAGGGCCGGCAAAGCCGACCCTCTCTTACATAATCACCACTCACATCAATTACATGGTGCCTGATACATACGACCATATGCATCGCGATAATTACAGTACTGAACACCATTGCGCGTTGTTGCCACACCGACAAGCGTACCAGCCGCCGCACCAATGGCAGCACCGGCGAGAGCGCCTTTGCCGCTGCCCTTAATGGCACCGCCAGCCAACGCACCTAACGCTGCCCCACCTGCACCATAGCCTGCGGTGCGCTGCTCATTGGCTGTACAAGCAACAGTTGCAAAGCCTAAAGCCGAAACCATAGCAATCAATGAAATACGTTTTAACATAGCCACACTCTCTCTTTTTTTAAAAAACGTCCCGTTAATTGTGTCGCCATAATAAGGCGAAACCAAGATCATCGCGAGGCCCAAGGCCATCGACTGTCCCGAGTTTACACACATGAATATTAACGGCCCTTTACCAACCTGTTCACTTTGCGTTCATAGTGCTTGGGTCAAGGTAGCCAATAATATCGCTTGGCCTGAACGCAGTTTAACGTTCAAAGTTCCGCGAATACGGTTAGAAAGTGTCAAAGATGCGCCAAAAGGAACATGCTTATCGGCAAGCGGCCATTCTGCATCCTCAATACATAGCCCATCAAGATCACTCAGCCCGATAATACTAAACAGGCTTCTATCGGGCAAATCATATTGAAAAGCGCCGGGTAAAACCGGATACGCTTCTTCCCGACCACTTGCCAACATGACATTGATCCCACGTTTCGCCAAGTTTACGGCAAAGGTCATATGAAAAAGAGCGTGATCAGTACGCTCGCCTCCAAAGGCGCCACACAGGATGATTCGTTTTGCACCCCGAGCCAGCGCGGCATCAACGGCAAGCTCACCATCTGTCATATCCTTGGCGACCGGAAAGACTGCCCGCTCAATTCCGCTATATAATTGTTTGAGCTCCTCATCTGATGAATCAAAGTCACCTAGCCAAAGATCGGGTTTCAGATCGAGTGGTTTTGCATGTCGCATACCGCCATCAGCTGCCAATACGATGCTGCCACTGACCTGCTGCTTTAAACGCGGCGTTACAAAAACGTCGCCGCCTAAAAGAATAGTAAAAACTGCCATGCCAACCCCATTCCCATTCTATCTTTTTACCAATCGTCACCTATATGTCACAGCAATACATATTTGCCGAAAGAATTCGCAGTAAAGAAAAAAAACACTGTTATTCTGGTTCTTTTTCGGTCAAACAACGCTAAAGGACTATTTACGCCATAATTGCGATGAAGATGGATAATCATCGGTTTGGCATGAGCGGATTGAAGATGACGGCAAGCATAAAATCCATTCCTACAAAAAAGCAATTCAAGCGCCTGATTAAAGTGCCATATCGCACTTCGGTGCTGGGCTGTGCTTTTTTGACGCTGTCTGCCTGCCAAATTCTTGATTACAATAAGCCTGATGGTGGTTTAACTCCATCAGGAACGCCGGTGACAGTGGACAGGGTTGCCAAAAATGACGCGCTGGCAAAATTGGGCGCTTCCCAACATCCGCGCATACTGCAAACCTATGGCGGTGAATATAGCGACGCGAAACTTGAACGTATGGTTGCAAAGATCGTCGGAAAATTAACAGCCGTTTCCGAAAATCCCAACCAAACTTATCGTATCACGATTCTCAATTCACCCAACGTCAACGCATTTGCACTGCCCGGCGGCTATGTCTATGTCACGCGCGGTATGTTGGCCCTAGCCAATGACTCGTCTGAAGTGGCGGCAGTTTTGGCGCATGAAATGGCACATGTGACGGCCAATCACGGTATCTTACGCCAGCAAAAAGAAGCTGAGGTTGAGCTAACCAATCAGGTTGTAAGCGAAGTTCTTGCCGACCGTTCTGTTGAAAAAGAGGCCGCGATACGCGGAAAACTCAGGCTTGCACAATTTTCGCGGAATCAGGAACTCCAGGCTGACGCGATCGGTATCAAAATGCTCGGTGAAGCGGGATATGACCCTTTTGCATCGCCCAGGTTTTTGCAGTCGATGGAAGCCTATACGGCTTTTCGTAATGTTTCCGGCGCGACCGATGCCACATTGGATTTTTTGGCGAGCCATCCCGCCACGCCGCAACGTATTCAATTGGCCATCGGCCAAGCGCGAAAAGTCGGTGCACCTGGTATCGGCACAACAGATCGCGATGATTTCCTCAACGGTATTGATGGCATGATTTTCGGTGATACGGCTGACGAAGGCTATATTCGCGGTAATCAGTTTGTTCATCCGAAACTCGGTGTCACCTTTACGGTTCCGCAGGGTTTCACCATTGATAATTCGTCAGCTGCGGTGATAGCAAGCGGCCCCGGAGACATAGCTATCCGCTTTGATGGTGTGGCGCTCCCCCGTGGACTTTCCGCGAGTGACTACATTCAAAGCGGGTGGGTTAGCGGTCTTGATCCGGCTTCTGTCCAACAAACCAGCATTAACGGGTTGCCCGCGGCCCGTGCTAGGGCTGTCAATGACCGTTGGGAGTTTGACGTGGTGGTCATCGTGGTAAAAGACCGTGTTTTCCGATTTTTAACTGCCGCACCAAGAAACTCGACAAATCTTGCTTCTGTGTCTTTAGCAACAACGTCAACTTTCAAGGCTCTGTCCTCACGCGAAGTGTCCGCGCTTAAGCCGCTGCGCATTCATGTTGTGACTGTACGCGCAGGAGAGACGGTCTCGTCAATGGCGCAGCGCATGCAAGGATCAACCGCGAGCGAGAAACTATTTCGCATCATCAATGCACTATCTCCCACGGCAACACTATCAGCCGGAGATCGCGTAAAGATTATATCAGAGTAAATCTACGCCAAGGCTTAATGCGAAAGGGATAAAACATGATGGCGCCGTTTCGTTCGAAACCCCATCAATAAGCCCATTCCGGTTTGGCAGTGAATGACACCGTCAACCAGCGATCCGGTCCAGCATCACCGATCATATCGCCTATTTCGGAGCGTATTTTATCCAGCTCTTCAACTTTTCCGATCTGATAATTCTGCGGTAAGATTAAGTGAATTTCTATCATCGTCGACCGCCCCACCTTTGCCAGATAGTTCTGCGCTCCGACGAACCCATATCTCTCGACTATTTCATCAACCACTGCGTTAACGTGATTGTCTAAAGACACCGGCGTAATCATAAGAATTTCGCGCAGAGCTTTTATAACCGTTTTTACCGGTACGGGTATCATTACAATTGCTATGAGGGCCAGAACCGCAGGATCGATATAGGGCAGCAGCCAACTATGCTCCGTGCCTTCAATGAAGAAGGCAAAAATAAAGGCGCAGAGAAGCGCCAGACTAATACCGCCAGAAACAAACCAGCTTTTCGCATCTATAGCAATAAATGCTGAACCAATCTCGCGATTGCGACGCAACTCATAAAAAGCCAAGCCGAAACATAAGCACACGGCAAAGAATGCAAACCAAACCGCTGGCCCGAAGTCGGGCGTATGACCACCCCGCCAAATGGTACTGATAGACTCGAATAAACCGTAAAAAACGGCGATCATCAAAGAGATACCGTTAATCGCCAAGAGCATGGGTTCAAAATGCCAGAAGCCGTATTGAAAACGCTCTGTGAACTTAGGAGCTTTGCGCTTTTGTCGATTAACGTCGATCTGAATAAGCCGCGCAACCAACAATGCAGCTAGGCTAAAAACACAATCCACTGCCGAATACATCCCATCGAATATGATGGAAGATGAGCCGGTGAAAATACCAATAGAGACAGCAGTGACCGCAAGAACGATTGTTACCCATATCGAATATTTCAGGATGCGCTGTTCTGCCAGCGCATTTTGATCATAAAGTTGCAATCTGTTTCTCCTTGATTGCAACTTTATATCTCAACCGGCCAATAAATGGAACCGCAAGCGCAGCCAAAGTCCTAAACCTCATAGGCCTCGACATTATTGACTGACAGGAGCGCGTTACGGAGCTTTTGCATGGCGCGCGCCTCGATCTGTCTCACGCGTTCTTTGGAAATGCCCATTGCCTCACCTAACGATTCCAATGTTGCACCGTCATCATTCAAACGACGTGTACGAATAATTTGCAATTCACGTTCATTCAGAATCTGTAAAGCGTCATGCAACCATTGCGAGCGTCTCTGTCCGTCGATTTCATCTTCAATGATCTCGTCCTGCAGTGGGCGCTCATCAACCAGAGCATCCATTTTGGAACCCGAATTCTCGTCATCACCCACCATAGGCGCGCTTAACGAGTTGTCGGAAGCCGAAAAACGAAAATCCATCGTTTCAACATCCGACACCGACACGCCGAGCTTTTCTGAGATGTTGCGATAAATATCCTGTTTGGTCATGCTTCGATCTTCCTGAGCCAATTTTGACCTCAGACGACGCAAGTTAAAAAACAGTGCCTTCTGTGCAGAGCTTGTGCCCCCACGTACGATTGACCAATTGCGGAGAATATAGTCTTGTATAGATGCCCTTATCCACCAAGTGGCATAGGTTGAAAACCGGACTTCCCGATCAGGCTCAAAACGGGCAGCAGCTTCCAGAAGGCCAACATAACCTTCCTGAACAAGGTCACCCAAAGGCAATTTGAAATGCTTGAAGCGATTGGCAATTGATATGACCAAGCGCATGTGAGCCGCTGCGATCTGGTGCATAGCGTCACTATCGCGATGATCTTTCCAACGCAATGCCAAGGCATGCTCATCCTGACGCTCTAGATAGGGGGCTCTCATCGCCGAACGCATCATGTTGCGTCCGAGTGTATTATCTGTTCCGGAATATGTTTTTGATGCAACTTGTACGGCGGTGGAAACGTTGCTCATAACTGCCCCTTCGGTGTCGTGACTATAAAATCATCTTCAATGTGACGGCGCTTCGTGCCGCTATTTGAACCAAACGTCAGAATCGAGATATGGTTCCAATATGACGTTAAAGTTGTGACTTTACAACTTTAAATTTCATATATTTATACCACACTTAATAATTGTTACTTGTGTTGCATTGTTACTTCACTTTGATAAAAGAGAAAAAGGCACTCCCTGTTCCAACATCCGCGCATAGGGAGGCAATAAACCGTATCCAAACGGGATTTGCGCAGGAAAAAAAGTGCTAATACCGTCTGGTTTCTGAAAAGCAGCGATACAATAATGTCGACCTCCAAAGTGTCGACTTCCAAATTAGCACATTGACTGTTGCTTGCTTGAAAGCGGTGTGTGCTGCGAAAGGGTCGGGCTCACTTGCTCTCTTCCGGGCAATTAAGCTTGGAATAACTGCCGATAGTTAAACCACATATAAATCAGTTTCGTTTGGTACGGTTAAGCTGGTTGCTTGTTTTGGAAAACCTATTGAACCTTGTGGTTCATGAACAATGATGAGCATTTCGCTTATAGCTCAGTTAAGCCAATGAAGACATCAATGGTTCCAAGAAACATGTTTCAGCTATAAAAAAACCCGCTAGAGAAGCGGGTTTTTCGATCTTCGTCAGGTTGGTTATCGTTGCGTCATCATGCGATTAAGCGGCGACAACCTCGCCGTCATCGGATTCTGCTTCCAATTCAGCGTCACTTTTAGAACCGCGTTTTGGGCTTTTCGCAAGATTGGTTTCAATCGAGCGCACCGCCTCGGTTTCCGATACTTTGTTGACTGCCGCAATCTCACGCGCCATGCGATCAAGAGCTGCCTCATAGAGCTGTCTTTCAGAGTATGATTGCTCAGGCTGGTTTTCTGCACGGAAAAGATCACGAACAACTTCGGCAATTGAAATAAGGTCGCCCGAATTGATTTTCGCATCATATTCCTGAGCACGACGCGACCACATTGTGCGTTTGATACGTGCACGCCCTTGAAGGACTTTCAATGCACGTTCAACAAAATCTGTTTCAGACAATTTACGCATGCCGATAGAAATTGCTTTTGCAACCGGTACTTTGACATGCATTTTGTCTTTTTCGAAGTGGATCACAAACAATTCCAGTTTGTGCCCTGCAACTTCCTGCTCTTCAATGGCGATAATCTGACCGACGCCATGAGCTGGATATACGATATATTCTGAAGCTTTGAATCCCTGACGTGCCGGGGATTTTTTCTGCTGGGACGACATATTTTTACTTACTCCCTTTGTGCCCGGCACATTTGCCGGCAAACACAGGTTGAAAGCCCTTAAACCGAGCCAAATCCGACAGAAAGCATCCCACAGTTGCATCAAACTGATCAAACGGCAAAAAAACCTGCCCGACAGTTGCGAAGCAAATGTCGTTACGGGTCCCTTCAAAATGACATATCCGTCCGAGCTCAATGAAACCATTCAGCACAGCGAAGGATCCATGTCAGATTGAAACCACCTTTCAGTGATAGAAGATCAACGTCAGAAAACACTCAGCTATCGGCTGAACTCTGGTAAACTAACATAAAAAACCAAAGAAATCAACATTCAGGCCGGAAATGATTCGATAGCGGCTCAGCTCAGTCGCCGGTTCCCGGTTTGTCAGAAAAGAATTTTTCCAGTTTGCCGGTTACACCATCCATTTCGGTTGCTTCCGGAAGCTGATCTTTTTTGATGGTCAAATTCGGCCATTTCGAAGCATATTCCATATTCAGCTCAAGCCATTTATCCAAACCCGGTTCCGTATCGGGTTTGATTGCTTCCGCTGGGCACTCAGGTTCACAAACGCCGCAATCAATGCATTCATCCGGGTGGATGACAAGCATATTCTCACCTTCATAAAAGCAGTCGACAGGACAAACCTCAACGCAGTCGGTATATTTGCAGCGAATGCAATTGTCGGTCACAACATAGGTCATGTTTCAATCTCCAGTGTTCACGTCAAGCGCATTCCGACAAAAGCCTGTCACACTTTTTAACGGAAATGAATTGATAACGGCATTGAGTTAGCGTTTTTGTGCGGTTGTTTCAAGTCCGCAAATAGGCCTTGATGTTCACATTTCCTGATCGCGCAGACGCTGCAACTGCCGACGATCGCGTTTTGTCGGACGTCCACCGGCACAAACAGATGCGTGCTGAACAGCCTCTGCAACCGGTGGTGTAAGGTCTTCGTAAAGCGTCTGGGCCTCGCTTGCGGGGCCACGCCTTTCAGCCAAGGCCTTCACTTTATAAACCAGCAATTTACGTTCAAGTGTGATTGTAAGTATATCGCCGATTTTGATTCCGAAAGCCGGCTTATCTACCTTGTCACGATTAACCCGCACTTTCCCGCCGCCAGAAAGACTGGCGGCAAGGCTGCGAGACTTAACCACCCGCGCGAAAAACAACCATTTATCCAAACGTTGTTTTGCCGGGCGCGTATCGGTCATTTTTTCATCTGATCCCGAAGGGCAGCCAATTTTGCAAATGGCGAATCAGGATCAATCGGTTTCGGAGCTGGTTTTGATTTCTGGTTTTTGAAACCTTGCTCGTTCTTTGACGCTTTATCGAAACGCGGCTTATCACGACGGTCCTGATGCCGCTTTGGCCCCTTTAATTGCGGACGCGCAGACGCATTGTCCTGTCTTCTTTTTTGGTTTGCATCGGGTCGTGCACCGCGATGCTCGTGCCGTGGCTGAAACCGCCAAAGCAAAACCGGCTTCACTTCATCCTTAGCGTTCTTCTTAACAAAAGATGGACCTACCGGCTCAGCCGCCGGTGTATCTTCCGTATCGGAAGGCGTTGCAACAGCCCAATCCGTACCAACGGGTTCTGCAGCATGGATATCCGCGACCTTAGTCAAAGCCGCTGGTTCAGGCTGATCTTCCGCTATCTTTGCAGCCACAGCAGCACTATCGCTGAGTTCATGCCGGTAACCGAGGCTTTTTAATATCTCTTCCATATCTTCGGCTGTAGCGCCGAGAATGGACATCATTGCAGGCGTTACAATAAAATGTCTACCATCATATGCGCCATCAGGGCGCGTCCCGCTGCCGGGCTTCCAGCTGAGCGCGGGACGTATAAGGTCAGCCAAACGTTCCAAAATATCGATACGAACCGCGCGGCGTCCCAAAACACGATAACCCGCGAGTTGATAGAACATAGGATCATAAGATGGCTCGACAACAACCGAGGTTCTACCGGCCGATAGAACCTGAAGAACATCGCCGTATCCGGGTAGATCCCGACCATCATTTTTCAAAGCCCATAACATCGTTACGGCTTGTGCGGGAGCCGGCTTCAACATCATTGGAAGGAAAATGTGAAATGCACCAAACCGAACACCGAGGCGACGCAAAGCGGCCCGCGATATCTGGTCGAGGTTTTTCACCTCGTCAGCCACATCTTTTCTAGGCAACACGCCCAATCGCTCGACCAGCTGAAAAGCCAATCCGCGGGTAATCCCTACCAAAGCCTCGGCATTCACCAAATCAAACAGCGGCTTAAGAGCGGTTTCAAAATGGAACGCAACGAAGCGATCAAGCCGTTCCGCCACTTTATCACGTGCAGCACCGGTTAATTGCTCATCTGCCAAGAGCACCGCGCGGGGCTTAAGAAGATCATCCGTTGCGACAAGGCTTGCCAAAGGCTGGCCTATCCAACGCACGACTCCATCCGAACCAATCGCCAAATCGCCATTGGCTGTAGCAGCCAGACGATCAGCGCGTTTGTCAAACTCCGATGCCAGTGCTTTTGCGGCAGCCGCTCTGACGGCCTTAGCATCATTTCCTTCACCGCCAACATCCGCGATAAAACGAAATCCATCAAGTTTTCCCACATGGTGTCCTTCAACGAGAACATCACCATTTTGAGCTATTTCGGCATCCATCATCACATTCTCTCTCAGCCGCCTCATAAGTACGCTTGTTCTGCGGTCTACAAATCGTTTCGTCAACCTCTCATGTAGCGCATCTGACAATCTATCTTCAATTTCCCGCGTCTTTTCTTGCCAGTGTTGCGGATCGGTTAGCCATCCGGGCCTATGCGAAACAAAAGTCCACGTCCGAATCTGTGCGATACGATGGGATAATGTATCAATATCTCCATCCGTTCGATCAGCGCGCGCGACCTGTTCCGCCATGTAATTCTCGTTCACGGCGCCGCGTTTGACCAAATCCCGATAGATGCTGGCGATAATGTCTGCGTGCTGGGCCGGCGCAATCTTGCGATAATCCGGTAGAGCACAGGCATCCCATAGAAGCGCTACCCTTTCTCGCCTATCGGCGAGGTGCGCAATATCATAGTCACGCGACAGAAACTCCAATGCCTGCGCATCGACTGACGGCAATGCGCGAACCAACCCTTCGACAGGTGACGCTGTATCCAGCGAACGACGCAAACCATCCAGACTGGAAAAGTCAAATTCCGCGGTGCGCCATTGCATGACTTTGACAGAATCAAAATGATGCGCTTCGATTCGCTCCACCAAGTCTGCCTCAAGTGGCGCAACGCGCCCGGTAACACCGAATGTACCATCGCGCATATGTCGACCTGCGCGGCCGGCTATCTGCGCCATCTCCGCAGGATTGAGATCGCGAAACTGGTATCCGTCAAACTTCCGCGTTTGGGCAAAAGCCACATGGTCGACATCAAGGTTCAACCCCATACCGATCGCATCGGTTGCCACCAGAAAGTCGACATCTCCAGATTGATACAATGCCACTTGCGCATTACGTGTGCGCGGCGATAACGCCCCCATGACCACCGCAGCACCGCCCCGCTGCCGTCTTATCAGTTCTGCAATGGCATAAACTTCGTCCGAGGAGAATGCCACAATTGCTGTTCGGCTAGGCAAGCGCGTAATTTTTTTTGAACCGGAATACAACAATTGCGAAAAGCGCGGGCGGCTGACAACCGTTACTCCGCGTAGCAGCTTTTCAAGTATGCCTTGCATCGTTGCCGCGCCAAGCAGCATCGTTTCCTGCCGTCCGCGCAAATGCAATATTCTGTCGGTAAAAATATGCCCGCGCTCAAGATCTCCGGCAAGCTGCACTTCATCAATCGCAACAAATGACGCCTTGGTCTCGCGGGGCAAAGCTTCTACCGTGCAAACCGCATAGCGGGCGGTAGGCGGGGTGATTTTCTCTTCACCCGTTACCAGTGAAACCTGATGTGCGCCTATTTTCTCGCAAATACGGCTATAGACTTCGCGCGCGAGAAGCCGCAACGGTAAGCCAATCATACCGCTATCATGCGCCAACATCCGCTCGATCGCCAAATGCGTCTTGCCGGTATTTGTCGGCCCCAATACTGCCGTTACGTCACGTCCAGAAAGGATGAGCGGGGTTTTCCCCATTGCGCACTCCAAATTAACAGCCATGATTGCTGTAACCACAAGCCCAACGGATTAGCGCCTTATGGAAACAGGCGCAAGCCTTGTCATGAGAGCGCTTTTCGCGCCTGACGCTATCCGGCCGGCGCGTCTCAAGCTTTTAATTTGTTGCGGTATCTTATCCGATTGATGATCCACATCAATTGGGAACCGCTCTAACATCCCATTAACCATAAAAATTAACGATTGGAACAGCACCAGAACGAATCAGCGACGAATCGCTGACCTAGCGGTGTTCTCCCTATGTTCTCACTATATGATGTAGATGGAATCATTATGGCGCTAAATGTAGTTTAACTTTTTGTGGCATTTGGCGATATTCAACGCGCAGCGTTAACTTTTGGCGTTCTGTCTTATCCAACCGTCAAAAGGCACCGGGCGAAAGTGTGTCAACATGGACAAGTCTTAAGAAAAGCTGAATAAAAACAATTCAATATCGGGTATTTTATTAACTTCAGGAACAGCAGGGGAACGAATCGGCGACGAATCGCTGACATGACGATGTTCTATCTTTGTTCACACCATATATAGTAGTAACAATGATAAGATAGACTACCATCTCATCGATAATAGAGCATGCGCGATAGCAATGTGCGGAGAATAGGTTAATTTTTATCGTTAACAAAGCGTAAAGCGATGATCGTTCTCAAGCGTCCTTGGTTTTGAAATCATAGTTGATTCGGTCATTTGGATAGTGTTTCGGATAGCAAGAAAGATCGCCAGCTCCGTGCTGGTTGCTGCAGCAGCATCTGCCTGCCCGTTGGTGCTTAGAGCAGTACGACGCATTCTTCGTCCTCGCCAAAGATAAGCACTGATCAACGAGAATACTTTTGAGGCGTCATCAATGTCCAATAATCATAATACGCTTCACACGATCATTACGGGACACTGAACCAGACAACAAAAAACCGGCCAAAAGACCGGTTTTAATGTTCAAAGAATGATGGTGAAATCAATCTTTCGGTGTCAAAACCTGACGACCACGATACATACCGGTTTTCAAATCGATATGGTGCGGACGGCGAAGTTCACCGGAATTCTTGTCCTCAATATAGGTCGGAGCCTTGAGGGCATCAGCCGAACGGCGCATACCGCGCTTGGACGGAGATGTTTTTCGTTTAGGTACAGCCATGGAATTACACTCCAAATTCGCTAAAAACGCATCTATTAAGGTAGCGACAAAGCCACCTTGCCAGACAAAATTGCATAAGGTTTGGCGTGCCTATACACTGATTGGGAGGGTTTGACCAGTCTTCAAGCGCATTTTTTTGATAAACACGGATAAGAATGTCGCGGTATAATTACCAAAACACGCTTATTCCATCAATTGATCATCGTACGCATTGTGTATAGGCACCAGATCGTCGCGCGCGATTCTCGATCAAGCGAGCAAGCCTTGCCAGATTAACTGTCGGGCGTGCTGGATTGCGTAGTTTCGGATTGGGCAATGTGACCGCGAGATAAGCAGCCTGTCTTGGTGTCAAATTCTTCGCAGACCGTTTAAAATAATGTTGCGCTGCTGCTTCGGCACCATAAATTCCCGGACCCCATTCGGCAATATTCAGGTAGATTTCCATAATCCGGTCTTTTGGCAAAATAAAATCGGCAAAGACAGCATAGGGAATTTCAAATCCTTTCCGCAGATAAGACCGGTCATGCCACAGAAAAAGGTTCTTTACCATTTGCATAGTGATGGTCGATGCACCGCGTGAGGGGCCACCATCACGTGTCACGACGGCTTTAAGCTCGCCCCAATCGACCCCATGATGGGAGCAAAATTGGCCATCCTCCGACATCATCACCGCGTAACGTAAATTCGGGGAAATATCATCAAGATAGACCCATTGCCGATCATATCCACGGATAAGCGCAAGATCCTTGATCATGAGAGTTGATACCGGGTGAATAAAAGGCAAGCGATAAACAACGATCAGGAAAGCCGGAAAGACAAACAGGAAAAACAGGACATATGCAAATATGCGCATATTATAGCGCCATTTTGCTCGTCCGTCCGTTGGTTGATCCGCTTGCGTCAAACGTCATGCCTTTCTGCGACCTTTAACCGTTTTAACCCAAAGTATTGACGGCGTCGATTGATTGGTTCATGTCCATGTTGCAAAGATTGAAGGAACGTACAATGGAAGATTTTGCCAATACACTTGCAAAAGATGCACAATTGATTGGTGAAATGTTGGATGCGATGCTTACTGAACGCATCGAGACTGGCGAAATCCGTCGACCGGATTGGCTTTTAAGCGCAATGCGGCACGGCGTACTCAATGGCGGCAAGAGGCTTCGGCCTTTTCTCGTTATGCAGACAGCCGCATTATTTGACGCAAAGCCGCAAACAGCTTTGCGTATTGCTGCGGCACTGGAATGTGTCCATTGCTATTCTCTCATCCACGATGATCTGCCCGCCATGGATGATGACGATTTACGCAGGGGCAAGCCAACCGTGCACAAAGCCTTTGACGAAGCAACAGCCATTCTGGCTGGTGATGCTTTGCTAACATTGGCTTTTGATATTATAGCCGATGATGCGACCGAGTTGAAAGCAGAGACCCGATTAAAGCTTGTTACCGGCCTGTCGCGTGCAGCGGGAATGGGCGGCATGGTGGGTGGCCAAGTGCTTGATCTGCAAGCTGAAAAACAGAAGCCAGATGAAGATGGCATCATCACTTTGCAAGCCATGAAAACCGGTGCACTTATACGCTTTGCATGCGAAGCTGGCGCATTGATCGGCAATGCGACCCATGAAGACCGTGAACGTTTGGTGGAATTTGGTGCGGCAATAGGACTGGCTTTTCAGCTGGCCGATGATGTTCTGGATGTCACGGCCGACACGGCGGCGCTGGGTAAAACAGCGGGCAAAGATATCGCTTCCGATAAAGCAACATTGGTCGCACTGCATGGATTGGATTGGGCAAGGCATCAATTGGATGGCTTGGTTGATCAGGCAGAAAGTCTTCTTTTACCCTTCGGCGAGAAAGCAACGATTTTGCGTCAAGCCGCGCATTTCATCGCCGATAGGAAAAACTGATGCCCACCGATGGCTATGAGGAATGTCGTAGGGTTACAAAACCCAAGGCAGAAACGGATAATAACGTGGTTTGAGTTTGCCCAATACCGGCAAAAGCAAATCATACGCCCAGCTACATATGCGAGGGCAGATCAAGCGGGGAAGCTTAATGGATATTGCGATAGCTGGTATGGGCATGGGCGGTTTATGCCTTGCAGCATTTTTGGCTCGTGATGGCCATAACATTACTCTTTATGACCAGATGGATGAGCCGGGGCCGGTTGGATCTGGCTTCGTGTTGCAACCTACAGGACTTATCGTGCTTGATCAACTTGGCCTTCGTCAAAAGGCTGAAGCACGCGGTCAGCGCATTGAACGGATGTTGGGCAAACTATGCAGCACAGAAAAGATCGTGTTGGATGTCGGCTATCGCAATGGCGATTATGGTATAGCGATCATTCGCTGGGCGCTTTTTGATATCCTCTATCAGGAAGTGCTTCATCATGGCGTTAACATAGAAATAGGAAAGCGTGTGCGCAGCGTCGAGACCGGCAATGCACCGCGAATTATCTTCAAAAACGGTGAAATAAGCCCTAAATTCGACCTCGTTGTTGATGCTATGGGCGCACGCTCGCCGCTGCGACAGGTTGCAGGTCAAGAGCTGCAATATGGTGCGTTGTGGGTTAACCTTCCGTGGCACGACAATGCCGGTTTTGATGCCCAGACACTTGAACAACGCTACCATAAAGCGTCCCATATGATTGGTATTTTACCCTTAGGGAAAGGCGACCGCAACAGTGTGGCCATGACAACCTTTTTTTGGTCTATCCGTCATCGTGATTTCGACGAATGGAAAGCCGAAGGTTTACAAAACTGGATGGAAAAGATCGCCAGCTTCTGGCCACAGGCTTTGCCGTTCATAGAAACGCTGAGTGATTATAAAGACCACATCGTCCACGCCAACTACCGTCACCACACACATATGAAGCCAACACAATCTGGTTTTACCCGGTTGGGCGATGCATATCACGCGACGAGCCCGCAATTGGGCCAAGGTGCCAATATGGCGTTTCTTGATGCACTTGCCTTGGCGCGCTCTTTGCAACAAAATGCAGATCGTGACAATGCGCTGAGAGAGTACATGAAACGCCGCCGTCTGCATATCGCCTATTATCAGTTGCTCAGCTATTGCCTGACACCTTTTTATCAGTCCGATAGCAGGATTTTACCGCTATTGCGCGACTATCTCATCGCGCCCACCTTACGCCGTCGCGGGCTTGTCCATGCAATGGTGGCCTCCATGGTCACCGGCCAAATGTTAAACCCGATCAAAAGTGCGGGACGCTGAGACAGTCATGCCTTTCACCCTCGATGCGCCATTCGAAGCCACGGAAGAGATTAAAAAAAGCCGCTTTCTTACTCGGATATTTCCTATTGTGTCAGAGGAAGATGCCGAAGCAATCCTTCAAGAGGTTCGGCAGGAAGCGGCAACGCATCACTGTTATGCTTGGAAATATGGCCAAAAGTATCGCTTCAGCGACGATGGTGAACCAACGGGAACAGCCGGAAAACCCATATTGAATGCGATTGAGGGGCGCGATTGCGACCGCATCCTTGTCATTGTAACGCGATGGTATGGCGGCATCCAACTCGGCACCGGTGGACTTGCGCGCGCCTATGGCGGCGGTGCAGCGAGAGCGCTGCAACAGTGCAAGCTTGTGGAACTGATTGACTGGGAAACACTGGATTTTCACTGTCCTTTCCATCTCATACCGATCCTACAAAATGAGATTGGAAATTTTCAGGCGACAATAGAACGGCAAACTTTCGATGCCGAAGGTTGTCAATTGACCGTGCGCTTACCGGAGTTTACCGCCAACGATTTCAAGCTTTGGTTGAAAGACCGCAGCGGCGGGCGAATTCAGCTGTAATGCATTAAGATTCTGTTTTAACGCGTATATTTATCCAAAACCAGTCCCCACTTTTCGGTACACGCTTTAGAGCGCTTTTCGACCTGATTGCATCCGGCCGGCGCGTATCAAGCTTTTGATCTGTCGCAATATCTTATCCGATTAAAGAGTCACATCAATCGGGAAGCACTCCAGAACTAACGTTTGGAAATGACCATCGTCAGATCCATGTTTCTTTCCGTATCAGCGATGACAAACTCTTTTTCTATGTGTTGCCCATCACGTTTGACCTCAAGCAATATATGTTTGTTTTGCAGATTATCCAAATCTTTGAAGGCAAAACCGAAACTTCCGTTTTTTTCTGTCGTTCCCCCGGCAATTTTATAGTAGTTTCCGGTCAATATCCGCGCCCATAAAGGCAAATCCTGTTTGATCAACCAAATTGACACATTGGCAGCTTCGACGGGATGCTGACCAGATTGATCACGCTCCAAAATCTGTCCATAAACCACACGGCAGTCTTTGCAGACGTCAATAGGCGTAAACTGCCCGCACCCGGCCAAGGATACCATCAAAAATACCGACGCTAACGGCTTCCATAAAGATGGCACGCTCACAACTCGACCTCATAATCAACATGGTAGATCATTTTATGGCCGTTGCTATCTAAATAGCGGTTATATGGGCCGTTAAAACAACTGTTCTCACTGCCATCCCTTTTCTTGACGACAGGACACAAATTAAAACGCCCCAACGCCCTTAGCTTGCTGGGTGCCTTGAAGATGATAGCGTAGATTCCATGTTGATCGGTTAAAACGGAACCGACCCGTTGTAGATCGGCTGAGTTAACGACTTTATTGTCATTGCTTGCCACTACCCCGCTTCGCCACCATTCTGCTGTAATCGGAATATTAGCGACAGGTTTGTCAGACCCTTTTTCCGTGATCTTACCATAGATCACGACATATTTAGCTGCCGATAGTGCCGATGGGGGCTGAAAGTAATAGTAGCCAAACCCGACTTTTAACGTTGCAAGCAGCATAATAACCCCCATCGCTGCCAGGAACGCGTATTTATGACCCAATAACCAGTTTTTCATTTAAAGCGATTTTCAATATACTCTGCAACCATCTGTTCAAATTCGGCCGCTATGTTGGCCCCACGCAATGTTTTTACCTTTTCGCCATCCACGAAAACAGGTGCAGCGGGTGTTTCACCCGTGCCTGGCAGCGAAATGCCGATATCGGCGTGTTTGGATTCCCCCGGACCATTCACGATACAACCCATAACCGCAACGTTTAAAGCTTCGACGCCGGGATATTTTTCGCGCCAAATCGGCATGTTTTTGCGAATGTCTCCCTGAATCTTCTGTGCCAATTCCTGAAATACCGTTGATGTCGTACGGCCGCACCCCGGACAGGCAGCCACAATAGGAATGAATTGGCGAAAGCCCATCACTTGCAGCAATTCCTGACTTACCTGCACTTCGCGTGTTCTATCGCCACCGGGCTCCGGTGTCAGCGAAATACGTATTGTGTCGCCGATACCTTGTTGTAACAGAATGCCCATAGCGGCAGACGAGGCGACAATACCTTTGGTGCCCATTCCGGCTTCCGTCAAACCAAGATGAAGTGCATGGTCGCAACGTTCCGCCAGCATCGTATAAACAGCAACCAGGTCTTGCACCTGACTGACTTTGGCCGATAGGATGATCTTGTCGCGCGGCAGGCCGATATCTTCTGCCAGATGGGCAGAAATCAGTGCTGATTGCACGACCGCCTCTCGCATCACCTCTTCAGCCGATAGCGGGCCACCCTGCGCTGAATTCTCATCCATCAGTCGGGTAAGAAGTTCTTGATCCAGCGACCCCCAATTCACACCAATCCGTACGGGTTTATCATGCTTGATAGCAATTTCGACAATATCGCTAAACTGCTTGTCGCGCTTGTCACGGAAACCCACATTGCCGGGGTTGATCCGATATTTCGCCAAGGCTTGCGCGCAGGCAGGATGGTCGGATAATAGTTTGTGGCCAATATAGTGAAAATCGCCGATCAGCGGAACATCAAGCCCCAATCGCTCCAAACGTTCGCGGATTTTCGGCACAGCGGCGGCTGATTCGTCACGATCAACGGTAATACGCACCAATTCAGAACCCGCCTTGGAGAGTGCCGCCACCTGAGCAACGGTCGAATCGATATCGGCTGTATCCGTATTTGTCATTGATTGCACAACAACGGGATTGTTGCCGCCCACCGAAACATTGCCAACATTGACTGCGACAGATGTACGCCGTGGAAAAGGTTTGGAGAAATATGGTTGCGTATTCATTTTCGGCTGAGTGTCTCTATCTATCTTTAAAACGCTTATAAACAATCCAAATGTATTTGTCGTCGTTGTTATTCAATATCCACGGAACCAAACCGAACGTTTTAACTCAAAGCCGTCCTTAAACGGCTTAAATCAAACCCAAATGCACGACCAAAATTCCCATATCACTGTTTCATGTCAAGTTTTTTACCGTTGTTTGCCTCTCAACCAAGAAATTTCACGCAACGCCCGATTCACGTGAAACCGCCATGCCAATGGAACAAAAATCCACATGGCGCGTTATCGGATCATCAATAACAAGCGGCCTTGTCTAGAATGATGCGGGGCCTTTTTTAAAGGAGAAAATGATGGGAATGTTCCAAGGCGACTGTCAAACAGGTCACAAAGCAAAAAAACGTATTCATCAACTGAAGCGCGAACTTGCCTCACTGACTGGTGACCGTCAGTGGTCTGATATGAATTATGACACTGGCGAAGTTGCCGGAATGATTAAAGAGAAAGGCCGACAGGCTTTCAATCAAATTAGTGATCATGCCAGCGAGATGAAAGAAAAAGCCAAGGACAATCCCAAAACCGCTTTGGCTGTGATTGCCGGCATCGGCCTTGCAGCCTGCCTCCTGATGCGGAAGAACTAAGATCCGGCTGAAAGGTTTCAGTTTTAGAAGCGCTTGCTTTGCGGCAAGCGCTTTTTTATATTTTTGTGTCAGTCTTCGACCTGAGCATAGCTATAATTACCTTCTGGTGTTTTATACCAGCGATTTACAACATATCCTCCACCTTTCGGATCACCTTTATCATCAAAAGCAAGGTCTCCAAGGGCAGTCTTAAACGGCCCATGAGCTTTTAAATAGGCTGCAACTTTTTCAGGGTCTTCACCTTCTGCCTCAATGCCATATGCAAATACCTGAATAACAGCGTAAGAATAAAGCGTATAGGCCTCAGGCTCGAAACCGCCGTCACGAAAAGCTTTTACCAGATCTTCGTTTCCGGGGATGTTGCGCGGATCCGCGGTGAATGTATTCAAAACACCAATAACGGCGTCCTGTGCAGTGGCAGCCAATTCATTGCTGGTTATTGCATCACCGCTCATAAATTGAATTTTGACATTCTGTTCGGCCATCTGACGCAGCATCAAACCCGCAGGACTATAAACACCGCCAAAATAGATGATATTGGCACCGCTTTGCTTGACCTTGGCAATAATGGCGGAAAAGTCCTTATCTTCGACATTCACGCCATCGAAGCTCAGCTCCTTGATGCCGAGAGCGTTAAGCTTTTTCTTTGTCTCTTCTGCCAGACCTGTGCCATAAGCGGTTTTGTCGTGGATAATCGCAATTTTCGGATCAGGAAAATGCTTCTTGATATATTCAGCGGCAAATGTTCCCTGCATATCATCACGTCCGCAGGTGCGAAATTGCATAGGGAATCCCATTTCCGTCAATTTCGGATTTGTCGCACCGGGCGACATCGCCAACATTCCGTTTTCATCGTAAACGCTGGCAGCAGGAATGGCACTTCCCGAATTATAATGCGCGACAACAAAATGAACGCCTTCGCCAGCCAATTTATTGGCCGCAGAAACTGCCTGTTTGGGGTCCGAGGCATCATCGATAATCTCGAGCACCATTTTTTCGCCTTTGATGCCGCCCTTATCATTGATGTTTTTGACGGCCATCTCGGCTCCGTGTTGCATTTGTGAGCCGATCGCCGCATTGGGGCCGGTAATCGGAATGACAACGCCAATATTTATATCGGCCCACGCACCGCTGCTGCACGCCAACAGACCGGCAGCCGCTATCCCTGCAATGAATTTGCTTTTCATGTCTATTCTCCTCTGTTCCCCTTACATCCAACATGTAAGAATGCTTTTTACCGGTATTTTTTCCGGCTTATGCGTAAGTTTACGCTTATTTTTGGCGCCATGAAAATGGCGAAGACTTCTCGTAGATCCAGCTATATTGCCGCACCATCTGCTTCGTTCGTGTATATTGAAATCCCATAGCTGAAAACGCCAGCAATACGACGAGATCCACCAGATAGTAATGGAGTGACATCAACGTACCATTAAATGGCGGGATATAATGGATAAAGCGTACTGCCGCTGCAAGCGGCAACATATAGACAAGAGCGATCGTACGTGTACGCCACGTCAGTGCACAAGCACGTCCCGTCATCCAAGCGGCCCAACCGCCCAACAGACACGTCACCAAGATAAATACAAAAAGCGATGATTCTTCGTAGATGATGCCTTGCATGTCCATTCTCCCTAGAGCATGCGCCCATTTGCGTTTTCGACCATCAAAGCCATATTAGTGCCTTCCTCCCTCAAGGTATGCCGCGCGCACTTGCGGGTCCGCCAATAGCTCTGCACCTGATCCGCTCATGGTTACCTGACCATTCACAAGCACATATCCACGATGGGCAAGTTTTAAGGCCCCGAAAGCATTCTGTTCAACCAGAAATACCGTCAAGCCGGTTTCGCGATTAAGCGCACCAATCGCCTCAAATATCTGTTTGACAATCAAAGGTGCCAGCCCAAGGGAAGGCTCGTCAAGCATCAATAAACGCGGACGAGCCATCAGTGCACGGGCGATTGCCAGCATCTGTTGTTCACCGCCCGATAAAGTCCCGCCACGTTGTTGCAGACGTTCTTTTAACCGCGGAAACAAGGTAAACATTTTCTCGACATCTTCGTCAAAATATTTGAGATTATCGAGGCTGGCACCCATTTGCAGATTTTCCAGAACAGTCATGCGCGGAAATATCCGCCGACCTTCCGGTGATTGGGCAATACGCAATCTGGCAATGTCATGCGCCTCCATCCGGGTTATATCCTGCCCGTCGAACAGGATACGTCCAGACTTGGCACGCGGCTTGCCGAATACGCTCATCATCAGCGTGGATTTGCCGGCACCATTGGCACCGATCAGAGTGACAATTTCCCCTTGCCGCACTTCAATATCGACACCACGCAAGGCCTGTATGGAACCATAAAATGTTTCGATCTTTTCGACTTTCAGAAGCGTATGCGCTTGTTCGTCCATCAACGCTTCTCCTTTTCGTGCGACGGTACTTTTTTGACGATATCCTCAACAGCGGCATCCGTCGGGTCGCCAGCACCCACTTCCCGTTCAACCTCGATCAGTTGTTCGACTTCGTCATCTTCTACACCAAGATATGCCGCAATGACCTTCGGGTCATTTTGAACATGGTCAGGTGTGCCATCAGATATTTTAGAGCCATATTCCAACACAACGACATGATCGGAGATTTCCATCACGACCGACATATCGTGCTCGATCAGAAGGATGGATGTCTTTTCCACGTCACGTATGTGCAACAAGAGGTTGTTTAACTCCAGAGATTCTTTTGGATTAAGACCGGCAGCCGGTTCATCAAGACATAGAAGCTCAGGATTGGTACACATGGCGCGTGCAATTTCCAATCGCCGCTGATCACCATAGGGAAGATCACCGGCTGGATCGTCAGCACGGTCCACCAAATTGATCTTTTCCAACCACTGACGTGCTTTTTCAATGGCCGTCTTAGCCGCCCGCTTATAACCGGGCAAACCGAACAATCCGAAAAATGTCATGCCCGATGCGCGCATAAGCTCATTATGCTGTGCAACAAGCAGGTTTTCCAATACGGTCAGCCCCGTGAACAGGCGTATATTCTGAAAGGTTCTTGCAACTTTTGCTTTTTTCGTGATTTCAAAATCGCCAAGACGTTCGAGCAGCAGGGTCTTATTTTCGTTCGTCTTGAGCGACAACATGCCGCCGGTCGGTCTGTAAAATCCGGTGATACAATTGAACACCGTAGTTTTGCCAGCTCCGTTCGGGCCGATAAGCGCGGTGATCTTGCCGCGTTCAACATTAAAGCTCAAGTCATCGACGGCGACGAGACCACCAAACTCCATGCGTAGATGCATGATTTCCAGAAGAGTATTATCTGCATTCATCAGCCATGCCCCTCCTTGGTAAAGTCACCGGATATGGCTTTTCTTTCCTTCAAGAATGCACTTGGCTGGCGAGTACCAACGAAACCACGCGGTTTCCAGACCATCACGCAAACCATAGCCAAACCAAACCACAACATACGATATTGCTGCGGATCGAAGTCCGGTCCGAACACCATCTGCAATGCTGGTACATCGCGCAGAACTTCCATGCCGCCAATCATCACGACAGCTGCAACGGCAATGCCCCCCAGCGAGCCCATACCGCCAAGAACCACGATTGCAAGAATGATGGCGGATTCGTCAAAAATAAAGCTTGTATAGTCGGCACGTCCCTGCCTTGCTGCAAAAAATGCCCCGGCAAAACCGCCAAACATCGCGCCAATGGAAAAAGCCGACAATTTGGTTGTGACAGTGTTTATACCAAGTGAGCGACATGCGATTTCATCCTCACGCAGCGCTTCCCATGCACGACCTATCGGCAAGCGTCGTAAGCGGATAACCACCCATGCGGTTATGATGACCATGACAAGAATGACGTAATAGAGAAATATCTTATAATGTGCAGCATGGAAATTTAATCCGAACAGCGCTGCGAACCCGCCATCACCTCGAATAAACGGCACACCGAAGAAGGTTGCTTTCTGCACTGAAAGACCTGATGCACCACCGGTTACCGGTGTCCAATTCTGCAAGATCGTGCGAATGATTTCGCCAAAGGCCAACGTGACAATGGCAAGATAATCTCCGCGTAATCTTAAAACCGGAAAACCCAACATCACCCCCCAAAGGGCAGCAAAAATACCAGCAAGAGGCAGACACAGCCAGAACGAAAACCCGAAGTGGTTTCCTAAAAGCGCCACGGTATAGGCACCCACCGCATAGAATGCAACATAACCAAGATCCAGCAATCCGGCCAGACCAACAACAATATTCAATCCCCATGCCAGCATAATGTAGATAAGAATCTGAATAGCGTAGTTATCGATCCATTTTTGCGACTGGGCCAGATTATCAACCACGAATGTCGTGATAAAAAATGGATAGAGAAGCAGGAAGGCCAGAATAAATCCGGGTGCGTATTTGCGAACACAAGGCGAAACAACGCTGATTGTCGATTTTATCGATGTCTGAACGCCTTTCGAATAAAGCAGTATAGAAGCAATCAAAAGAACAGCAACAAGAATAGCGCCAGCAATCATCAGCTGACCCGTCTGTGCTGATAGGCTGTAGTCCGACGTTCCTGATTTCAGTTCGTAATAAATCCAGGCACGATAGGCGACAAACAGAATAGAGGCAGGAAACAACGCCATGATGGCGCCCTTCATGCCTCCACCGAATATGGACCATGTGAAGCGGCCGAAACCGGCTATCAAAACATAGTTGAACAAATAGCCGATTTGCGGCGTCAATGTCATTTCGTTCTTCAAATTCAGATCGGCTCGAAAGCCCACGATAAAAACGAAGAGAAGGAACGCAATGGCTGCCGTTATTATCCCTTCACGCAGGGCCTTTCCGACATTGCCAACCATACGATCCTGAGAGGATTGCATATTGATATTGGCCACAGCTTAAACCTTTTCGACTTCCGGACGCCCAAGAATACCGGACGGCATGAAAATAAGAACAATTGCGAGAATGGAAAAAACGGCAACATCTTTATATTCGGGCGGAAAATAGGTTTGCCATAGAGCTTCGGTAAGACCGATCAGCAGACCACCAAGCACCGCACCGGGCAAAGAGCCAATACCGCCGAGTACCGCCGCTGTAAACGCCTTGATACCGGGGATAAAGCCATCGGAAAAATGGATCTGGCCATAATTGACGAGATAAAGCGTGCCGGCAATGGCTGCAAGCGACGCACCCATGATGAAGGTGATGGCAATGGTGCGATCAACATTGATACCAAGCAGCGCCGCCATTTTACTGTCTTGTTCAACAGCGCGTTGGGCCCGTCCCAACGACGTTTTACTGACGATGTAGGAAAATATAACAAGCAGCACGACGGTAACGATCACCACCAGCAGTTGTTTGTTCAGCACGAGAACGTCTGTCCCAGGAATTGTAAAGTTTCCTGTCACCATATCAGGGATGGGCTTGTTGCGCGGGCTCTGCTCGACCTGCACAAAATTGCGCAGAACAAACGACATGCCGATCGCGGTAATCAAGGGTGCCAAACGAAAGGAACCACGCAGTGGCCGGTAAGCCACACGCTCGATGACCCAGCTCCATACCGATGTAAATACCATCGATATGACGAGCATGATCAAGAGTGCCAAGGCGATAGGCACGGCTGCCGGCAAGGTCAGCAACATCATAAAAACGATCATGGCGATAAACGCCCCGATCATGAAAATATCACCATGGGCGAAATTGATCATGCCCAGAATGCCATAAACCATCGTGTAACCGATGGCTATCAATCCATAGATCGCACCCAGTGCCAATCCATTGATAAGCTGCTGAAGAAAATAATCCATTCAGAGTATGTCCCCTATGTCATTATTTCTATTTTTGCCACAGACTACCAACTGCGCACGCGAAAGCAATGTCTTTTTTACCGGAGCGGTTAAAAAAGATGAATTTTATGGCATTTTCTTAAGTTGCTTATTTAAGCGACATATTTTTCAGATAGCGCATTTCATTGGGTAGCTCGAAAGTTTTAATGCGATGGATCCTTGGATGTATCGACATGGGTTATCACAGACATCCCTGGAATAAGCCTATCCATGTCCTTCTGATCGGGGTCCAGTTCGATACGAACTGGTATACGTTGCGCCACTTTGGTGAAGTTTCCAGTCGCATTATCGGGTTTTAAGACCGAAAATTCGGATCCCGCCGCGGGCGAAAACCGCACAACATGACCATTCAGGCGCTGGCCGTTAAGGGCGTCGACGGAAAACACAACAGGCTGGCCGACTTTCATATTCGCCAATTGTGTTTCCTTATAATTGGCTACGATCCAAATTTCATCAGGAACGACAGCCAATAATTGTGTACCTGCCGACACATATTGGCCAAGCTTTGCGCCGACCTCGCCCACTCGCCCATTGCGGGGCGAATAAATCTTCGTGTGGTCTAGGTCGATTTGCGCAAGTTCTACTGCAGCTTGTGCACTTTCCACATCGGCCTGCAGCCCCTCACGATCAACAATAATTTTCTTCAACGTCTGTTGCTTGACCTCCAAAGCCGCGCTCGTTTGATCAAGATCGGCACGGGCGGAATCCTCGTCACTCTGCGATGAAACGCCTCTTTTGGTCAAAGGCTCTATACGCTTCCAGTTCAACTCTGATTTGACGTAAGCTGCCTCAGCAGATCGTATATCGGCTTTTGCAGATTCTTCCTGCTGATAGGAACTGGCCAATGATGCTTTTTTAGAATCGAGTGTCGCCCTGGCCTGATCAAGCTTTTGCTTAAAGATACGATCGTCGATTTGGATCAATAATTGCCCCTCCTTGACCCGTTCGTAATCTTTAATTTCAACCTTGGAAATATTGCCCGCCACCTGAGGGCTTATAACCGTGACGAAACCTTTGACATAAGCATTATCAGTTGTTTCAATACTGCTGATAAAGGGAGGCAGTTCCCACGCCCATAATATCAGCAATATCCCGCAAATGCCGGCAATAAAGGACACCGCTGTCGCTTTTGATCGCAAAAATTTAATCATTTTGTTCAATCCGCATTATATTCATGGACACTCTTCCTAGATCAGGCTGTCTGTATGATCGCATCGCTCGACCGGTCACGCCAGTTACGATAGGCCGTAAAGCCCATCTTTATCAGCAATATGATTAACACCGCCAATGCTATGCAGGCATAAAGCCTGAAAACATCGTTATAAGCCAAGACATTCGCCTCCAAGGTCGCCTTTTTTCCCAAAGCAGCCAATCCCTCGGCGTTTATAAGGGTCTGATCACCAAGCACATGGGAGTAAGATGCTGACAGCTGTTTGACTTCGGCTGCGACAATCGGATCGCTCATGACGATTTGCTGACTCAATATATTTGAATGGTACTTTTCAAATAGGATTTGCATACTGCCAAAAAATGCCGAGCTCATCAGTCCGCCCGTACTTTGAGTGAAGAGAAAGACCGCGATGAAGCTCAGTATGTAGTTGGGACCGCGAGCTATCGCCGTTGCCAAACCCTTGGACATTGACGGTGGCAGGAAAAGCGCATAGCCGAACCCGATCATACCTTGGCTCAAAATCATCTGTTCCGGTCTGGTCAGATTTGTTGCATGACTATCCATGAACGAACCCACAGCCAGCATGATCAGCGCTACAACGTGAAAGATATCTTCCCGACCCGGCTTAAAAAACGCGGCGCAGGTAAACCCGCCGACAACCGTCCCCACCACGACAGAGATATACATCGGGGCCATTTCACGGTTGAGCAGACCAAAAAGATTGAAGAAATTTGCAGCCAGCGTGGATTGCTCGGACAATAATATCCTGAACATCAAAAGAACGACGGCAATATGCAGCATTTCCTTGCTGAACAGCCAGCGTAAGTCGATCAGGGGATTTTTTCGATTGAGTTCGATGATTGCTGCCACCATGAGACACAGCGCCGCAAAAGCAAACCACCACCCCATCCATTCAACATCGCGCCACCAATACAACTTACCTACCGGCATAATCGCCGCGTTGATGCCTAAACCGACAGCTATCAAGCCATAGCTGACAAAATCCATCTTCTCGATAACTTTAGCGCGCGGGATTGGTGTTAAAGGAAGGGAAAAAATACAGCCGAACCCAATCAGCGCCAATCCCATTTCCAGCGCATACAGCCCGTGGAAACCGGCATGGTCTATCAACGAAGGTGAGACCAGACGCGAGAGCGGCACCGCCAAGGCCACATTCATCAGGTTAAGACTAAGGCCAACGGTACGTTTTTTTGCCGGTGCAAATGCCTCAATCATATAGAAAAAGGCGAGCGATGACATGGGCGCCGCCGCCATACCCGCAAAAAAACGTACGATTAAAGCTGATTGCAAATCGGTTACAAACAGATGCAAGGTACATATCAATAGAAAGCCGATGATGGACAGTTCGGCAAATGCGCGTAACCCAAACTGGTTACGAATTTTAATCAACATAATCGAAAGACTGACATTAGGAGCCATATAAGCTCCGACAAGCCATGTTGTCTCTATCGTCGTTGCGTGAAAATATCCCGTTAGCTGGTTGATGTTGGACTGCACCATATTTGCACCCAGCCCATAAGCCCACTGCAAAATACATGATGCAAAAATATAGATGAAGCACTTGTGTAAAGGCCCCGCAAAAAACTTTCCCGGATTAGGAAAAGGCGGCTGACGCTCATCATCAGGTACTGGTAGGACGCCTTCACTCATAGACGCGCCTCTTTTTCTATCGTATCAGCCATATGATCAAGAACGGATAGTGCTGCAGCCATGTCCTTATTGGCAATGCCGGCCATCACATCGCGTCGAACCTCAGCGGCAAACACTTCTATACCGTCGACCAATTCGCGTCCTTGCCGCGTCAGTGTCACAAATTTCGCACGCCGGTCATCAGCAGATACATCCCGGGAAACCAGGCCTTGCGCCTCCAATGCATCGATAATACGCACAAGAGTTGCGTTCTCGATTTCCAATTCTTCCGCGAGATTCTTTTGATAGAAATCATCTTGATCTTTTAGAGCCATCAACGCACGCGCACGCGCCAGCGTCAGACCATGGCGACGTATTCGGGCGTCAAATAAAATGCGCAGCTTACGACTGACCTTCAGTAAAAGGTCGACGAATTGCGCCTGATTTTCTGCGGTTTTCATTTCTTTGTTCCAGAAAACTTTTTATGTAGCGTGCTAATTATTGTTCCACAGCATATATGAGCAACAACATCTAATGGCAATTCACATCGTCGTAAGTCACAAAGGAGTGAATGTTTCTTCAAGAACTTTCGTTACTGATATCAGATGAATGTATCAATCTGGGGCGACATCGGCGTTCCCCAGAGATAGTTACCGCATTCAAGAGGTGACCAAGTGTCGCTTGCAGACTTTCTGATACTGCTTTCCGAACGCCCTTCTGTGTTAGAAAAGGGTGTATTCAAACCCAAATGCTTAGGGTTTTTCGGACAGTTCCACGGCGTTAAGTTACAAAACAGTATGTCGGTAAAAATCGCGATATCAATTGCAGCTTTCTAAAAGCTGCGTCGAATATAAGGCAAAATTTCGAATAGAAAGCCCTGTGTGCGATACAGAAAAAAAAGGGGGCAGACATTGGTCTACCCCGTTTAACGATACACTCTTCTTGATGAAATCAAGCCATTGTAAGGACGCCGCTGACTGTGGTCAACTGATGAAGAAAGTCTTCCGCTTTGTTACGGGCTTCATCACCATTTGCACCGTCAAGCGCATTGCGTGCATCTGCTATCCGTTGCTCCAGATCCTTTTGATCGAAGGATTGTACAGGCACTGCTGATTCTGCCAACAGAGAACAGCCCGTTGGGGTGATATCTGCAAAACCACCATAAACAACAAAAGACTTTTCACCCGCTGCGGATTTGACTTTTACTACGCCAGGCACAACGCTCGTCATCATGGGAGAGTGGTTTGGCATGATGGTTACGTAACCTTCACTGGCAGGCAGGACAACCTCCAATACATCCTCTGATAGCAGCAATTGCTCAGGGGAGACCAGTTCGAACAAGAAAGTTCCAGCCATATCCAAAATCACCTTACTTTTGAATTCGGTTTTCAAAGCGCTTCAAATTGAATGAGCCTTGAAAGGTCTTTAAATGCACCAATAATTGATGGCGCGGTAACAAGAAAGGTTCTGCCACGATATGCGTAGCAGAACCCTGTTTGCATTAGGCTGCTTCGGCTGCCAAACGTTGTGCTTTTTCAATCGCTTCATCCATAGAACCAACCATGTAGAAAGCTACCTCTGGCAAATGATCATATTCGCCGGCGCACAAGCCTTTAAAGCCCTTAATCGTATCTTCCAAAGCAACAAGCTTACCAGGCGAACCTGTAAACACTTCAGCAACATGGAAAGGCTGCGAAAGAAAACGCTCAATCTTACGAGCACGCGCAACCGTCAACTTATCTTCTTCAGAAAGTTCATCCATGCCAAGAATAGCAATGATATCCTGAAGAGACTTGTAGCGCTGCAAAATGGTCTGGACTTGACGCGCCACTTCGTAATGTTCCTCGCCAACGACCAGCGGATCAAGCATACGCGAAGAGGAATCAAGCGGGTCAACAGCAGGATAGATACCTTTTTCGGCAATCGAACGGGAAAGAACCGTTGTTGCGTCCAAGTGGGCAAACGATGTTGCAGGTGCAGGATCGGTCAAATCGTCAGCAGGCACATAGATAGCCTGAACCGATGTAATCGAGCCCTTGGTTGTTGTTGTAATACGTTCCTGCAAAGCACCCATATCGGTTGCCAAAGTCGGCTGATAGCCAACAGCAGAAGGAATACGGCCAAGTAGAGCCGAAACTTCCGAACCGGCCTGGGTGAAGCGGAAGATATTGTCCACGAAGAACAAAACGTCCTGACCTTCGTCACGGAAGCTCTCCGCTACAGTCAAACCAGAAAGTGCAACGCGGGCGCGGGCGCCAGGAGGCTCATTCATCTGACCATAAACGAGAGCACATTTGGAACCTTCAGCCGAACCACCATTTTCTTTCGGATCGACATTCACATGGCTTTCAATCATTTCGTAGTAAAGGTCGTTTCCTTCACGGGTACGCTCACCAACACCGGCAAAAACCGAATAACCACCATGCGCCTTGGCAATATTGTTGATCAACTCCATGATCAAAACTGTTTTGCCAACGCCGGCACCACCAAACAGACCAATTTTACCGCCCTTGGCATAAGGAGCGAGAAGGTCGACAACCTTAATACCGGTTACCAGAATCTCTGATTCCGTTGATTGTTCGACATATTCGGGTGCTGGCTGATGGATCGCACGGGTTTTTGTTGCTTTGATCGGACCAACTTCGTCAACCGGCTCACCAATAACATTCATGATACGACCCAACGTCGCTTCGCCGACAGGAACAGCAATCGGCGACCCGGTATCAACAACCTGCTGACCGCGAACCAAACCATCGGTCGAATCCATAGCGATTGTACGCACGGTGTTTTCGCCAAGATGCTGTGCAACTTCCAAAACAAGACGGTTACCGAGATTTTCAGTTTCCAGCGCGTTCAAGATTTTCGGCAGATGACCATCAAACTGAACGTCGACAACAGCGCCGATGACCTGTTTAACGCGGCCCAAGACACCTTGTTTGGTATCAAGCTTGAAGCTTCCACCAACGGTCGCCTTCACTGCCTTTGCGGGTGCGGCGGCTTTCTTTGCCGGCGCTGCTGCCTTGGCGGCGGCTGGTTTTGCAGCTGCCTTGGCCGCTACCGTTTTGGTAGCTGCTTTTGCCGGTGCTTTTTTCTCTGCAGCCTTTGAGGCCGCTGTCTTTGGGGTCGCTGCTTTTGCCATCGATCCTTACCTTCCAGATTAGAGCGCTTCAGCGCCCGCAATAATTTCGATCAGTTCTGTAGTGATCTGCGCTTGGCGCTGACGGTTGTACGTGATCGACAATTTGTTGATCATATCGCCGGCATTCCGCGTCGCATTATCCATAGCACTCATTTTGGCGCCCATCTCGCCGGCAGCATTTTCGAGCAATGCACGAAAAACCTGAACGGAAAGATTGCGCGGAATGAGATTATCAAGAATAGAAGCCGCATCCGGCTCATAGTCGTAAACAGCATTGCCGGTTTTTGCCGATTCAGCGTCTTCAACCACCTCGGCAGACGCAGGAATAAGCTGCAATGCTGTCGGCTGCTGGTTGATGACCGAAACGAATTCGGAATAAAACAATGTGCAAACGTCAAAACCGCCATCATTGAACAACGCAATGATTTTCTTCGCAATCTGATCGGCATGGGTAAAGCCCACCTGTTTGACTTCACGCAAGTTTACGTGGTCAATCATCAAATTACTGAAATCGCGGCGCAGTATATCCGCACCTTTTTTTCCAACCGTTATCACCTTGACAGTCTTGCCTTGCGACAACAACAAGCGAATACGATCACGGGCATGACGCGCGATCTGCGAGTTGAAACCACCACAAAGACCACGCTCTGCAGTGCATACAACCAAAAGATGCACATTATCTTTGCCTGTGCCTGCCATAAGCCGCGGCGCATCTTCTGCGCCGACATTCTCAGCGATATTGGCCAAAACCGATGCCATGCGCTGTGAATAAGGGCGAGCGGCTTCCGCAGCCTCTTGTGCACGACGCAGCTTCGCCGCCGCGACCATCTGCATCGCTTTGGTGATCTTCTGCGTCGCCTTAACCGAGGCGATACGGTCTCTAAGGTCCTTAAGCGAAGCCATTAAACCGTCCCGTCAGTTTATCAAGAAAAATTCTTGGCGTAAGTTTGAAGCACATTGGTCAACTTGCTCTTCAGCTCGTCGGTAATTTGCTTCTGATCACGGATACCTTCAAGAATATCTTTGTGGTCCGTACGCAACAAAGCCAAAAGGCCTTGTTCAAATTTACCAACCTGATTAACAGCAAGCTTGTCGAGATAACCGTTAACACCGGCGAAAATGACAGCAACCTGTTCTTCAGTCTTCAAGGGCGAAAACTGCGGCTGCTTCAACAATTCGGTCAACCGGGCGCCGCGGTTAAGCAAGCGCTGTGTTGAGGCATCAAGATCAGAACCAAACTGAGCAAACGCCGCCATTTCACGATACTGGGCCAATTCGCCCTTAATCGATCCTGCAACCTGCTTCATAGCCTTGATCTGCGCAGCCGAACCAACACGGGAAACCGACAGACCGACGTTCACAGCCGGACGGATACCCTGATAGAACAAATTGGTTTCAAGGAAAATCTGACCATCTGTAATCGAGATAACGTTAGTCGGGATATAAGCGGAAACGTCATTGGCCTGCGTTTCGATAACGGGCAATGCCGTCAATGAACCCGCACCATTATCATCATTCAACTTAGCAGCACGTTCCAGAAGACGTGAATGCAGATAGAAAACGTCGCCAGGATAAGCTTCACGACCAGGAGGACGACGAAGCAACAGCGACATCTGACGATAAGCTACAGCCTGCTTGGAAAGATCGTCATAACCGATCAAAGCATGCATACCATTGTCACGGAAATATTCACCCATCGCACAACCAGCGAATGGTGCGATAAACTGCATAGGTGCTGGATCGGAAGCGGTCGCGGCAATAACGATTGAATATTCCAATGCGCCACGTTCTTCAAGAACCTTCACGAACTGGGCTACTGTTGAACGCTTCTGGCCAACAGCAACATAAACGCAATAAAGCTTATCCTTTTCAGGACCATTATCGTGAATAGGCTTCTGATTGAGGAAAGTGTCGAGAAGAATAGCTGTCTTACCCGTCTGACGATCACCGATCACCAACTCACGCTGGCCACGACCGACAGGAATAAGCGCATCGACAGCCTTCAAGCCGGTCGACATTGGCTCATGAACCGACTTACGCGGAATGATACCGGGAGCCTTTACGTCTACACGGCGACGCTCTTTCGCGTTGATCGGCCCTTTACCATCAATCGGATTGCCCAGCGCGTCAACAACGCGGCCAAGCAACTCGGGACCAACAGGCACATCCACGATAGACTGGGTGCGCTTAACCGGATCACCTTCACCGATATCACGGTCAGAACCGAAAATAACGACACCGACATTGTCTGCTTCAAGGTTGAGCGCCATACCGCGCACACCACCGGGAAACTCGACCATTTCACCGGCCTGAACATTATCCAGACCATAAACACGGGCGATACCGTCACCCACAGACAGAACCTGACCAACTTCAGAAACTTCAGCCTCTTGACCGAAATTCTTGATTTGCTCTTTCAGGATTTTGGAAATTTCCGACGGTTTAATATCCATCAGCCGACCTCTTTCAGTGCAAGCTTAAGCGAAGACAATTTAGTAACAAGTGACGTATCAATCTGACGTGAACCAAGACGCACAATAAGTCCGCCCAGAATTTTTGGATCCACCGAAGCACGTAGGCGAACTTCTTTGCCCGCCACACCCTTCAACGTCGCTTTTAGTTCTTTTTCCTGCGCTGCAGTCAGCGCATGAGCCGAAATAACCTCGGCCGATATTTCACCGCGTGATTGTGCAGCGAGATGGTGGAAGGCATCTACGATACCCGGAAGCGCAAAAAGCCGCCGATTGGCAGCAACAACACGCAAGAAATTACCAACAAGCTGACCGGCACCTTTGCCTTTCAAACCTGATTTATCACATAGCGCGGAAACCGCTTTAACCTGCTCTTCGGTGGAAAAGACCGGACTGAACACCAGACGCTTCAAATCATTGTTGGTTTCTACGAGGGCAAGGCAAGAAGCGAGTTCTTTTTCAACAGCGTCGATACATTTGGCATCACGTGCCAAATCAAAAAGCGATCCGGCATAACGCTGGGCGACTGCTGATGTAAGCGAAGACGATTTTGACACTCTATCCCGTCTCTTTCCCCTGAGCGAAGGATTGACGATCTAAAAAATGCCAACCCTATGGTGTTAAATAATTTTATCTGTTTTTCGGTATGCAAACCCGCAATTTGGACACCAAAAGTTGATAGGCATCTAGCATACACAAACCAGACTCGCAACACCGCAGGGCGTCGCTTTTTAAGAGTCTGGGTGTTTTTTTTGAAAAAAGTTTAAACGACATAGCCAAACGCATAAAGAAAACTTGCAACGGCGAACACCAACTCGACAAAAAGCGCAAGCAGATTGAAACCGGAAAAGCTGCGATCCATGGCAAAAGAAACGAGCCGCCCGACGACGACAAAAAAAGAGGCGAAGAAAAGTGCGATCGCCAGGAAAGGCTGGGCAAAAATGAGGTAGCTGAGCCCGAGGCCCAACGGCACACCACCCATATTCCCCCGAACCGAAGCAAGAAGCGCTGCTGATTCCTGTTGCGGGTAGGTCCATGACAGCCGCATGGCAATTTTTGGCCAGATCATGTAAAATAAACCAACAAGAACAAAGCCCCAGGCAACAAGCCAGGCAAGCCATTCGCCGCAACTCTGGGGAAGATAAAATCCAATCATTTGCAAACCTCAAAAACGTGCTGGGTGATAGGCAGCCATGTTGGAAAAAGCCCTTCATGAAGCGACCGTCGTATACAATCTATAGTATCAGGCGGAGTTCATGACAATCTATCGCTCCAAGCTATTGTGCCGGCTTTTCAATAAAGCCTTCATCATCAATCGGATCCTGCATACAGGTTTGCTCCATCAAGCGTTTGATATCTTGCGGAACCGTTTTTATTTTCGCCATATCGACGTCGCGAAACGTATTAAATGCAGATGATGCGACCGCGTCCCCTGCCTCGATCAAGGCCATATCAATAGCGTTGTCGTTGGCTTCCAACCTCATTTCCACCACGTCAGATGACAGATCGAGCGCACGGGCGGTTTCCAAAAGTCCGCGACGTTCTGCCAATGCCGCCAGCATCTTGGTGCCGACCGGCCCGGTTTCGGCTTTACCGCTTACACTCAATGATTTTTCCAACGCAGCGATATCTTTAAGAATTTGATTATATTGCAAAACCGCATTCATATAGACCCAATGACGGGCTTTTGCCGTCGGCATTTTACAAGCATTGCGCATCGCTTCTGCCGGATTTTCTATCATCGGAAGGAATGCCTTGTCGGTTTCTTTGACCAAACTATAGGCAAATGCGAAGACTGTCACATCAGCGCTTTTGCTATTGTTCTGCTTATCTTGACCAATCACGTCGGAAACGGATTGCGCACTCACAGAACCAGCCGCAAAAACCATCACCCACAAAAATACGACAAACCGCACCATTTCGAACCCTCTAGAGCATCTACCGACAAACAAAAACCTTTATCGACGCTTTACTCTAAAGCGTAGACCTTGCCTGTGCCTTTCCAGATACTTTACTAAAGGAAACTCTGCGGGTCGATATCAATTTGCACGCGCACGGTTCCCCTTACTTTCGGTCCCGCGGCAATCATGGCCCGAATAAATGCCTGCATATCGGCGCGTCGGCTACCATGAATGAGCAATCTGAAACGATGGCGCCCCCGAACCAATGCCAAAGGCGCTTCGGCAGGCCCCATAACCGATATGTCTGCTGTTGCCGGGGCCGCCTGACGAAGCCCACGCGCATGGGTTTCTGCATCTATCCGCGTTTCGGCTGAAACAATCAATGCGGCTAACCGGCCATAGGGGGGCAAATGGTTGCGGGCGCGTTCATCAATCTCACGTGCATAGAATGCCTCACTATCACCTGAAATAATTGCCTGCATGACCGGATGCTCAGGCTGATAGGTTTGGATCAAGCCTTGGCTTTTCAATCCTGTCCGGCCGGCCCTGCCGGTGACTTGTGATAGGAGTTGGAAGGTGCGTTCCGCCGCGCGGGGGTCGCCATTTGCAAGCCCCAAATCGGCGTCGACGACGCCGACCAACGAGATCCCTGGAAAGTGATGGCCTTTGGCAACCAATTGCGTTCCTATGACGATATCGACATCACCTTTGGTGATCGCCTCCAGTTCCAAGCGTAAACGTTTTACTCCACCGATGAGGTCAGTTGACAGTACCAATATGCGCGCCTGCGGAAATAATTGCAGCGTTTCTTCGGCAATACGCTCGACACCGGGCCCACATGCCACCAGATGATCCAAAGCGCCACATTCCGGGCAAGCTTCTGGAACAGGCTCATGATAGCCGCAATGATGGCACATCAACTGGCCGCGAAAACGATGCTCGACGAGCCAACTCGAACAATTTGGACACTGAAACCGATGGCCACACACACGACAAAGCGTTAAGGGCGCGTAGCCACGACGGTTAAGAAAAATAAGCGATTGTTCGCCACGTTCCATCGTCTGTCGCATCGCGAGTTCTAATGACGGCGAAAGAAAGCGTCCCGCTGGTGGCTGATTCTTACGCATATCAATCGCACGCAAATCCGGCATGGCCGCTTCCTTAAAGCGCGAAGGAAGATGTACGGCTTGATAACGCCCCTGCATGGCATTGACCTGACTTTCCACCGACGGCGTTGCCGAAGATAGAATAACCGGAAAGCGACCAAAAGAGCCGCGCGCGACCGCCATGTCGCGCGCATTATAAAATACCCGATCTTCTTGCTTGTAGGCGGTATCGTGTTCCTCGTCGACGATTATCAGGCCAAGATTTTCAAAAGGCAAAAACAGTGCCGAGCGCGCACCGGCAACAACTCGCACCCTTCCCTCAGCCACTTGCCGCCAAACGCGTTCGCGCTGCCGCGGCGTTAGATCCGAATGCCATTCAGCCGGGGGAGCACCGAAACGGGCATGAAAGCGATCGAGAAATTGCTGGGTTAAGGCAATTTCAGGCAACAGGATCAAGACCTGTTTGCCCAATTCAACGGCTTTGGCGACAGCTTCGAAATAAACCTCGGTTTTACCCGAACCGGTAACACCATTCAAAAGAAGCGTTTGAAACCGGTCATCAGAAACGGCTTTGACCAGACGATCGGCTGCGTCTCTCTGTCCATCCTCCAATTGCGGCGGGGCATATGAGGCGTCCGGCTCCGCCACGATTGCAGGCGCGGGCACTTCAACCTCGTCAAAAAGGCCTTGTGCCTTCAAACCCTCGACAACACTCACCGATGTACCGGCTGCATGGGCAAGGCCAGAACGCGTCCACGCCATACCATCTTCTGCCAATTCAAGAACACGCTTGCGCGCCGGGGTTAATCTTTCCACCTCGCCACCGCGATAGCGCAAACCTGTGATCGAAGGTTCGGGGTCAAAAGCTGCCGGAACACGCAGCGCCATTCTCGCGACCATTCCAGGCGGCGAAAGTGTATATTCAGCAACAAAATGAATAAACCGCAGCATGTCATCTGTTATCTTCGGACAATCAAACACCTGCGTAACAGGGCGCAATTTCTTCGCTGCCACCTGCTCACATGATTCGTCGGTGACCAGCCCCGCCACTTCGCGCGGACCAAGAGGCACACGCACAATAGACCCGATATGCGCCACCATCCCTTCTGGTACGACATAGCTATACGGCTTCTCAGCAGGCATCGGCACCAATACTGAAACGATTTTTGGGCGGTCTGATTCGGCTTTTGTCATTGTCATTGTTATGTTGGACTTGCTTTTGGATAAAACAATGTCACATAACAATCAAATCGTAGTTGATAGCGGCCTGAATGATGAGGCCTTTGGAGCACTGTTATGAAATTTTTTGTTGATACCGCAAACATTGACGATATCCGTGAACTCAATGAACTCGGTTTGGTTGACGGTGTCACAACCAATCCGTCTCTCATCCTGAAATCCGGCCGCAACATTATTGAAGTCACCAAAGAAATATGTGCTTTGGTTGATGGTCCAGTTTCTGCCGAAGTCGCAGCAACCGATTTTGACGGCATGATGAAAGAGGCAGCGGTGCTTGCCAAGATTGCCGACAATATCTGCATAAAACTACCACTGACACTTGATGGTTTAAAAGCGTGTAAAGCGCTTACATCCAAAGGTCTGAAGACAAATCTTACTTTATGCTTCTCAGCCAATCAGGCTTTGCTTGCTGCCAAAGCGGGCGCGACATTTGTTTCACCCTTTATCGGTCGTCTTGACGATATGGGCCTGAACGGCATGGATCTTATCGGCGAAATTCGTACCATTTTTGACAACTATGATTTTACTACGGAAATCTTGGCGGCATCGATCCGCACCGTCAATCATGTTAAAGAAGCCGCAATGATTGGTGCCGACGTAGCAACGATCCCGCCAGCAACATTGAAAACATTGGTAAAGCATCCTCTGACAGACAAAGGATTAGAAACGTTTCTAGCCGATTGGGCTAAAACCGGTCAAAGCATAGGCTGAGATAGCGGTGTGGGCATAAGCTTTTTGTCCATCCGCAACGCATCCGATAAACAACAACTATTTGGGATCGGGACTTATTGATTTGAACGAGACGGTATGAGGAATTTTTTCGAGAACGAGGAGAAGGCCACAGAAAATCTGAACATTTTCAAGGCTACTCGACTCGGGTTTCGGAAAAATTGACCGCATCCTGAAGGGACACAGAAACAGCTGCAAATTGCTTTATCGAAAAGCTCAACCTAAGAATACCACCCGTTTTTCGCTTTCCTTCGCGCAACTCTTTGCTGTTTATTTGGCCATAGCATTCAAATGAATAGGTCTTGACCCCAGCAGATATGCATCCTCCTCAATTTAAACCCCGGGGGGTGCATCTTGCCTTTTTTCGGCATATACTGATTTAAAGCAAATAAGTCGTTCACTACATAACAACAGCATCAATATCATATTCAAGGGGTTGCATTTGATTATTTGGGAAGCGGTCAAGCTGGCTTTTTCCAATATGACGAATTTTAAAGGTCGTGCCAATCGTAAGGAGTTCATCCTGTTTTTGGTATTTGATCTTATTGTTTTTTCTGCGCTTTTTCCACTGGCCAATTACAGCAATGAAAATCTGCTCGGCCAGATAATCAATTTCCCCATAACCGCAATTGGCATCTTTTTATTCATTCCGAGCGTCTCACTTATCATGCGGCGCTTTCATGATATTGAATGGAAAGGGCTGTGGCTTGTTGTTCCTGCTATTGGAACGATATTGATGATACCACTGCTTATTCTTTGGCTCATCTTTTCAATATTTTATTTTTTAACGGGTCTGGTCGGGCTTGTCGTTTGGGTATTTTTTATTGGTCTTCTACCCATTACGCTTTTGCAGGCTACACCGGACAACCCCATGTTTTATTTGGTTTTAGGTGTACCGATTGGCATCTATTGTGTATTCGCGCTGATATTATGCTGCTTGAAGGGTGAGGCCGGACAAAACAAATACGGTCAGCCAAGCTTGAACCTCTATACCGAGCAATATTTCACCCAACAAGCGCAACGAAATACCGCCTTGACTATGCAGTCGCAAAAAGATGATTGAATAGCGCAGTGTCTAGCACCCGCCTGACACTAACAATCTTTCTGTTATACCTGCGCAATCAAACACAGCATAGCACTGAAAACCATTATGCTTGCATAGGTATTCAGGCCACCCATCGTGCAATAGAGCGCTTTTCAGCCTGATGCTATCCGGCCGCCGCATCTCAAGCTTTTGATTCGTCGCGGTATCTTATCCGATCGACGATTCACATCAATCGGGAACCGCTCTCGAACGCGGGCAACCAAACCAGTTGGTTCAACGAGGCAAATTCGAAATTATCGGCGCGTGGTATCTTCGGACGCGACCAAAAGCGGTTTTCAGCAAAAATCGCCAAGACTTCTGCTGAAAACGCTGAGAGGTTATTTCAGCTTTGATACATCTTGAGCGAGGGACAAGAATATCTGTTCGGCAAGCTCTTCAGCCGCCCGTTTTTTGGCGTCTTCCTCTGCCTGCAGGTTGGCATATTCCTGTCTTGGACGATCAAACGATGCACTGACAGAGCGCGTACGCCTTGCCAATGGTTTGTTTTCCATGTCCTTCAACACATAGGTTGAATTGCCAACAACAGCACCCGCCGAAGCACGCCCTGTCCTATCCGTTGTATCACCGATATCAAGCTGCACGGCTGAACGAACGTAGTATCCCGTCCCCAATGACAACTGATAGGTCGCAACAGCAGGCTCCCCACCGCCGCCATTCAACAGGAAGATCAGGCGATTACGTACCATCTGGTTGAAACGGTCGTTTGGCTGGTCGATGACAATACCCGATAGTTTGGACCTGATGGATGGCGCGACATTGAGCTGCGTGCCGCCATCGCTGCTACCCTTGTAGAGTGGCTGAACGGTACAGGCTGAAACGAAAGCGACCGTACCCAGCGCAACTGCGGTGGCGACAGGTCTGATTTTGCAAAAGATGCGGTCAAGCGACAACATTAACAATCCTCTGTGGCACAACGATAATTTTTCTGGGCGCTTTGCCTCCCAGATGTGATTGCACAAAATCGAGCGACAGAACAGCCTTTTCAACAGTAGCTTGATCTGCATTTCGGTCAATTGTCAAATCACCACGTTTTTTACCGTTAATCTGAATAGGCATGACCACTTCATTATCGACGATCAAAGAGACGTCATGTTGCGGCCACGGCAGTTGCGAAACGAGCGTTTTTTCACCGAGTGCGGCGTGACACTCTTCGGCTAGATGCGGCATCATGGGCGCAATCATGACGATGAAGAAATCCACCGCCTGCCTTAAAGCGGCTTTCATTTCATCATCAGCTGTCTCGGCCGCCTGCAAAGCGGGCGCCATAATATTGACCAATTCATATAAGCGCGCCACTGCACGGTTGAATGCCAACTTTTCAATGTCATCTGCCACCGCTGCCAGCGCTTTGTGAGCAGCTTTCGAAATATCCAATGCCAATCCACTTTTTGCTGACTTGGGTGCAATGCCGACAAGCGAATCAGCTGCACCCGCAACCAAGCGCCAGACACGCTGGACAAAACGGTGCGCTCCTTCTGCACCCGCTTCGGTCCATATCACGTCCCGCTCAGGCGGAGAATCTGACAGCATGAACCAGCGCGCCGTATCGGCCCCATAGGAGGCGATAATATCATCGGGATCGACAACATTCTTTTTCGATTTCGACATTTTTTCGATGGAGCCGATTTGTACCGGGCTTCCATCCGTCAACATTGTCGCTTGCCGTAAACCGTCTTTATCTTCAATGCGTATATCGGCCGGCGATACCCAGCCATGGGCATCACGATAGGTTTCATGCACAACCATACCTTGAGTGAACAAGCCTTTGAAAGGTTCGTCCACATTGACATGACCCGTCATCTTCATCGCGCGGGTGAAGAAACGCGAATAGAGCAGATGAAGGATCGCGTGTTCGATACCACCAATATATTGATCGACTGGAAGCCAATGATCCGCAGCCTTTCTATCGGTCGGTTCGTTTTCCCAAGGCGCGGTAAAGCGGGTATAATACCACGACGAGTCGACAAACGTATCCATCGTATCGGTTTCACGACGCGCTGCCTTGCCACAGCATGGACATTTGACAGCCTTCCACGTCGCATGCCGATCCAAAGGATTCCCCGGCTTGTCGAATGTCACATCATCGGGCAGCTTCACCGGCAATTCCGATTTCGGCACCGGTACAACGCCACAATCATCACAATGAATCATCGGGATGGGACAGCCCCAATAACGTTGCCGCGATATACCCCAGTCACGCAGGCGGAATTGCACTTTGCGCTCCACTTGCGGGCGACCGTTCAACATCTGTTTTTCTAAATGCTCTACAATCGCCTCGAATGCCGCTTTCGGCTTCATTCCGTCCAGAAAACGCGAATTAATCATCATCCCGTCTTCTGTATGCGCGGTTTCGGTAACTATGAAGCTTGCAGGGTCTGCACCTTCAGGCAAAACAACCGGGCGCACAGGCAGCTCATACTTATTGGCAAAATCAAGATCGCGTTGATCATGTGCCGGACATCCAAAAACAGCGCCGGTGCCATATTCCATCAAAACGAAATTGGCCACATAGACCGGTATCTTCCAATTTTCATCCAGAGGATGGACGACGCTCAATCCGGTATCGAAGCCTTTTTTCTCAGCCGTTTCAAGTTCTGCCGTGGATGTCCCAGAGCGCTGACACTCTTCAACAAAGGTTTTTAACGCTGCATTGTTTTCAGCAAGTTTGCGCGCAATCGGATGATCGGCGGCGATTGCAATAAACGACGCGCCAAAGATTGTATCCGGTCTGGTCGAATAGCATTCTATCTCATCAAAACCTTCAATCGGCGTTTCCTCAGACAACGCCCAACGAAGCAGGACGCCTTCAGACTTGCCAATCCAGTTTTTCTGCATGACGCGGACTTTTTCCGGCCATTCATTTAGCTGATCAAGACCATCCAGCAAGTCTTCACTGAAGTTGGTAATCTTGAAGAACCACTGGGTGAGTTCCCTTTGTTCGACCAAAGCGCCTGAACGCCAACCACGCCCGTCAACAACCTGTTCATTGGCCAAAACGGTGTGGTCGACCGGATCCCAATTGACTTTGGATGTTTTGCGGTCCACCAAACCCTTGTTGAACATGTCGATGAACAACATTTGCTGGCGATGATAATAATCCACGTCACATGTGGCAAACTCACGTGACCAATCAAGCGACAGCCCCATGGATTTCAACTGTGCGCGCATCGTCGCGATGTTCTGATAGGTCCACTCTTTAGGGTGAACCTTGTTTTGCATGGCTGCGTTTTCAGCCGGCATACCAAAGGCATCCCACCCCATAGGGTGCAGCACATTATAACCCTTTGCCCGTTTATAACGCGCTACAACGTCGCCCATGGCATAATTGCGGACGTGCCCCATATGGATGCGCCCTGATGGATAGGGAAACATTTCAAGCACATAATATTTTTCACGCGGGTCATCATTACCGGTTTTGAAAATCTGCTTTTCATCCCAGATGGATTGCCATTTCTGTTCTGTCGCGCGCGGATTATAGCGTTCGGTTGCCATCGCCATTATACTCTTGCAAAATGAAGCCAAAATACTCAATAGGTGCTTCACCACGGATTAACGCAAGCGTCAACCATTTCTATGCGTTTTTCTTGATTCAATCGACGATGAAAGGGAATTGATCATGACCTCGACCGTAACACAATGGCAAAAGGTCCAGCAGGAAATCGTCAAATCTTGCGAAGAAGCAAAGCGTCCGACAGATTCGGTTGAGCTGGTTGCTGTTTCAAAAACTTTTGAAGCGCAAGAGATACGTCCCGTTCTCGTCGCAGGGCAGCGTGTTTTTGGCGAAAACCGGGTGCAGGAAGCAAAGGCAAAGTGGCCGGCTTTGCGCGATGAATTTGCCGATATCAAACTGCATTTGATCGGCCCGCTGCAATCCAACAAGGCGGCCGAGGCGGTTGCCTTGTTCGACGTGATCGAAACAGTTGACCGCGAAAAGATTGCCAAAGTCCTCGGAGAAGAAATGCAGCGACAAAACCGACCGCTGCCCTGCACCGTCCAGGTCAACACCGGCTTGGAGCCGCAAAAAGCCGGTATCGCTCCACAGCAAGCAGTCGAATTTGTTCGGCACTGCCAGCAGGTCCACAAACTCAATATTGTCGGCCTGATGTGTATCCCACCAGCAAACGAAAACCCCGGACCCCATTTCGCTTTGCTGGCAAAGCTTGCAGGGGAAGCCGAGGTATCACAATTATCAATGGGCATGTCGTCCGATTACGAGATAGCCATCGCATTTGGAGCGACGCATGTCCGTGTCGGCTCGGCAATCTTTGGCCACCGCGACACGGCTGTATAAGGCTTAGCTATCCATACCCATGCCGCCACCCGCACCAAATACCTGACCGGAGCAGTAGCTCGCTTCAGCACTGGCCAACAAGACATAGAGCGGAGCAATCTCAACCGGTTGTCCTGCACGGCCAATCGGTGTCTGGCCGCCAAATTCCGGTATTGCATCCATTGTTTGACCGCCAGAAGGTTGCAAAGGTGTCCAAAACGGCCCGGGTGCCACCGCATTGACGCGGATACCCTTCGGCCCCAATTGTTTTGCCAACGACTTAGCAAAAGCCACATTCGCGGCCTTTGTCTGTGAATAGTCGAAAAGATTTGCCGAGGGATCAAATGCCTGAATCGACGAGGTGATGATGATTGAGCCACCGGCAGGTATGTGATTCAAGGCTGCTTTGGTGACGCGAAACGGCGCATAGATGTTGGTCTTCATCGTCGCGTCAAACGCTTCATCACTGAGATCTGTCAACGATGAAACCGCCTGCTGCCGACCGGCATTGTTGACCAGAATGTCCAGACCACCAAGTTTTTGTGCAGCCTGATTGACCAATTCACTACAGAATGCTTCATCCGTCAGATCGCCGGGTAAAGCCACGGCTTTGCGTCCAGCCTTCTGGATCAGGTCAATAACTTCTTTTGCATCGGATTCTTCTTGCGGCAAGTAGTTGATCGCGACATCGGCACCCTCACGGGCGAAGGCGATTGCAACTGCCCGACCAATTCCGCTGTCACCACCGGTAATAAGAGCCTTACGGCCATTTAGACGACCGCTACCCTTGTAGGTTTGCTCGCCGTGGTCCGGCAAAGGATTCATTTTGGACGCAAGACCGGGAGGATCTTGCTTTTCTGTTGAATAGGGGGGACGAGGATACGCGTCTACGGGGTTGCGTCGTTCTGCCAAGGGATTGGCCTCCATTGTTGATTGGGTTTGAGCTCTGGCACTTAGCGGGATTGCTGCTGCGGCAAGCGTTCCACCCAGCATAAGGCCGCGTCGTGATGTTTTCAGCTTTTCGTCACTCATAAGACTTCCTTCTTTAACGCGAATTTTTAAACAAAATGAACATCGTTCATTCACGTCAATGGTGATTGGCTTTTAGCCTTAGACATTGTAAATGCGTTATTTTTCGGCGTTTTCACTGTATTGGTGGCTTAACGTTTGCTGCCTGCAAAAGGTTCCGCTTCACAACAAGTTTCACGGTGTTGGCACTTTTTTTACTGTGCAAACCGGTTCGGTTTCGTTTAATCTACCGAAAAGTTGCTTGTGCTGGCCATAGGCAAATTGGAGGAGAGCGTTTCAGGCGGGAACCTGAAATGCACACATTTGGAGGAAATCTATGTCGGAGAAAATCTATCCTGTGCCGAGCAGCGTTAAGAAAAATGCGCTGATTGATCACGACACCTATCTTCAATGGTATGACGAAAGCATCAAGGACCCTGAAGCTTTTTGGTCGAAACACGGCAGGCGTATCGACTGGTTCAAACCGTTCACGAAGGTAAAAAACACGACATTCAAGGGCCGTGTTTCCATCAAATGGTATGAGGATGGTATCACGAACGTCACCTATAATTGCATTGATCGCCACTTGAAAAGCCGCGGTGATCAGGTTGCTATGATATGGGAAGGTGACAACCCTTATATTGATAAAAAAATAACCTATAATGAACTTTACGAAAATGTCTGTCGTTTCGCCAATATTCTCAAGAAACGCGGCGTTAAAAAAGGTGATCGGGTTACCATCTACCTTCCGATGATTCCTGAAGCGGCTTATGCCATGTTGGCCTGTGCCCGTATCGGCGCTGTCCATTCAGTGGTCTTTGCCGGTTTTTCGCCCGAGGCACTTGCTGGCCGTATTGTCGATTGTGAATCTACCTTCGTCATTACCGCTGATCAAGGTGTGCGCGGCGGCAAACCCATCCATTTGAAAGAAAATGTCGACCACGCCATCGACATTGCGGCGCGGCAATATGTTCTGGTCAATCAGGTGATGGTGGTACGCAGAACGGGCGGTAAAATCGGCTGGGCACCGGGCCGTGACTTTTGGTATCACGAAGAAATGCCGAATGCCAAAACCGAGTGCCCTCCTGCAAAAATGAAAGCAGAAGACCCGCTCTTCATTCTCTATACTTCCGGTTCCACGGGTAAGCCCAAAGGTGTGCTTCATACCACCGGCGGTTATCTTGTTTATGCGTCGATGACACATGAATATGTTTTTGATTATCACCCGGGCGAAGTCTATTGGTGTACCGCGGATGTCGGTTGGGTCACGGGCCATTCTTATCTTGTTTACGGTCCGTTGTGTAATGGGGCGACGACCTTGATGTTTGAAGGAGTACCAAACTTTCCAGACCAGGCACGCTTTTGGGAAGTGGTCGACAAACACAAGGTCAATATACTTTACACCGCACCGACAGCTATCCGTGCCCTTATGGGCGCAGGGGATGAATTTGTTGAGCGTTCCAAGCGTACATCGTTGCGCCTATTGGGTTCGGTCGGAGAACCAATAAACCCGGAAGCATGGGAATGGTTCTACAACAAAGTCGGTGATGGCCGTTGCCCTATCGTTGATACATGGTGGCAAACCGAAACCGGCGGTCACTTGATCACCCCATTGCCCGGTGCGACGGATCTAAAGCCGGGTTCTGCTACCCTACCTTTCTTTGGTATCAAGCCGCAGCTCGTCGATGCCGAAGGCGAAGTGCTGGAAGGTGAGAATGACGGCAATCTGTGTATTACAGACTCTTGGCCAGGGCAGATGCGGACGGTTTATGGCGATCATGCCCGTTTCATCCAGACCTATTTCTCGACCTATAAGGGAAAATATTTCACCGGCGATGGCTGTCGGCGCGATAGTGACGGTTACTACTGGATTACCGGCCGCGTTGACGATGTCTTGAACGTTTCCGGTCACCGTCTTGGAACGGCCGAAGTTGAATCGGCCTTGGTATCTGACCACGCTGTCTCCGAAGCAGCCGTTGTCGGGTATCCCCATCCCGTCAAAGGTCAGGGCATCTATTGCTTTGTCACCCTGATGGAAGGCACCAGACCGACAGAAGAGCTGAGACAGGATCTTGTTCAACACGTGCGCAAAGAAATCGGCCCGATTGCCACACCGGATAAAATCCAATTTGCACCCGGTCTACCTAAAACGCGTTCGGGCAAAATTATGCGTCGTATTTTACGTAAAATTGCCGAAGACGATTATGAAAACCTCGGTGACATCTCGACACTTGCAGAACCTCAGGTCGTTGAAGACCTTATCACCAACCGTCAAAATAAACGTCCTGGAACATAAGCAGACATAACGTTACGCGATGAGAATCGAAAACGCCGGAAACCTTTCCGGCGTTTTTATATTTTTAAAATCATCGAGAATGAATTGTCTATCAGGCCATTTTATTGTTTAGGCTCAGGGACTAAGAGCTTCAATGCACTGGTGCGCTTTTCGACCTAATGCTATCCGCCCGACGCGTCTCAAGCTTTTGATTTGTCGCGGTTCTTATCCTATTGATGATTCACATCAATCGGGAACCGCTCTAAAAAGCAGGACGCATGGTTTTTTTGCTCAATGTGTTCAATACATCCACCGCATTATACAGTTCGGTTTTTTCCGCCTCGCTCAATTCAACACGCGTCAATTGATGATCCAAGACGATAGCGAAATCCTGTCCGTCAGGAACACCACCCAAAGCGTATTGGCGTATTGGATCTATGAAGAACGGTTGCTCATCCCTTTTCACTCGGATTCGGCGCTTGACCGTTTTCCCGTTCGCAAGCGTGATAACGTAAAAATAATAGCCAAAGGCGATCTTTTTCAACTCGATAATCGCCGGCATCATAGCGTATTTATGCCCACGCACCGACCACTGCCGGTAATGTCGTATAAGGTCGCGAAACCCAACGATGATAAAGGCTACCGATAAGGCAGCCACCAAAATGAAAATCACAAGGCGTTGCCAGAAATGATCTATCGACAGACTTAGAGCCATAATTTGCGGCTCACCGCGCTTATAAACAACATAGGTTCTGTAACCGGCAGATCCCCAATCCAAAAACCGTGCCGAGAGTTGCTTGTGAATGATGTTGTCATTCAACGTGACAGTTACATCGGCATGACAGAGGCGTATGATAAGAAAATTTGCTTCGCATATATTGCGTTCAAGCGTGAAGTTTTGCGCATAATCTGGATCAAGCCAGATCTTTGTATCCCGCTGAAAATCGGGTTTCCAAAAATGACTGAAACCAACAAGCATAAAGATTCCCAAAAACAGAAAAAATAAACCGCTTTTGAAATAAGACCAATCGAGGCCGAGAATTTTAAGGGGTCTCGTCGGAAAGGCTTGTTGCCAGTTACTCATTCCCGCATCCTGTCGATAACGATGATAGCATGATGATTAAACCAATAGCGGCATTGTTTCGCAAGAACGCACGACGATACACAGTTAACAAAACGCATTTGAAGTGTTAAGCATAAACTGTAGGGGGAGCAACGGCTTAGGACAAATGCCGTGTAAGCCTCCGTTAAGCTTCATACGTTATGAGAACAAAAAACGGAGTCTGAAAAAACGCAATGAAGCGTGTCGAAAAACAGGAATGGCGCAATCAGCTCATTCTCGATAATGCATTGGATTATGCCATATTGACGGCGGATATGAACGGCTTGATCGTAAGCTGGAGTTCAGGCGCGGAAAAACTATTTGGCTGGACACCGAAAGAAGCGATTGGCCAACCGCTCGATATTCTTTTTACGCAGGAAGACCGCAAGAACAAGCTTCCCGAATCGCGTCGTCAGATGGCCAGTCAGCATCGCATTGATGCTGTGGAGCGCTACCATATGCGCAAGGATGGTAGCCAGTTTTGGGCATCCGGTGACCTTCAGGCTTTCTATAATGATGATGGGCAACAGCAAGGTTTCTTGAAAATCGTGCGTGACCGAACAGATGAAAGACGCCATGCAGAGGCGCTGCGTCTGAGCGAAGAACGGGTGCGGCTGGCACAGGAAGCTGCCGGTATTGGCGCGTTCGAAATTGACCGCGACCGGCGAGTAATTGAAGCGACGCCGCAATTTCTCAAACTTTTGGGGTTTCCTGAAAGTGACGAACTTGCTTTGGCGGACTTCTGTTCTGTTCTGGTTGAAAATCGCGAAATGATTGCGCAACTCATGCTGGAAACCAGGCAGGATGAAAGCCTGATCATCCATTTGGAATTCCAAATCAAACGCGTTGATAACGGGCAATTGCGCTGGATGGGTTATTGGGCAGAGGCAGCCCCCAAAGACACTGGCAGCGCCATGAAACATCGCATTTTGGGGGTATTACAAGACATCACCGAAAGACGTGAGGCGCAAGAAAAGCAAGCTATGCTTTCGGGTGAGTTGGCCCATAGAGTAAAAAATATTCTAGCGATTGTACAAAGCATTGCCAACCAGACCCTCATAAACGCGCCGTCTCTGGAAAAAGCCTCTCATGATTTCTCCGTCCGCATCAATGCGCTGGCACGTGCACAGGATATTCTGACGCATGGAGCGGCAAAAAGCGCTGACCTTTTACAGATTGTAGAAGCAAGCCTTGATATTCATGGCAGCCATTCGCAGCGTTTTACCATATCTGGACCAGAGGTGGCTTTATCGCCGCAAGCGGCACTCTCAATGGCGTTAGCCTTGCATGAACTGAGTACCAATGCCGTCAAATATGGTGCGCTGTCAGGTGACGTCGGCATGGTGGATATTGGCTGGACGATGGACCAAGATGGCTTTCATTTCCACTGGCGTGAAACTGGTGGTCCGGCAGTGAGCAAGCCTACACGTAAGGGCTTTGGCTCGAAATTGATTGAGCGTCTATTGCCGGCAAGTTTCAATGGCAATGCCGATCTGAGCTATGCAAAAAGTGGATTTTCGTTTGAGCTATCAGCTCCTTATGTCGAGGAAAATTTTCCCATAGACTAGGGTCAGGATCAGGCTTGTTGAACGCTACAAAACTTTAAAACAGCAAAGAGCATTGTTTTTGTACACTAGGCATATGAGATCTAATCTGATATGAACACTGTTCATGGAAAACGACAAAAAACCAACCAAAACTGAAATGAAACGCGCGCGTCAAAAAGCGGCGTTGATAGATGCGGCTGAAAAAGTCATTGCGCGTAACGGGCTTTCGTCGTTGAAAGCACGCGATTTGGCCGACGAGATTGGCATTGCTCTGGGAGGCATTTATAACATCGTCAGTGACCTCGATGAATTGGTGTTGTTAACGGGCTCACGCACATTGCAAGAATTGAACCGCAAGCTGGATCGTGCCCTGGAGACGATAGACAAAAACCAGCCTATCGAGCGGCTTGTCGCAGCCGGTCAGGCTTATCACCACTTTGCAGCGGAAAATTATTATCTCTGGCGCGCTTTGTTTGATCACCGGATGTCGGGTGAAAAATCTTTACCAGACTGGGTCACACTGGAGCGTAAGCAACCTTTTTTCAGGGTTATTGAACCCCTGTCCCGTTTGATGCCGAATGCGGCTGACGCCGATATCGCGGTCTTTGCGCAGACACTGTTTTCATGTGTACACGGCATGGTGCTTATCGGTTTGGAAAATCATGATGTCGGTGTTCGCCACGATCAATTGGACGCCGAAATCGCCCATCTTTTGCATATCATCGCCAGCGGCCTGCAAAGCCGCAGCTAAGGGCATACCGGAAAGCGGAAACCGATTTTCCGATAGATGCACCCGACAAAAAAACAGGTTGAAGCATGTTGTTGGAACGCGGAAAAACGCTGCATGCGCGAGTCCACCATAAATCGGCGGACCTATCAGTGGTTATTCGCGGACGATGCCGACAAACGGCAATTGGCGGAATGCGTGCCCCGCATCCATGCCATAGCCGACAACGAAGTGATCAGGGCAGGAAAAACCTACAAAATCGGCTTCAATTTCTGCTTGCCTGCGCATTTTTTTGTCCAGCAATGCGGTGATAAAAATACGCCGGGCACCGCGGCTTAGCAAAAGATCGCGTACAAACTTCAGCGTGTTGCCAGATTCAAGTATGTCGTCAACAAGCAGGATGTCACGTCCCGCGATATCACTGTCAACATCGTGTAAAAGTTTTATCTCGCCACTTGTCTTACCCGCACCGTAACTGGAAATTGTGATAAACTCGACCGTCGAGACAACGTCCGCCTCGTGTAAAGCCCTGATAAGATCAGCAGCAAAGATAAATGACCCTTTTAAGATCGGTAATACCAATAGATTTTCAGGGTTTTCGGCTGCAACCTGTTTTGCTATCGCCGCATTACGGCCTGCAATATCATTTGCGGAAAACAGTACATCTATCATCTTACCATCTATGAGCGGCATAACATCATCCCGTTATCTGATTTCCGGCCATGCCTAACACAGACATTTGCGCTAAGAAAGCAGAGATTGGGTTTAAATTTTAACCGGTACTTAACCATATTCCTCAAGGATTGCGCAGAAACCGGCGCGGGACCGATCTGCGCCGGTGGTTTTACGATAAGCGCGTTTGGCAGGCCGTTAAAAAGCCTGTTTTCATGCGCAAAAGCAACGTGTTCGATGAAGCTGAATGATTAGGTGCACCTAGAGTGATTCGTTTTGAAAATGTCGGTTTGCGTTATGGCATGGGACCGGAAGTGCTCCGTGACGTGAGCTTTCATATTCCTCACGGGTCATTTCAGTTTCTTACCGGCCCTTCGGGTGCAGGCAAAACGTCGTTGTTGCGCTTGATGTTTTTGGCAATGAAACCGACGCGCGGTTTGATCAATGTTTTCGGCGCGGACACCGCTCTGTTAAAGCGACGTGAAATGCCGGCACTTCGTCAACGCATCGGTATCGTCTTTCAAGATTTTCGGTTGCTTGACCACATGACGACCTATGAAAATGTTTCTCTTCCCCTTCGCATTAGAGGGCGGGAGGAAGCCACCTATCGCGCCGAAGTTGAAGAATTGCTGCAATGGGTGGGATTGGGTGAACGGATGAACGTGCTACCGCCTGTGCTGTCGGGTGGTGAAAAACAACGTGCTGCCATAGCACGCGCATTGATTGACCAACCGGAAATCTTGCTTGCCGATGAACCGACGGGCAATGTTGATCCTCCTTTGGCACGTCGTCTTCTACGACTGTTTATCGAGCTTAACCGTTCTGGCACGGCTGTTGTGATAGCAACCCACGATGTCGGGCTGATGGAACAGGTTGATGCGCGCCGTATGATTCTCCATGACGGGAGGCTCGACATCTATGATTGAGACTCCATCGCAAAATAGTGCCAAAAAAGTCTGGTCGCGTAAAAATCATAATGAACCGACATCCATTGTCCCAGCAGGTGATGTTGCTGGCAGGGCGCTGGCTGTTGTCATTGCAATTATGACATTTCTAGCGTCGCTTTCCTTGGGCGGGGTTGATCTTATAAGCCAATCCGCAAAAAGTTGGGAAAGCCAGATTTCCCGCGAAGCCACGATACAAATCCGCCCGACCGATGGACTCGACATTGAGAAAACGCTGCGATACGCGGTTGAATTGGTTGAGGGTTTCCAAGGTGTGACCAGCGCAAAGATTATTGACAAGGCTGCAACTGAACGCCTTCTTGAGCCTTGGCTTGGAAGCGGCCTTGCTCTTGATGAACTGCCGATCCCACGTCTTATCGTTGTGACATTGGATGATAATCACGACGCCGATTTCGGCATGATAAGCGATGCGATTGCCACACAAATCCCTGGCGGCAGCTTTGACGACCATCGCAATGCCATTGACCGGCTTGTCGTGATGGCACAAGCAACGGTATTCATCGGCATGGTTATCTTGTGTCTTGTGATCGCAGCGCTCATCCTGACGATTGTGTTTGCTACGCGCAGTGCACTTTCCGGCAATGCCCATATTGTTGAAGTTTTGCACTTCATTGGCGCTGAATCGAGATTTGTGGCAAGACAATTCGATTTGCATTTTTTTAAAACCGGCTTCAAAGGCGCGGTATATGGCGGAATAGCGGCGATTGTTATCTTTCTGGCATTTTCATTTTGGTCGAGCCGCAATATGGGCACGCCGGAAGCAGACCAAGCCACGGCTTTATTCGGCAATTTTTCCATTGGCTGGGGAAGCTATATAAAAATACTCGTTCTGATAGGATTTGTTTCTATTTTGACCATGGCGACAAGCCGACTTACTATTCTCAACCAATTAAAAGATATAGACCGCCGCGAAAGTGATTTATTCTGATACGATGAGCGACTGTTCACTGACTGCAGAATTTGCCAATCCTGATGCCCGTCGTAAACGGATGCGGCAACTAAGGTTGCTTCGCTGGCGTCGTCGTTTTTTCAAACACCTGCCGCCGGTCTCGTTGCTGATCATCTTTATCATTGTAGCGTTCGGTGCTGGTTTCTTTTACTTCAGCGAAAAGATCTCGCGTCTCGCCCCACCTGACCCCTTGCCGGTAGCAGATGCTATCATTGTATTGACAGGCGGTGAAAAGCGCATGGAATCCGGTTTGGATTTGCTCTCCAAAGGGCGTGGAACCCGCTTATTGATCAGTGGCGTCAATCCAGCCACCAATACTCAGGCACTTATCAGGGTAACGCACGCAGACCCGCTATTATTCGATTGTTGTGTTGATCTTGGTCATGAGGCAATCAATACGATCGGCAATGCAGAAGAAAGCACGGCATGGATTCGACGCAACCATTATCGCAGTGTCTACATTGTAACCAACGACTACCATATGCCGCGCTCGCTTCGGGAGCTTGAACGTTTGATGCCGGATATCCAGTTTATTGCCTATCCCATCAGCGATGAAAATGAAGATGACAGTTGGATCAGGCAATTTAATCAACTTCGTATCCTCGCCTCAGAATATGTCAAATTCATCGGTGCGGAAATCCGCGGCTGGTTGCGCTGAAAATCACACCTGTCATATGACGCTGCTATTATTGGTTTGCAAAGCGCTTGGCAGACTTCAGTGGCAGGCATCTTTTCTGTTTTCGCCGCCGATCACAAAAAAGCGCCTTGATCCGTTCGGCATGTTGCGCGACAAAGTTATATAGTTTTTTTGGAGGAAGAAATGACGAATATCCAATATCCCAATACCAAGCTTTTGATAAATAACGAATGGCGTGACGCACGGGGCGGCAGGACCATTGACGTTATTGATCCGGCGACGGAAGAAGTTATCGGTAAAATTGCCCGCGCTGAAAAAGCCGATCTGGAAGAAGCGGCAACATCCGTTGCCAAAGGTTTCGAGATATGGAGCGCGACATCGCCGTTTGATCGCGCTAAACTGATGCGTAAAGCCGCTAGCCTTCTGCGCGAGCGTGTCGATAATATTGCTTGGCTGATGACGCGCGAACAGGGCAAAACCCTTGAACAAGCGAAAATGGAAACTCTTGGCGCGGCCGACACCATTGATTGGTTCGCTGAAGAGGCGCGCCGCACCTATGGTCAGGTTATACCGGCACGTGCTGGCAACGTAACACAAATGGTCATTAAACGACCCGTCGGTCCCGTGGCAGCTTTTACCCCGTGGAATTTCCCTATCAACCAGATTGTTCGCAAATTGTCTGCCGCACTTGCCGCAGGGTGTTCAATCATCGTGAAAGCGCCTGAAGAAACGCCCGCCTCTCCCGCAGCGATGATCCAGTGCTTTGTCGATGCAGGTATTCCAGCCGGTGTGATTGCGCTTGTTTATGGTGTACCCGCCGAGATTTCGGAATTTCTCATTCCGCACCCGTTGATTGAAAAGATTTCGTTTACCGGCTCGACAGTGGTTGGCAAACATCTTGCAGCGCTTGCCGGTCAACATATGAAAAAAGCAACGATGGAATTGGGCGGCCATGCCCCCGTGCTGGTTTTTGATGATGCCGACATCGACAAGGCGGTTTCCATCATGGCAGCAGCAAAATTCCGCAATGCCGGTCAGGTTTGCGCGTCACCAACACGGTTTTTAATCCAGGAAAGCGTCTACGACGAATATTTGGAGAAATTCATAAAAGCCGCGAAAGCCATTAAGGTCGGAAATGGTCTTGATGCCGGCGTCGATATGGGGCCGCTCGCCAATGAACGGCGTATTCCCGCGATGGAAGAGATGATCAAAGACGCGGTTTCCAAGGGTGCGAAATTGCAAACAGGTGGAAAACGCATTGGCAATAAAGGCTATTTCTTCGAACCCACGATTTTGACAGATGTGCCAACATCTGCTGAAATGATGAATGAGGAACCATTCGGGCCGGTCGCTATCATCAACCGCTTTAAAACTCTGGATGATGCGATTGCCGAGGCCAACCGCTTGCGTTATGGCTTGGCATCTTATGCCTTTACAACATCTGCCGCCACCGTGCAGGCACTTGGCGCGCGCATCAATGCGGGTATGACAACCATCAACCACAATGGTCTGGCGCTTCAAGAAGTACCTTTTGGCGGCATCCGCGATTCCGGTTATGGAACCGAAGGTGGGTCAGAGGCCATCAATGCTTATCTGGATCTTAAATTCGTGACATTGGCGGTTTAGAGCGCTTTTCGACCTGATGCTATCCGCCCGGCGCTTCTCAAGCTTTTGACTTGTCGCGGTATCTTATCCGATTGATCATGCACATCAATCGGGAACCGCTCTAAAAACATCGAGCCACGCAGAAATTGTCCTGCGTGGCTCTCATGCTTCTGAAGCAAACAAGCATTGCCCTTCCGGTTAGACCGGTAATCGTGATTGATCGCGACATGTTCTATGGCGCCGCTCGTAATCTCTCTGATCTTTATTGATGCCTGCGCGGCTCGTTTAAGACCGCATAGCCTAAGCTTCAGGAACGGTCGGAGCATATACGGTGGCAGCCACGTGATCCTGTTGACGATATTTAGATGACGATAGACACCAGCCGCAACGTTAGCGGCAAAAGGGTGCTGTTTTAGCCGAGAGGGCGGTTATGACCGCATGCGGTGAGACTCTTACCTGCAATCCTCGTCCGCCACCGTTCACGAATATCGTGTCATGGGATAAGGCGCTTTCTTCAAAAACTGTCGGAAAATTGCGTCTTTGACCGAAAGGCGAGATGCCGCCGACCTTATATCCCGTCAATTTTTCCGCCTCATTTACGGAAAGCATAGCTGCATGCTTGCCGTCAAAAACTGCAGCCAGTTTCTTCATATTCGCTTCTTTATCTGCCGGCAAAACCGCGACATAAGGTTTATGATCGACCATGATCATAAGAGTTTTGAAAACTGTCGCGGGATCGGCGCCAATAGCCTCGGCAGCCTGTATGCCGATATGCTCGGCATGAGGGTCATAATCATATGAGACAAGTTCATATGCGATGTTGTGACGGGTTAAAAACGCAGTTGCCGGGGTCGTCTTACTCATCTTCCCACCTTCACGCAATAAAGTTTAGGCGCCTTGAATGAACGAGCACAATCCACCTATTTCAGCAGGAAAAATGCGCTCGCATGGCTTATAATGCTCCCATATTTATCGCCGCTGCGTTCCAGAAACAAGCTTTATGATATTATTGAAAACGCTCCGATCCGGCGTTCTATTGAAATCTGGGACACATTTCGATCCGATTGAATCAGATCAACCCGTCTCAAGCTTTTAATTTGTCGCGCTATCTTATCCGATTGATCATTCACATCAATCGGGAACCGCTCTAATCTCTTGCAAGCGCTGCTACGGGATCGAGTTTGGATGCATTGCGTGCCGGTAGAAAACCAAAACCAATGCCGATTAGTGTCGAAAACAAGAATGCGATCATGATGGATCCAGTCGAATAGACCAACTGGAATGGTGCACCGCTGATCGCGAAAATCCAACCGACAGACAGTCCGAAGAGAATGCCCAAAGTGCCACCAATCAGACAAACCAGAATGGCTTCGATGAGAAATTGTTGTAGGATATCGCTTTGTCGTGCTCCCACTGCCATTCGCACACCAATTTCATTGATGCGTTCGGATACGGTGACCAGCATGATGTTCATAACGCCGATGCCACCCACCAACAACGAGATCAGCGCAATTGAGGCGACGAGCAATGTCAGCACCTGCGTACTTGCCAAAACCTGCTCTCGGAATTCTTCGGAATTGCGGATGAAAAAATCCTCCGTGCCATGACGCATGATCAGAAAGCGTTTAACGGCTTCTTCTGCCAAACGGGAATCGACGTTATCAGCAACTTTCAAAGTGATCGAGCGCACAGTATTGTTGCCAAGAAATCTCGTCTGCACCGTTGTATAGGGAAGATACAATTGCAACGTGTCGGACGATGGCCCCATTTGTTGCAGTTCGACCACCCCGACAATGCGTGTAGGCACCTTGCCGACCAAAACCACTTTGCCGATCGGGCTATCATGACTATCGGGAAAAAGTGTGGAGATTGCCTGCTTTTCAACGACAAGATCGGTGGCACGGGTCGCAACGCTTTGCGCATCGAACAATCTTCCCTCGACCAATTTTGCACCCTGCGCATCGAAATATTGATCGCTGACACCGGAGACCGAAACATTGGATTCGATAGAACCATAGCGCACTGTGGATGTGGTTGAAACAGTCGGTGTGACAGCCGCAGCATAGGGTTGCTGGGCAAGCGCTGTCGCATCGGCATCCACCAATGTCGTGACTTTGCCCGACCGCATATCCGCAAAACTTTTGCCGGCAAAAATATTCAAGGTATTTGTACCCAGACTATTGATGTTTTCAAGAATCTGCTTTTGTGTGCCATTGCCCAAGGCGACCATTGAAACGACGGCGGCAATACCGATAATAACGCCCAACATCGTCAGAAATGTCCGCATACGATGCGCATTCATTGAAAGAAGCGCCATACGGAACGCTTCGTGGAAACGATCGACGAACGAACGAAACAGGCCGATTGTTTGGTGGCTGTCAATTTCGGCGACTATATCATCCGCATGACCGGTTGCGACTTCTGTCGGTTTATTGGCCCGATCGGATAAAATCTCGCCATCGCTGATTTCTATGATACGCTCGGCCTTTTCGGCAACCGACATATCGTGGGTGACGATGATGATTGTTCTGCCCTCGGCATGCAGCTCTTCCAGAATACGCAGGACTTCTTCACCACTATGGCGGTCAAGGGCACCGGTTGGCTCGTCAGCCAAGATGACTTCTGCATCATTCATCAATGCGCGGGCAATGGACACACGTTGCTGCTGACCACCTGAAAGTTGCCCGGGCCTGTGGTTGACTCGATCGCCCATGCCAAGGCGCTGTAACAAGGCACCAGCGCGTTTTTTGCGTTCATCGGGCGAACGTCCGGCATATATTGCCGGTATTTCCACATTTCCGAGAGCCGTCAACTCGCCCAGAAGGTGATAGCGCTGAAAGATAAAGCCGAAATGATCGCGCCGCAGGCCTGAAAGCTGGTCGGCGTCAAGCTGTGCAGTTTCCTTGCCCGAAACCCGATAGCTTCCGGCGCTTGGACGATCCAGACAACCGAGAATATTCATCAGCGTTGATTTGCCCGAACCCGAAGCACCGACAATAGCCACCATCTCGCCACGCTTGATTGTCAGGTTGATACCCTTGAGAACACGCACATTGGTTTCTCCCGCAGGAAATTCGCGGATAACATCCTTCAAAACAATAACGGCATCGGTTCTATCGGTTTTCATTGCTTAGAACGGCCCCATACGACGACGATTACCGGCTGTCGGCATGACACCGTTGCTGGAGCCGGTCACGACCGTTTCACCTTCATCCAAGCCAGATAAAACCTCCACCATAACTTTATTGTTCAAGCCGGTTTCAATGTCTTTTGCATGGAGTTCGCCGTTTTTATCCAGCACATTCACCACAGCCTTATGCCCGCTTACATTGTTCAAAGCATCGGCCGGTATCAATAGGGCATTCTCCGCCCGACCAAGAATGATATGCACTTCCGCCGTCATATAGGTGCGCAAAACACCATCATCGTTCGGCACGTCGAATGTACCATTATAATAAATCGCCGATGATGAAGATGTGCTTGAAGAGGCACTGCTGGAAGAATTGAAACTGATATCGTTGCGTATGGATTCAGGTGCCGGTTCAATCTTTTCCAGACGGCTTTCATATCGCCTGTCGGGATTGCCGATAACGTTGAAATAGAGATCCTGCTGCGGTTTTACATTGATGATATCGGCTTCCGATATTTCAGCCCGCACGGTCATGACCGAAAGATCGCCAAGGATAACGATGGTCGGTGCGGATTGCACCGCATTGACGTTTTGCCCTTCCTGCACAACGGCAGCAAGTACAGTGCCGTCGGATGGCGCTGTAACACGCGTATAGCCGAGATTGACCTGTGCCGTTTCCACATCGACTTCCGCTTGGACAATTTGTGCCTTTAACTGGTCGATCTGGGCTTCGCGGATTTTGACCTGCGCATCTGCATCATCAAAATCTGCCCGCGATACCGCGTGGGATGCAATCATTGTTTGCTGGCGGGTCAAATTTTGCTTGGCAAGGACCAACTGGGCTTCCTGTTCTGCCAATTTGCCACGATAATTTGCCAAAGCCGCCTGTTTGCTTTTCAAATCATTTTGCTGGGTTGTCGGGTCAATCTCTGCCAAGAGATCTCCCTCTTTCACAATACTTCCCGGTTGGACCTTCATGGAAACGATACGACCGGTCGCTCGCGCGCCGACCGCTACCAAGCGATGCGGCTTGACGGTCCCCGTGGCCAAGACGCTCACCTCGATGTTTCCGCGTTTAACGGCTGAGGTCATATAAGTGGGCTGTGTCGTGCCGAAAAAAGCCGACCGTATCCAAAAGAAAAGCACAATCACCACAATTACTGCGACGATAATTGTAACCAGTTTTCTACGGTTCATCGTGTTTCACTTCCTGCCTGAGCCGTTTTAATATGGGGGCCTGTATAACCATCGACGATTTCGGGACGTGACGTTTCAACGGTTCCATCCCATCCCCCACCAAGCGCTTTCATCAAGGCGATATAATCTGTTGTGATTGCTACACGACTTTCAATCAACGATTGTTCTGATGAATAATGCGAACGTTCCGCATTCAACAATTCTAGAAAGCTTGTATTTCCGCTTTCATACAGTGATCGTGAGAGTTCCAGCGCTTTGGAGTAGGCCGTCGACGCTTGAGCAAGCTTGCCGGAACGTTGTCTTTCCTTGCGCATTGACACAAGCGCGTTTTCGACATCTTCCAATGCTGTCAAAACACTGCTGCGATAGGCGATGAACGATTGGTCACGTTGCGCGCGGGCTATTTCCACCGCAGCCTCACGCTGGCCACCATTGAAGATAGGGACGCTCACACCCGGGCCAAACGACCAGCTGATGGATGAATCCTTGCCAAGCTGGCCGGGCTGCGTTGCGGCTGTCGATATATTGCCCGTCAATGTAACCGACGGGTAACGCGCAGCTTCTGCCTGTCCTATACGCGCGGTTGATTGCGCATATTGACGCTCGGCCAGGCGCACATCGGGACGCGTCAACAGAATGTCTGCCGGTACACCGGCTGGAATTGGCCATTTGGGCTGTGGTACCCGACCGGTCTTTTTCATTGTGTCGTTCAGCGCTGTCGGACTCTGCCCTGTCAACACCGATAAGCGGTGTATCGTCGTTGCCAAATTCGCTTCCATCTGGGGAATACCGGCTTCGGTACTGGCTGCCTGCCCCTCGGCATTGGAAACATCAAGCTGGGAAACCGCACCGGCTGCAAATTTATCGCGGGTGAGCTGTGCCGTCCTTTTTTGCGAGGCGGCAGTTCTCTGTGCCAAGGCTATTTTTTGCTGGAGGCCGCGGGCTTCAGCATAATTGGTCGCGACATCGCCAATAAGCGTGACCATTGTCGCCCGCATATCTTCCTTTGCACCATCAAGCCCATATTTTGCCGCTTCAACGGCCCGCCTGTTGGCGCCAAAAAGATCAATTTCCCAACTGGAATCAAAACCGCCACGATACTGGCTGCCTTCCGGCCCACCCGCCGATTTACTGCGGCTGCCAGACGCCGATCCATCAAGGCTTGGGTAGAGCGTACCTGTTGTCTGCCAAAGGCTGGCACGTGCTTCGCGCAGCTTTGCCTTGGCCGTCGCAACATCATTATTGCCGGCAATAGCATCAGCAACCAGCTTTTCAAGCAGGGGATCATTCAGGCGGCGCCACCACCCTGCAATTTGAGCAGGTTGAGAAGGGGTTTCACGTGAATCTGAACTCCAATGCGACGCCAGCAAAAAAGACGGCTTTTGATAGTCCGGCCCGACAAGACAACCTGAAAGCAAGAGAAGCCCGGCGAGTGCAGAAACGCGCTTAGGCAATTTGCCCGCGTTCTTTGAACACCATTTCTGCATCATTTCTCCTGAAACCGTCGTAAGACTTTTGCGGCGCATCAAGCATGAACATTTTTCCGTCCGCGCTTTTATATTCCACACTCACGCTTGAAAATCTCGTGAAATTTTGTTCATTTTCGGCCAAAGTCAATAGTTTGACGCCATCAATACTTCGCGTATCATTAATCAAGATCAAAACGCATGATAACCGGCACATGGTCGGACGGTTTTTCCCATCCCCTTGCTGCCGTGACGATTTGCATCTGCTGCATATGGGGGACAAGATCAGGCGAAGACCAGATATGGTCAAGGCGCCGGCCACGATTGGACGACTCCCAATCTTTGGCACGGTAGCTCCACCAGGTGTAGAGCTTTTCAGGCTCAGGCACTTGTTCGCGCATGAGATCGACCCAACCGCCATCATGACACAGAGCCTTCAGGGTTTCGGTTTCGATAGGGGTATGGCTGACAATCTTCAGCAGCTGTTTATGCGACCAAACGTCGTTTTCCAACGGTGCAATATTGAGATCTCCGACAAGGATGGACGAATAGCCATCGCCCATATCAGCGCGCACAGCTTTCATTTCTTCGAGGAAATCAAGCTTATGGCGAAACTTCGGATTGATTTCCGGATCCGGCTCATCCCCTCCGGCTGGAACATAAAAATTGTGAATGCGTATCGTTTTATCACCTGCTTTAACAGTCACGGAGAGATGACGACAATCACCTTTGTCGCAAAATCCTATTCTGCGGGCATCACCGAGAGGGCGCCTCGAAAGGGTTGCAACACCATGATAGCCTTTCTGACCACTCACCTCGATAAATTCATAACCCGCTGCCTTAAGGGCTTTGAACGGGAATTTATCATCGGGACACTTTGTCTCTTGCAGGCACAAGACATCCGGTTGTTGCTCTGCCAATAAATCGAGAACGAGCGGCAAACGCAATCGAACCGAATTGATATTCCAAGTGGCAACTTTGAAGCTCATCTTAAAACCTTCAAAAAAAGGGCTAGTTTTCCTGCCCTCTTTTATCCAGCTAAAACCTAAAAATCCAGCGCTCACGTAAAACTTTTCCGCACCGGCAATATTTGGCTATTTGACCTTGTCGAAAGAAGCCTTCAACTGCCGGGCGGCAAGATCCGTTGCCTCATCTGCTTGCGGGACAACACCCACCATGCCAAAGAATTCATGTGTCACACCGGGATAGGTATGCTGGACGACTTGGTTGCCGGCATTTTTTAAATGGTCGGCATAGGTCATACCTTCGCTTAACAGCGGATCAATTTCAGCATTTATGACGGTAATATCGCCTAAATCCTGCAAGTCTTTGCGCCCGACAAGATTGATCCGCGGATCTGCTGTGTCTTTTTGATGGTCAAACACTTCTGCAACAAACCACCCCATCGCTTTTTTGGATAAGGGTTGTGCATCAGCATTCACTTTGTATGAAGGCGTATTCATATCATTGCCCGCAATGGGATAGACAAGCAATTCGTGTACAGGCCTGATGGTTTTTGCATCCCTTGCACGCAAAGCCACATTGGCTGCCAGATTTGCGCCAGCACTTTCGCCTGCTACGGCAATCTTCTTAATATCGATGTTTAAACGGCCGGCATGCGTGACGGCCCACTGGTAAGCTGCCCAAGCATCTGCATGCGCCGCGGGAAACTTGTTTTCAGGTGCTTGCCGATAATGAGCCGAGACAACAACGGCCCCTGTCTTGGCAGCAAGTGCGCGCGCAGACATATCATACGTATCAAGATCGGCAATCACCCAACCGCCGCCATGGTAATAGACGATAAGCGGGAAAGGCCCTGTGCCTTGCGGCGTATATACACGCAACGCAATATCGCCTTTCGGTCCGGCAATCGTCATATCTTCGGTTTTGATAGAGGTAAAGCGCTCATCGGCTTTAATACCACGGTCTTTCATCACAGCCGTGGCCGCATCGGCAGGCGAAGGCTGGCTGCGTGTCTGTTCAACGGTCAAAGTGCCTATCGGCTTGGCACCCAGCTCTTCAAGCTTGAAAAGGACTGCGGCCATATCAGAAGACGGTACGGGTTTATCCATACCGCCCTGTTTGATTTCGGCAATATCACGGGGTGAATCCGACGTGGCTTCACCTCTTGGCATTTGTGCCTGACCGGCTGTTACGAGTGTTGTCGAAGCGAGAGCCAGACTGAGAAATAGGGTGTGCGTTTTATACGGCATGTTTCATCCTTTCAATTTCCATCTGTGAAAAGAAAGGATGAACGGGCAATAAAGTTCCCGCGGACTTAAATCATATCAGTTTCGGTTGCGTTTCATCGCGATACGCTGATACGGAATATCGAACATTCCTTTGGCAAATTTCACGCCGGTACGAACATTGGTGATTTGCACCGTTGTTTCAAGGTTTTGCTGGTCGACAATCGTCCACTGACGCAACTCGTAGGTCTTCGAGTCAAAAATCATACGGATCTGCCCCTTACCCAGGCTCTTATCCGCCAAAATAATCGTTGTCGCACCCGGATCCTGACTGACACCCAAAAGGCGACCGCCGGAAAGGTCGATCTGGTTGTCGAGCAACATTTTCATTGGTGTTTGCGATAATTGGTAGAGATCCCAAGTGTCGAGCTTGCGATTGTTGATCGCGACAGATTTGCCATCCGTTATCACACGCACAGGCGAGTCTTTGTAGCTGAAGCGAATTTTACCCGGTCTTTCCAAGTAAAAAGTTCCCTCGGACATATCACCTTTAGGACTGAACTGAACGAAATCGCCTGTCATCGTTTTGATCGATGAAAAATGGTTTGCAATTGTTTGTGCCTGCGCATTGGCATTTTGCGCATAAGCGGATGCCGGCAGAACCACTGTCGATATTGCTGCGGTTGTAGCCACCGCTCCCGCAATCATAAGCGCTTTAAAAGCCGATACGCATTTCATCATCATTCCTATACTCCTGCCATTCTTATTGCAGCATCGTGTGGCATCACTATGGCGTGCCTGTTTCCATCTGTGGCAAATGCCCGCAAAGACAAGGCAAAACTGCTAACGGTTCAAAAAGGGGCATCATCTTCAGGAACGAGAATCTCACGCTTTCCCGCATGATTTGCGGCGCTGATAAGCCCTTCATCTTCCATTCTTTCAATAATGGAAGCGGCCCTGTTATACCCAATGCCCAAACGACGCTGAATATAAGATGTCGAAACCTTGCGATCCCGTAATACGACAGCGACCGCCTGATCATAAGGGTCTTCCGAATCTTCCATTGTCGGAGCATTCGTTTCCGAGCCGGCGAGTTCTGTTTCGCCATCATCTTCCGTGATAGCATCCAGATAATCCGGCACGCCCTGCGCTTTAAGATGGTGGACGATCTGTTCGACCTCATCATCACCGACAAAAGGCCCATGTACGCGCTGGATGCGTCCGCCACCCATCATGAAGAGCATATCACCCTGCCCCAATAGCTGCTCGGCCCCCTGCTCGCCCAAGATGGTGCGGCTGTCAATTTTCGAGGTTACCGAAAACGATATGCGGGTCGGAAAATTGGCCTTGATCGTGCCGGTGATAACATCGACGGAGGGACGCTGCGTGGCCATGATCACATGGATACCGGCCGCGCGCGCCATCTGCGCCAGACGCTGAACGGCACCCTCGATGTCTTTGCCCGCAACCATCATCAAGTCTGCCATCTCGTCGATAATGACAACGATGTAAGGCATTGCTGCAAGGTCCAGCGTTTCAGTCTCATAAACAGGCTCACCTGTTTCGCGGTCAAAACCGGTCTGCACCGTACGGGACAGACTTTCTCCCTTGTTTTCCGCCTCTTTCACGCGGGCATTGAAGCCATCAATATTCCTGACGCCCACTTTGGCCATCTTGCGGTAACGCTCTTCCATTTCGCGCACCGCCCATTTAAGCGCGACAACGGCTTTTTTCGGGTCGGTAACCACCGGTGTCAACAAATGGGGAATTCCATCATAGACAGAAAGTTCCAACATTTTAGGATCAACCATGATCAAGCGGCATTGGTCAGGTGTCATACGATAAAGCAGCGACAGGATCATTGTATTGATTGCCACCGATTTACCCGAGCCTGTCGTCCCTGCAACCAACAAATGCGGCATTTTTGCGAGGTCGGCAATCACAGCTTCTCCGCCAATGGTCTTGCCAAGCGCCAAACCAAGTTTGGCCTTGTTTTCGTAAAAATCCTGCGTTTGCATGATTTCACGCAGATAAACGGTTTCGCGTGTCGGATTGGGCAGTTCGATGCCGATAACATTACGACCCGGAACAACGGCGACGCGGGCCGAGATTGCACTCATCGAGCGGGCAATATCATCGGCCAAGCCGATAATGCGCGAAGATTTTATACCCGGCGCAGGTTCAAACTCATAGAGGGTTACGACAGGGCCGGGTCGTGCATGGATAATTTGGCCTTTAACGCCGAAATCCTCCAATACGCTTTCCAATTGGGCGGCATGTTCCTTAAGGCTTTCAGGGGAAAGCAACGGGCTTTTTTGTATGACTTTCGGCTCGGCCAGATATTCCAGATGCGGCAGTTCAAACCCGTAAGCCTGCTGCGCGGTGGCTCTTGGTGCGGCTTTCGCACGACTGGCCTTTTGCGGTTTTTCATCTTCCCAAGGCACTTCGTTTTGCACAGCCTGCAGAGATGCAAAACCGGGATCCACACGCCCTTTGCTTTTTTCCGGATGGGACCGTTCAACATTTTTCAAAAAGTCCGGATTTTTCAAAAAATCCGGCTCGTTGCGCCTGAACAGACGACCTATGGCTGCCTTGAGCGTATAGACAGCATGCATCGTTCCTCCCAAAAGGGTCACAAAAATGCTGCCACGCGGCGCGTCACGCTCCGGCTCGTCATCATAATCCTTGCTGGCCTGACGGCGTTTTTTCTGTTTGGAGGACTTTGCAGGCTGACGGCGCCCGACGACACCACCAGCAATGGCCACCGACCAGAACGCCAAAGGCGCTAGGATGACCGCTATTATCACCGAACTTGCCATGGTCGGCAAAGCGGAAAGAAAAATATTGGCAAAGGATAAAATCTTGTCGCCGAATACGCCGCCAAGCCCGATAGGCATCGGCCAATGAGCAAACGGTGGAACCAAGGCGATCAAACCGGAAAAACAAAAGGCTGAAACCACCCAGAAGAACAGCCTCCGACCAAGCTTGCCAATATCCTTTTGTGCAATCAAGAGCACGGCCCAGAAAAACGGCGGCAACAATGCCGCAACACTTGCAAGGCCGAAAAACTGCATCGCAAGATCGGCAAAAACCGCTCCCGGCCACCCCATCAAATTGGTAACGGGATTGCTATTGGCATAACTCAATGACGGATCGGCAACGTTCCAGGTTGCCAATGCCGCTGCAGCCAATCCTATCAGTACCAGAAGAGCGATACCGATAAACGAGCCAAGCTGGCGTGAAAACATCACCACAAGACGCGGGCTTTGATAAGCACCGTCTGTTGTTAAATCATAAGATGATGAGCCCTGACGCATAAAAAAACCCAGATAGATGACCGCCGATCAATTCGGCATAGTTGTGTCACTATAGCGCCAGAGAGTTAACGGGCCATTAACCATCGGCAGCCCGGTCAGCAGATTGAAGGGTTTCAAAAACCGTTCAACAATAAAAAAAACCGCTTTTGATGCGGGCTTTTTCTAGAGCATTTCCTGAAAAAGTTAATCGGCTTTTCCGTTGGACAATGCGACAAATAAAAAATCTGAAGTAAATCCATGCCCCGAGAAAAAGAAGATTTGCTCCAGAGCATTTTCGCAAAAGTGTGAAGCGCATCCGTGGGGAAAACGATTCACAGGATCGTTTTCTTAATCCCAATCCTATCGGACAAAAATGCGGAAAAACCAAAGACTTAGAGCACGTATTTGGTTCATCAGATACCGAACGTGCTCTAGGACAAAGATGTCGTGTCAGTGAATGGTTTCACCGTGGAGGGAAATATCAAGCCCCTCGATTTCCTGCTGTTTTGTCGGGCGCAGTCCGATGACAGCTTTGATGACATAGAGGATAATGGCCGTGACCACCGCTGAATAGATAATTGCGGCAACAAGACCGTAAGCCTGATTCAGCACCGATACTTTGGCATAGGCATCCGGATCGTCAAAAAAGATGTCGGAAGCGAAATAGCCCGTCAGCAATGCACCGACAATACCGCCCACACCGTGAACGCCAAAGGCATCAAGCGAATCGTCATAACCCAGTGCCCGCTTGAGGAATACCGCTGCGACATAGCAAACAGGTCCGGCAATGATGCCGATAATCAATGCGCCCATAGGTTCGACGAAGCCCGCCGCTGGCGTAATAGCCACCAAGCCTGCCACCGCGCCGGAGATGATGCCCAAAACGGATGGCTTCTTTGAAACGGCCCATTCAACGATCATCCAACACAAAGCACCAGCCGCAGTTGCCACCTGTGTGTTAAGCATGGCAATGGCAGCAACCTTATTGGCGGCACCGGCCGAGCCAGCGTTAAAACCAAACCAGCCAATCCACAAAAGAGCGGCACCGATCATCGATAGTGTCAGATTGTGTGGTGCCATATTGACACTGCCATAGCCTTCACGTTTTCCGAGGATTAGAACCGTGACCAACCCTGCGACACCGGCATTGACATGGATAACCGTTCCGCCGGCGAAGTCCAATACGCCATCTTTTCCAAGGAAACCGCCGCCCCAAACCCAGTGGCAGATCGGCGCATAAACCAATAGTGACCATAATCCCATAAACCAGAGCATTGCTGAAAATTTCATCCGCTCGGCGAAGGCACCGGTAATCAATGCCGGAGTGATCACTGCAAACGCCATTTGGAACGTAATCCATAGATAGGTCGGGAAGGTGCCATTCAAGTCATCTATGGAGATACCTTTGAGGAAAAGGTGGGCGAAATCGCCGTAATAAGGATTTTCGCCGGAAAAGGTGAACGAGTAGCCCACGACAAACCATATGACACTGACCAGACAGCAAATCGCGAAACTCTGCGTCATCGTGGCCAGAACGTTTTTCTTACGTACCATACCGCCGTAAAACAGCGCCAAACCGGGTATCGTCATCAAAAGGACGAAAGCCGTCGAAACCAGCATCCATGCTGTATCACCGGAATCGAGCTTTGTCGGGATTTCGGTGACAACCTCCGTCACTGTCTCGACTTCCTGTGCAAAACCCGTGCTCGCGCCCATCAGTGCAAAAGCACCCAACGCGATCGGAATAATCTTTTTAACACTCACCATTTAACCTCTCCATCAGGAATGGAACGTGCAGCACGTTCACTTCATATCAATGCTAACAAGTTTCATGCCAATTGCTTTTTAAAGCTCCATCTCGGCACTGAAAGCCGCACAACTATGTATCATTGTAAATTATTGCCTATTTTTTAGGCTGAATGCCTCACAAACGCATGGTTTAGAGCGGTTCCCGATCGATGTGAAACATCAATCGGATAAGATACCGCGACAAATCAAAAGCTTGAGACGCGCCGGCCAGATAGCATCAGGTCGAAAAGCGCTCTAAAGCGCGCTTTCATCAATTTCTCCGGTACGGATACGTACCGCGCGGTCTAAGGGGATGACAAAAATTTTCCCATCGCCAATCTGGCCTGTTCTCGCGGAATCGGTCAAAATCTCTACCACACGGTCCACCAGTTCTTCCGCCACAGCCACTTCAATCTTGATCTTCGGCAGAAAACTGATGGCATATTCGGCACCGCGATAAATCTCCGTATGCCCCTTCTGCCGCCCATAGCCCTTGACTTCTGTGATCGTTAATCCGTCGATGCCGATAGCGGTCAATGCGTCACGCACATCGTCGAGCTTGAAAGGCTTAATGATTGCCATGATGATTTTCATAGTCTGTCCCTCTTGGCTGTTGCACATTGCAGTAAAACCACGCCGCTTTGAAAGCCGCTGGCTATGGTGCAACATTCAAGCTTCGTGCCAATTGGACAAATAATCTGGAAAAATACCAAAAACGCCACTCGGTTTGCCGGATTGCGTTTCGGAAAAACAATAGGATGAGCCCTTGCTTCATCCAAAAAATATTATCGATGAAAAACCGCAGCAGGGTCAGCGCCACGCATCGGGCGCGCTCAACGCGGCGCAATCTGGCGCATGAGACCTTCCTGGGCGACGCTGGCGACAAGCTTGCCATCCCGACTATAAATATAGCCATGGCTCAATCCCCGTGCATTATGGGTGTTGGGGCTTTCAATGTCATAAAGCAACCAGTCATCAAGAATGAAAGGCCGGTGAAACCACATGGAATGGTCGAGGCTGGCCGGCTGGATATCATCGGAAAACACCGACCGCCCATGCACCAATAAAGACGTATCCAGCAATGTCATATCCGACAAATAGGCTAGAACAGCAGAATTCAAACGACGATTTCCCGCCGCATCGCCATCAAGTTTGAACCAGCATTGCTGCGACGGCGAATGTTTTTGTCTTCCCAGATATTCCTCCAGATCCGTTGGACGAATGATAAAGGGCCTTTGCATATTCCAATAGGTGCGGACACTCTCCGGTGCCTTTGCCAAAATAGCTTCGTTGATCGTATGATCATCCGCTAACGTTTCCGGTTGAGGCAACCCCTGTGGCATCGGCCTTTGATAATCGAGCCCCGGTTCGTCAATCTGGAATGATGCGGAAAAAGACAGGATAACAACGTCGCTTTGTTTGGCAACAACCCGCCGTGTCGAAAAACTACGGCCATCCCGCAAACGCTCGACATCGTAAATGATCGGCTGCTCCGGGTCGCCCGGTCTGATAAAATAGGCATGGAGTGAATGAACAAACCGATCATCGCTGACCGTATGCTGCGCTGCCATAAGCGCCTGGGCAATGACATGGCCGCCAAAAACACGTTGCCAGCGTGAATTCCCGCTTTGCCCGCGAAACATGTTCTGGTCTATTTTTTCTAAATCCAGTATGGATAGAAGATGTTGAAGCGGATTGGTCATGGAACATATCACTCGATTGATGAATTCATGCCAGACCGATGAACCAAGAACAGGGCACCTTGTCAAGAACAGACAAGCCCGGTGCCAGCAATTTCGAAAGGAAGCAAGAGATGTCTGCCGCAACCACACAACGCGCTGAGGGTTTCGATCTGATCATTGCAGGGGGCGCCTATGTCGGCCTTTCCTTGGCAGTTGCGGTCAAGCAGGCAGCCCCTTCCTTGAAAATCAGCGTTATTGATGCCAGCCCGAAAGATAGCTGGAAGACCGATCCGCGTGCCTCTGCCATTGCGGCCGCGGCGATCCGCATGTTGCGACAGCTTGATTGTTGGCAGGAAGTGGAGCCGCAATCTCAGGCTATACGCGACATGATCATCACTGATTCGCGCAAAAGTGATCCGGTAAGACCGGTTTTTCTGACATTTGACGGTGATGTTGCCGCGGGTGAGCCCTTTGCCTATATGGTCGAAAACAAGCACCTCAATGCGTCCCTCCATCGTCGTGCAAAAGAATTGGGCATTCCGGTCATCGAAGGTGTCCGTGTCAACGGCTTCACCAACCGTGCCGAACAGGTGGATGTCGAACTGGATAATGGCGACATCCTGACCACACGATTATTGGTTGCTGCCGATGGCGTACGCTCCAAGCTGCGCGACATGGCAGGCATCAAAACAGTTTACTGGCCCTATGGCCAAATGGGCATTGTCTGCACAGTCGAGCATGAACGTCCGCATCATGGGCGCGCCGAAGAACATTTTCTTCCCGCCGGGCCTTTCGCCATATTGCCCTTGAAGGGCAACCGATCTTCCCTTGTCTGGAATGAACGTGATGAAGATGCAAAACGTCTTATGGAAGCCGACGACATGGTATTCGAGGCTGAACTGGAAAGCCGTTTCGGGCACCATCTTGGCGCATTGAAATTGGTGGGCGAAAAGCGGGCCTTTCCATTCGGGCTGACATTGGCGCGCGATTTCGTAAAGCCCCGTTTTGCTCTTGCCGGCGATGCGGCACACGGCATTCACCCGATTTCCGGCCAAGGGCTCAATCTCGGTTTCCGTGATGTTGCGGCTCTCGCCGAAGTGATTGTGGAAACATCGCGTCTGGGACTGGATATCGGTTCGATGGCGACACTGGAACGGTATCAAAGCTGGCGTCGGTTCGAAACTGTCCGCATGGGCATTACGACCGATGTACTCAACCGTATGTTCTCGAATGATATTACCCCAATCCGCATGCTCCGTGACGTCGGTCTTGGTATTGTCGACCGTTTGCCAAAGCTGAAGAGCTATTTCATCGAAGAGGCCGCTGGATTGACAAAAGGCTCACCGAAACTGTTGCTGGGTGAAGCTCTTTAGAGGGTATCTCGATCTTATAGGATCAGATCACCTTGAGATTTTCAAAATAACCAAAAGCCTATTACGCATTTTACGTAATTTTATTGACAAATTGCGTAAAATGCTTTATGGCCTATCCCCGCAGTGACAGGGTGCAACTCCCTGCTGACGTTAAACTGCAAGCGCGGGTATCGAAAGTCCTCCGGTGCTGTCAGAAACAGAGGACGGGTTAGCCGAAAGGCGCTCTGGCTTTGTCCCCCCTTTTTGATACGGGACTTATGGGTTTTGTCCCATGGCTATGGATGCCCCTGCTTCATGGTGTGTTGTCTCAAAAGAGATGACCCCATGGGGTAGGGGGTATCTATGGCTTTTTTCCCCCGGAAACCGCCATTTCGTGTTGTGACTATCCTTTAAAAAAAAGAAAATAACACGTTGCAAGCAACAGGCACAAACGGCTGATGTCCAAGCGCTAACGGATAACAGCACAGCCGTTGCAGAACTTGGCACTAGAGCATTTCCAGAAAAAGTTGAATCGGCTTTTTCGTTGGACAATGCGACAAATAAAAAATCTGGAGCAAATCCATGCCCCCAAAAAAAGAAGGTTTGCTCTAGTCGAGCGGTTCCCAAAAAGTGGAAACCGGTTTTTGGATAAGAACCGCGTAAAAACAATGGATGAGAGCAGACCCATGACCTCACTCAAGTGACTCTGCTCTAGAGAACCAAATCTGTTTTCAGAAGCCTTGAGCAAGCTTTCAAGCAGGTGAAAACATCCAAGGTTAGATACAAAGCCAGATATAAGGGCTATGGAAAATAGAAGGCAAAAGGGGCATGTCAGCAATAGAGATCGCAAAAGAAATAGCCCTTGATGCGCATTTCAACCTGATGCTATCCGGACCGCGCATCTCAAGCTTTTGATTTGTTCCGGTATCTTATCCGATTGATCATTCACGTCAATCGGCAGCCGCTCTAAAAGCGTTAAGAATATGGCGCAAACAAAAAGCCGCAACACAGGCTGCGGCTTTTCAAAACAGTTTGATAAAATCCGCCGTTAGACTTGGCGTTCCACCATCAGCTTCTTGATTTCCGCGATTGCCTTGGCAGGGTTCAAGCCTTTCGGGCAGGTCTGCGCACAATTCATAATCGTATGACAACGATAGAGACGGAAAGGATCCTCAAGATTATCAAGCCGTTCGCCTTTTGCTTCATCACGAGAATCGGCAATCCAGCGGTAAGTCTGCAACAAAACGGCCGGCCCGAGATAACGATCGCCATTCCACCAGTAGCTGGGGCAGGATGTCTGGCAACAAGCGCACAAAATGCACTCATAAAGGCCATCCAGTTTCAACCGATCGTCATGGCTCTGCAGCCATTCTTTTTGCGGCTCTGGTGAAACGGTCTGTAGCCACGGCTCGATCGAGCGATGCTGCGCATAGAAACGGTTGAGATCCGGCACCAGATCCTTGACCACCGGCATTGACGGCAAAGGATAAACCTTGATCGGATGCTTGACTTCATCCATCCCCTTGATACAGGCCAGCGTGTTGGAACCGTCAATATTCATGGCGCAAGAGCCACAGATACCTTCACGGCAGGAACGGCGCAGTGTCAACGTAGGGTCAACATGGTTCTTGATATAGAGAAGCCCATCAAGGATCATCGGCCCACAGGCGTTGCGATCGACATAGTAGGTGTCAAGACGCGGGTTCTGATCATCATCAGGCGACCAACGATAGATGTGAAACTCCGTGAGTTTCGACGTATCTGCCGGTTTCGGCCAGACCTTGCCCTTTTTCACCTGCGAATTTTTGGGAAGCTGCATTTGTACCATTGGTGTATCTCCCCTTAGTAAACGCGCTTCTTAGGCGCAATTTTCTTGAGTGCGATGCCGCCGTTTTCCTCACTGGTCAACGGATCGAGATGAACACCACGATAGGAAAGTGTGACTTTACCTTCGGGCGACAAATGTGAAAGCGTATGCTTACGCCAGTTCTTGTCATCACGCTCGGGATAGTCCTCGCGGGCATGTGCGCCACGGCTCTCATGACGGGCTTCGGCCGAATAAACCGTGGTAATGGCGTTGGCCATAAGGTTTTCCAATTCCAATGTTTCCATCAGATCGGAGTTCCAGATCAACGAGCGATCTGTTACCTTGATGTCGGGCAATTCCTTCCAGATTTCCGAAATACGTTTGCAACCTTGTTGCAACGATTCCTCTGTACGGAACACCGCAGCATCTTCCTGCATGGCACGCTGCATCTTTTCACGAAGTTCTGCTGTCGGCATCGAGCCATTGGCAAAACGGATGCGATCAAACCGCTCCATGATTTTTTCAACAGCCGCTTCATTAATGGGCGGAATTTCGGCTTTCCGGTCAATGACTTCACCGGCACGAATAGCCGCCGCGCGACCGAAGACAACAAGGTCAATCAGCGAGTTGGAGCCAAGACGGTTGGCGCCGTGCACCGAAGCGCAACCAGCTTCGCCGACAGCCATAAGGCCGGGCTGTACACGATCCGGTTCATCATCCGTAGGATTTAAAACCTCACCATAATAGTTGGTCGGTATACCACCCATATTGTAGTGCACCGTCGGCAGAACAGGGATCGGGTCTTTGGTGACATCGACACCGGCAAAGATACGTGCCGATTCAGAAATGCCGGGCAAACGCTCGTGCAAAATCGCCGGATCAATATGGCTCAAGACCAGGAAGATATGGTCTTTTTTCGGGCCGACACCGCGTCCTTCACGGATTTCAATGGTCATGCAACGCGATACGACATCACGCGAGGCAAGATCTTTGAATGAAGGCGCATAGCGTTCCATGAAACGCTCGCCTTCCGAATTGATCAGATAACCGCCCTCACCGCGCGCGCCCTCGGTGATCAGGCAGCCTGAACCATAGATACCGGTGGGGTGAAACTGGACAAATTCCATATCCTGCAAAGGCAGGCCCGCACGGGCAACCATGCCGCCGCCATCACCCGTACAGGTATGCGCCGAGGTTGCCGAAAAATAGGAACGGCCATAACCACCGGTTGCCAGCACGACCATCTTGGCGGAAAAACGGTGAATTGTACCATCATCGAGATTCCATGCGACAACGCCCGTGCAAACGCCATCGGTCATGATGAGATCAAGCGCGAAATATTCGATGAAGAACTGCGCATTATGCTTCAGGCTTTGGCCATAAAGCGTGTGCAAAATTGCGTGACCTGTACGGTCAGCCGCGGCACAGGTGCGCTGCACAGGAGGCCCTTCACCAAATTCGGTTGTGTGGCCGCCGAAAGGACGTTGATAGATCTTACCTTCTTCCGTACGGGAGAAAGGCACACCGTAATGCTCAAGCTCATAAACGGCATCAGGTGCGTTGCGCACCAGATATTCCATGGCATCCATGTCACCCAGCCAGTCAGAGCCTTTGATGGTGTCATACATGTGCCACTGCCAATTATCAGGGCCCATATTGGAAAGCGAGGCAGCAATGCCGCCTTGCGCTGCCACGGTGTGGGAACGTGTTGGGAAAACCTTTGTGATACAAGCTGTCTTCAGACCTTGTTCGGCCATACCCAGTGTCGCGCGCAAACCCGAACCGCCAGCGCCAATAACAACAACATCGAATTTGTGATCGACATAGCGATAGGCTTTTTCAGCTTTGTTTGCATCGGCAATTGAAGTTGTGGTGGCCATGGAGATCAACCTCCCAATGTGATTTTAAGAAGGGCAAGAAGCAAAGCGCCGCCCATGACGTAACAAAAGAACATGTTCAAGGTCAGCACGAAGACGCGTGCGCCCTCATTGGGGAGATAATCCTCGATAATGACCTGCATGCCTAGTTTCATGTGGTAAATGCCCGAAAAGACCATAAGGCCCATAACCACTGCAACCACCGGATTGGCCAATGTCGCGTGAACGGTGGCATAGTCTTTACCAACCAATGAAACAACAAGCACGATAAAGAAGATGAACAACGGTACATTGGCAAATGCCGTGACGCGCTGCATCCAGAAATGGTGCGTTCCGTGATGGGCGGAGCCAAGACCGCGAACCTTACCAAGCTCAGTTCTGAAATCTTTTTTCATGAATTTCTCTCCAGCCTTTAACGAACGACATAGCCGACGATCCAGATAAGGAGCGTCAAAATGATGGAAATGAAGACAGTCGCCCAAGCCGTCTTGGTGGCTGTATGTTTTTCAAGAAGACAGGTTTTTGTATCCCAGAAGAGATGGCGTACACCGCCAACCAGATGATGAACCAATGCAAGCGTGTAGAGAAAGAGGATGCAACGCCCGATAAACGAATTGAAAAGTCCGTTGACCGTTTCGAATGCCTCCATTCCGCACGCTGCGGCAATAAGCCATGCTGCGAGAAAAAGAGTGCCGAAATAAAGTGCACCACCCGAAACGCGGTGTGCTATCGACATGGCCATGGTGATAGGCCAGCGATATATGCTGACATGAGGTGAAAGGGGACGTTCTTTCGTCGTTGTATCTGTCATGGGCTTTCCTGACCTGGCTTTGACCGCAGACATGGTGAAACCACCATTGCCTGACACTCCCCCGTCTGCTTTGCTATGCGCGCTGCAAACAGGTTGGAAAATCTATCTTATGCATTGGAATGGCTTTTTCCTCCCTCCAACACTTCAGGCCGGCCATTTGAGTTGTCGGATTCAAGGTCACGCACAAAAACAACCGAATGCTCCGCAGCCATAAACTGCAAAGCTTATTTTTGTTCTAATGCGGAAATTGCCCCACGTCAAAGCCGTAACGACGATTCTTGTCATCAAATCATTGGGATCAAGCCCACTTTAGCGTGGGAAACACGATTCAATCGGTTAAAAAATATGACTAATTAAATCAAGATTTTAGATCGATGATCAATACCCAACTTTGATGCGCATGATTGCATCAGGTGATTCTCGATCCACCCAATCTTGCCCCTTCCCTTGCAACCGATGACGCACATGGGAAGATCAGATCGGCGGAGACTTATTGTGTGTCTTTGAATGGGACGGGAAGAGAAAACCGGTCGGCCGGCTTTCTCTCGATATTCAGTCGAGAGCAAAACCGTTTTTGATTGACGTACGGATTCGCTCTTACTTTTTTAAAATTGCGTTTTCCTGACACAAAAGTCTTTCAACTTTTGCTGGAAATGCATTAATCGAAACGAATGACGAAGCCGGCCCAATCGCCCTTGGCTGCAATCTGCTCGTATAATTTTTTGCCATCTTCCGGCAAGCGCGGTGCATTCAAAACCAGCTTGGTCCAACCACGGTCTTCAGCGCGGTCACAAAGCAGATCAATCATTGCCTTTGCAATCCCCTTGCCCTGATGGGCGTGGTGAACATGGATATGGTCAACCTGACCGGCACGCAAACCCGAAACCGGCTCCGGCAGGTCATAGAATATGACAAAGCCGACAAGTTCACCATCAAGACGTGCGCCCAAAACCTCTGCTGTACGATCTTGCAACAATTGCTCGGCATAAAATTCATCGGGCCGACGCGGTGCGCCGCGCTTCAATGCCTGCGCATAACTTGCAAGAAGGGGCGCGAGAAGATGTGCGTCTTTCAAGCGCAAAAGGCTAATTTCAACAGCATGTGGCGTTTGATTTTTCGATGCCATGGCGCGGGGTCTCCCTGTTGGCCGGATCAGTCTTCATCTTCACTTTTAAATTGCCTCGCTTACGAGGTAAAGAGGCAGAGAGATGCTGCGGCGATTATGCCGCAGGCATCTTTATTTCCAATCGCGTATATCGACAAAATGGCCCGCAATTGCTGCTGCCGCTGCCATGGCGGGAGAGACGAGATGCGTCCTGCCCTTGTAACCCTGACGACTTTCAAAATTACGGTTGGACGTTGATGCGCAACGCTCTCCCGGCTCCAAACGGTCATCATTCATGGCAAGGCACATCGAGCAACCAGGCTCACGCCAGTCAAAACCTGCTTCTATGAAAATCTTGTCCAGACCTTCAGCTTCCGCCTGCTCCTTCACAAGACCCGAACCGGGAACCACCATGGCTGACACCGTGGGAGAAATCTTCTTACCCGCAATGACAGCGGCAGCTGCGCGCATATCTTCGATGCGGCCATTGGTGCACGAACCAATAAAGACACGATCAATCTTGATGTCGGTGATTTTCGTACCGGCAGTCAGGCCCATATATTCCAACGCACGTATTTTGGATGCGCGTTTTGTTTCATCCGCTATGTCGGCTGGATTGGGGACAACACCGGTGACAGGCACGACATCTTCCGGAGACGAACCCCAAGTGACCGATGGCACGAGTTCGCTTGCATCAATCGTCACGACGGTATCGTAATGGGCACCTTCATCGCTGTTCAAGGTTTTCCAATAAGCAATCGCTTTATCCAGCAAGTCTTCCTTGGGCGCACGGGGGCGGCTGCGAATATATTCGAACGTTACCTCATCCGGCGCGATCAAACCGGCACGCGCGCCACCTTCAATCGACATATTGCAGACCGTCATGCGGCCTTCCATCGAAAGATTGCGGATAGCCTCGCCCGCAAATTCGATGACATGCCCGGTTCCGCCCGCTGTGCCGATTTTGCCGATAATTGCCAAAACCAGATCTTTCGCGGTAACACCATCGGGCAAAGCGCCGTCGATCTGCACCAGCATATTTTTGGATTTTTTCTGGATCAAGGTTTGCGTCGCCAAAACATGTTCCACTTCGGATGTGCCGATACCATGCGCTAACGCACCGAATGCACCATGGGTCGATGTATGGCTATCACCGCAAACAATTGTCATGCCGGGCAGCGTAAAACCTTGCTCCGGCCCGATAATATGGACAATACCCTGCCGCTTGTCATTCTGGTCGAAATATTCAACACCGAATTCCGCGGTATTTTTTGCCAAGGCCTCTACCTGAGTGCGGCTTTCCTCGTTCTTGATAATCTGCGAGCGGTCAGGCGACGTGGGAATGTTGTGGTCGACCACCGCAAGGGTTTTTTCTGGATGACGCACTTTGCGATGGGCCATACGCAACCCTTCAAAGGCCTGCGGGCTTGTTACTTCATGGACAAGATGACGATCGATATAGAGAAGGCATGTGCCGTCTTCCTGACGGTCAACAATGTGGTCTTCAAAAATCTTGTCATAAAGCGTACGCGGGGCACTCATTTTTTTGTCCTTGAATATTGGCAATAGAGTTTAAAGTTTTTTGAACGTTTTATTATTCTCGCGCTTTGTCAAAAGTCAATTCGCTATCCATTAGATAGGAAAGCCAAAGCCATTTACAAAGCGCCAGAAAGCAAAACAAATAAAAAGGCGGCATGGAGCCGCCTTATCTCATATTCGCCGGAACTTTTAGTTCCAGTGGATGTCGCTTAATATCGCAATTCTTATCCGATAGAAGCCGGACAAAGAATTGATCCTGTGAATCAATTCTCTGGCGGATGCGGTTCCCACTTTTCGGGAATTGCAAGAATTATTCGTTGTCGCAATTCTTATCCGATAGAAGCCGGATTAAGAATTGATCCTGTGAATCAATTCTCCGGCGGATGCGGTTCCCGCTTTTCGGGAATTGCTTTATTCAGCCGCTTTATCAGCTGCTGGCGCAGGTGCAGCAACGGTTTCAGCGGTAACCGTTTCAGCCTTACCAGTGGTTGGTACGGCAACACCCTTCTTACGATAATCTTTCTTTTCAGCAATACGTGCTGCTTTACCGGTCAGGCCGCGCAGATAATAGAGCTTCGCACGACGGACCTTACCGCGGCGAACAACTTCCACACCTTCAACCAGCGGCGAGTAGACCGGAAATACACGTTCCACGCCTTCACCGTAAGAGATTTTACGCACGGTGAATGTTTCATTGAGACCACCACCCGAACGGGCAATGCAAACGCCTTCATAAGCCTGAACGCGGGTACGTGTGCCTTCTGTCACGCGAACAGAAACACGCAGCGTATCACCAGCCTGAAAATCAGGAAGCTTGCGCTTTTCTTCAATCTTAGCGCGCTGTTCAGCGTCGAGCTGTGCAATAATATTCATGTCATCAATCCTTCATGTTCTTCTCGAACAGTCAGAGCGCTCGACGCTTGCCGCAGAAATCCTTGTTCCTTCGGCTATGCCTTGCGGCAGGAGCGGGTTCACCATCCATTGTTTTCCGGATGCAGAGGGCGTACCTTCTGAAAACGTCGCTTGGCCATACACTATCACAAAAAGTGAATCAAGCTTTCGCGTTATTTTTCTGGTAAAGCGCAAAAAGATCCGGGCGTCTTTCGCGCGTCAACTCTTCTGATTGACGTTTACGCCAATCGGCGATCGCCTTATGATTGCCCGATGTCAAAACATCGGGAATAGATCTGCCCTCAAATATTTGCGGTCTTGTATAATGGGGGTGTTCCAGAAGGCCGGTCTCAAAACTCTCCTGTTCGCCGGAAAGACTGTTTCCCATCACACCCGGCAGTAATCGCACAATGGCGTCAAGCATCACAAGGGCCGCAGTTTCGCCGCCCGAAAGGATGTAGTCGCCGATTGAGACCTCAACAAGATTGCGCGTTTCGATCACGCGTTCATCAACACCTTCAAAGCGGCCGCAAATCAGCGTTACACCATTGCCCTCTGCCAGTTGTCGCGCCATTTGCTGGTCAAAAGGGCGACCGCGCGGGCTCATTAAAAAACGCGGCGCATCATCGGCAACGCTGTCGATCGCCGAGCTGAGAACATCGGCTTTCATCACCATTCCCGCGCCACCGCCGGCGGGCGTATCGTCGACACTATGATGGCGATCTGTGGCAAAATCCCTGATCTGGATGGCATCAAGCGACCATATCTGTTTTTCAAGCGCCCGCCCTGCCATAGAATGCCCAAGGAACCCCGGGAACATCTCCGGATATAAAGTCAGTACGCGCGCGCGAAAGCTCATCGTTGCTCTTCGGCCTCGCATTCATCTTCATCTTCATCGGCAACAAGACCTGCCGCGACAGGATCAATGACAATATAGCCCTCTTTGACAAAAAGCTGCGGCACGGCGGCTTTTGTAAACGGAACGAGAACCGGTTTTTGTCCTGCCAGACGAAGCTCCAGAAGATCGCCGCCGCCAAAATCGAACAGCGCATTGACCTTGCCTAGGTCTTGACCGTCAATATCCTTGACTTTCAGTCCGATCAGATCGGTCTGATAAAACTCATCTTCCGGCAAATCGTCCGGCAATTGCTTGCGGTCTATGTACAGCGCTGTGCCATTGAGCGCTTCGGCCTCGTTGCGCCCTGGAATGCCCGCAAAACGCACAACCACGACGTTTTTCTGGACGCGAATGTCATCAATCTCGAAAGCGCGGCCGTTTTTATCGTGTAGAGTTCCATAGGATGCCAAATCCAACGGATCCGCAGTAAAAGATTTTACCCTCACCTCGCCCTTGGTACCATGCGCAGCACCAATGACTGCAAGCTGTACAGGCGTATCGATCTTCACAGACATTTCATCCAACCGTTCATCCCAACTGTTCAACAAGGTGTTCAATTGTCAAACTTCTGACAATAAAAACTGGAAAATTGCATCAATGCGCTTCATTTGCCACATTCAATGCGATATGAAAAGCGCGCGGCGGTAAAAATGCCGATTGCGTTTTTAAAAACAAGCCGGTTTTCGGGGTCATAACCATCTAAATTCTCGGCAATGATAACACCGATAAGACCAGAAGGACTTTTTTATGACAACGGTTATGCTTTTCTACAAAAATATTCAGCCTATTTCACGCGAAGGCCATAAAAAGCTGAAATTCAACCCGCCATCCCATGCGGCTTTCGCTGCCAATACCCATTGGGTTCCGCTGGCTGGTGAAGAATTCTATCAGGCCGCATTGACCTATCCTATTCTTTTCATGGGAGTCGAAAACGGTGAAGGCAAGATGTCCTATACGTCCGTTGCTTTGCTCGGACTTGCCAATAACAGCAATGATTTTCTGGATAAGGAGAAAAGCTGGCAGGTGGACACTTATATTCCTGCTTTTGTCCGCCGTTATCCTTTCATTCTGGCCGGCGCGCCCGACCAACAGGAATTGTCCGTCTGTATTGATACAGAGTCCGGCATGTTCAACGAATTGACCGGTGTTGATCTGTTCAATAGCGACGGTAGCATTTCGCCATTGATGGAAGAGCGTATCAACTTTCTCAATAGTTTCAAAAACAGCATGGAACAAACATCGCAGTTTGTCGATATGCTGGCAAAAATGGACTTGCTGGTTAAAGAATCGGTCAATATCCGCAACACCGCCGGCCAAAGCGCGCGTCTGGAAGATTTCTGGGTTGTCGATGCCAAGAAATTCAACAAATTATCCGGCGATCAGTTGGCAAAACTGCACAAGCGCGGCTTCCTCGGCTGGATTTTCTCCCATCTCATGTCGATGAATAATCTTCCGCATTTGTTGAGCTTGCGGGTTGCCCATCAGCGTAGCGATGCCAAGCTGAACGAAGATAAACAATCGCCGGAAGCAGGAAAACCGGTCAAGCACTGAACCTTTTGGCTGAAACCGGATGTTAAACTCTGTCATGCTATCGAAAAGCATGACAGAAGCTCCATCCCAACAGGCTGCCCTGCTACCCGCATCAGCGGAAATTTTGGCAGCACGCAAAGACTGGCTTGATCAGCTGCGGCAAACACGGCGAATGGCGGCGCTGACAGTCGAAGCATATGAGCGCGACAGCCGACAATTTCTTATTTTCCTTTCAAACCATCTTGGACAGGCCCCGACACTGGCCGATCTGAATGCCTTAAGAGTGGCTGATTTACGTTCCTATCTTGCTCATCGACGCAATGAAGGCGCGGGCGCACGTTCACTGGGACGCGGATTAGCCGGCGTAAGATCGTTTTTTGGCTACCTGTCGCGACAGGGCTTGGCAGATATTCCGGCAGCGCGAATTATCCGCACACCCAAACAGCCGAAATCCTTGCCGAAACCCCTTGCCGTCGATGATGCCCTGCATCTGGTTGACGAAAAAACCCAGCTTGCCGAAGAGCCGTGGATCGCAGCACGCGATGCTGCCGTTTTGACGTTGCTTTATGGCTGCGGGTTGCGCATCTCGGAAGCATTGGCGCTTACCCCCCAAGACTTTTCCGACAAAACCGCCAACAGCCTTTACATTACCGGCAAGGGTGGAAAAACCCGCCTTGTTCCGCTCATTGCCGCCGTTCATGACGCGGTGGAAGATTATCTGCAGCGCTGCCCTTATGTGTTGAGCGCCGATCTGCCGCTATTTCGCGGCGCCCGTGGCGGAACACTGCAACCCGCCATTATTCAACGTGCCGTGCAGAAATTACGGTCAAGTCTTGGCCTTCCGGACACCGTAACGCCCCATGCGCTTCGCCATTCCTTTGCAACGCACCTCTTGTCTCGTGGCGGCGATCTGCGTACCATTCAAGAGTTGCTCGGCCATGCCAGCCTTTCAACGACACAGATCTATACCGGCGTCGACACGGACAAGCTGCTGGACATCTATCAAAAAGTACATCCACGGGCTTAATGGCAAAGCCCAGACTGTGAGGCAAAATGTCAAAACAAGCAAAAACCATCCGGCTCGTCATGCCGCAATGGCAGGGCGGCAACAATCCGCTCTATCAACTGGGTGCCGAGCTGTTGGCATGGCTTGCTCCACAGACCGACATGCCGACATTCAACATTCCGGTTTCAAACCCGAAAGCACCACTGCAAAATGAGGACGGCATTATGGGCCGCGGCCAGATCGGGCAGCAGCTTGATGCGGCCTATCGGCTGTTGGATGAACAAAAGCCGGACAAAATCGTGATGTTGGGTGGGGATTGCCTTGTTGATCTGGCACCATTTTCCTATCTGAGCACGCTTTATGGCAACGACTTTGGTATTTTATGGCTCGATGCCCACCCCGATGTAATGACGCCGAAAGAATTTGCCCATTCCCATGCCCATGTCCTCGGCGCATTGATGGGCAATGGGGATGCGGCCCTGACACGCGACGTCAAGCATCCCGTTCCTGCCGACAAGATTATGATTGCCGGCATGCATAGCCCCACAGCTTATGAGGCGACGTTTCTGCATGACCACGCGATAAAAACTTTGTCACCGGAAGCATTGAAAGCCGATATGGAAGCGGTGACAGAATGGATAGCACAACAAAAGATCAAGCATCTGGCAATCCACTTTGATCTCGACGTTCTTGACCACCAGCTTTTCCGCGCATTGTTAATGGCGGAACCCGGTGTCGATGCCGCCAGATATGCCGGCATTGCAGAAGGACGTTTGACGATGGATGATGTTGTCAGCTTGATAAAAAAAGTTGATGCGGCAACGGATGTTGTTGGCCTTGGCATAACCGAACACCTGCCTTGGGACGCTCTGAACTTAAAGAACATGCTCGCACAATTGCCACTCATTGGTTGAAACGGGTGATACGGTTTTGTTTATGGGAAACAAATCAATGGCGGAAAAACAACAATTCAATTTTTGCTACAAACCCGATATGAACCAGTTGGATGACTGGGTATATGGATATCAGTACCAGCAGTATGATAATTCTCGGATGATTTATGCTGATAGCTGGTACAAATATCTTCAGGATCGCCGAGGTTTTATATCATTATGCGCGGCGGCGGCAGCCGGTTTGCTTACTTTTATATTCAACCTTTATTTTTCAGCAATAAATAATACGCCATTCTTTATTGTTCTCACGCTTACCTTTGTCATTACCTTTACCGTCTGGGTTGTGTTGAATTATGGTGAAAAGAAAACCAATGCGGTTGTTCTTTCAGCATTTGTGCGATGGCAAATTGAATTTGAGGCAGACCACGCGAAAACCTATAATGTTCATATTAGCGAAGAGGGATTCACACAACGCACCAATTGCGACGAGATTAAATTGTCCTGGCTGCGTTATCACTGTGCTTTGTTGCAACCCGCAAATCTTATTTTGGTTTTCCAAGGCACCATTGTTGTTATTCCCAATGAAGCGTTGGCGCCATTCGATGCCCAAGAAGTTGGCGAGCAGATTAATGCTTGGGTTAATCAATTTAATCAACGGTATACTCTCGAACGAAAAAACGACACGCAATAGCCACGATGAACCAGCTTTGCCAAAGCGGCAAACATTCGAGACTGGTAAAATAACCAGCACTTTTGTTTTTTTGTCTCATCGTTTAAAGCTAAACTATGATGGATGAAAAGCTAGAGCATTTGCCACCTTCCAAACGCCGCACGATTGCGCGAGCCGTGGAAATTATCTTGCGTGAATTTGATGCGCAATTTATCGGCAAGCCTATTCATCAAAACCAGAAGCGCCGTCCGCAAATCGTCAAGATCATCCTGTTTGGCTCCCATGCCCGCGGCGGCTATGTGAATGACAACACATCAGGTTACCATTCCGATTATGATTTCTGCGTGCTGGTCAATTATGCCCGATATACCGATTTTGATTATTGGTTTGACGTGAATGCCAGTCTGGAAAAGATGCGTTTTACCAGCGAGGCCGACCAGTCACGACCGACTTTGGTCGTGCATAGTTTTCCCGACATGAATGGCAAACTACGTGATGGCTGGCCATTCTTTGTCGATATTGTTGAAGATGGCATCACGCTTTATGAGCTGCCCGGTTATGACTTCGGTGCAATAGGCCCAATGACAGCGGAACGGCGCAAGGAAATGGCCACCAAGTGGTATCACGAATGGCTGCATGATGCAGACGAGTTTTTCGTCGTTTATAAATTTCTTCGTGATCGCGACAATCTAAAATTGGCAGCTTTCAACCTGCATCAAACGACGGAATGTCTTTACAACTGCCTGATACTGACATTGTCGCTTTATTCGCCCAAGCAGCATGATTTGCGCAATTTGCACCAGCGGGCTGTTGGTTTTGTACCTGAACTGAAAGACCTTTGGCCAGCCAATGACCGCTTTGCCAAACGCGCCTTTGAGCGGCTGCGCGATGCCTATGTCAAGGCACGCTATTCGCCCAAATATGAAATCACCAATGAAGAATTGGATTGGCTCGAAACCCGTATCAAAATTCTGCGCGAAAAGGTCGTTGCCGCCTGTAGCCGGATCATCGCATAAAGTTTAAGCAAGCGATCGCAATATTTTAAACAGCCTTAGCTTCAATCGCCAGCGCATGAACGCCATTGTCCAGTTCATGTTTGAGCACATGGTTGATGGCGCGGTGGATGTCCACACGTTTCATGCCGTCAAAATCTTTTGCTACGATTTTCACCCGAAAGTGGGTTTCCCCACTGCCGTCAAAAGACCGCCCGTCATCATGGTGATGGCCGGCGTGCAAATGGCTTTCATTGATGACTTCCAACGCTTTCGGTGAAAACGCGGCGTGAAGCTTTTTCTCAATTGTTTCTGCGACTGTGCTGGACATTTTTGCCTTTTCACCCCATATGAGAGCCATAAGTTTGCCCCGAATCTTTCGTAGATCATGGGTGAATAGAAGATGGGAACAAAATTTCCTAAAGTCAATTCTTGTCAAACATGTCTGTTTTGCGTAAGTCGGAGCCATGGCGACCACATCGAAATTATTTGACTCTATCCGTATCAGCTCGAACAAAAAGAAGCAGGCCGAGCCGCAAGCTCAGCAGTGCCAATGGGAAGGCTGTGAAAAACCCGGAACCCATCGCGCACCCGCAGGGCGTAATCGCGAGGGGCAGTATCTGCATTTTTGTATCGACCACGTGCGCGAATACAATAAAAACTTCAATTATTTTTCTGGCTTGAAAGATGAAGACATCGCCAAGTTCCAGAAAGATGCGCTGACTGGCCATCGGCCAACCTGGTCCGCAGGTGTCAACGCGGCTGCCAAAAAGACATCCGCCGATTTTTCAAAAATCCGCTCCGGTTCAGCCGCCTATCAAAACCGCGTCCGTGACCCGTTCAACGTATTCAACCAGCGCCGTACGGCTGCTGCTCCACGCAAGTTGAAAACGCTGGAAGCGAAAGCCTTTGTTACTTTGGGGCTTGAGGCAGGCGCAACGAGTGATGACATCAAGGCGAAATATAAAGCGCTGGTTAAAATGCATCACCCTGATGCCAATGGTGGCGATCGTTCGTCGGAAGAGCGCTTTCGTGAAGTGCTTCAGGCTTATAATCTGCTGAAAACAGCCGGCTTCTGCTGACAGGAAATTGAAGGTTGGTGAATATTTCTTTGCAATAAGGCATTGAATTTCTTCTCCAACAGTTTGATAACAAAACATACAGCCATGTTTTAACATGGGCCGGTTGTGTGCGCTTGACGCATGCAGCAGAGTTTTAATTCAGACAGCGGGCATTTTGCCCGTGTGGAGGCATGATGACAAAGGATAATCTGGGCATCGGGAATATGCCGGATATTACAGTTTCAGCGCGTGAGGTTTTCGGTATCGATACCGACATGCAGGTTCCGGCATTCAGCAAAAGCGATCCTTATGTGCCGGAACTCGACCCTGATTATCTGTTTGACCGCCAAACAACCTTGGCAATTCTTGCAGGCTTTGCCTTTAATCGCCGTGTGATGGTTTCAGGCTATCACGGTACCGGCAAATCCACCCATATCGAGCAAGTGGCAGCACGGTTGAACTGGCCATGTGTCCGTGTCAATCTGGATAGCCATGTCAGCCGTATCGATCTTGTTGGCAAGGATGCAATTGTCGTCAAGGACGGTATGCAGATTACCGAATTCAAAGACGGCATTCTGCCTTGGGCCTACCAGAACAACGTGGCCTTGGTTTTTGACGAATATGATGCCGGGCGGCCGGACGTGATGTTTGTTATCCAGCGTGTTCTGGAATCTTCGGGTCGTTTAACCCTGCTCGACCAAAGCCGTGTCATTGCCCCGCATCCGGCATTCCGTCTGTTTGCCACAGCCAACACTGTCGGCCTTGGCGATACAACCGGTCTTTACCATGGCACGCAGCAAATCAATCAGGCACAGATGGACCGTTGGTCCATCGTTACCACGCTGAATTATCTGCCGCACGACAATGAAGTCGATATTGTTCTGGCGAAAGCCAAACATTTCCAGACCAAAGAAGGCAAAGAAACGGTCTCCCGCATGGTGCGTGTGGCTGATATGACGCGTCAGGCCTTCATCAACGGTGACCTTTCCACGGTTATGAGTCCGCGTACTGTCATTACATGGGCGGAAAACGCAGAAATATTCAAGGATCTTGCTTTTTCCTTCCGGCTTACATTCCTTAACAAATGTGACGAGTTAGAACGCCCGACCGTGGCAGAATTCTATCAACGTGCATTTGGTACGGAACTGCCCGAGTCGGTCGTCAACACCGTATTTGCCTGAAGAAAGCCTGCTCCATGACCGCAGAATCGGGAGATAACAGCCGCGAACGCCCAACCGGGCCGATAGACAGTGAACCGTTCAAGAGAGCGGTTTCTGCCTGTATGCGTGCTGTTTCCGGTGCGCGTGAATTGGAAATTGCCTTTGGCAATGACCGCCCGTCAATGGTTGGAGACCATGCACGCCTGCCGGATTTGCCCCGTCGACCAACGCTGCATGACGTGGCTGTAACGCGTGGTTTGGGCGATTCCATGGCTTTGCGGCGGGCTTGGCATGATGCCCGTATCCACGCCAGCCTGGCCCCGCAAGGGCCGGATGCCCGTGCAGTGTTTGACGCTGTGGAACAGGCCCGTGTTGAAGCAATTGGCGCCTTGGCGATGGATGGCATGGCCGAAAATCTGGATATGATGCTTGCCGATAAATACAGCCGGGCAAACTATCCCTCTATCACAGCCCAGGATGAAGCGCCGTTGCAGGAAGCGATAGCACTTCTGGTGAGAGAAAAAGTTACCGGACGAAAGCCTCCTAAAGAAGCCGGATCGGTACTGGATTTCTGGCGTGATTGGATTGAGGAAAAGGCCGGAAGCGATCTCGATGCTTTGGCAGACAATCTGGACAATCAGGACAAATTCGCCCGCCTCGTGCGCAATATGCTTGTTTCCATGCAAATGGCCGAAGACTTGCAGGAAAACAGCATTGATGAAGACGGTGAGGACGAACAGCAGGACATAGATCCTCAGGATGACGAGGATGGTGAGGCTCAGGATCAGGAAGGTTCTGATTCCGCCGAGAGTGAGTCGTCCGAAGATGCCGGCGACGATGTTGATGATGGGGAAATGGAAGCCGCCGATTCAACAGATGATGATGGTGAGGAGTCCGAGGACATCGATTCCGAGCAGACCCCCGGTGAGACGACGCGTCCCCCGCAACCGTTTTCCGACATGGATCATCTGGGGGATTACAAGGTTTTCACCCGTGAATTCGACGAAGAGGTTGAAGCGACGGATCTTTGTGATGATTCAGAGCTGGAAAAGCTTCGTGCCTTTCTCGACAAGCAGCTTGCCAATCTACAAGGCGTCGTCGGCAGACTGGCAAATCGTTTGCAGCGCCGGTTGATGGCACAACAGAACCGGTCGTGGAATTTCGATCTCGAGGAAGGTTATCTCGATTCCGCACGGCTACCGCGGGTTATCATCGATCCGACACAGCCGCTTTCTTTCAAGATGGAACGTGATACGGATTTCCGCGATACGGTTGTCACTTTGGTTATCGACAATTCCGGTTCCATGCGTGGGCGCCCCATTACCGTTGCCGCCACATGCGCTGATATTCTGGCACGGACATTGGAACGTTGCGGCGTTAAAGTTGAAATACTTGGCTTTACCACCAAAGCGTGGAAAGGCGGCCAGTCGCGCGAAGCGTGGCTTTCGCGTGGGAAACCCGCAAGCCCGGGACGGTTGAACGATCTGCGCCACATCATTTACAAAAGCGCCGATACGCCTTGGAGAAGAGCGCGCCGCAATTTGGGCCTGATGATGCGTGAAGGATTGCTGAAAGAAAATATTGATGGCGAAGCGCTTATCTGGGCCCATCAAAGGCTATTGGGAAGACGTGAACACCGCCGCATCCTGATGATGATTTCGGACGGGGCACCGGTCGATGATTCCACACTTTCTGTCAATCCCGGCAATTATCTGGAAAAGCATCTACGCGCTGTCATTGAAGAGATCGAGACCCGATCACCCGTCGAACTGATCGCCATCGGTATCGGACATGATGTGACCCGTTATTACCGTCGTGCTGTGACAATTGTCGATGCCGAGGAACTTGCCGGTGCCATGACCGAGCAACTTGCCAGTTTGTTTGACGAGAAAAAATCCCGTTAGAATATTTCCAACAAAAACTGACAGACTTTTGTGTCAGGAGAATCCTGATAAAACAAAGCATTAGAGTAAATCCTCGCCTCAATCAAAGACGGATTCACTCTAGAGCAAATCTTCTTTTTGTTGGGGGCATGGATTTGCTCCAGATTTTTTATTTGTCGCATTGTCCAACGAAAAAGCCGATTCAACTTTTTCTGGAAATGCTCCAGAGCGGTTCCCGATCGATGTGAATCATCAAGCCGCGACAGATCAAAAGCTTGAGACGCACCGACCGGATAGCATCTGGTCAAAAAGCGCTCTCATGTAAACATTGATCGCAAAAGCGTCGGCACTCAAATTTTTGTGCGCGTAAAAAATAGATATATCAGTGATCGATCAAATGATATAATCTGTATGCGGTGTCATCGGGCGGCATATTCAACCCGGTGAGCCGCATTGGGATATGTCATTGGAGGAGACCATGACGGAGATAACTGCCACGCCAAAAGTGCGCAAAAGACAACGTATTGCATTAATTCTTCTGGTTTTGATTGGGACTGTCAATTATATCGACCGCTCTACCTTGGCGGTCGGTGGTTCGCTCATCCGCGAGGATCTAGGTTTATCGCTGACCGAAATGGGCTGGCTTCTTTCAGCATTCTTATGGGCTTACGCTTTTTCGCAACTGCCTTGCGGTCTGCTTGTGGATAAATTCGGCTCACGGAAAGTCTTGGGTATCGGCCTTTTTGTCTGGTCGCTGGCGCAAGCAATCTGCGGCATGGTGCACAGCTTCTTCCAATTTATTATAGCGCGCATTTTCTTAGGCGTCGGCGAAGCACCGATGTTTGTTTCCAATGCGCGTACTGTACGGGATTGGTATCCTGTAAAGCAACGTGGCAAGCCGACAGGCATCTATAACTGCGTCTCGACATTGGGGCCGACAATTGCACCACCGCTACTGACCGCGCTGATGTTGGCATTTGGCTGGCGTTGGATGTTTATCATCATGGGTCTTGTCGGCATTGCTGTTTCGCTCATTTGGTTCGCTGTCTATCGTGAACCGAAAAACCTTGATCTAACTGAAGAAGAACAGGCTTATCTGGTTCAGGGTGAAGAAAACCAGGAAGACAAGGACACGACTTTTGCTGAATGGATCAGCCTTTTCCGCTTCCGCGTGACATGGGGCCTGATGCTGGGATATTTCGGCACCATTTATCTGATGTGGCTTTTCATGAGTTGGTTGCCGGGCTATCTCGAAATGGAACGGGGCATGAGCTTGCAAAAGACCGGTTGGGTTGCAGCCATTCCCTATGCGTTTGGCGTTATTGGCAGTATCGGCACCGGATATATCGTCGATTGGGCTTCTTCAAAAGGTGTTGCCCCCATTGAGGCCCGCAGATATCTCGTATCGTTCTGCCTGATCTTGATGTCCGTATTTACCGTTTTGTGCGCATTCACCGCGAGCAATTTATGGGCAGTCATTTTCATTTGCATTGTCATGTTTGGTGTCGGGGCGGCAACGGCGATGGCATGGGCCTTGGTTTCTGTTATGGCCGCACGCAGCGTCACCGGTTCACTGGGCGGTGTCATGAGTGCCTTTGGTTATGTTGGCGGGGCATTGGCACCGGTAATTACCGGCCATATAGCAGATCTGACACACAGCTTTATCCCTGCCCTTCTCACCGGTGCCGGTATCGGCATTGTTTCTGCGTTGATCTATCTCTTCTTTTTACCCAAAAACGCGTTGACGGAAGAAGACATCGACAAAGCTCTGGCAAAAGCCGGTCGTTAAATCACGACCGGCCTTGTGGGGCGGAATGCATATCCGGCAATGTGTATCAACGCGATAGGCGTTCACCCCTTACGAAGGCAGACTTGGTTTGCATTTGACCTATAAATCAAAAAGCATCCAGTCCGCACGGTTTGTGGACTGGGTTTACGAATGATGATAGCGTTTGTGATGTTTTTAGAGCGTTTTCCGAAAAGTGTGAAGCGCATCCGCAGGAAAATTGATTCACCGGATCAATTTTTATCCTGCTCCTATCGGGTAAAACGTTTTGTAAACAACGGATTAGGGCTTGAATATGCACGCTAGTTGCGCGATGCGGCACGCTTCATTGGAGGATAAAATGAGCAAAAGTGTAAAAACTACAATCTCAGAAAACGGCCATATGTTTTCCGGCTGGAGTAATCTTGCCGATCCGGTGGCGGTTTCAACACTGGCCGAAGCGGGTTTCGATGCTGTCGTTCTTGATATGCAACACGGTGCCCATGACGAAGCAAGCATACTTCATGCCATTGATCGTTTGAAAGCCCGCAACAAGGCAGCGATCGTCCGCATACCGGTGGGCCGCTTTGATACGGCAAGCAAAGCATTGGATTTTGGTGCCGATGGCATTATTGCACCAATGATCAATTCACCAGAAGAAGCGCGGCAATTGGTCGATTTTGTAAAATATCCGCCGCTTGGCGGCCGTTCATTCGGCCCGTTACAGCCCAAAACACAATTTGGCGCTGTTGGCTCCCATGAGTATCTCACAGGCTGCAACGAACATATTACGATTTTTGCGATGATTGAAACACGGCAGGCATTTGAAGCTCTTGATGAGATTTTAGAGGTTGATGGATTAGACGGTGTTTTTGTCGGGCCATTCGACTTTTCGGTCGGTTGGAGCAATGGTAAAGAAGCCAATACATCCAGCCCCGACATCATCGAGCCACTGACTATCATCGCGCGCAAAGCGCTGCGTGCGGGAAAGTTGACTGGCGCCTACTGCCCGGATGCGGCCTTCGCCAAACGTTATCGCGCGCTTGGCTACCAATTTATGACACTCGGAAACGATAAGGCAATGATTTTACAGGGTGCCCAAGCCATTCTGGCTCAAATGGCCTGATCACCCTTGTGGTCGCCTTTGCTATTGTAAATAGCCGGCATGAAGATTGCCAGAATAGCGCCATAGGGCAAAAGCATGAAAAGCCCCATGGCGATTTTCACCCAGAAATCGCCAAATGCGAGAGAAAACCATACGGGCACATCAAATCCGAACAAGCTAGCCATGGCCGGAATCGAGCCATCCTGATACCCCATTGCCGTGTCGATAAAAGCGAAATGGGTGGAGAAGGCGATTGCAAAAAACAGCACCGTATCGAGTGCCGATCCTGTCACTGCGGCCGCTAGCGGAGCTTTCCACCAGGTTTTGCGGCGTAGCGGATTAAATACCGCGATATCGAGCAACTGCGCACATAAAAATGCCACCCCAGATGCGATTGCCAATCTCGGGCTTGCCAAAATCCACGATACGACGAGACCTGATACAAAACCGGCATATACTATGCGACGCGCTGCACGCGGCCCATATCGGCGGTTTGTGAGGTCGTTTATCAAAAAAGCGAAGGGATAAATAAAAGCGCCATATGTCAAAAGATGGTCAAGACCAAACCAATGAAATGGATACTGCACCAAAATATTCGACGCGGTGACAGCGATACACATGGCAAGAATTGCCAATAACAAATGTCTATTTTGTTTCATTTTTTTTACCTGGGTGATGGAACCAGAAAAAAGGCCGGTTAAACCGGCCCTTTAACCTAAAACGATGATGCAATATGCTTAAGCAGCTTTTTCAGCCAGCTTTTTAGCAATCTGACGTTTCAACAAACGTGCACGCTGTGACAATTCCTTGTCATCTGCCTTGACGAGGAAAGCGTCAAGACCACCGCGATGCTCAACCGAACGCAAAGCGTTGGCCGAAATACGCAAACGGTAGCTTTGCTCGAGAGTTTCCGAAATCAAAGTAACATTGCAAAGATTCGGCAAAAAGCGGCGACGCGTTTTGTTGTTTGCGTGGCTGACATTATTGCCGTACTGGACCGATTTTCCGGTCAATTCGCAGGCGCGGGACATAGGCTTCACCTTTAAACTCTAATACAACCAATCAACAGGTCTGCGTGCTATCTAAGCATAAATACGCGCAGCCTTAGACCGGCCAAAATTGGATAAGTTGCGTTTCTATAGGGGGCTATAGCGCAAAGGTCAAGAGTTTTTCCATCCTGCTTATTCGCCAAAAACGTCACAAAGCTGCTTTTTTTCAACCACAGCTGTGTTAAAACAGCTTTCATGATGACAAAAGTTGCTTCAAAGTCCACATCCGCCGGCCGACGTTCACCGATCTTTTTGGGCATTTTCGGCTTTTTATGCGTATTCTTTTTCTGCGCGTTTTCTGCGCTCGGCATTTGGCAGGTCGAAAGGCTTGGCTGGAAAAAAGATCTTATCCAGCGTGCCGATACACGTGTACACCTCTCACCCGTGGCAGCGCCGCCAAAAGATACATGGGCCGACGTCAGCTTTGATAAGGATGAATATAGGCCGGTTTTTCTTGAAGGAAAATACCTCAACGACAAGGAAATTCTGGTGACGGCTGTCGCCGAAGAGACGACCGGCTATTGGGTTGTCACACCTTTCGAGACGCGTGATGGCGCCATAACATTCATCAATCGCGGCTTCGTACCGATGGACAAACGTGAAAGAAGCAGCCGGGAATCCGGTGAGATTGCAGGCGAAACCAAAGTCGTCGGCCTTTTGCGCATGGGTGAAGGCGGCGGTTTCTACCCGCGAAAGAATAATCCGCAAGCAGACATATGGTACACACGGCAGTTGCCCGCCATGGCTGCGAAGCTCGGCATTGGCGAGGTTGCGCCATATTTTATCGATGCCGACAAAACACCCAATATTGGCGGGTTTCCGATCGGGGGCCTGACCGTCGTAACATTCCGTAACAACCATCTGAGCTATGCGATCACCTGGTTTACACTGGCGACCGGCGTTTTAGCCGCTTCAATCTTCCTCTTTGTGACCGAAAGACGCAGGCGGCGTGGGCTCATCGATGAATAAGGCCACTGCTGTCGGATTTTTAGCCATTCTCATGTGGGCGCTTCTGGCCACATTGACGACATTTACCGGCAGGGTTCCCTCGCTTCTATTGACTGCAATGACCTTTTTTATTGGGGCGCTGCCGGGCATCATATTATGGATAAAGAAACCGGAAACCTTGAGGGATCTCAAGCAACCCCTCATCGTATGGCTGATCGGTATTGGCGGCCTTTTCGGCTATCATTTTTTATATTTTACAGCATTGCGCAATGCTCCACCGGTTGAAGCCGCATTGATCTGCTATTTGTGGCCTCTTTTTATCGTTTTAGGCTCGGCGCTTATGCCGGGTGAAAAGCTGCACTGGTTCCATGTTGTGGGTGCGCTTTGTGGTTTTGCCGGTATGGTTTTGGTTGTAACCGGTAAAGGCGGTCTGGCGCTTGATGCCAAAAACAGCTTCGGCTATCTGGTTGCTTTGGCCAGTGCTTTTACCTGGGCAACCTATTCGCTTTTATCACGGCGTGTATCGAAAGTTCCCACCACCGTTGTGACAGCATTTTGCCTTGCAACATCGTTTCTGGCTTTGGGGGCGCATTTCCTCTTTCAAGAACCCCGTATCTTGCCCGCAGATGGTGGGCAATGGCTGGCGGTCCTGCTGCTCGGACTGTTCCCGGTTGGAATGGCATTCTATTGTTGGGATTACGGCGTTAAACGCGGCAATATACAATTGTTGGGCGTTGCAAGTTACAGCGCGCCTCTGCTTTCCACCTTACTCATGGTTGCCACAGGCTTGGCAGAACCGACATGGCGGCTGTTGATTGCCTGTTTGCTCATTACCGGTGGAGCCATTCTGGCATCAAAGAATCTGCTTTTGCGCCCAAAGCGATAAAATAATCCTGCGTGAAATCGGCAAGACCGGCCCGATGCCGCTTGCCATATAGCAATGGTTTGCCATCAAGACCACAAACAGCACCACCTGCTGCGCGCAAGAGCGCATCGCCGGCGGCGGTATCCCATTCCATGCATCGTTCAAAACGCGGATAGATAAAAGCACGGCCTTCTGCAAGCATGCAGAATTTCAAAGACGAGCCGACTTTCACCAATTGCTGATCAAAACCGTTCCTATGCAACCAACGCATGGTCTGGTCTGAACAATGCGACCGACTGGAAACAGCGAAACGCTTGTCCAAGCCATCGCAAACGTGCATGGTCTGTATTTCCGTCAAGGCGGTGCAATCGCGGCTGATCGCAGAAAACGAGTTCTGGCCGTCGGTATAATAGATCCTGCCGCTTACAGGATGGAATATAACCCCTAAAACGGCAACCGATTGCACTACCAAAGCAATATTGACGGTAAACTCGCCATTATGCTGGATGAACTCGCGTGTACCGTCCAAGGGATCAACCAGAAAAAACTGTTGACCCAATGGCGTTGGATTAAAACCATTGGCCATGCGCTCCTCTGCAATAATTTCGATATCGGGTGCAGCACGCTGTAAACAGTCCAGTATGATTGCTTCGGCCTTTATGTCAGCCGCGGTCACGGGTGAATGATCCGCTTTTTCGTGGACAGCAAAGTCCTGCCGATAAAAATCCATGATAACCGCACCCGCCTTCAAAGCGGCTTCAATCATGGGCTTTACAAGCGCTTGAAACTTCATTTTGCCCGCCAGCTCTTTTCTTTTTCTAAGCAACCGTCATATTGATAAAAACGATCTGGTTTAACATTGGTTGATAGCGGCCCGTCATCCATACCTATTTGAAAAGGAATCAGTATGATTTACGGCATTTTCCTATCATTCGCATCCTATGCGGCTTACGCCGTGAGTGATGCCTGTGTCAAATTCATTGACGGAAAACTGCCGCCCTATGAAACGGCTTTTTATGGCGCAGTTTTTGGGATTATTGTGATTCCTTTTATGAAAAGCCAAGGTGACACATGGCTTGATATTATCCGCTCGCGCCATTGGCCGCTGTGGTTTTTGCGTACCATTTCCGCCGCATGTGGCGTCATCGGCAGCGTGACGGCCTTTACCCATCTGTCTATGGCCGAAGCATTTACGCTGATTTTCCTACAGCCGCTTTTTGTCAGCATTCTTTCGATGGTATTCTTGAAGGAACACATTGGTTGGCGGCGCTGGCTGGCTATCATTATCGGTTTTATCGGCGTGTTGGTTGTTTTGCGCCCCGGCTTCCGTGAATTGAATATCGGTCACGTCGGCGCAATCTTTGCCGGTTTGAGCGGTGCCATATCCATCATGATTTTCCGCATCATGGGCGGAAAAGAAAAACGCATTACACTTTATTCAAGCGGCATCATCGGGCCGATTGTGATTTGTGGGGCGCTGACTGCACCATCCTACACCGCACCGCATGATATCGAATGGCTGTATCTCGCAGGTTACGGCCTTTTGGCGGCCTTTGGCGCAATTTTGACCATGGCAGCAGCACGTCGGGTGCCCGCAATCGCTATTGCAACACCGCAATACAGCCAGATGGTGTGGGCAATCCTGTTTGGATATTTCATTTTCAATGATCATGTCGATCTGCCAATGGCGATCGGCATCATACTGATTATGGCATCAAGCATCCTGACATTTCTGCGCGAAGAAAAACGTCATGTCGAATTGCCGCGACCGGTGACACCTTCACAAACGGCATTGGCGCAAACGCCTGACAGGGGCGATACATAAACCATAGGCCTGACCATAAAGAAAACGCCCGCTGCGGGAGGGTGCAGCGGGCGCTATAACCAGGAAAACCAATGGGAGGAGAAGTTTTCCTGAACAGGGTCTGGGAGGAGGAAGACCCTGCGAAAAGATTAACGAACGGCGCGACGCGCGATCGATGTGATTTCTGAACGGCTGATGCCCAGATCATTCAACTCGTGAGAGGAAAGACGGCTCAGTTCGTTGACTGTTGTGCGGTAACGACGCCAGTTATTGAAAGAACGAAGAATATTCATGACACTCACCTAGACTGTATTGTTTGATTTCTTACGCACAATATAGTCCTACCCCTTAAAGTTGAGGAGTGACAAGATTGCATAGCTGATGTGCAATCCCTAAGCAATCTGCGTGTTTTTTAGTCATAATTCGTTAATCTTTGACGCTATTTTGCCTCAATTAGCGGCTTTGGCCCGATTATGGACAAAAAAAGAGCCGGACAAAAGTCCGGCTTTAAATTTAGAAGGTGCCATAGGCAAACCTTCAGAGGGGAACACTTGCGGCGCAAAATGGGAGGAGAAGCGCCAGCAAGTGATGTTTATATGGAGGTAACTGTTGGCGATTTCAACCCCTTTACATCGGAAAAAACACTAAATCCGATAAAATTTGTGAGATTTACTTTCAATTCCGTGAGAGTTTCACCCATGGGTTGTCTAGCGCGCTTTATACAACAACAAAAGCCGCTATCGAAACGGATGACAGCGGCTTCATTGATGGATAGGCAGATGAACGTTCATCTGCCCTTGAAACAACTAGAGTAAGGGCCGAGGATCAGGGCCTATTCATTTGTTCAATCGCGTGTTCAACGCGATAGAAAGATAAATATCCATCAGTCCTTGCACTGTTTGACCCGTAGATGCGATTGCCCCTGTTGCCACACACTCTAAAGTGAATCCGTCTTTGATGGAGGCATGGATTCACTTTAACTCCTTGTTTTATCGCATTGTCCTGACACAAAAGTCTGTCAACTTTTGTTGGAAATGTTCTAGTGGCGGAAATGGCGCATACCGGTAAATACCATCGCGATGCCATTGTCATCTGCAGCTTTGATGACCTCATCATCGCGCATTGAGCCACCGGGCTGGATAACGGCTGTTGCTCCGGCTTCGACCGCAGAAAGCAAACCATCCGCAAAAGGAAAGAATGCGTCGGATGCAACGACAGAACCGATGGTTAAGGGTTTGTCCTGTCCTGCAGCCTCGGCCGCATCCATGGCTTTACGTGCCGCTATGCGTGCAGAATCGACACGGCTCATCTGGCCCGCGCCAACGCCAACGGTTGCGCTGTCCTTTACATAGACAATGGCATTGGATTTGACGTGCTTTGCCACCCGAAACGCAAATTTCAAATCCTGCATTTCCTGTTCACTTGGCTGGCGTTTCGTCACAACCTTCAAATCCAGATCATCGACAACGCCATTATCGCGCGATTGGATCAACAAACCGCCTGAAACGGTCTTTGCGGTGATGCCCTGTGCCCGTGGGTCAGGCAGGCCGCCCGTGATCAACAGACGCAGGTTTTTCTTTGCTGCTACAATTTCGCGCGCTGCCGGTGTGGCATCCGGCGCAATAATCACCTCGGTAAAGATCTTCACAATCTCGCTGGCACTTTCCTCGTCCAACGGTCGGTTTAAAGCCACAATACCACCAAAAGCCGAAACCGGATCACAGGCCAAGGCTTTCAAATAAGCCTCTTTCAAGCTTGCACCTTCTGCTACACCGCAAGGGTTTGCATGTTTGATAATGGCAACTGCGGCAGATTTTTGCGGATCAAACTCGGCGACAAGTTCAAACGCTGCATCGGTATCATTGATATTATTGTAGGAAAGCTGTTTGCCTTGCAAAACCTTGGCTGTCGATACGCCAAAACGTTTTTCGCCATTGAGATAAAAACCGGCACGTTGATGCGGATTTTCGCCATAACGCATGACAGAATCAAGCTTGCCAGCCAGCGCACGCCATGTCGGCGTATCAATTTCCAATTCTTCGGCAAACCAATTGGATATCGCAGCATCATAAGCAGCGGTGCGGGCATAAGCGCGTGCAGCCAATTTGCGACGGAACAGAAAATTCAAATTGCCTTCATATTTGTCCAGTTCCGCCAAGACTTGAGCATAGTCATCGGGGTCGGTAACGATGGCCGTATAAGCGTGGTTCTTAGCTGCGGCGCGGATCATCGCTGGGCCGCCAATATCAATATTCTCGACGATTGTGTCGCTGTCGGCGCCCGAAAGACGGGTTTCTTCAAACGGATAGAGATTGACCACAACAAGATCGATCCCCACAATACCATGCTCTTTCATTGCGGCCTGATGGTCTGGATCGTTACGGACAGCCAAAAGCCCGCCATGAATGGATGGATGCAAGGTTTTTACACGCCCGTCCATAATTTCGGGAAACCCGGTAACCTCTGAAACATCCTTGACCGGCAAACCGGCGTCCGCCAAAGCCTTGGATGTCCCTCCGGTTGAGATAAGCTCTACGCCATGGCGGTGCAGACTAGTTGCAAAATCAACCAAACCGGTTTTGTCGGATACGGAAAGGAGCGCACGGCGCACCCGATGAAGATCGGGAGCGGGAATGTGTTTGGATGTCACAGCCATAACAAAGATCCTGATTTTGAATGCGGGAAAACTCGATCACGCAATAACACAGCGGCTCGCAAAATCATACCTTAAGATGGTGAAAACTTGTTGCATGTTGCACAACATTAATCGCGCAACCGCTAGGCCGCGGTGACGCAAAAAGATAGGGGGAATCCATCATTCTATAAAAAGCGGATTCACTCTAGAGCATTTCCAGAAAAACTTGAATTGGCTTTTTCGTTGGACAATGCGACAAATAAACAATCTGGAGCAAAGCCATGCCCCAACAAAAAGAAGATTTGCTCTAGGGTCAGGGGACTTTGAAAAGCAAATGCAAAGTGTCATGGCCAAATGCCGGAAGACGCTGAACGCATCAAGCCTTCATCACCGTTAACGCCAGGCTGTCAGACAGCCCGCGTGATACGGGTAAACCGCCACCGCACCTTTTCCGTCAAAGCAGGGCGAAAATTCAATACGATCTGGCGTGTGCGTTTTGGCCCGTTGAGGTCGGCGAAATCGATCGAATCTTCCAATTGAATGTCGGCATCAGGCGACATAAAGCTCCAGGCGTCACCTCCCATCACTTCCAGCCGCAGACTGTTGCCGTCGTGGCTGACTTCGACATGGGGATGAAGATGAAACCGTACAGCAACATGATCACGTCCATCGCTTTTGACAGCGGTGTTGGCATTTGCGAAAAACCGGTCAAATCCGTCAATCACATTGCCATCGGCAGACAGAACAAGCCCGCGTTCATGCATGAGGTTGAAAGGTGTAACATAACCATTATGGCTGGCAACGAAGCCTATACGTTCAGCACCCTCGACACGCTCGATTTTGACAGCAGTCGGCCCGCTGACCAGTGCGGCATCTTTATGGCTGCTGTTTTTCTGAAACTTGCACGAAGAGGTATCATTCAAGGTCGCCGTGGAATGCGCTGCGGTCGCGCGCGCCAACTGGCGGTAATCAGAAGGCCCGAAAGGATCCATCCCCGCATTGATAATAAAGCGATCAGCACCCGATGACATTTCAAAAGAAAGACAACCCGCCGCCGCCTTATAGGATACGGCGCGCGGTGGCACCGTGCCTGTATCGGCGATAACGGTGGTTTGATTGGCATGCAGACGCTGATATCCTGAATGCGGCGCATGGGAAAAAGGATGGCCGGCAGTTTCATCGAGACCCAAAACCACGCCTAAACGCTCGGGCAACACCGGCCCAACACCGTTGAAATGTGCAAGGGTCTGGTCTTGGTGAACAAAAAACCGTAATGCCGGCAACATCCGCTCTACAGAATCGACCAGCAAACGCGGCGCGGTTTCGCTGCTATGAGCGTATAAATGGCGCAACGCCAATAACTCGGTCAAGAGAGAAAGCAAAACCGCAGGATTGCGCGAAATATGTCCGCCATCAGGAAGGATTTGTCTGGTTAAAGACCTAACAAGCTGAAGCTGCGCTGCGCGTTTCATCGCCGGTGAAACCGGTAGAGCGACAGATGCAAAGCAAAGTGCTGCAGCCGCCTGCAGGCGATGCTCGTTCTCATCCATATTGTGAATGGCAATACGTAAAAAGCGGAATTGGAAACCCAAAGAACGCAGGAAGCGTTTTTCAAAACTGTCGCCTGCGCCATCCAACAACATACGGGCATGACAAAGCCAGGCCACAAGACGCCGCGCGACGACATCTGCTTGCCATGCCGGGCCTTTCATCCGTTTGCCGGATTGATCTATCCAATCATTCATCAAAGAGCGGGCATGTGCATTGGCCAAGGGTGTGCGGGCTGCATCCATATGGCGCAACCAACTGAAATCATGCAATGCCGCTTCCCAAGCCGGCGTTGGCGGCTCGATAGCAAAAGGAGAAATAGAACCAGCCTGCACAATGCGTCCGGCAAGCGCAAACCGTCCGTGATAAAATTCATGGGCCATATCGGGATCTGCCAGATGCAGGTCAACCGGTTCAGCCAGAATACGTTGCGGCCTGAAACCGGAGAACCTCCAGCGGAAAAGCGGGCCGACGCGCAACCGGCGCAACAATTTTGTTGCCGCATAGGCTGCCGACGATGTTTTTAACGGCTGATTGCCTGCAAGTGCGATGGCCACGGCCCAATCTCCATACGTATTTGTCCGTATGTAGTTTCTGCGATTAAGGTGAATGATTGGTTAACTGGCGTGAGGTGTGGCTAAATATTCTTCGCAAGTCACAACGACCTTTTCACGCAATATTTTGATGCGCTCTTCCAGCCAATCCAATTCTTCATTGGTGATTTCATATTTAGGTGAATAGCGTGCCTTGACATAAGCATCGCGCAGCCGCTCAAAGGCGCGTTTGGCAAAGCGGTCATTGGCTGGCCAAAGGTCTTTCAGTTCAGGAACGAAACCGACAGCCCGCTGGTGCAAATTGCGCAAATCATGCTGCTTGGGCGAATAAAGCGATAGCGTCAGCATCAGGCAATTGTAAAGACATTCCGTCGTTTGATGCAGATTGAAAGCTGCTAGGTTCTTATGCTCATCACCTTCGGTTCTATCAAACTTATAATGTTTGAAAAACTTGTCGGATTCTTTGAGTTCGATATGATACCACTTGGTGGCCATTTCCTTACGCCGTTCCGCTGTCATCGGGCCACTTGCACCGAAGTCATAACCGGGCAGCTCATAAAGTGTGATGCCATCTTCAACAATATCGACAAAGAACGGCCAGCCATCACGTAGTTTACCGTTCATGTCGGGAAAACTATGCACGACCAAAGTCGGTCGTGACTGGTCGGCCTCGCTGGTAAAACGCATCTTTTCAAGACTGGCTTTAACGTCAAACCAATAATCAAAATCGGTATATCGGGCATAATTGACCAGCACGCAGAAATCATAATCGGAATGGTAACCTGATGTGTTGTCATTCACATAGCCGCCGCGGGCATGGGAGCCAAACAGGATGATCTTGACGATTTGCGGACGACGCTTCTGGTTTTGATGGATAGGCTTGCCGATAAATTGCGCATCAAATTCACGCAAGATAATTTCCACGGCACGCGCAATCGTGCGGCGTTTGGAAGGTGGCAAATGCTCTAACTTTTCATCCATCATAGTTTAGCTTTAAACGATCACCGGTTAAAACAAAAGCACAGCGACGTTTTATTGGATTTTTCGGAAGCGCGCGGCAAAAAAACCGTCCATGCCGGATAGTTGAGGTGTTTCCCCTTTTAGATTGGCTGGCGTGGTGCGCAAAGTTCCCTGCGGCAAAATAAGTTCCGCCATGCCGCCGATTTCTTCGGGCCGGATCGGTATGATTTCCAGATCATCGCGCATCAATAAAACCTTGTTGACCAGTTCCTCTCCCTCTTGTCGCGCAAGCGAGCAATTGGCAAAAACGATCGTCCCACCAATTTTGACCAGCGCAATTGATGCCAATAGCAGTTCCAATTGCAACTGCGCCAATTTGACAATGTCACTTTGGTCTTTCGTCCATAAAATATCGGGATGTCTGCGGATAGTGCCGGTGGAAGAGCAAGGTGCATCAAGCAAAATCGCATCGAAAAGCGCATCCGGCTTAAAATCCTTCAGGTTTCCTGCCCATGTATCAACTGTCAGGTTAAGCCTCTGCATATTGGTTTGCAGCCGCTTTAAACGATTGGCCGAAAGATCTATTGCGGTCACCTTTGCACCTTGCGCGGCAAGCTGTGCCGTTTTACCGCCCGGTGCGGCACAAAGGTCTGCAATCCTTTTGCCTTCAATATTTCCAAATAGCCTTGCAGGCAATGATGCCGCAACATCCTGTACCCACCACGCGCCATCCGCATAGCCTTCAAGCGCCGAAAGTGGCCCGTCGAGCCCAGCAAGCCGGACCGTACCATTCGGCAATGCAATACCGCCCAGTTTTTCGGCCCAAATTTCCGGCTCCGCCTTGACTGTCAAATCCAGCGGCGGTTCGTGATCTTGTGATTTAAGAATATCTTCTGCAACGTCCTTTGTATAATTTTCGGCCAACAGATCAGCAAACCACACAGGGATGTTTTCAATGCCAAGCGGTTTGCTGCGAATGTCATCGGCCTGACGCGCAAATTTGCGCAATACCGCATTCACAAGCCCGGAAAACCGCTGGTTGCGCGGGTCGCATTTGGCGGCGGTTACCGCAAGATCGATCGTGGCATGGTCTGGTACATCGAGATAAAGTATTTGCGCGGCGCCGACATGTAAAAGATGATTGAGCGAAAGCGCATTTTGCGGCAACGGCCTATCGAGGAACCCTGCCAAGGCTTTTGTGATGTCAGCACGATGGCGCAGCGAGGCGCCCAGTATCGCGCGGCACAAGGCACGATCGCGCATTTCCAATGCGAGATATTGCGGATGCCCATGCTCATTATCGGTCAAACCGTCCAGCGATGTTTTTTTATCGATCACCGCACTCAAAAGACGGGTTGCAGCCTGCCGGACAGCCAGTCCGGGAATGTTCGGGTTGGGCTGCTGCCCGGCTTTTTGCTTTTTCAAAATAATCTCTTTACGACCATGGACCTTTTGGCGTGTTATTGCGCATCCAGCCCGGACGTTCAACTGTGCGGCGCATATTTTCTCGTCCGCTACCGCTCGACATCTGTATATTCATCTCTTCAGCCTGCTGACGCAATGCCGCAATACGATTTTCAGTAGCAGGATGGGTCGAGAAAAGACTATCCGCACCGCTACCATTCAAAGGATTGATAATAAACATATGTGCCGTTGCCGGATTATGTTCGGCTTCTTCATTTGTTACATCATGAGCACCGCGTGCAATTTTATTCAACGCCGATGCAAGCCAAAGCGGATTACCACAAATTTGTGCGCCCCGTTTATCGGCAGCATATTCCCGGGTTCTGCTGATTGCCATTTGCACCAGCATTGCAGCAAATGGGGCAACAAACATTGCAATAATCACGCCGATCATCCCCAGCGGATTGGAATTGCCGTTTGAATCGCGATTACCGTGCCCCATAAACAACGCAAAATTTCCCAGCATGGAAATGGCACCGGCAATCGTAGCGGTGATTGTCATGGTCAGCGTATCGCGATTTTGTACGTGGGCAAGTTCATGCGCCATCACACCGGCAATTTCTTCCGGGCTCAAGCTCTGCAATAAGCCGGTGGTTGCTGCCACAGCCGCATTTTCCGGATTGCGCCCGGTGGCAAAAGCATTTGGCTGTGCATTATCCATAATATAGATTTTAGGCTGCGGCAGCCCGGCCTTCTGTGCCAAATCGCTGACAATGCCGTAATATTCCGGTGCAGAACGGGCATCGACTTCGCGTGCGCCATACATACGCAATACCATTTTATCGGAATTCCAATAGGAAAATATATTCATACCGGCTGCAATCACAAAAGCAATCAACACGCCGCTACCGCCGCCGATAAGATATCCCACACCCATAAACAAGGCCGTCATGAAAGCCAGAAGCATGGCGGTCCGCATGATATTCATTGTCAAAAACTCCAATATAACGCATATTTGTCCATATATGATGGTGCGTAATTGCCTTTTGTTCAATGGAAACGGGCTTAAAAATGACCAATAACGATAGCAAAGATAACAGCAATCCGGCCGATTGTGTCAAACCGGATCTGCCACCGGCTGCCAAACGCGCTCTCGCAGAGGCCGAGGAAAGGCGAAAGCGAGCCGCTTTGCCTGATGGCCCGAAAGAATTGGGTGGACGTGGTGGAAATGACCCAGCGCGCTATGGCGATTGGGAAGTTAAAGGCCGCGCTATCGACTTCTAGGGTCAGGACCTAGAGCATTTCCAGAAAAAGTTGAATCGGCTTTTTCGTTGGACAATGCGACAAATAAAAAATCTGGAGCAAATCCATGCCCCAACAAAAAGAAGATTTGCTCTAAGGCCGATTGATCAAATGCATTCCATGCCGGTTTGCTATTATTTTCGGGCAGCCTCTAGTGCGCTTTCCGATCGGATAGCATCCGCCCGACGCGTCTGAAGCTTTTGATTTGTCGCAGTATCTTATCCGATTGATGATTCACATGAATCGGGAACCGCTCTCATGCATATATCGGTTTGTTGAATTCACACATGATGGATGAACTATTTGTTCTATCGCGTATGTTACCGCGATAGAAGCAGGAATAGCAAACAGTCCCGTGGACAGTTAGTCCCGCGAATACGGTTCCCACTTTTCGGCAGACGCTATAGCGGCGTCTCTGACCAAAGCACCACAAAAAACGGGCGGAAAAACCGCCCGTTATTCAAAGCTTTCAAATAACCGCAAATGCGGCAAGCATTAAGCCTGATTTTCTTCTTCAGCCGGTGCTGCTTCTTCAGCCGGTGCGGCAGCGGCGGCTGCGGCTGCTTCTGCCTCGGCAGCAGCTTTTGCCTTCGCATCTTCTTCAGCCTGCTTTGCAGCGGCAATACGTTCTTGTGCCTTTTTGCCCGGCTCAGCTTTTGTTGGGTTGCTGCGCTGCGGACGCTTTGCAAGACCTGCTTCATCAAGGAAACGCAAAACGCGGTCTGTTGGCTGTGCGCCATGGCCCAACCAATACTGGATGCGCTCGCCGTCAAGCTTCACACGCTCGCCGTCCTTCGGCAACATCGGGTTCCAAGCGCCAACGCGCTCGATGAAGCGGCCATCACGCGGGCTGCGAACATCGGCGATAACGATGTGGTAGTAAGGACGCTTTTTTGAACCCGCACGGGCCAGACGAATTTTTAACGACATATTTTATCTCCTATTGTCGGTTTTGGCTTTTACCAATGGTTTAACTGCTGCATGCCTAAACGGCATCACCACCGGAGGACGCTTGTTCCCCCTTTTCAGGCGATGCTTTTGCAGCGGTATCTTCATGATGACGGATCACTTCCTTGACGATAAAGTTAAGGAACTTCTCCGCAAAATCGGGATCGAGATGGCTTTCTTCCGCAAGTTTGCGCAAACGCGCAACCTGACGCTGTTCGCGTGCAGGGTCTGCCGGCGGTAAATCAAACTGGGCTTTTAAAACGCCGACTGCCTTGGTGCAACGAAAGCGCTCGGCAAGAATATGTACCAATGCGGCATCAAAATTATCAATTGAATCACGCAGGCGCAAAAGCTCGTCAGGGATTTTTATCTCACTCATCATCTTTACCTTTTCTTCGGCAAGCCAGGTAAGCCGGGCAACTTGGCGCCGCTTCCCGGAAGGCCCGGCAAACCGCCGCCCAATCCTGGAAGTTTATTGGCAAGGCCGGCACTTTCGGCCTGCTTTTGCAAGGCTTCCAACTGCTTTGGATCCATTGATGCGAGATCAGGCATACCACCCATTCCGCCGAGACCGCCAAGGCCCATTTTTGCCCCCAAGCCGCCCATCATCTTTTGCATCAGGCCACCTTTGCCTTTGCCACCCATCGCCTTCATCATATCGGCCATCTGGCGATGCATTTTCAAAAGCTTGTTGATGTCGGCTGCATTGGTGCCAGAGCCTTTGGCGATGCGCTGCTTGCGACTATGCTTCAAAAGGTCGGGATTGGCACGTTCAGCCTTCGTCATGGATGAAATGATCGCCAACTGACGATTGAACAGATTATCATCCAGACCCGCAGCGGCAATCTGGTCTTTCATCTTGCCCATGCCCGGCATCATACCCATAATGCCGCCCATACCGCCCAGTTTTTTCATCTGCTTGAGCTGTTCAGACAAATCATTCAGATCGAATTTGCCCGCCTGCATTTTTTTGGCAAGCGCGGCGGCCTTTTCCTGATCAATATTTTCCGCGGCCTTTTCAACCAGCGAGACGATATCGCCCATACCGAGAATACGGTCGGCAATACGGCGTGGATGAAACTCTTCCAACGCATCCATTTTTTCGCCGGTAGCAATCGCCTTAATCGGCTTGCCCGTAATGGCGCGCATAGAAAGCGCTGCACCGCCGCGACCATCGCCATCCATACGGGTCAAGACAATACCGGTAATGCCCACACGCTCATCAAACGAGCGCGCAAGATTGACAGCGTCCTGTCCGGTCAAGCTATCGGCGACAAGCAGAATTTCATGCGGTGTCGATTTGGCCTTGATCTCGGCCATTTCTACCATCAAAGGCTCATCAATATGGGTGCGGCCTGCCGTATCGAGAATAACAACATCATGGCCGCCCAATTTGGCTGCTTGCACAGCGCGCGCTGCAATATCGACCGGTGTCTGCCCGGCAATAACCGGCAACGTTGCGACATGTGTCTGTTCGCCAAGCTGGCGCAACTGTTCCTGCGCTGCGGGGCGGCGGGTATCCAGCGAAGCCATCAGAACCTTCTTGTTCTGCTTCTCCGTCAACCGCTTGGCAATTTTTGCCGACGTCGTCGTTTTACCTGAACCCTGTAAGCCGACCATCATGATGACGACCGGTGCTGGAGCATTCAGGTCGATCGAGATGCCTTCTGTACCCAGCATATCGACCAATTCGTCATGGACGATCTTGACGACCATCTGGCCAGGTTTGATGGATTTGAGAATGTCGGCACCGACGGCTTTTTCACGCACACGGTCGGTAAAGGAGCGTACCACATCCAGTGCAACATCCGCTTCAATCAATGCGCGACGCACCTCGCGGAGCGCGGCCGCAACATCCTGCTCCGACAAGGCACCGCGGCCAGTCAGGTTGTTCAGAATGGAACCAAGGCGTTCCTGCAAAGATTCAAACATCGTCTACCTCATTGATCGTACCGACAAACATGTTGCAAAACCAAACAGCACCCGAGGGCGCATCGCGCTGTCGGATGTTGACCTCCGGGAACATTTTATACCGTTATGGGTCCCGGTCGGTGGCTTCAAGTCATAGCTTGTCGCAGATTTATGCCGCTTTCAAACAGCATAATGCTGCTCTTGTCAAGTTTTATGCGCATTCTATCTGCTCAAACATAATCTTACGCTTGGTTTCTAGCCAAAGTTGTTATATGGGCAAATGAAGCTATTTCGTTCCCACGCGAGGGGATCAGGAGAAGGGAAAACCCAATGTTTTACAAAGCGGCTATTAAAGCTGGAATTATCGGACTGACGTTTTCGGCTTTGGCCGGCACCGCATTGGCAGCACCGAAATGCGGAAACACTTCGGCTGGTTTTGCAACATGGCTTGAAGAAACCAAACAGGAAGCAGCAGCCAAGGGCGTCGGCAAACGCGCGCTTGCAGCGCTCGGCAATGTCCGCTATGCGCAAGCCACCATCAATGCTGACCGTGGGCAAAAAAGTTTCAAGCTGAGCCTGCAACAATTTATGCAAAAACGTGGTTCGGCGACAATTGTAGCCCGTGGCAAAACCATGAAGAAGCAAAATGCCGCCCTGTTTGCCCAATTGGAAAAGAAATACGGCGTTCCTGCCGGCCCTATCATCGCCATTTGGGGCATGGAAACCAGCTTTGGTTCCTATATGGGTAAACAACATACCTTATCGGCTGTAGCCACTTTGGCCTATGATTGCCGCCGTTCGGAATTTTTTACCGATCAGCTCTATTCAGCGCTTAAGCTGATTGACCGTGGTGACTTTGATCCAAATTCCGTCGGCGCCATGCATGGCGAAATCGGCCAGACACAATTTTTGCCTAAAAACGTGTTGCTTTACGGTGCCGATGGTGATGGAAACGGCCATATCGATATGATCCGTTCACGTGCCGATGCACTGGCTTCCACAGCAAATTTCCTGCGTGGCCATGGCTGGCAGGCAGGTGCCGGTTATCAACCGGGTGAACCGAATTTCGCCGCCATCCAAGGCTGGAATGCAGCCTCCGTTTATCAGCAGGCAATTGCCATTATGGGCAAGCAGATCGACGCCAACTAAGTTCAGAACCACCCATGACAAAGCCTGCCATTTTGGCAGGCTTTTATACTTTAAACGGTTGCTCGCAATCGGCACGGATGAAATCTCCGGTTTGCTTTTCCATCACCCATAATTCGCCGGTGGAAATATCAAACCAGGCACCATGCAAGGTAAGCTCGCCCGCATCTTCACGCTTTTTCAACCATGGAAAGGTTCGGAGATTGCCGATAGAATAGCGAATCGAAATCCGTTCAAGGGCTGTTTGACGTTCAGTCGATGTCATCAGCGTATTGGCGGCAACAGCCTCGGCCGCGGGTGCCAGAAGCCCCATCCATTTGCCAATAAAATCATCTGAAGAAAGCGGTTTGCTTTTTAAATCCAGAGCATTGCGGATACCGCCGCAACGGCCATGGCCAAGCACGACGATGTGTTCAACCTTTAATGATTGGACGGCAAATTCCAGTGCTGCCGAAGTTGCATGATATTCACCATCGGGGTGAAATGGCGGAACCTGATTGGCCACGTTGCGCATAACAAATATTTCACCGGGATCGGCATCGAATATCGTTTCAGGTGCAGCGCGCGAATCGCAACACGCTATCACCATGGTTTCAGGCTTTTGCCCCTCGCTGGCCAATTCCTGATAACGGTTGCGCTCATTCGAAAACCGGTTTGCCATGAATGTGCGGTAACCGCTTAAGAGTTTCTCAGGCAAATCTGTCATAGAGGCTTCACTTTCATAAGGTCTGTTTTTTCATGATCTTTAAGATGGCGTATGGCGATATGGTTAACCGCATTGGCAAGAATATGGCGGCCGCTCTCCAACATCAGCTCATAGGCATCGTTTTTTACCGTTTCCTGCAAAAGGGCGTATACTGAAGCAGTCGCAAAGCGCAAAGCCTCTTCCTCGCTATCGCCATCCAACAGACGAGCAATAAACAGGGCGCCCGTCATATCCCCCAAGCCGCTGACCGGATCCTTGACAATGGGATGTTCGGCCAACAAAATCGTGTTACCGCTGACAAGTAGATTACCGGTTGCATTTTTCAATAATGGCCAGGAAGATGTGACCAGTGTTGTATGACATCCAAGCGCACGTATCGCAGAAATGATCGACTGATTATCATCGAGTTTCTTCCCGCTGATCCACTCCAGTTCCGATCGGTTTGGCTTGATGATATCTGCAAGCGGTATCAGATGTTCGACGATATTTCTGGCAATGTCGGCGCCAACATAAAGCCCGCTTTCATCACCAATCACCGGATCGCAGAAATAAATCAGAGACGGATTTTTTTCTTTTAATTTACGGATCAATCCAGCAGCGATGACCACTTGTTCGGCACTGCCGAAATAACCGGTCAAAACAGCGGCGATTTCGTTTGTCCATGCCGATCGCTCTATATCATCGGCCCAAGCTTGAAAGTCTTTCTCTGGCACAATCAACCTATGGGACGGTCCATGGTCGGGCTGCCAAGGCATGGAAACTGTCAGCATCGCCCATACGGGATAGCCCATATGCTCCAAAGCATTAACGGAGGCGCGGGTTCCGACAGAACCGCGAATGACATGACTGGATATAACCAGCACAGATTTTTTGACGTGGGTCATGACAAACAGTGCCCTTGAGAATCTTACCACTATTTAAAGCGCTGCAAAGCATGCAGCAAGTACGAAAAATGAACTGGTTCCACAATGAGCGATCAGGACAAAGACAAGGTTTCGCTTTTTACTTTTGCAATGTTCATCCTGGAAATGGGAATGCTCTTCTCTTCGTGCGAGAATAACATTTCGCCTCATCATCTCTAATAAAGGCATTGTGGGCTATGGGCTGAGCGCTTGGAAAGCGATAACGCTCGGCGCAGCGTCTAAATTTCGCGTTTAAAACCGAATACGGCTTCTAAATCTTGACAAAATAGGCATACAATATCCAAGCTGTTCAATTTTCGGAGAAGAATGAAAATAGTTGACGCTTTTTTTAGCAAACTGCACTAAAGATAGGCATGTTCATTGAACCACAATTCAGGGAGACTCGTGGTGTCTGCAAAATCCAAGGCCGCTCAAAAGGCGCCAAAAGAACTCAACATTTCCACAAAATCAAATGAAAAAGGCATTCTCGGACCACTGCTTTTCGCCCATGCTTCGAGCGAAGATGTCGCAGCCTACCAACCCGACGAGCTTTTAAAGGCCGCGGAACTCGCAGGCGCCGCTTTGTTGCAGCATAAGCCAGGAAAAAGCGTGCTGTCTATCGACCAAAAGGCGGTGACACGCAACAAACAACCCATCACCGTTTTGACACTCGTCAATGACAATAAGCCGTTTCTTCTTGATTCGGTTATGAATGTCATCAATGAACTCAGCAGCCGTATCTATCTTGTAGCGCATCCTGTTGTCGACATTGCCGCCGATGGTAAAAACGCTCTTTCCCTCAAGGCTGAAACAACAGCACAAGAGCCGGCAAAGACTATGCGTCGTGTCAGTCTGATGCAAATCCACATTCAAAACCTCGGAAAAACCCAGGTTAAAAAACTTCAGGAAGATATATCTTTGGTACTGGAGCAGGTTTCAGCCGCGGTGCGCGATTGGAAACCCATGCTTTCCGAAGTACAGAAACTTATGAAATCCTATCAAAAGGATCTTCCTAAGAAGCGCGCGCGCGACGGTGAGAAGGTCGTTGAATTCCTTACCTGGTTGATGGACAATAATTTCACCTTCCTCGGTATGCGTGCCTATGATTTTCGCAAAGGCAAAACACCCACGGAAGCTTTTAAGGCCCGTGGTGTCGAACTCGGAGTTTTAGCCGATTCATCCATCCGAATTCTTGGAGATTCTCGCGTCGAGGAAGCTCCACGTGAAGTGCTTTCATTCATGGAAAGCGACGAATTGTTGATTGTGACCAAGGCAAACAGCCGTTCTATGGTCCATCGTCCTGTCTGGCTTGATTATGTCGGCGTGAAACTGTTCGATAAGGACGGGAAGCTGAGCGGCGAACTGCGTATTGTCGGCCAGTTTACATCCACCGCCTATACAAGTTCTGTGTTGCGCATTCCATTTTTGAAAGAAAAATCACGCACTGTCATCGAGCGTCTTGGGTATAATGCCACGGACCATTCGGGCAAAGCTTTGATCAATGTGTTGGAAAGCTACCCGCGCGATGAAATGTTCCGCGCCGATGTCGAAACGCTTACCCAGAACGCCGGTCTTATCTTGGAGTTGGGAGAACGCCCACGTTTGCGCGTTCTTGCCCATGCGGATCCTTTCGGCCGATTTGTGTCGGTGCTTGTATTCGTTCCGCGCGACCGTTACGACACCGATATTCGCGAAAAAATCGGCGCCTATCTCTTGAAAGCCTATGGCGGGGATTTCTTTGAATTTCACCCCATGTTCATGGAAGGTGCGCTCACGCGCGTTTATTATGTTGTTCACAGAAAGGGTAGCGACGCCGCACCTGTACTGGAACGACTTTCATTGGAAGAAAATGTGGCAGCCATCACCCGCAATTGGGACGACAGTATAGAACTGGCTGCAGCACAAGCACATAGTCCGGTTGAACAGATAGCGCTGGCTAAGGATTTTCCCGATTCCTATCGTGATTCGTTCCAGGCACAAGCGGCTATTGACGATGCCGGTCACATCTTGGCGCTGGACCAGAACCAGCCGCTCAACGTCGTTTTTTACCATCATGAAACCGATGGCGAACATGCGGCGTCGTTGAAATTGTTTCATCGGGGCGATGCGCTTGCTTTGTCAGAACGTGTCCCACTGTTGGAAAATATGGGCTTTCGGGTGATTGCCGAGCAGACATTGGAACTCAAAGACCTTGAGGGCAATGAAGTCTATCTGCATGATATGCAGCTTGAAAATGCTTATGGAAAAGCTGTCGATCTCAGCGACCACGGTGCTTTATTGGCCGAGGCGTTTGAAGCAATCTGGGCAGAAGACGCCGATGATGATGCCTTTAACGCCTTGACGCAAACAGCAAGACTGAATTGGCGCGAGATCATTATTCTGCGCCAATATGGCCGATATTTGCAGCAGGCAGGCATCCCTTATTCGCAGGAACGTTTGGCCAAGGCGCTCAACAGTTATCCTGCCATTGCACGGGATTTGTATGCGCTTTTCCGTTTGAAATTCGATCCTGCACAGAAATCGAAAGACAATGAGCGGAATGAAAAGGCCATTCAGGATCGTATCGAAACCGAGTTGCAAACGGTACCCAGCCTTGACGATGATCTTATCATACGCCGTTACCGCAACCTGATTGCAGCAAGCTTACGCACCAATGCGTTCACGCCGCAAAAAGATGGCAGTGCGCGGCGTATTCTGGCAACAAAACTTAATCCACGCGAAGTGGAAGGTTTGCCGGAGCCGCGTCCTTATCGCGAGATCTTCGTTTATGGACCCGAAGTGGAAGGTGTCCATTTACGTTTCGGCCCTGTCGCACGCGGCGGTATCCGCTGGTCCGATCGTGCGCTCGACTATCGCACTGAAGTTCTCGGCCTCGTAAAGGCGCAACAGGTCAAAAATGCCGTGATTGTTCCTGTCGGCTCAAAAGGTGGCTTCTATCCGCATCGTCTGCCGCAAAGCAATGACCGCGCCGTTGTTGGTGAAGCCGCTCGCCAAGCCTATATCCAATATATCTCGGCAATGTTGTCGATCACGGATAACCTCATCAATGGTAAAGTTGTCCCGCCGAAGGGAGTTATCCGGCATGATGGGGACGATCCCTATTTTGTTGTTGCAGCCGATAAAGGCACAGCCACATTCTCCGATACCGCCAATGCCATCAGCCAATCTTACGATTTCTGGTTGGATGATGCTTTCGCTTCCGGCGGCTCTGCAGGCTACGACCATAAGGAAATGGGCATCACGGCAAAAGGGGCATGGGAAGCGGTTAAGCGCCATTTCCGCGAATTGTTCAGCCGCGATATCCAGACAACACCCTTCACCTGTGTCGGCGTCGGTGATATGTCGGGCGATGTTTTCGGCAATGGCATGCTGCTTTCCAAGCAGACCAAGTTGATTGCCGCATTCGACCATCGCGATATCTTTATCGATCCTGATCCGGATATGGCGAAAGGATTTGCCGAACGTCAGCGTTTGTTCAATCTTCCGCGTTCCAGTTGGCAGGACTATGATGCATCAAAAATCTCAAAAGGTGGCGGTGTATTCTCACGATCATTGAAAACAATCACCTTGTCTGCGGAAGCAGCCAAAGCGATCGGTTTTGATAAAAAAACCGGCACACCATTTGAAATCATCAATGCGATTCTGAAAGCCGATGTCGATCTTCTATGGTTTGGCGGTATCGGCACATATATTCGCTCTTCTGCCGAAACGAATGCCCAGGTTGGTGACCGCGCCAATGATGTCATCCGTATCACGGGTAAAGATGTACGGGCCAAAGTGATCGGTGAAGGTGCCAACCTCGGCATGACACAGCGTGGCCGTATCGAATACGCGATGAAGGGCGGGCGTTGCGATACCGATGCCATTGACAATTCCGCCGGCGTCAATTGTTCCGACATTGAAGTCAATATCAAGATTGCACTGGCATCTGCCATGCGGGCAGAACGATTGACACGAAAAGCCCGTGATAAACTGTTGAAAGAAATGACACCACAGGTGTCGGAACTGGTCCTACGGAACAATTATCTGCAACCGTTGACATTGTCATTGGCTGAAAGCCGCAGCACCATCGATCTGCCCTATCAGATGCGGTTTATGAACGATCTGGAGCGCCGCAAACTGCTAGACCGCAGGGTGGAAATCCTTCCCGACGATCAAGCACTGCGTGAAAGACTTGCACAAGGTCATGGGCTGACACGCCCTGAACTGTCAGTGGTGATGGCTTATGCAAAATTAACGCTGCAAGAAGAAGTAACCAATAGCGCGCTGTCAAATGACAGTTATTTCCAAAATACGCTGTTTGGTTATTTCCCGACGCAGATGCAGAAGAAATATGCGGCCGATATTGAGAGCCACCAGCTGCGTCGTGACATCATTGCGACGATACTGGCAAACGATATTGTCAATCGTGGCGGGCCGACTTTTGTCAATCGCCTGCAGGACAAAACCGGCCAGAGCGTAGAAAATGTTGTACGTGCCTATATTGCGGTACGTGACGGGTTTGACATTCCCGCATTGTATGAGGAACTGGACAAGCTCGACAACAAGATATCGGGCCAGACGCAGAACCGTTTCTATGCGGCTGTGACCCATATGCTGTTTGCGACGACCGGTTGGATTTTACGCAATATCGACCTGACGGCACCGCTTGATGAATTGGTAAAGACCATTACCAATGCAAGGCTGGTGATTGAAAAACAACTTGACCAACTCATGCCGGAATATATGCGGCACAGATTGGGTGAAGTTGCAGATAAATACGTGCAAGAGGGCGCTCCGAAAACGCTTGCCAGACAACTGGCCTTGCTTGATGTGGCAACGATCATACCGGATATCGCACTTGTTGCAAGACAGGCAAAAGCGGATCTGGTTAAAACAGCGCAACTCTATTTCACGCTGGCAGAGATGTTCCGCATCAACCGTATTGAAGAGGCAAGCCACACCATTCCCGTTGTCGATTATTATGATGGCATGGCGTTGGCACAAGCCAATGATACAATCGCTGAAAGTCTACGCGGTATCGTTATGATGGTCTTGAAAACCTATGGCAAAACCAACGATCCGGCAGCTGCCTGGGTCGCTGCCGAAGGTGCACGTATCGAAGATATGACCAACCGTATGAGTGCCTTGATTGAGGGTGACCTCAATATATCGCGCTTTACCTTTGCAGCGGGCATGATGGCCAATCTTGCCGCAAAGCCTTAAACTTAGAGCATTTCCAACAAAAGTTGAAAGGCTTTTGTGTTAGGATAATGCGACAAAACAAAGAGTTAGAGTGAATCCATGTTTCAATCAAAAACGGATTCACTCTTAAGCATTTTCCGAAAAGTGTGAAGCGCATCCGTGGGGAAAACGATTCACAGGATCGTTTTCTTAATCCCACTCCTACCGGACAAAAAATGCGGGAAAACAAAAACTCAGAGCACGTATTTGGTTCATCAAATACCGAACGTGCTCTAGGCGTCATCACAAGTGATAAAGGGAGGGTTTGACCCTCCCTTTTTTAATTTTATAGATGAACTGCGATAAATCGGAAGCTTGAGACGCGCCGGTCTGATGCAATCAGGCCGAAAAGCGCTCTCGAGCGTCGATCTGATCCATTGTTTACGCCGCGTTTTTATCCGATAGGAGCAGGACAAAGAATTGATCCGATGAATCAATTTTCCTGCGGATACGCTTCACACTTTCAAAAAAACGCTCTAAATCGGATCTATACGTCCGAGCTTGAAAAAGCCCAATCGTGCTTCGCCATGCTTCACCGATAACGCCAATACCGGATCTCCATCGGCATTTTTAGGCATCGCACTCAAGGCAAAGAAAATTGTTTGCAAATTGTCTGCTTGGGACGGGAAAAGTGTCCGCGCTGTGCGCAGCATCTCGTTTTGATCGGCTATTGCAATTTCAAATTTCGCTGTCAGATAGCCTTCGTCATCAAAAGCAAAGGGACCGGATAATTTAACCGAACCACCACTTGCAAATGTAATATTGGCTGCTTTCAGCAAGCCATCATGACCACGCAAACGCTCCACCCAATTGCTTTCATTTTGCGGTGCAAACAGGATGCGGGCATTGTTCAACGACCACTCTATATCACCGTCTATCTGCGGCAGAGGCGTGTTTTCACCCGGAATGATCACAGGTAAATTCAGCTCGTCAAATGTCAATCGGGCAGAAAGATCTCCGTTTAAGCCTTTGGCATCGAAACGGAGAAATTTCGCTGTGCTGGTGTCAACAAGTGCTTCCGCCTCTGCTTTCGCACCGATTTCGAAGTTTTCAGCCCTAAGGTTGATTGCATCGGGTATGCGGCGGCTGATATCCGTTTCAACTGTCAGGTCGCTCCATTTCGCAGAAAGCGGAAGAAGCCCGGGCAATTCAAGTGAGGCCGGTGCACGAACCGATAATTCGAGCCATCGCGGCGCGTAAACAGGTGCGCCTGCGGTAAGCTTTTCACTGGAAAACGAAAAGCCCTTCATTGACTGCCGGAGGTTGACCGTGTCGCAAGCCACACCGATGCGCAAAGGATAGCCGGTTTTATGCATATTTTCACACAACACCGCGAAACCACGTTCGTCATAGAGCTGTAATTGGGCAGCAATTTTTTCTTCGACCTTGCCTGCAAGGACGAACCAAACAATTGTATAGATAAGAACAATGAGGCCGATAATCGCGACAATTATAAATTGGCAACGATGGCGCTGCTCTTTTTTCTTGAGCATCATTTCGCTTGACGGCATAACCAGTCTTTCTGCATTTTCCTGTTTGAAGGCCATTTTAGGACAAAAAGAATATCCTTCGTTTCTCTATATACATTTAATATGGCTTTCATGCACAAAACGTTTCACAATATTTCTATATGGCAAAACATGGATTAGGCAAGACATGGGTGATTTTTGGGTATTCGGATACGGGTCTTTAATGTGGAACCCGGGATTTGCCTATGATGAAATGGTGCAAGGGCGCCTTTACGGCTATCATCGTTCTCTATGTATCTATTCCCACCATTATCGCGGCACGCCCGCCCATCCCGGTTTGGTGCTCGGTCTGGACAGGGGTGGCTGCTGTGAGGGTATGGCATTCCATATCCCCGAAAACCATGCACAAACGACCTTCGACTATCTGGTTGAGCGTGAACAGGTGAACGGTGTATATCTCGAAAAGCGCGGTGCCGTGCATTTATGCGATAAGAGAATCGTCAACAGCTTATTTTTCGTCGCCGATCGGGCACATTCACAATATGCAGGAAAACTGGTGCCTGAAACTATGGCCGAAATTGTCAACGAAAGCCGTGGCCTTGCTGGCCCGAACCGCGACTATGTTACCAACACAATTGATTTACTGCGTAATGTCGGCATTCGGGACAATATCCTAGAACGCTTGGAAAAATTGTTACCCGATGGCCGCTAGAGCATTTCCAGAAAAAGTTGAATCAGCTTTTTTCGTTGGACAATGCGACAAATAAAAAATCTGGGGCAAATCCATGCCCCAATTCAAAGAAGATTTGCTCTAGAGCGCTTTTCGACCTGATGCTATCCGCCCGGCGCGTCTCAAACTTTTAATTTGTCGCGGTATATTATCCGATTGATGATTCACATCAATCGGGAACCGCTCTAATGCATGTCGCGATTTATTAGATTTAAACGACGTGCATGAAGTATTTGTTTTACTGTGATAGAAGCAGGATTATGAAACAGTCTTATCGACTGTTTAACCGCGGATGTGGTTCCCACTATCCGCTACACGCTTTGTCGTGTGGTCTGATTTTCCGAAAATCTTTGACAAGGCGTTTTCCAGCCAATTTCGCAAGGCCGGATCATAGATAAAACGTGAATCCAATTGCTCTTTTGCAGATTGTGCGCCCTTAAGGCTCAAACGCTCCGCACCATGCACCACCCAGCGCTGCATCATCACCCGCGTCAACTCAGCATGAAACTGAAGTGCCCAAGCATTTTCGCCATAACGAAAGGCCTGGGTTGGATAGGCATGGCCTTTTGCCAGAATATCAACTTCCGCGGGTAGATCGTAAATACCTTCACTATGGAAATGATAGACCATTTCCGGCCATTCCATAAGGTCATTCCCCTTGCAGGTCGCCTCAATCGGGTACCAACCGATCTCTACCTCACCATCACAACGTGGTTGCACACGTCCGCCAAGGTTGCGTGCCAACATCTGCGCGCCGAGACAAATACCCAGAAACGGCTTGTTTTCTTTCAAAGCCACCGAGATCCAATCTATTTCTTGACGGATGAAAGCCTCATTATCATTCGCACTCATCGGGCCGCCGAAAATAACGGCGCCAGCATGATCTTCCAAAGTTTCTGGAAGACGATCACCCATGACCGGGCGATAGATATCAAGCTCAAAACCGCTCTGCTTCAGGATTTGGCCAACCCGACCAGCGCTTGAGGTTGCCTGATGGAGGACGACCGCGATTTTCTGATTGAGAGGCGGTTTATTCTCATAAAAATTGTCTTCTGCCGCAGACATTTTATCTGACTGACCTATTCTTGATCTGGTTGTAGATTGAGCCTTTGCGCAACCTGTTTTTTCAATGCCAGCCGATCATCACGATCGACTCCGATTAACTCTGCTATGCGCCAGACGAGATTTTCCTCAAGCTCATAGACATGCCCATCGGCGAAAGCTATTTCCCATAAAAGACCGATAAACGCCACACATTGTTGCGGCGTAAGATGGCGTTTTAATGTCGATGTGAATACGAACAGGTCGATCGAATCCCGGTGGGCCTGACGGCCAGCTTCAATCAACGTTTTTAGTTCATCGCCTGCAAGCGCGTATTCACGCGCGACAATATCTTTTAACGCCTGCCGTTCTTCCCCTTGTTCTTCACCATCGGCATCGACGATATAGAACAGCAAGGCAACAACCGCAATCCGGGGATCATCATCGCCGAAATCGTTTTTGTTTTTGCCCAGTGATTGTATAAATCCTGTCAAACGTTGAAAGACCAAAACCCCCTCCTGTTCCGCTTAACCCAAGCAGATGTTCCCTATAGACTATTTCCGCTTCCAAGCAAAACGCCGGAAGCACACTTATTTTACGCTATCATAGGCAAAGTGCCCCGACACGCAAGTGGGCTTATACATATAACATTCACAACACGATAAAAGCCGTGTTACGTGCCGCCGCTGTTTAATTGCGAAAGATGCCATCCATCGGCAAGAAGCGCGGAGGAAGGCGAAAAGCGGGTAATGTAACCGGTTAAGCTTTTCGACAAGGAATATTGATGCTGTTTTTATATCCCTTCGGGATATGGGTGATTTTCCGGTAACTTTTTCGAAGCGGCTTGAAAATATTGACATTTCCAGCGGCCCTCCTCCTCGTTCCCAATACAATTTGTGTCCAAGCCATTCAGCGTCAAGTCTGAATTGTCATTGCGACCTAATGGTCACGTATGCCAGGATCATCGACATTAAGCCGGGTTGTATCGACGGGCTTTTCTTCACGGCGAGGATCAATAGCATCAACAATCGTCACGTGATCAGCTGCGAGCTTTTCACTATTCTGTTTTTCAGCAGATTTCTTTTCCTTAGGTCGCGAAACAGTTTTTTCATCACGGGCTGGCGCGTCATCCTGCGCGTCTATAACCTTGCCTGCATCGGCAATTCTTGGATTGGACGGCATAATTTCATCCGGTTCCAAGGCTAGCCCCAGATGACGCGAGGGCGTCTTCCACTCGTAAACATCCAAACGTCCACTCAAAGGCGATACCGGCGCCCATTCCTCAAATGTAACACCATCGGCAATCCAGACCGGATCACGTTCAGCCCGAACAGCCAATGAAAGCCACTGCCGAACCAATCCCTGATCTCCGCTTTGCGCTTCTTCTATGTCGGCAAGCAAAAGGTAAGCACTCTCACGCGGTTGGATACGCACGGCCTTTTCAGCCTGTTCGCGGGCCAATTTCAACTCGCCAGCATCAAAAGCGGCACGCGCAACAATAAGGCAGGAATCATAATGGTCCGGATTATATCCAGCCAATGTTTTTGCTCTCTTCAAACGCTCAACGGCCGGTTCCTGTCCATCAAGATAGATGGCTGCGAGATCTGGATGAGGTGTTTTCTGCCATAATGCTTCCACCAATTTATCCGATTTGCGCTTTTCATGAAGCTTATAAAGGATATCGGCGGCAACAACTGTCGACGGGATGAACGAAGGATCGAGTTTTTGCGCTTTAAGTGCAGAACTGCGTGCATCGTCAGGATGATTTTCAAACATATCCATCGCTTGTCCGGTGAGCAGCACAGCGCGCCGATGATTGAGATATTTGGTAGACCTTTCAGCCCTCGGCAAAGCTTTTTCCGCACGGTCGAAAAGCGCAATCGCCTTATCCCATGTCCCGTCGGCACTCAATCGATCAAGCATGGCGCGATTGGCCCATTTGACCGAAGGTGAAACGAATGTGGCCTGCTCGGCATATTGACCTGCAGCTTCAAAAGCACCGGATTTAATCGCCTCACGGAAAAGGCCATGCAAGCCGGCCAAGCGTGTCTGCGGCTGCTTGCTCATTTCCTCATAAAGACGAATAGCATTGGGTGTGTCGTTTTCAAGCAGCAACGTTTGTGCTTCCAGATAATTGACCAAAGGCTCATTTCGACTGTCGAGATATTTGCTTACGCGGCTTTTCATCCGTCGTGCCGTATCCAGATCGCCGGAAAGCACAGCAAGTAGTCCGTTTGACAAAGCTTCATGGCCTTTTTCCAGCCTTTGCTTTTCGAAATGTCGTGAAATATTTTTCGGTGTCGAAAACACCATGCGCAAAAGCCATATGACACATAATGCGACGATGATGAAAAGAACGAGCAAGGCGACTGCCGTAAGAACAGAAACTGTCACACGATTGGCCCCAAACGTCATGACAATATCGCCCGGATTATTGGCAACCCAAGCAAATGCGCCACCGACGACTGCTACAAGAAGAATGTAAAGAAGTACCCGAACCATGTCTCTTCCCTTTTTAATTCCCGCCTTGTGGCGCCGGTGCCTGCATGGCCATTGCGATGACTTGTGCAAGAAGGGCGTCAGCATCCTGTTTGACGCGCAGCTTTTGCACGAAATCCTGCGACACGTCCTTGGCATTTTGCGGTAGATTTTGCCACTCGCTCAAGGCTTGCCCATAGTCGCCGGCCTTAATGGCAACTTCCATGCGCGCTGCAATTGCAGCCGGATTAGCACCTTCGACATTTCCGACGGGACGGGACGAGACGAGCCCTTTGGCACCAGCCCAAAGCTGTTCGCCAAAACCTGCATCCGCCGGTGCGAGATTTTCGGTCGCTGCAATGGCATCTGCTACACGGGCAAATTCTGCCGACAACATCGCTTGATTGGCGAGCCCTGTTGCTGCACTTTTCTGTAATCCGTCAAGCAACATCCCCTCAGGAGCAACAGCCTGCAATGTTTTTAACTCGTTGACATAGGAACCACCGCGATCAACGGCGTTTTTCAACGCGTTTGCCGCCATGATAACGGCTATCTCTTTACCTTGCACAGGAGAAGCGAGTTGCGTTTTGAGTGTTTCAATCTGTTGTGAAAGTGCTTTGATCGTTTCGGTGTTCGCCGCTGCAAGTGCCAGAGCCTCGCCAGTCTTTTGCGGCAGATTACCGATCGTTGTCATCCTTTGGTCAAGTGCATCGAACTTCTGCATCAATGCATTCAAAGCTTCAGGATTTCCAGCTTCAGCGCCGATAGAATTGACGGCGTTTTCGAGCGCGCCTATAGCCTGCCTGATGTTCGCCAATTCGGTTGCCATTTCCCCCACCTGCTGGCGCGCTGCCGCAGCAATTTCAGCCGTATCATCCAATGCTTTGCGATCAGCCGGCAGCAATTGCGAAGATTGCGCCATATCATTCGATGATACTTGGCTTTTCAGGCCATTCAATTCACCAGAAACCTGATCAAGCTTTTCTTGGAAACTTTTATCGTTTGAAAAAGATGGTATCACACCTGACCATTGTAGCCCTGCGCCAAGCAGCAGTGCGACAACGCCACCGGCTACACCTGAAAACAAATGGCCGCCAGTGGATTTCTTGCCGTGTGGTGATTGTTGTCCTGAAACCGAAGATATTGACGGGTTGCTTGCTTGCTTGGCACCACCGCCTGCAGCAGTCTTGGCCGTTGCGGTTGTCGTTTCATCTTGCGCAGAATCAGACATTATTTTTTCCTGTTTCTTTTCACTGGCATTGGGTGTGGCAATGGGTTCTGCTTCCGGCGTGGTTTTACGCTGTGGCTCATGGTCGATCACCGGCGGCTTGCGTGTTTTTCCGGCATGCTGTGATTTAGCAGGTGGTTTTGCAGACTGTGCCATTGCTCCTCACTTTCCTTTTCTCTCATGTTACCAGATAAACGAGCGAGGTGAAGGAAAGGTTTATAGATTTTTCACGCTCCACCCTTCACATGGTCGCCACGTTCCCGCATCGTTATCAAACCAGTACCGCTTCAATCCCTTCCAGCATCGCTTCTTCATGCGGCTCATAGGCGATCACCGGTATCTGGGATATCGTTTTTGGTATCGCCTGCGCTATGCGTGTCGATAAACACAACAAGACAGTCGAGGGGTTAAGATATGCACCGATCTGCTCCAGTTCCATGGCTGCCATAGCGGAATAAAGCATCACAACTTCTATTCTTTTCGGCAATGCCGCTAATTGTTGCGCGTTCAATTTTATCGGTTTGGTATCGTAAACTTCAACCACCCTTACATGGTCATATCGTTCAGCCAGAAGTCGTTCCAAATCCGGACCACGGACATGGCCGGCAAGATATAAAAACTGGGTATGTGTTGGACAATCGATTGCGGCAACCAATTGTGCTGCTGTGCCTGCAACAAGGGCGATGTTTGCAAAGCCCGCTTGTTTCGCGGCCTCAGCGGTGCGTGGCCCGACACAATAAAGCGGTTTGCCGAATAAAACCTGTTGAAGCGCGATATCCATTTGCACAAAAACCGTTTCGCTTGTGATGATCAAAGCATCGCCGATCAAAGCTTTCTGATTGATTTGCAAAGGACGTGTTTCACACAGCGGCAATACATAGGGAGTCAAGTTCATATCGCGCAAATGTTGTTCTGTGCGGCGTGCCCCCGGCAGTGGTCGCGTTACCAGAATTGCCATATGAAACTCCTTTTCCTGTGGTGCAGGCTTTGATCAATCCGTCAACAAACCTTTGCCATAACACACTTCTATTTTGATAGAATCGGTTTCCATCTTCGTCTGTCCATGATACCGACACACGAACAATCTTATCAAAAGGGTCTAGCCTGAAATGCGCGTTTTGGGAATAGAAACAAGTTGCGATGAAACAGCCGCCGCCATTGTCGAGCGTGATGATGATGGAAATGCGCGCATTCTATCGAATATTGTCTGGAGCCAGATTGATGATCACGCGCCTTTTGGCGGTGTTGTCCCTGAAATCGCAGCCCGTGCCCATGTCGATATTCTCGATGGCTTGATAGAAAACGCACTCCGGCAGGCCGATATGCAGCTATCGGATGTTGATGGCATCGCTGCAACAAGCGGGCCCGGACTTGTCGGCGGGCTGCTTGTCGGTTTGATGACTGCAAAAGCTCTTGCTTTGGCTGCGAACAAGCCTTTTCTCGGCATCAACCATCTCGAAGGGCATGCCCTGACAGCCCGATTGACAGACAATCTGCCCTTCCCCTACCTATTATTGCTCGTCTCTGGCGGCCATACCCAGATGATCCTCGTAAAAGCGCTGGGCGACTATGAACGTCTCGGCACAACAATTGATGATGCTTTGGGCGAGGCGTTTGACAAAACCGCAAAATTGCTGGGACTGCCATATCCGGGCGGGCCGGCTGTGGAACACGTCGCCCGGTCAGGCGATCGCAAGCGTATTGATCTACCCCGGCCTTTAAAAGGCGAAAAGCGGCTGGACTTTTCCTTCTCCGGATTGAAGACCGCTGTGCGTCAAGCTGCAACAGACATGGCACCGCTTAGTCCGCAGGATGTTGCCGATATTGCGGCAGCTTTCCAATTCGCCGTCACCGACACATTGTCGGATCGCGTTGGTCGCTCCCTTCAGCGTTTCGTTGAACAATTCCCTCAATGTGCGCATCCAGCACTGGTCGTGGCAGGGGGGGTCGCTGCCAATCAGGCTATCCGCACCGAACTGCAGAACCTATGTGATGCCCACGGTTTTCAATTTGTCGCTCCACCTTTGGCACTCTGTACGGATAATGCCGCCATGATCGCCTATGCGGGTGCAGAACACTTTGCCCGTGGGGACAGCTCGACGCTTGATATCGCACCGCGTTCCCGCTGGCCGCTGGATGAAAAATCCGCCCCGTTGATCGGTGCCGGTAGAAGAGGAGCCAAGGCATGACGAAAAGTAAGAAAATTGCTGTAATGGGCAGTGGTGCCTGGGGTACGGCGCTGGCGGCAATGGCACGGCGGCTGGGGCACAATGTAGCACTTTACGGTCGTGATGTTGCCACGATTGACGGGATAAACAACCAGCATATCAATGCCCGTTATCTGCCGGGAATCACATTGCCGGACGATATTCGTGCCACGACAGATCCTGCAAAGGCGCTTGCCGATGCCGATCTGGTGCTGGGCGTCATTCCGGCGCAATCCTTTGGTTCCGCGCTTGCTGAATTTTCCGCCTTTATTCCACGCAATGCCCCGTTAATATTATGTGCAAAAGGTATCGAACGGGAAACAGGGCGTTTTATGTCCGATGTTGCCGAAGATCTGTTGCCCCATCATGACATTGCTGCCCTCTCGGGCCCAAGCTTTGCTGATGATGTTGCACGCGGCCTACCGACAGCCGTGACCATTGCCGCCAGAAATCTTGATCTTGCCCATGATCTTGCCGCATTGCTTTCCGGGCCAGTTTTCCGCTGTTATTCCAGCGATGATCTTATCGGTGTGGAAATTGGTGGCGCATTGAAAAATGTTCTGGCATTGGCGGCGGGTGCTGCAAGCGGGCGCGGATTGGGTGCCAGCGCTCAAGCGGCCCTTGTTACGCGGGGTTTCGCGGAGCTGCGCCGTGTCGGGCAAGCTATGGGTGCAAAAGCTGAAACCATGACCGGCCTTTCTGTCTTGGGTGATCTTATTTTGACGTGTTCATCGCCGCAATCGCGCAATTTCTCTTACGGATCAGCATTGGGCGCGGGCAAACCAACCCAAGGCTTGAAATTGGCTGAAGGTGTAGCAACAGCGCCCATTGCCGCCAAATTATGCCATGACAAAAATATCGATGCGCCGATCATCGAGGCGGTAGCCGCCTTGCTTGACAGACGATTAACCATCGACCATGCTGTGACGGCACTGATAACACGACCCTTGAAACCGGAGGACTGATCCATGCTTTATGCGGTGATCTGCAACGATAAAAAAGACCATTTGCAATTGCGTTTGGATACACGTCCCGTGCATCTGGAATATCTGCAAGGGCTTGGTGCAACGCTGAAATTTGCCGGACCTTTTGTAGATGATCAAGGCAAAGCAAACGGCACATTAATGGTTGTCGAGGCACAGACACTGGAAGAAGCCGCTGCTTACGCTGCTGGCGATCCTTACGCAAAAGCCGGTTTGTTTGCCAATACAGAAATCCGTCCTTGGAATTGGACCATCAACAATCCTCAAGCAGGCTGAATCCATGGCTTACTGGCTGTTTAAATCGGAACCGTTCAAATGGTCTTGGCAAATGCAAAAGGCCAAAGGCGACCAAGGTGAGCAATGGGATGGTGTTCGCAACTATCAAGCGCGCAATAATATGCGCGCCATGCAATTGCATGACAAAGGGTTCTTTTACCACTCGAATGAAGGTTTGGAAGTGGTTGGCATTGTAGAAATATGCGCACGCGCGCACCATGACACAACAACCGATGATCCGCGTTGGGAATGTGTTGATATCCGTGCGGTTTGCGACATGCCGAAGCCTGTTACTTTGAAAGATGTAAAAGCCAATCCCAAATTGGAAAACATGTCTTTGGTCACATCCATGCGCCTTTCAGTACAACCGGTTACAAAAGATGAATGGATAGAAGTTTGCCGGATGGGCGGCCTGCAACCGGCACCAGAATGAGCAGACGTGCGTTCATTCTGGCCAATACCGCACCAGTTCCATGCCTGAACATCCATCGCATCCTGCTTTACCAAGCCAACGAGATTCACGATCTCTGGCATAAGACGCAAGATCAACTTGACGCTATGGCACTTGCACCACCTTTTTGGGCTTTTGCGTGGGCAGGCGGCGAAGGTTTGGCACGTTATATTTTGGATAATCCTGAAATCGTCGCGGGCAAGAGAGTGCTCGATTTTGCTTCCGGCTCCGGCCTCGTCGCCATTGCTGCACGGCAAGCAGGCGCAGATAGCGTTTTAGCCAACGATATTGACCCTTATGCTTGTGACGCTATTGCCCTCAATGCATCCTTGAACAAGGTTTCCTTGGCGGTCGATGCAGATAACCTTGTTGGTCGAGATGATTTATGGGATGTGGTTTTGGCGGGAGATATTTTCTACGACAAATCCATGACCGAACCTATTGTTATCTGGCTGCATGGCTTGGCAAAACGTGGTGCAACGGTACTTGCTGGCGATCCTGGGCGGGCCTATAGACCTTTAAGCGGATTAACCAAAAAAGCCGGCTACCACATGAAGGTTTCGAAGGCCATCGAAGAACAGGATTATAAAGATGTGCAGATCTGGCAATTCTGCGCTTAACGATGATGCCGACATAAAGTGCTCATATCAATCACATTGCGTCTCACCCCTTCATCATTCAGTAATTGTTAACGCTATGTTGCATCAAACATCCATGACAGCGCTGCAAAAGCGAAAATCATCTCCCATATAATGCATGAACGCATGATTGCCGCAATTTATGGTCAAAGACAACGCGGTCGGGCTTCTATGCATAGGGTAGAACTATGATATCGGTCCACCGAAGACCGACTGAATAGGAGGATGAAAGGGCCTTCATGGGAATATTTCAAATCATCCGCGCTGTTTTATCGGTCATTGTGGCATTTCTTGTGATCGTCATCGCTGTCAACTATGCCAACAGTCAAGGTCTCGACAAAGCATCACAGCCTTTGCCGGCAATATTGCTGGAGAAAATGAAGGCTGAAAATATCGACCCACAAGCGCCGATCTATTTGCGTGCCTTTAAAAAGGAAGGCATTGTAGAGGTTTGGAAGCAGGCGCGTGATGGGCAATACCGGCTGATGAAAGCTTATGAGATATGCAAGTGGTCAGGAAAGCTTGGGCCGAAATTCAAGGAAGGTGATTACCAAACGCCGGAAGGATTTTATGAGATCGGCCCGGCGCAGATGCATCCAAAATCCAATTACCATTTGGCATTCAACATCGGCTTTCCCAATGCTTTCGATCGCGCCAATGGACGCAACGGATCGTTTCTCATGGTACACGGTGCCTGTAAATCTGTTGGCTGCTACGCAATGACGGATGCTGGCATTGAAGAAATCTATGCTTTCGCGCGCGAAAGTTTTGATGGCGGTCAAACAAGCTTCCCTTTTCACGCCTTTCCGTTCAGGCTTGATGCGCGAAATATGCAGCTTTATGCGATGGATGATAATATGGCGTTCTGGACACAATTGAAGACGGCCTATGACATCTTCGAGATCACGCATAAACCACCGCGGGTCGAGATATGCGGTAAAAACTACGTTTCGGCGGTCCATGATGATGAAAGACCTCTAGAAACTCTTTGTAAGGCAGGGGATAAAAACCTCATTGCAACATTGGATAAAACATATCAACGCCGTTACATGATGGAGTTTATCCGTCATGCTGCGGCAGGTGAGCAAGAGCAGCTTTTGGAGACGATGAAAAAGCCTATTATGCCAAAACAATGAGAAAACAGTTTTTGCCTTAGGGGAAGTTTAATCTTTTTTGGCAATATGTTATGAAGGATTATCGTCCCGTTATCGTCATTTTGCAATTGGGACATGCGATGTGTCCGGCACACGGTCATTCGGAGCTTTTTGTATGAAATTTAGAACCGTACTTCTTGCATCATTTCTTGCTTCCGCCACGATCCTGACAGGCTGTCAGGAAACGGCAACTTTGCCCCAAGTCGGCAAGGCCACGCAGGAATTGCCTAAAAAAGTGCAAGACAAAATGGTGGCGAAGAATATGGAAAAATATTCGCCTATCGTTGTGCGTGTTTTCAAAGAAGAAAGCACTGTCGAGGTTTGGAAACAAACCCGCAATGGCAAATATGATCTGATTGCATCCTATGACATCTGCAAATGGTCCGGAAAACTTGGTCCTAAATATATGGAAGGTGACCGTCAGGCACCTGAGGGTTTCTACACCATCCGTCCCGGCCAAATGAATCCGAATTCAAACTATTATCTTGCCTTCAACATCGGGTTTCCCAACGCTTACGATCAAGTCAATGGCCGCACGGGCCAGCACCTGATGGTGCATGGTGCATGTTCATCGTCGGGTTGTTATTCTATGAGCGACGAAAACATCGCTCAAATTTATGCCTTCGGTCGCGATTCCTTCAAAGGCGGCCAACGGGAATTTCAGCTGCAGGCCTTTCCATTCCGCATGACGGCCGCCAATATGGCCCGTTACCGCAAGGACCCGAATTACAAATTCTGGACTATGTTGAAAGAAGGCTATGACATTTTCGAAGTCACGCGCAGACCCGCTAAGGTTGATGTGTGTGAAAGGCGCTATGTCTTCAACCGTACAGCGAATGGAGAAAGCCTGTCACCCGCAGGCGCCTGCCCGCCAGCAGCATATGAGCCTTCATTGCAGACAGCCTATTCATCCTATCAGAAGAAATATGATGACGCTTTTTCTTCAGCATCTGAAAAGAAGGCCAAAACGCCTGCTCCAACGATTCAAGGTGTGCAGGAGGCCAAACTGGTCGCCGATTGGAGCCGCAAGCGCGCAGCAGGTGTTAAGGTTTCCCGCGAGCCACCATCTTTGACACCAACGTCCAGCGAAGCGCCCAATGCACCCGATATTGCAGCGCCAACAGCTATTGCCGCCAAATCACCCGTTTCGGTGGAAACCACTGCAAGCACTGTAAAACCAGCACCCAAGCCGGTCACAGGACAGTCTTTGGCAGAAGAGGAAGCCGCAAACACCACAGCTCCGGTTGTGGTTGAACCGGCGGTCGAGAAAAAATCGATCTGGAAGTTATTCGGTGGTTGATACAACCGTCATTTACGACTTGAGCGGGCTTCGCTGCCCGCTACCTCTTTTAAAAACACAAAAAAAGAAAAAGAGCCTGTCCCCAAATGTCAGGCTCGTTGTCTTGAGCGATGACCCTTTGGCGCCGTTGGATATCACCCATTATTGCCGCCAGAACGGTTTTTCTGTCGAGGTGGAAGATAAAGACGGGGTCTATCACATTTCGATCATATGATGATCGCTGTTCATATACCACTCGTTTCGAGAGCATTTCCAACAAAAGTTGACAGACTTTTGTGTCAGGATAATGCGACAAAACAAAGAGTTAGAGTGAATCCATGCCGCAATTAAAAATGGATTTACTCTGACAAAACGTCAAAACCGTTCAAGCATTATCGATTAGAATTTTATTCCCGGTATAGCTAATGGATTATCCATCATGGCATGACGGTCAGCCGTGTCGATAGCCGGTTTGCTCAAAAACGCATCGAACAATTTTTGCACCGTCGCTTCCTCTAAACCGTCGGTAATCATCACCAAGCGGGTCTGCCGATTATCATCGGGCCATGCATCTAACCGTACCGGCGGGTGAAACAAGGTCTGCACACCATGAATGATAACCGGTCGGCCAGGATCTTCAGCCAAAGCGACGATACCTTTCATACGCAGCATTTGCGGGCCATGCAGTCCCCGTAGCAGATCGATAAACGCATCCAGTGCCGCATAGGGTATTGCTTCATCATGGGTGAGTGCAAAAGCGCGGATTGTCCGGCTGTGTCGGTTCACATCATGATGGTGGTGGTGATGGTCGTGCATATGGGCAGCGAGCCAATTTTTTACATCAGACGTTTTGCTTTCCACATCAAATACGCCGATATCAATCAAAGCGAGCGGTTGAAAAGCCGGATCATTAGCCCGAAGAATCGAGGCAGTGGGGTTGAGACAAGACAATTCCTTCAGCAGTGGAAGAGCATCGTCTCCTTCTTGCAGCAGATCCGTTTTGGTTAGAACGATCCTATCGGCGAAAGCGACCTGTTTGCGCGCTTCTTCGTGCTTGAACAATGTTGAAAGTCCATTCACGGCTTCAACCGTTGTAACCACGCCATCGATCACGAAAGACTGTAACATTGCAGGATGACCCATTATTGCCTGTAGGATGGGCGCAGGATCGGCAAGTCCGGTGGTCTCGATGATGATGCGCTTCAATCGCGCTATGCGTCCGGTTTGTAGCCGATCGATCAGATTGGCCAAAGTGTCCATAAGATCACCACGCATGGTGCAACATAGGCAACCGTCCGACAATTCGATAATACCTTCATTGGCCTGCTCGACCAATAAATGGTCTATCCCGACTTCGCCGAATTCATTGACGATAACGGCCGTATCGGCAAGAAGCGGATCATTCAGAATACGATTTAACAGTGTTGTTTTTCCTGAACCGAGGAAACCAGTCACAACCGTTACAGGAATTCGTTGTGGTACATGACTCATTGCATCGTTCCATAAGCGGGGCGTTGAGCAGGGATTGGAACCTTCCACGCCGGAATCTCACCCGGTTTGACAGGTGCAGGCGCTGAAATCAATCGAACTTGCATCACCTGCAATTGACTTGGCATTGCATTGATAAAAGGCGAATTGAAGATCGTTTTGCCTTTTTCATCGCGATATTGCATGCGGACTTTCCAGGCATCTTCATTGCATATCTGATCACGCACATTGGTGATTTGCGCCAATTTCGTCCCATAGGGCTGCAATGTCGCCAATGTTGTTTGTGACGAGCCTTGATTTGCAAAACCATCATTGAGAAGTTTGGCAGCCAGCGCTTCACGCTGATCAATGCGTTCAGCACCTAAAACCACCGCTACAATTGTGCGGCCATTGCGTGTGGCAGATGCTGCAAGGTTGAAACCGGATGCACAGATAAATCCGGTTTTCATTCCGTCAGCACCGGAAAAACGACCAATCAGATTATTGGAATTCTGTTCGATCTTTCTACCATCTCCGAAATCAATAGCCGGAATGGAAAAGTAATGTGCATATTGCGGAAATTCCCGACGGATTTGCACGGCAAGAACAGCGATATCTCGTGCAGTGGAATAATTGTTCGGATCGGGCAAGCCATTGGCATTGGCAAAATGGCTGCCAAACATACCCAAACGTTGCGCCTCGGCATTCATACGGTCAACAAAGGCTGCCTGTGAGCCGCCAACGGTTTCCCCAATGGCCGTTGCAAGATCATTGGTTGATTTGACCATCGTGATGGAAAGCGCCGTATCGAGATCAAGCACAGAACCTGGTTTATACCCTGAATGGCTGGGCGGTGCCTTGGCTGCCGCCGCACTGATTGTCACCCGCGTCTGCGGCGTTACCTCGCCGGCCTGTAGGGCGCGAAATGTGACATAGGCGGTCATCATCTTTGTCAAAGACGCCGGATACCAACGGTCAAACGCCTCATGATGGGCCAATACACGTCCCGTCGCCACATCAACCGCAATGTAAGGATTGGCACGGGCTATCGTACCAATCAACATCAACATTATAAAAACGGCAAAGCCGCCCATTCGTCTAAGCATATTCAATAATCCAAATCTTTCCGGTCTTGCCGATTGTTATCTATTTAACCCAGCTTTGCCAGAAAAACAAAACACAACTGTGTAGGCAGCGCCGCAGATTGAATGTTGATCCCGAAATCCTGAACCAACATATCAACCGTTTGGAAGGAAAACGATCACGATTGATCGCATGTGACCTCATCCGACTTCAAACCCTTTGCCTTGCTTTCACAACCATCCACTCAAAACAAGGATGCCGAGCCTCCCGCAACATGATATAAGTACAAAATGCCGCAGTTTCATGGCATTGAAGCAAGTCAGAAAAAGTCTTATCTGCGGGATATAGCAGAAGGTGCAAATTGAAGAGGGAAGGAAAACATCATGTATGAACGTATTCTTGTCGCAACTGACGGATCAGAATTGGCCGACCGCGGTGTAGATGCCGCCATTGAATTGGCGAAAAAAACCGGTGGTGAAGTTTTTGTGGTTACAGTCACCAGCCTTATGCCTTCTTATGGTATTGTTGTTGGCGCAGAATGGGCGGCAAGCCCCGGCGCATTCGACGAATTCCGTAAGGAAATGGAAGATGGCGCACGCAAAATCCTTGAAGGCGCCTTAAACAAGGCTGAACAGGTCGGCGTAAAAGCCAAAGGAATCCACGCCGAAAATCAGCTGGCAGCAGCCGGTATTGTTGATGCCGCCAACGAGCATGATGCCGATCTTATCATCGTTGCATCGCATGGACGACGCGGCGTCAACCGTCTCATTCTCGGCAGCCAAGCCTCAGAAGTGCTGGCAATGAGCGAGCGACCGGTAATGGTGGTAAAATAAACTATACCAAATCATCAACGGAAAAAGCGGGCTCTAAGCCCGCTTTTTCTTTGAACTTGGTCTATGGCGCTGCCTATCTTTAACGCATCACCGCGGCCTTGGTAGCTGATGTTGCATGAGATCCGGCAGTGCTTTTCTGAGAGCTCTAACAATAAAAAATGCAATAGCGACTTTAACAAGATCGCCGGGGATGAAAATGAGATCGCCAAGAAGCGCCTTGCCATAGCTTATATCAATCATATGCGCCAACCAGATGACGCCAAGACCGTGATCGACGAGGATGGCACCCGTAGCCAAGGCAATGATTTCTTTCACAGGCGTGAGATTATTACGAAACAAAGCGTAGAGCGCACCGATAACCCAAGCCGCTATAGGAAAACCGATAAGATAGCCGGTTGAAGGGCCGAAAAACACGGAAATACCGCCACGGCCACCGGGAAGCAGCGGTAAGCCGGCGGCAACGAGAATAAGCAAAACCAAACAGGCGCAAAACCCCCGTTTTGCACCTAACACTGCACCAGCCAAAATAACCCCCAGAAGTTGCGCCGTTATCGGCACCGGAATAACTGGCACGGGAATGGCGGGTATAAAGCCTAAAGCGGCAATCAATGCTGCAAAAAGGGCTATCGCTACAATATCTTTGATTGTCATTCTCTCTCCGATTTTCTGTTGGACGCGTGCAGGTTTTTTTTCATCAAACGAGCGCTCGGCTTCTTTAGTTTAATTGCATTTTTCGGGAAATACGTTAGTCATGTTTCAAATCACCGGCATCATAACATCGTGCCTCAATGGCGGCTGCAACATCATCCTGCATTTTCATGCTGCGGATAATAACCGGTAAAATCAGTGCCAACAGGTTGTTTTCCAAACCGCGCGCCTTTTGCGCTTCACGCACCTCTTGCGTCAATTGTCTGAAAAGAGGAATGAAACGCAGCGTTAAAGATAAAGCAAGCGAGATTTTGGCTGGATTGACACCGAAAAGTCTCGTGAATGAAAAAATCCGTTCAAGGCTGTCCATCATTTTAATGAACGGTGTAGTCAATGTGACCAAGCCTGCCAGCAGAAATAACGCTGAAAGGCGCAAGCACACCAGAGCGCCATTTTCCCAGTTGCTATTAAAATACTGGATAATGAACAGAGCCAATAACAGCCACCAAATGCCGCGCAAGAGTTGGAAGGGTTTTCTAATCGTGAACCCCGCAATCACATAAAGCGATACAGTGATTATCAGCGTCGCAACACTGGCCGATAGTAACGGCCATACAAATAGAACGATACTGATAGCAAAAATCATGAACAATTTAAAGCCGGTCGGCAAACGGTGTATGAATGAACACCCGTATGACGGATCCATCATGACAAAAGCCTCTGGTAAAAAGCGATCGCTGCCGCCGGAACATCATCACAGACGACTTGACCATGATCGAACACCAACAGCCGGTCAAATGTCTGCAACATATCTAGATCGTGGGAAACAACGATGGCTTGCTGCGGCAGCGCCAAGATCGTCTCGGTGATCTTGCGCTTGTTGCGCAGATCGAGCTGCGTTGTAGGCTCATCGAAAATAATCGTCTCCGGTTCCATTGCCAAAACACCGCAAATCGACAGCAACTGTTTTTGCCCGCCACTTAATTGTTGTACGGGCTGCAACCTTGCATCCTGCAAGCCATAGCGCTCCAATACAAAATCAATACGACGCGCAATTTCCGCCTTATCGAGACCGATATTTTTCATACCGAAGGCAAGGTCTTCTTCGACAACCGGCATGACGATCTGGTTATCGGGATTTTGAAATACAAAGCCGACCTTACGACGAATATGCTTTCCGTCCTTCTGGGTATCAAGCCCGTCGACAAGCACTTTGCCCTTTTGCGGCAGTCGAAGCCCGTTCAACAGACGTGCAAAAGTGCTTTTACCGGAACCATTCGCCCCGATTATCGCGATACGTTGTTCCGAAAGGCGCAAATTGATCGTGTCGAGAATCGAAACTTCACCGGCAATGACACTGACATTCAGGAGCTCTATCATCGCGAGACACCACGGACCGTCAATCTGATAATTTGACCTCCATTGATCATCGTTGCAAACCACCCTTCATGTTGTGTAAAGCCTGCACACAAGACCGTCAGTCCCGAACTGGCCCTGTCCAATTGAGACCGAGCTGCTGCAGTCGTTTTACAGCCGTTGGCGGCATAGGGGGTGGATTGTGGTCGCGGGCTGCGGCAAGCAGCAATTCGTCGCAAGCGGTCTCGGTCAGTTGAACAAGACGGGCCATAAACTCTTTCTTATTCAATCCCGCCTCGATAGGAGGCAGGATGCGTACACGGATCTTTCCGGGGTAACGCCGGAAATTGCCACGCGGCCAATACAGTCCGGCATTATGTGCGATGGGCACAACCTGCAAACCCAACTCGTTATATATTGCCATGATGCCGGGCTTATAGTCTGGTTCTGCACCGGGTTGACGCCGCGTTCCTTCCGGGAAGATGAGAATTTGACGGCCTTGGGCTGCCTTTTCCTTGGCACCATTCAGAACAGTTTTCATCGCTTTCAGCGGTGAACCACGATCGATCGGAATAATCTGGGTTTTAGCCATATACCAACCAAATATCGGTATCCATGTCAGTTCGCGTTTCATAATCAGCGATGGATCATCCAATTGCGGGACAAGACCGAATGTTTCCCATGCAGACTGGTGTTTTGGTGCTATGATATAAGCGCCTTTAGGCAGGTTTTCCCGCCCCTCAACCTCATAGTCGGTGCCAGCGATATATTTTTGCAGAAACAGTGTGACGCGCGCCCAAGTTTTAGGAACAATCCATGCTTTTTTGCGCGGCATTAAAAAATAAAAAGGTGCGTAGATGATCATCTGGACAAATGTTGTCAGATAGAAAGCTGCCGTGAATAAAATCGATCTGAGCGCAAGCACCATGATGTTTCCATTTTGATAGTTCCAAACCAGCATCGCTTATAAAGCAAATTGAAACAAGAAAACACCTCAATAAAAAAACGGCCCGAAGGCCGTTTTCATTTCTGTGAGAACGCTGCTTTTATTCAGCTTTACCGCGAAGTTTTGCAACTTCGGCAGCGTTGACTGCAGGCGCATCATTGGTCCAGCTCGAACGCAGGAAGGTTGCAAGAGCTGCTACTTCATCATCGTTCAACCGCCAGCCAAAGCCAGGCATCGCTATATCTGCCGGTCTCTTCAAGGTTGAAGGCATGCGCGCTCCATCCAGAATAACATGCAGAAGGCCGCTCGGATCTTTGGCATTCACAATTTTTGCACCGTCCAATTCAGGGAATACCCCAGAAGCACCCTTGGCATTCACAAAGTGGCAGGCATTGCAGTTGTCCATGTAAAGTCTCGCACCAAGCGCCATATCGGGATTGGCTTGCGTCAGCATGGCAGTGGTCTTTTGCGGATCACGTACGAGTTGGCTGCGCTGGCCTGGCAATGCAATGTGCTTGAGATAAGCAACGATGGCATCCATATCGTCGTCTGTAGCAAACTGCATCGACTCACCAACGACAAGCTGCATCGGCCCGACAACGGCTGTGTGAGCATTGCGACCTGTTTGCAAATAGGCTTTCAGGTCACTGGGGCTCCACGCTGCAACAGACGAATCCGGGCTGCGCAAATTCGGTCCATACCAGCCATCAATCGTTTCGCCGGTCAGGAACTTGTCACTGGCACTGGTAAGCCCGGATTGACGGAACAGCATATCGCGCGGCGTATGGCAGGCACTGCAATGGCCCAGACTCTCAACCAGATAGGCTCCACGATCAAGTTTTGCATCATTGAAGCGGGGCTGAAATCCAGCCTTGTCAGAAATGGCGAACCAGTTCCACAGGCGAATACCCCAGCGTTGATTAAACGGAAATGTCAGATTGGTTTGCTGCACTTTTTGCGAAACCGGCTTCACCTCGTGCATGAAATAATCATAAAGCGCCACGACATCCGGCTCACTGATTTTACGATAATTTTCGTAAGGCATAGCAGGATAAAGCAGCTGGCCGTTTTTCCCGATACCATCACGCAGTGCCGCGCGGAACTGATCAAGCGACATACCTTTTATACCATTTTCATCCGGTGTTATGTTGGATGAATAGATAATGCCAAACGGGCTTGCAACCTCGCGACCGCCGCCATAAGGCACGCCATCGGGTTTGGTATGACAAGCGGCACAATCAGCCATTTTCGCGAGATACTCGCCACGCCCTTGCTCCGGCTTGAAATCGGGTGTCAGGGCTTCTGTCGGGCCGGTTCGTTGGATGGGTACAAAGATAATGGCGCAAATAGCGACAATTGCCAAGATAACCAATCCGAGAATAAGCTTGAGAAAACGTTTCATCAGGTTCTCTCCTATACCAATGGACGTGGGTTTTTGAGATAATCGGACTTGATCTTGTCAAGCATCCAATAGGTCAGTGCACCAAGCGTGCCGGTAGGGTTATGCTGGATATTCTGCGGAAAAGCGTTGGCACCCGGTACAAAGAGATTGTGGTAATCCCAATGTTGCAAATAACGGTTTAGCGCGGATTTCTGCCGGTCTTCACCCATGATTGCGCCACCAACGGTGTGCGTCGACTGATAGATACGGACATCATATTCCTGCCCTTCTTTCATCGGTGGATTCTGATGGTACTGGTCAGGGCCGATTGCATCAGCAATCTTGTCGATCTGTTTGGTCATATATTGTGACATACGGATCTCATTTTCATGCCAGTTGAAGGTCATGCGCATGAGTGGACGGCCATATTTATCCTTATAGGTCGGGTCGAGATCAAGATAGGCATCGCGATAAGCCATGACCGAACCATGCTGCGATATGGACATAGCGTGCCCATACCACTCACCTATAGCTTCTTTCCAACCGCTGCCCCAGCCCGGCGTACCAGCAGGAAGCGGCATGGAACGGATAGGCTGGCCATTTGTCTGGTTTGTCGCAATACGGCTCCCACCGATAAAGCCTTCTTTGGCAAAGTCGATCTGGTTGAAGCCATAATCGTCAATATAGGCGCCATTACAGCCTGTACCGACAAACGGATTAAACGTCTTGTCATTGAAAAACAGCGTGCCGCCGCCAATCATGGTCTGATATGCATAGTTACGCCCGATCACACCTTCACCGCTATCCGGGTCATAAGGCTGGCCGAGTTCCGACAGGAGCAGCAGATGCACATTGTTAATCATGAAACCGCCAAGGATAACGAGATCGGCCGGCTGGAAGATCTCTTCCTTGGCTTCGTTGATGTAGGTTACACCGGTGACCGTTTTGCCATCGGCTGATTTCTCAATTCTCAGCACTTCTGATTTGACGCGATATTCGAAATTTTTATATTGCTTCAGCGCTGCCAATACATTGACCTGAGGTGAGCCTTTTGAATAGTTCAGGCAACCATAACGCTCGCAAAACCCGCAATAATTACACGGTCCCATCTGCATACCATAAGGGTTGGTGTAAGCTTCGGAAGCGATTGCCGAAGGACAGGGAAACGGATGCAAACCGATGTTTTTTGCCGCTTCACTGAAAATACGACCATTATAGGTCATTGGCAGCGCAGGCATTGGGTATGGATTCGACCGCGGCCCTTCAAACGGGTCACCGCCTTCTTGAATCTTTCCGCGCAAGTTGCCCGCAGTACCGGATACACCGGCGACTTTTTCAAACATGTCAAAATGCTCTTCCAGTTCGTCATAAGTGACGCCCCAGTCCTGCACTGTCATGTTTTCCGGAATGATATTGCCAAAAGTCTCTTCAATATAGGAACGCGTACGCAATTCTTCCGGCTGTGCGCGCCATGTCATGCCGTTCCAGTGGATACCGGCGCCACCTACGCCGATGCCGGGTAGAAACGAACCCAATTGCCGGTAGGGCAAGGCCTTATCCTGCAAACTACGGCGGATCGTCACCGTGTGGTCGTGCGGGCGCACCGCAGTATCAAGGCGAACACCGTATTTGAGTTCATCAGCAGGCTTGGGATAGGCAAAATCCGGTACTGTATCGCGGTCTTCACCGCGCTCAAGGGCCAAAATTTCCAATCCTTCTTTTGCAAGCTCGATACCAGCTATGGCACCGGTCCAGCCAAGACCAATGATGACAACGTCTTTTTTCTTCATGGTAATTGTCATGATTTAAGCCCTTTCACCGGCAAGAGAAACAGGCCCGAGCCGATAAGGAACATTGTCCTTTTCCACCCATTCAAGGAAACTGGCGCGCGCGCCGGGAAAGCCGATATAAACCCATGCGGCCATATCGAAATTGCCACCATATTTAGGATCGGCAAAATAGCCTTCCTTGGTGTTCTGCAACAGGAAGCTGAAGAAATCGCCAGAACGCAATTCTTCAATCGGCACTTCATCCTTCTGCACACGGGTTAAAGCCTCGTCCTGCTTGTCCGCGGAAAGCTCGGCAAAGGTGGCGCCATATTGACCTTTGCACCATTCGTTGATTTTTGGAATGGCAATGCGATAGGCCTCGGCAGGTGATGGCGCTGCCTGATAACCTGTATAGCGCGGGGCATCACGGTCGAATGGTGCCTGCATATACCAGTGGTCGCCCCGACCCCAAGGTGTCGCCATCTGCTTGTCAATAAATACGGGAACGCGCGCTTCCAATGCACCGGGCCCTTTACCATCCGACGGGATGATTCGTGCGGTCGCAGCGAGGATAAACGCCCATTCTTCAGCATTGAAATAAGACCGTTGATAATTTTCCAAAGGCACTGGCCCCTGCGGCTGTGCCATAGCATGACGGGCAGAAAGGGCGACCGCAGCACACGCCGCAGCACCCAACAACAACCCCCGTCGCGTGATAGACAGATCCGATACTGTCAAAGATTTTCGTGTCATGTAACCCTCCACGAACTATATGGAGTTTGATCGTTACACCAATTAGAACCGTGCGTAATCCACCTGCGGCCCGATTGCGAAAAAGTGATAAACCTTCAGTTTTTACTCAAATTTCTTTATCAATAAGGTGTATTCCGGTTTCAAATTATGGAATATATGAATGGTTATTTGGAATTGAGCGATGATACGTACTTACCCTATTTCAGCGTTTGTAAGCGTGGTTGCGCTGATGGTTTCGACCTTTGTGTCAGCCGGTGAGATACAGGCTAACGGCCCTTCCGGCCGATATTGCGGCTTTGTCTACCATGCTGGTTACGAGGTTCGTTCCGAGGTGACAATCACCCCGACCGCGGATGGCCGTATCATCGGCAAAATGATCTATCGTGATGCTGAAAACGTTACCGATGGCACGATAGAAGAATTGGCAAAAGGTCAAGGGACCGAGCGTACCATACAATGGAAAGACAAGTATGGAACGGGCCTTGCTATCTTGAAATTTGACGACAAATTTGACCATTTCGAAGGCCGGTGGGGTTCATCCCTGCAACTTCTGCAATTCCCTTGGACAGGTAAACGCTGCAATGACTTTACAAGTTGAAACAGACAAAGACACTTTCATTCCGCATATCTTGTCGATTGCCGGCACGGATCCGTCTGGCGGTGCCGGCATGCAAGCCGATATCAAAACATTTTCAGCCATGAAAACCTATGCAATGAGCGCTGTAACGGCTGTTGTTGCACAAAATACCAGCGGGGTCCGGTCCTTCAGGCCGATGGATGCGGGCTTTGTAGCGGACCAGATCGATGCGGTGTTTGAAGATGTCAGAGTCGATGCGGTCAAGATTGGAATGGTTGCCAATGCAGCTATTGCCGATATTATCGCTGATCGTCTTGTCCACCATCAAGCACGCAATATTGTCGTTGATCCGGTGATGGTGGCAAAAAGTGGTGACCTTTTGCTGGAACAGGACGCAATAGAGCTTATCCGTGATGTGCTGGTGCCCATGGCGGCTATCATCACACCCAATCTTCCTGAAGCTGCCGTGTTGCTGAACAGTAAACCTGATTGGTCTTTGCAGGAAATGCGTATACAGGCACCCGACCTTCTCGATCTTGGATGTCGTTCCGTGTTATTGAAAGGTGGTCATTTGAAAGGGCAAACCAGCCCCGATATCTTTTGCGATAAACACGGCGTTGTCGAACTGGAAGCCCAGCGCGTTATAACCAAAAATGATCATGGAACGGGATGCACAATTTCCGCTGCCATAGCTGCTCTGCTGCCAACCACACCCCTCGTCGATTCCGTCAGATTTGCGAAGAATTATCTGACGGGTGCACTTGCAGCGTCTGACGAATTGCATGTCGGTCATGGGCATGGACCGGTACACCATTTCTATCAGATGTGGAAGAATGGACAAATACCGGAATAATCTTTCAAGACGTATCGGCTATTGCGGCAAAACGCTCCCGATACGCTTGCGGTGATATGCCCATGTGACGATGGAATACACGGCGCAAGGTTTCTTCGCTGCCAAAACCGCATTGTCGGACAATTTGTTTGATCGTGCCGCCCTGCTCCAGAAAACGCCGTGCTGCTTCCAGTCGCAACCGTTCAATGGCCTTTGCTGGCGCCTGACCTATGGCTTCACGGTAACGTCGGGTGAAATTGCGCTCGCTCATACCCGCTTTTTCAGCCAGAATGCCAACGGTTAGGGGCTTTGCCAAGTTTTCTATGATCCATTGGTTCAGCCTATTGAAGCGCTCATCGGCACAAAACAAGTCCAACATGGTGCTGAATTGGCTCTGCCCACCCGGGCGGCGCAAGAATACGACCAAATGCTGTGCAACCGCCTTGGCGATAGAGAATCCAAGATCCTCCTCGACCATTGCCAAAGCCATGTCGATACCGGACGTTATACCCGCTGATGTCCAGATCTTGCCCTCACGCACGTAGATCGCATTCTGTTGCCATTGAACATCGGGATAGTCTTCACGGAACTGCGCGATCCTGTTCCAATGGGTCGTGGCTTTCTTTCCATCCAGCAAGCCCAACTTTGCTAAAGCAGATGCCCCGCTGCAAACAGAGGCTGTTCGCCTTGTTAATTGGTGGAGCGAGGATATCCAGTCGAGAACAGGCTGATTCTCGCAGACCGCGTTGATTCCGAAACCACCACTGATCATCAATGTGTCGATGTTAAGCGGCGTAGTCTCTAGTGGAAAACAATTCAGCATCACACCACTTGATGTCGTAATCATGGCGGTTTGTGCCGCAATCTGCAGTTGATAGGCTGGTTTTCTTGGATCGCCCAACTCGTTGGCGCTGGCGAACACCTGAAGCGGTCCGGTGATATCCAAAAGCTGCGCATTATCGAAACCGAGAAATACGATCAGCCGCGGTGATCGCGCGTTTTCCATAACATTTGGCGTAATCTGTGGGGTCTTTGTCATAACAGACATTAGATAATCATTAAGATGTCTTCAAATCAACACGTTTCCAGAAAGGATAAGCTTATGCCCATCAAAGTCGGATTTATCATCTTCCCGGATATGCAACTTCTGGATCTCGCGGGGCCCTATGAACTCTTCACATCCTCATCACAGATCGAGGTGCACCTGATCGGTGAAACACTTGAGGCAGTAACAACGACAAGCGGCATCACCTTCCAGCCGACAATGAATTTCAATAGTGCATGTCAACTGGACATTTTATGCGTACCGGGTGGCAAAGGCGTCAATGCCCTTCTGGAAAATCAGGCTGTTTTGAACTTTGTCATCAATCAAGCCAAAACTCTCCGCTGTATATCGTCTGTTTGTACTGGCGCACTGGTATTGGGTGCAGCGGGACTCTTAATGGGTAAAAAAGCCACGACACACTGGACTGCTTTGGAGTTTCTTGCTGATTTTGGCGCGATACCAAGCAAAGAACGGGTGGTTTTAGACGGCAACATCATGACCGCCGGTGGCGTTACTGCCGGAATAGATTTCGGGCTGGTTATGATTGCGCAATTGTTGGGAGAGGAAGCGGCCCGGACTATCCAGCTATTCCTGCAATATGACCCACAACCACCATTTGATTGCGGCACACCGGAAAAAGCACCGCAAAAGCTGGTTGAGAATGTCCTGCGACAGGGCGAAACCTATCTGCCAAGAAAACAGATTGTCGAAAGGTGGAAACAGGCTAGAGTGAATCCGTTTTTGATTGAGGCATAGATTCACTCTAACTCTTTGTTTCACCGCATTGTCCAGACGAAAAAGTCATTCAACTTTTTCTGGAAATGCTCCAATCTGCTCCTTTCACATTAAAAGCAAGACAGACAAAAAAGTGCCGGTTTGCGACCACCGGCACTTTTCACCCCTGTAAGAGATAGCCTTGTTTAATGCTATCCGTCCAATCCCTTCCGTGCCAGACCGATGGCGTCGGCTGCACGCAAGGCCGCAAAAACTGCCTCGGCTGTGATAGTCCCGCACTCATTGTGAATGGTTTCACCTTCCACCGTTGCCGCTTTTGCAGCTTTCATCAGATCCTCGTCACTGACATCACCAAGCCCGATTTCAGCAAGCGTTGTCGGCAGATTTACCGATTCGCAGAAGTCATAAATCATGTTGATCATGTCAGCATCCTTATCGGTAAGGATCAAAGATGCGAGAACCCCAATAGTGACCTTTTCGCCATGCCAGTAATGGTGTGTTTGCGGCAGCACCGTCAAACCATTATGGATAGCATGGCAGGCTGCCAAACCACCACTTTCAAAGCCCAGCCCCGAGAGAAGAGTGTTGGCTTCGATGATTTTTTCCAATGCTGGCGAAGTGATACCCGCAGCGCAGGACTGATAGCCCAATTGCCCGTATTCAAGCAAAGTTTCAAAGCACATGCGTGCAAGACCGTAAGCTGTTGCCGAGCCGGGACGACCGGTCATATTGTTGGCTCTTGATATCCGGCAAGACTCGGCTTCAAACCACGTTGCCAATGCATCGCCAATACCTGCCGCCAGAAAACGAACCGGCGCCTTGGCTATAACAGTGCTATCGACGAGAACAAGATCAGGATTTTTGGGCAGAAAAAGATACCGGTCGAACTCGCCTTTCGGCGTATAGATAACCGAAAGCGCACTGCAAGGCGCATCAGTGGATGCAAGCGTGGGCACAACCACGACAGGCACTTTAAGAGCATGGGCAACCGCTTTGGCAGTATCGAGTGTCTTGCCTCCGCCGATACCTGCCACAACGTCAATGCCATCCGTAGCAGCCAAACGGTTGATTTCATCGTCACAGCATTCGCCGGTAAAAACTTCAACAACGGCTGCAATCTTGTCTCCAAGCCCGTCTTTGACTTGCTTGTCCAAATTCTTTGCAACAATAGGGTCTTCCAGCAGAAGTACCTTTTTACCCAAACGGGCCAATTCTTCACCAAGCAGCGACAGTGCTTCGGGACCTTGGATATAGCGGGAAGGGAAGATGGTTGTTGTAATCATTTTTGGATCCTCTTCATTTAAAAAACTGTTTCTAGACTGTTTTGAATACGCAATGATGACAGTGTGGCGGCGTGCAATTGCCTCACACTCACCAATATCCAAGAATTTTCCACCAGACGCCGCCAACAATCGCGAAAACCAGCAGATTAACGACACTCATAACAAGCCCGACACCCCACCATTTTCCAAGGCTTACAAAGCCAGAACCAAAGATAATCGGCGACGTACCCGTGGCATAATGGGTTAGACACATCATGATCGACGCGGCAGATGCCATGAGCAACATGAACAAATTAACATAGTCGGCAGGAATGAGATGTACGCCAACCATCAGGAAAGCCAGCATCATGGCGCTGATATGTGCGGTTGTGCTGGCAAAAGCGTAATGGGCATACATAAATGTCAGGATCAGCACGGCCATGGCGACCGGCCAGCTCATGCCACTATTTTCAATGGCCACACGCAACCCGTCAGAAAACCATGCGACAATGCCCAATTTATTGAGCTGGCCTGCCAACATAACCAGCGCACCGAACCAGATCAGCGTGTCCCATGCGCTCTTTTCTTTCAGCACATCGTCCCAGCTCAGTGTGCCGCATAAAAGCAGAATCACCAAGCCGATAAAGGCAACAGCTGTTGGGTCGAACACAAAGGATGGACCAAAAAGAAACGCTGGAAGACCTGCCCACAATAAGAGCATTACACAAAAAGTCAGCAGCATGACGATTTCTGATCCCTTGATGCGTCCAAGGTTTTTCAATTCCGTATGCGCAAACGTAACGGCATTCGGTGTAGCCTTCAATTCAGGCGGGGAAATGAGATAAATCACAAACGGCATCAAAAGCATGGCAACAACACCGGGCAGCAACATGCACAAAGCCCAAGAACTCCAAGATAGGCTTAGATTCTGATTGGTGGCTTCAGCGATATAGTTGACCACGAGCGGATTTGGTGCGGTTGCCGTAATAAACATGGCCGAGCTGATCGGATTGGCATGATAATTCACAAGAGCGAGATAGGTACCGACTTTACCTTCCGTGCCTTTTTCCGGCTCAGATTCGTAAGCATGAGCGATAGAGCGCATCACTGGATGGATAATGCCGCCACAACGCGCTGTATTGCTCGGTGTAAAGGGAGCCAGCAACAATTCGCAAAGTGCCAGACCGTAACCAATACCAAGTGTTCTTTTGCCGAGCAAGCGGATGAAATAATAGCCGATACGCGATCCCAGACCGGTTTTAATAAGGCCACGTGACACCATAACAGAAATCACAATCAACCAGATAAGGGCATTATTGAAGGAACTAAGCGCATCAATAACCGCGTTTTTTGAGCCTTCGGCAGCCTTCAATGGATCTTGTGATACAGACGATGTGACTTTGGAAAGGACAACCACCGCAATGGTGATCATCGACATAACGCCAATCGGCATAACTTTGAGAATAATACCCAAAATAGCTGCAACAAAGATGGCAACAAAGTGCCAGGCTTCTGGTGTCAAACCATCTGGTGTGGGCGAAAGATACAGACCCCAATAAATCAGGACACATAAAATGCCCGGAACGATGCGGAAAGGAACAAGCTGCGATATTTTGTTATAGAGATTGCAAACCGATTGCACGATAGAACCCTTTTTATGAGTTCCTCCCATAAATTCATATAGGCTGTTCAAATTTCCGTTACAACGAAAATTTGCAATTTTGCCGGCAAACGAAAACCGACTATTGACCACTTAAAAACCATCGACTGAAACTTGAAAAACTGACAATCTAAAAAAGGGTTTAGACGAACGTATTTTCCTTTTGGCTGCACATGGCAGTTCAGTTTAGACGTTATATTTCAGTGCTTTCGCACGCATCGAAACACGTTGGATGAACATCGGTATAAGTGCGAAACACCGCGGACAGGCCAACGTTTTTGATAGTATTCCACTATCATTTTAACACGCTGTTGCACACGCCAGGCGCATAGGCATGACAAAGTGCCGCACCAATAGGCGCGACACAATCATAGCACCAAGTGAAGATGCCGTATCAAGCAAATTCCGGATCTGGACGATTCGTCATGCGATTTCTCAGATCCCGACGGACAATTTCTATTGTCCATGCCCAAATCAAGTGCCCGAAGCTTTCAGAAAACAATTCGTCAATAGGGAGTTTCCAGATTGGTGGTGCCCAACCACCGACCGGCAGAACGATACCATGGAAGCCGATCGTAACGAGAACGCCGAAAGCAAGTCCCTGCCATAGTTTGATACGCGGAAATATCTCTGCCGCAACGCAATAGAACAGGGCAAAGACGACGGAAAAAAGATAGTGCACACCCGATATGCCCCAATTCACAACATGATCGGAATATTGATAGACCATGTTTTGCACATCTATTCCGAAACTTTGCAAGACTTCGGCAGGCGGTATAGCCCTATCGGGAGTGCGTGGAGGAAGGATGCCTTCGGTCCCTGCCTTGACGAAACCCGAAATCATTCCACCGGCAAAGCCCGCGACAATTGCTGCAAAAAAGCGCCGGTTGGCTGTTTGTGTTTGTACAAATAACTGTTTGATCACGATTGTTTATCCATGTTGCTGACAAGACGCAGAGATTAAACTTGAGTAATCGAGACTACAATACAATTTTTATTTAACATTTTGTGATTAGACGCGATCAGGCTATCGCTCCGACACCATTAGAGCACATTCAGTGTTCGATGAATCGAACACGTGCTCTAGGTCTCCTTTTTGCAGCATTTTTTGTCCGATAGGAGTGGGATTAAGAAAACGATCCTGTGAATCGTTTTCCCCACGGGTGCGCCTCACACTTTTCGGGAAATGCTCTAGATTTTAATGTATTGCACCGGTACCCTTTCGGTGAGCCAAACGCCATTCTTTGACTGAAAAAACCGATAACCTTCAACGAACATCATATGGGCATCGACAGTCAGTACAACGGGGTCACCATAGCGTTTACCGACATCGTTAGCCGTTGCTTCATCAGCAGATAGATGAACATGATGACGGGACATAGGCGATAAGCCGTCTTTTGCTATCAAATCCAGAAAACGCCTGGCTGTACCGTGATAAAGGAGCGCCGGCGGAGATTTTGGTTCAAACACCCGCGCAACAGTTTTTGTAGAATGGCCCTGAACGGTGCGGATAAAATCACCGTGGTCAGATAATTCAAAACGTCTTTTATCGTTGCTATTGACCACATCTCTTATCAGATTCAACGTAAGGGATTTTCCGTACACGGCAGCTTGCTTAATGAGAATGTCGATATCCGTCCACCCTTCCCGATCAAGCGAAATATTGATGGCTTCCGGCTGATGCCGCAAAACGAAACTCAGAAACTTGCTGATATTTTCCCGCTCGATCTTATTCATGACATCCTGCCGTCCACCGATAGAACGATAAGCGCAACGGTATCTGGTTTCAATGTCACAGACATCATCAGACCTATTACTGGAAAATATCAGGGGAAGAAGATAAATATTGAAAGATAAATTGGAGCGGGCGAAGGGATTCGAACCCTCGACCCCAACCTTGGCAAGGTTGTGCTCTACCCCTGAGCTACACCCGCTCACAATCCTGATGCTCATCTCTTCGCCTCAGGCGGTGCCTATATGGCGCAACCTTGAACCGAATGCAACATAAAAAATTATTTTCTTGCAAGATTCATAATACAAAGGCGAAAAAAGCCGAGAAATGTTGCTTTCCGCGCTCTGCTCCAATAAAGCAGTATGTGTTTTTATCATGGGAGAAGTGAATATGCGTCGATTGTTGATGGCTGCTGCTGCTTTTTGTGCAATGACGGCTCTTTCTGCTGCTGCAGACAAGGTAAAAGTCGATATCACCCAGATCGTTGCCCATCCTGCTCTGGATGCCGTGCGCAAAGGGGTTGAAGACGAGCTGGCCAAGCAAGGTTACAAAAAAGACGATAATCTGATTCTCACATTCCAATCAGCACAAGGTAATATTTCGACCGCAACACAGATTGCCCGACAATTCGTCGGTGACCAGCCAAATGTGATTGTGGCAATTGCAACACCATCGGCTCAAACAATGTTGGCCGCGACCAAAAACATTCCCATCGTATTTTCCGCTGTTTCAGACCCGGTCGAGGCAAAGCTCGTACCTTCTATTGAAAAACCCGGCGGTAACATTACCGGCGTATCCGACCGGTCGCCTATCGAAGAACATCTTAAGCTCCTAAAAGAGATCAAGCCTGATCTGAAAAAGCTCGGCTATCTCTATAATTCCGCTGAAGCCAATTCAGTATCGACGTTAAAGGTTCTTCAAGAGCTTGCCGCGAAGGACGGCATCGACGTGATTCCCTCTGCTGCACCTAAATCGTCAGATGTACAGGCTGCCACGCGGGCGCTTGTTGGCAAAGTCGACATTATTTATGTTCCGACCGACAACACTATCATTTCTGTTTTAGAAGGTGCAACCAAGGTTGCCGCCGAGACAAAAACGCCTCTTTTCACCGCTGATGCAAGCTCCATAGGCCGTGGCCCCTTCGCCGCGCAGGGCATTAATTATTACGATGCCGGCATTGAAACGGGCAAGCTTGTGGTGCGTATCCTGAAAGGTGAAAAGCCGGGAGATATCGACGTTGTCACCCCGCCGGCCCGCAATATATCGGTCGACGTCAAAGCTGCTGACAAGATGGGCATCATCATTCCGCAATCAATATTGGATCGCGCTGTCAAAATTAATGAAAAGTAACAAGGTGTAATGTGACAAATCGGACGTTTGAAAAAACCACGAGCGAGGTTTTTGCTGGATGAGTATGTTTGCGTTTACCGGCGCTATCGAGCTCGGATTGGTCTATGCGTTTGTTGCTATTGGCGTTTATCTTTCATTTCGAATCCTTGATTTTCCAGATCTAACGGTTGACGGATCATTTCTGCTAGGATCAACCGTTTGCGGTGTGATGATCTTGAGTGGTTTCAATCCGTGGGTGGCGATGGTCTGTGCTTTGATCGCCGGCATGGCTGCCGGTCTTGTCACGGCAATGCTCAATCTGAAATTCGGTATTCTCAACCTTCTCGCATCTATTCTCACCATGTCGGCGCTTTATACGGTTAATCTGCGCATCATGGGGATCATGGGTGTTTCAAATGTTAATCTCGGGCTTGCAGATACCGCTTTGACACCCTTTTACGGCATATTTGGCTTACCCGATATGTTGGTAAGGCCGTTATTTGTCGGTATCATTGTGCTGGTCGTTGCATTTCTCGTATGGCGGTTTCTGGAAAGCGAAACCGGCCTTGCGATGCGTGCAACCGGGACCAATCCGCGGATGGCTAAAGCGCAGGGTGTCCGCACCGCACTCTTGATCTATTTCGGCATGGGTTTGTCCAACGCACTCGTAGCACTTGGCGGTTCGCTTTATATCCAAACTGCTATTGCAACCGATATTACCGGCGGTGCAGGGACTATTGTTTTTGGTTTGGCGGCGGTTATTATCGGCGAAACCTTATTCCGGACGCGCAATCTTTTGCTGATTATCATCAGCTGCATTATCGGCTCGGTGCTTTATCGTGTGGCCGTTCAATTTGCCTTCGAAGGCAGCGGTTTGGGCATCGATACCTCCACCGATTTGCAACTGATCACATCGTTGCTGGTCGTATTGACCCTTGTGCTGCCACGCTATTTGGGAGCAAAGAAACATGATTGAGCTCGTTCACATCGGCGTAACGTTCAAACAGGGAACACCGTTGGAAAAACAGGCTTTGATCGATCTCAATATATCGATTGAGCGGGGAAGTTTTATCACGGTTATCGGTTCCAATGGTGCTGGCAAATCGACCATGTTGGGCGTCATGGCGGGCGATATCCTGCCAAGCGAAGGTAAAGTGGTTATCAACGGTCAGGATGTATCACGCAAATCAACAGCGGAACGCGCTGGTATGATTGCCCGTGTTTTTCAGGATCCACTGGCAGGAAGCTGCGGCTCATTGACTATAGAAGAAAATCTTGCGCTTGCGGCCCGTCGTGGCAGACGGAGAGGTCTGCGTTCAGCTTTGACGCGTGCCAATCGGGAATTATTCCGCCATCGCATCGCAGAATTAGGGCTTGGTTTGGAAGATCGTATCCATAACCGTATGGACAGTCTTTCCGGCGGACAACGCCAGGCTGTGTCATTGGTCATGGCCACCCTTTCAAATGCCGATGTGCTATTATTGGACGAACACACCGCAGCACTTGATCCGGGCATGGCCGATTTTGTCATGGAACTGACGGAAAAGATGGTTCGGGAAAATAATCTGACAACGCTTATGGTCACCCATTCCATGCGGCAGGCGCTGGATTATGGCGAACGCACATTCATGCTGCATGGCGGCAAAGTTGTTCTGGATGTCCATGAAGAGGAGCGTAAAGGTTTGGATGTTGCCGACCTCGTAGGCATGTTCCAGAAAGTTCGCGGCGAGGCACTGGATGACGACAAGCTACTGATGGATTGAAATTGTGGCCCAGAAAAAAGCACATGAAGTTGACGGTTATCTAACACGACTGCAACAACAGTTTCCCATCGTGCTGATTTATGGCCCCGATAAGGGGCTGGTATCCGAACGGGCAACGACCTTTGCAAAACTGACCGGCATCGCTTTGGACGATCCTTTTGCCAATATCCGTTTGGAAGCAAGTGATATCGATAAGGATTCGGCTCGACTGGATGACGAGGCACGAACCGTTTCGCTTTTTGGCGGCGACAGGCTTATCTGGATCCGCAATGCCGCGGGCCAAAAAAGCCTTGTTGATTCGGTCAAGCGATTGATCAAGCAGCCACCCGAGCAAGCATTCGTGCTCATCGAAGCCGGTGATTTGAAAAAAGGCGTAGGATTGCGTGCTGCGGTGGAAACAGCACCGACTGCAATGGCTCTACCCTGTTTTGCCGATGATGCGCGTGCGCTTGATGGCTTGATTGATCAGGTCTTGGGTGAATTCAAACTTTCAATCTCGCTGGATGCACGCAAATGGCTACGCGAAAGTTTGGGCGGCGACCGACTGGTTTCTCGCGGCGAACTTGAAAAGCTCTGTCTCTATGCCCTTGATAAGGGCGAGATTACCATGGAGGATGTTAAAGAGGCGGTGAGCGATGTCAGCGCGCTTTCTCAAGATGAAATTATCGATGCGGTGCTGATAGGCGATTTGAATAATTTCAACGATAGTTTTGACCGACAGGTGGCAACAGGCAGTGCCCTGTTTCTTATTTTGAGCGCTGCCCAACGGCAATTCCAGCAGTTGCAGCTTTTACGCTATCAGGTGGAAATTGAAGGCAAAACACCATTTTCTGCTGTAGCAGCGGCAAAACCTCCGGTATTTTTCCGCCGCCAAAAACTTATTGAACGCGCAGTGACGCATTGGACGCTCGAACAAATTGCGGCAGCAATGGAGCGGTTACAAAAAGCGGTGTTAGAAAGTCGCAAAAATGCGGGCCTCGGTGAAGCCATTATCCGCCAGACGCTGTTAGCGCTGGCGGTCATGGCAAAGCGCCACCGTAGCTAGAGCATTTTCCGAAAAGTGTGAATCGCATTCGTGGGGAAAACGATTCATAGGATCGTTTTCTTAATCCCACTCCTATCGGATAAAAAATGCGGAAAAACCAAAAATTTAGAGCACGTATTTGGTTCATCAAATACCGAACGTGCTCTAGTCAGAACCTCGAGCGCTTTCAGCGAAAGGGATCACCATTTGCGCGTCTAAAATGCTATTAGACGAGGATGCAATACAATCTCCGACAGGTCGAGGCCATTGTGCCGTCGATAAAGGATGAACGAGCACGGCTAGCTCATCCTGTTAAATCGAAAACCGTGCTAAATTCTCTTAACATTATCGAGATAAAGCTTCCGCAAACGCAGTGTGACGTCACCCGGTTTTCCGGTTCCGATCGTTTTGCCGTCAAGGGTGACGACAGGAGTGGCAAAACTTGTTGCCGATGAAATAAGTGCTTCTTGCGCAGCGTAGGTTTCTTCTAAGGAAAACAAACGTTCCTCGACAGCAATACCGTTCTGGCGCGCAAGTTCCAAAACTGTCGCACGGGTAATACCAGGTAAAATCGTACCGTCCAGCTGACGTGTAATAAGGGTGCCCTCTTTATTGACGATATAAAAATTCGATGAGCTCGCTTCGGTCAAGTAACCGTCTTCAACATAAACGACGTCATTGACACCTTCCCGATAGGCTTTTGTCTTTTCAAAGGAGGAATAAAGAAGTTGCGTCGTTTTAATATCGCGACGGCTCCAACGGCCCTCTGTGACCGATATCATTTTCAACTCTGGCATTTTTTGCAGATTTTTGACGACACCGGTTTGCGTAAACATGAAAAGAGTAGGTTTTGCAGTGTTGTCATAAATAAAGTCACGATCAACACATCCACGAGACACTTGGAGATATACGGTACCGTTTTCCAATGCATTACGCTTGATAATCTCGCGGTGGATCGCCAAGAATTGTTCAGCATCGACATCAAATTGGATATCAAGCCCCTTCAAGGAGTTTTTGAGCCGCTGGATATGGCCGTCAAAATCAAGAAACTGACCATTAAGAAAGGTGGTTACTTCATAAACCGAATCGGCAAACAACACCGATCGATCGAAGACGGAAACGCTTGCGGCCTTTTCATCCAGCCATTCGCCATTGACATAGACGGTGCGTGTCATTGTATTCCCTTTCAAGGTTCTTCGGTTTCAGCGGCCATCTGCACAGATAAGACACGCCTATAAAATTTGCATTTGATTTTGCTGTGTATGCGGTGGGGGTCATGATGAACAATATGTGTTGAACGCCCGCCTTGCAGTTTTGAAAAATCATTTTACAACTTTACGTTAAATTACGGCAGATTTGTATGTCCAGCAAGAGAAGAGATTGAAGGTTTGCCAATTTCGTTCGCACTTTATTTTGACCCCGAATAACAGGATCATACGATGCATTCTCCGATAGCTTTTTTGAGTCGTTATGCCGAACCAGAGGCGCAAAAGTGGATCGCAACGCTTTCCAAGGTCATGCCAAACGAAAAAATTGTGTCTTTCAACGGCTTGCAACCGAATGAACGTGAACAGGTGGAAATCGCTGTCGTCGCAAACCCTGATCCGGCCGAGCTTGGTGCACTGACGAATTTGCGATGGATCCACGGCGTGTGGGCGGGCGTAGAGCGTATGGTTGGGGAACTTCCACTTGATGCCCCGCCGATCGTTCGGCTGATCGACCCTTCCATGACGCATGCCATGGCGGAAGCTGTACTGGCATGGTGTCTTTATCTTCAACGCGATATGCCAACCTATCAGCGGCAACAACTTGCCAAAGAATGGCGGCCGCAACCTTATCGCCCTGCTACGGAATGGACCGTCGGCATATTGGGCATGGGTGAATTGGGACAAGCGGCTGCAAAACTTTTGCAAGCGCCTGGTTTCAAGGTTGCCGGCTGGTCGCGCACGCTGAAAAATATATCGGGGCTTGATAGCTATCATGGTGCTCAAGGATTGCAGCAGATTTTGGCGGCAAGCGATATTGTCGTTTGTTTGATACCGTTAACCGAGGAAACGCGCGGCCTGATGGATCAAAAACATTTCGCCATGATGAAAAAAGGCGCAAGCCTGATCAACTTTGCCCGCGGCCCCATCGTAAATGCCGAAGCGATGTTGGCAGCGCTAAAGACACGTCACCTCAATCACGCTGTGCTTGACGTTTTCAACATTGAGCCGCTTCCCGAAACCTGCCCCTATTGGCATAATCCGCATGTAACTGTGCTGCCACATATTGCTGCATTGTCGAACCCTGAGACCGCTGCCAAAATTGTCGCTGACAATATCAAGCGCTGGCGCGATACCGGAAAGTTGCCCCAAACAGTCGATCGCCAACGCGGCTACTGATCAACAATGCTAAAATGGCGCTGTCGGCGACGCACGACAGCAAAAACCTTGCTTTCTCGCTTTTCGTTATGTAGGTATTCTATATAGCGGTTGAGAGGATAAGCAATGGCCGTTGAAGCGACATTGGCTTTGCGTGAGCAAAATTTGGGTTCGGTCGGACGTGAACGCATCAAGTTGCTTGAAGCGGTCGGGCGAGACGGCTCTATATCTGCGGCCGCGCGTTCTATTGGCCTCAGCTACAAGGCAGCTTGGGATGCATTGGATGCGATGCAGAATCTTGTTTCACAACCCTTATTGGAAAAAAGCGCCGGTGGGCGTAGTGGCGGCGGAACTGTTTTGACACCAGCCGGCGTTCGGCTGATCGAGACCTTTCATCGGCTTGAAGGTGGATTGGCCGCAATGATGAATGAAGCTTCCGCTGATTTGGCTGAAATAGGCCTGACATCAACAGGATTGTTTCAAGGTTTTATGATGCGGACATCGGCACGCAATGTGTTGGCAGGGGCGATCGAAAACATCGTGTCTGATTTTGTTTCCGCATCCATCGACATCCGGGTTTCACCGGATGTCATGATCCGCTCCGAGATTACTGCAAAAAGTGTTACGACATTGGGTTTGGTCACGGGACGGCAGGTTGCAGCACTTATCAAAGCACCTTTCGTCAAGGTTTCACCGATTGATACCCTCAGCGATGACTCACTGGAAAATCAGATCCAAGGCATTTTACGAAGCATCGCTGTTGGCGGAACCAGTATTGAATTGGTGGTCGATGTAGGGTCGGGTAAAACGCTGGTGGCAACCGCACGTCCGGGCGATGCCATGCTCGACAATCTATTGGTCGAGATGCCGGTGATCGCATCTTTCAAAGCAGAACATATCATAATTGCGACAAGCTAAGGAGAGTAAGCTATGAAATTGAAACTCGCATTATTGACCGGCATTTTTTTGGCTGGCACATCATTGGGCTATGCTGGTGAAACCGTTGTAGCTGTTGCCGCAAATTTCACGGAACCGGTCAAGGAAATTGCAGAACAATTCAAAGAAAAAACCGGTCATACGGCAACTCTGTCATTTGGTGCGACCGGCAACTTTTACAACCAGATAAAAAATGGTGCCCCATTTGAAGTATTTCTGGCTGCTGATACAGAACGTCCAACCAAAACTGTCGAAGAAGGTTATGGTGTTAAAGGCACGCAATTTACCTATGCTATCGGGACACTCGTTCTATGGAGTTCGAAGCCGGATTTAATCAAAGGCCCCGAAACTCTGACGGATGCATCCATCAAGCACATTTCGTTTTGCAATCCCGATGCTGCCCCCTACGGAAAAGCCTCTGTTGAAACAATGGACGCTCTAAAAGTCCATGACGAGATTAAACCCAAGCTTGTCGAAGGACAAAATATTTCACAAGCCTTTCAATTCGTAAAAACCGGCAATGCAGAAATTGGCTTTGTTGCACTTTCGCAAGTCATCAATGAAAAGGGTGGCTCGCAATGGATTGTGCCGCAACAATATTACAATCCGATCAAACAGGATGCCGTACTGTTGAAAACGGGCGAAAACAATGAAGCGGCGAAGGCATTTCTAGAGTTTTTAAAAGGGCCTGAATCAGCAGCGATTATCAAAAAATACGGCTACGCGCTGGCAAACGCTGCCAACTAAACATGGGGTTTCTATCTGCCCAAACCTGGTCAGCCATATCCCTGACAGCGCAACTGGCTGCCGTGACCACGCTTTGTTTGATGGTCATCGGTACGCCGGTTGCTTTATGGTTGGCACGTTCCAGATCACGATTTAAAGAAGTGGTCGCATCGCTCATTTCTATACCGCTGGTTCTGCCGCCAACCGTCTTGGGCTTTTATCTTTTGGTGTTGCTGGGGCCAAACGGTCCCGGCGGTTTTATAGCACCATGGTTTGGTATGGATAAATTCGCCTTCACTTTTGAAGGTTTGGTTATCGGATCCATCATCTACTCCCTGCCTTTCGTTGTCCAACCTATCCGCAATTCATTTGAAGCCATGGGCACAAGACCTATGGAAGTCGCGGCAACTTTGAGAGCGTCGCCATGGAAAGCTTTCTGGAAAGTGGCTTTGCCGATCGCAAGCCCCGGCTTTATGACAGCGGCGGTACTGGGTTTTGCCCACACAGTCGGAGAATTTGGCGTTGTCCAGATGATTGGCGGTAATTTACCCGGCAGGACCGCTGTCATTTCAACGACAATTATGGGCTATGTCGAAGCTGATCAAATGCGCGAGGCAAATATCTTGTCGGCTATCATGGTTGTCTTCTCATTTGTTATTATTTTGACCGTTACCTTGATTGAAAAAACCATGCGGCGGCGCGCTCTATGACAAATGGCATCAATATCCGCTTTTCAGGTCAGTTAGGAAACTTCACCATTGACTGCGCATTTCAGGCACCATTGCGCGGCGTTACTGCCATTTTTGGGCCGTCTGGCTGCGGAAAAACAAGTATTTTGCGCGCGATAGCAGGCTTGAACCGGCTGGCAGGGCATGTCTTTATCGGCGACGAGTGCTGGCAGGATAAAGATGTCTTTATCCCCGTCTATAAGCGTCCTATTGGTTATGTTTTTCAGGAAGCCAGCCTGTTTCCACATCTGTCGGTACGAAAAAATCTCACCTTCGGTTCCATTAAAGCGGAACGTCAACAATCTCCATCTTTTGCAGAGGTGATCGAGCTGTTGAACATTGCACATCTTGTCGATCGTGCGCCGCATAATTTATCGGGGGGCGAACGCCAGCGCGTCGCTATCGGTCGGGCACTTCTATCCCATCCGAGGGTTCTTTTAATGGATGAACCGCTATCGGCCCTCGACAAGCGTACGCGTGATGAGATCCTGCCCTTTCTTGTAAGATTGCGTGAACAGCTCGCATTGCCGATTTTCTATATTACCCATGACATGTATGAAGTGGAGCGCCTCGCCGACCAACTTGTCCTGATGGATCAGGGCAGCGTTGTTGCAGCCGGCCCGCTGGAAGAATTGCAGTCAAACCCGGACCTGCCGTTGGCCGACACACGGGAAGCAGCCGTCAGTCTGGATGGAGATATCGTTGCATATGATGATCAAACCGGACTTTTAAGCATTGCGGTTGCAGGCGGCATTTTCATAGCGCCATCAGTCAAGATGCAGACAAACCGGAAGATGCGCATCAGGATTGGTGCAAATGATGTCAGCCTTGCCATTGAAACGCCCGCGGCAAGTTCAATTCTGAATATTCTACCCGCGCGCATCAAAGCGGTACGCGCGAAGGGCGCATTCGAAATGCTGGTTTTATTGGAATTAGGGTTTGAAGGAGCAGGCGCGCAAATCCTTTCCCGTTTGACGCGTCACTCCTGGCAGCAACTCGGTCTTCAGGAGGGTATGCCGGTCTACGCGCAGATCAAAGGCGTGGCAGTTGTCGACCGTCAGGGCAATCATGCTGTTGCAGATAAAGGGTTGCAAGCGCAACAGTAACCTTTGCATAGGTTGGTTGCAGCGCAATCGCTGTTGGCACTTCGCTATGACTGGCCAACCATGCCGTCAGTTGCAGACGGCGCATCATGATGAGGTGCGGCAGCATCAATCGCATTTGCGGGGATACAGGCGCTACTTTTTGATATCCCTCAAACCAAGCCTCGATAAGATCGGGTACGATTGGATCATCTTCGATGAAACTGATGGCGTTGGCAAGATCCAGTCCGAACCATGAAAATCCGCAGTCGTCAAAGTCAATCGCCACCAGCCTTTCATCGTCGACCAGTAGATTGGCCAAACGCAAATCACCATGGATAAGACCATAGTGACGGGGATCGCGCGGGAAATTTGTCGTTGTTTGCGCAAGTTTATCGTCGCAACATTGCAAAATCTTGCGATCGTCATCGCTCAAACCTTCAGCGCATCGCCAGTCGCCCCAATAAGCTCCTTCGCCGATCATTGTCTGATACGTCCAATGTTTGCGGGTGAAGTTGTCAGGCTTCTGCCAATGTATCGACTGGTGGTGAAGCCGTGCCGATATTTCGCCCAATTTTGTAAACCAGCGCACGAGATCACGTCCGGGAACGGGTTCATAACCCGCCATAAAGCTGAAACAGGCAAATCTTTGCGTCCCGGCATGAATAAAAAGGTCGCCTGATGCCGATGTAAAGAGATGTGGGACAGGCACAATTGCAGAATTCTCGATAGCCTGAAGCCACAAAAGTTCAGAAGTGATTTCCGCATCACTATGATAATCAGGGCGATAAGCCCGGACAACTTTGTGTTGTTTTCCGTCTTCAACAATAAAAGTTGCATTTTCCGATCGTGTCAAAAGCTTGATCGATGCGGCTTCCGCTACGCCCCATTGATAAAGGTTGCTGCGGATAAGAGCAATCAGCACCTCTGTATCATAATCTTTCATCGGTGGAGAAGAAACACGGCTTGCTGGCCAAACAAGTTCCATGCCCCCCAAGGAAGCTTCCAAGCAACACGCTGACCTTGTCTGTTCAGCGCTACGGCATTTTCAACCTTGGCACCGACTTCTTTGACAAGATCGATAAAATCTTCAATCGTGCAGAAATGGATATTGGGGGTATCATGCCAACTATAGGGCAATTCTTTGGTCACCGGCATACGGCCGCGGAAGAGCAGATGGGCGCGGGCGCGCCAATAGCCAAAATTGGGTATGGAAATCACCACGCGTTCGCCGATACGCAGCAGCTGTTCCAGCACGGCTTTTGGATTACGCGTTGCCTGCAATGTCTGAGATAGAACGACATAGTCGAAGCCCGAATCCGGATAGTAGATCAAGTCACTATCGGCATCGCCCTGGATGACAGACAGTCCTTTAAGCAGGCATTGGTCAACGCCGGCCTGCGATAATTCGACACCGCGGCCATCCACGTTGCGCCGGGTTTGCAAGAGGTGAAGAAGTTCGCCATCGCCGCACCCCACATCCAACAGACGACTGCCGGGTTTGATAAAATCGGCGATCACTTCAAAATCAGTACGGGATTTTAAAGCCGAAGCGCGTTCATAATGTTCATTCATGCGTCTAGCCCCCGTTGCTGCGCTGCCGCATGCAAGAAACCCTGGATTGCTGAAAACATAACCGGCTCATCAAGCAAAAAGGCATCGTGGCCTTTATCGGTTTCAATCTCGACAAAGGAAACGGCTGCACCCGCAGCGTTTAGCGCGTGAACAAAGGTGCGGCACTGCTCGGTGGTAAACATCCAATCACTGGAAAATGATGCGACAAAGAAACGAGCGCGCGAACCGGTAAAGGCATTTGACAATCGTCCGCCATGCTCGGCCTCCAGGTCAAAATAATCCATTGCGCGCGTTAGATAGAGATAGCTATTGGCGTCGAACCTTTCGACAAAGGTCATGCCTTGATGCCGCAGATAGCTTTCTATCTGGAAATCTGCATCAAAACCAAAGGTAATCTGGTCACGATTTTGCAGATTGCGGCCAAATTTTCGATGCAAGGCCGCTTCTGACAGATAGGTGACATGGGCCGTCATCCGGGCGACCGCCAACCCCTTTTTAGGCCTTTTACCTGCCGCAAGATATTGACCGCCCAACCAATCGGGATCGGCCATGACCGCTTGTCGGCCGATTTCGTCAAAAGCGATGTTTTGCGCAGAGTGTCGCGCGCCGGTTGCCAGAATGACCGACGAAAACACCTTTTCCTTATAGGCGGAGGCCCATTGCAATGCCTGCATGCCGCCCATTGAACCGCCAATGATGCAAAACAAGGTGTCTATGCCCAGTCGTTCGACCAACATAGCCTGCGCCCGCACCATATCGCCAATGGTGATAACTGGAAAATCCAACGCATAAGGCTTGTCGGTTGCCGGATTGATGGATGCCGGACCGGTCGAACCGAGACATCCACCAAGGACATTGGAGCAGATGACATAATATTTATCGGTATCGATAATTTTACCCGGGCCCACCAGAATATCCCACCAACCCGGTTTGCCGGTAACGGGATGAATATTGGCGACATGTTGATCCGCAGTCAAAGCGTGACAGATCAAAACCGCATTGCTTTTATCGGCATTGAGAACGCCATAGTCCTGATATGCTATTTGAAACGGCGTAAGCACCACACCGCTATCGAGCTGTAATGGCTGGTCGGGGCCGAAAACGGCCACTTTACTGTCAGGCGCAAATGCCTGCGATTTCTTTTTGCCGGACGAACCTCCGGAAGGCATTGTCTGTGTCATATCGGTTGCACCGTCTGGAAAGAGAAAGGATAGCTAGTCGCCTCTCGGCCTAAAAGTCAAGAATTTCTCTCGACTTGTCTTGAAAGCAGAGGTATTTCCTTATGCTAGACATAACAAACCGGATAAAACACCGATGAAAACAGATGTAAGCACAGTCCGTCCACAACCCCGCAAAGGTATTCTGGATATTGCTGCCTATGTGCCCGGCTCAAGCGAAGCTTCAAATGGCAAAAAAACCTATAAACTTTCTGCCAATGAATCACCGCTTGGCCCATGTTCCGCTGCAATCGATGCCTACCGGCAGGCAAGTGCGCATCTGGAGCTTTATCCCAATGGTTCCGCAACGCCTTTGCTGGATGCCATATCGGAAGTGACGGGTCTGGCTGTTGGAAATCTGATGGCAGGCAATGGTTCCGATGATCTCTTGGGGCTTATATCCAATACCTATCTTGCTGCCGGTGATGAAGGTATCATGACCGAGCACGGTTTCAATGTTTATGAAATTCAGATACGAGGCACCGGTGCCACGCCGATTATCGTGAAGGAAAAAGACTGCCGCATTGATGTCGATGCAATATTAGCGGCAGTGACCGACAAAACAAAAATCGTGTTCATTGCCAATCCGGGCAATCCGACCGGTACCTATTTGACGACATCGGAAGTCAAACGGCTTCATGCCGGCCTGCCAAAAAGTGTATTGCTGGTTCTCGACGGCGCTTATGCGGAATTCGTCACCGAAAACGATTTTGAGGCGGGGATAGAACTCGTCTCTGCAAACGACAATGTCGTAATGACCCGTACTTTTTCGAAAATCTATGGTCTTGCCGGTTTGCGTATCGGCTGGATGTATGGCCCGAGCCACGTCATTGATGCGGTCAACCGTATACGCGGTGCATTCAATGTCAGCGTACCCGCGCAGGCCGCCGGCGCAACGGCTATCCGTGACCGTGATTATCTCGCCAAATCCATAGCCTACCACGCCGAATGGCGTGAATGGCTCAGCCAGGAGCTGACCGCACTGGGACTGAAAGTCACCCCATCGGTTACAAACTTTCTACTTATTCATTTCCCCGCCGATAAAGATAAATCGGCAGCGCTTGCCGACGATTATCTGAAAGCCAATGGCTATATTGTGCGCCGCGTTACCGGATACGGATTTCCGAACGCGTTGCGCCTTTCTATTGGATCCGAGGAAGCAAACCGCGGCTTTATTGCCGTATTGAAAGATTTTTTGAAGTAGAGAAAATGTCTGAAGTAAAATTCGAAAAAATTGCACTGATCGGCATCGGCCTGATCGGTTCATCACTCGCCCGCGTGATCAAGCAAAAAAAGCTTGCCAACCACATTGCAATTGCCACACGCAGCGAAGAAACGCTTGCACGTGCTGCTGCATTAAATCTGGGTGACAGTTACACAACCAGCAATGCGCAAGCCGTGCAGGACGCCGATCTCGTCATCGTCTCGGTACCGGTCGGTGCATCTGCCAGTGTTGCAAAGGATATTGCGGGTTCGCTGAAACCGGGCGCCATCGTTACCGATGTCGGCTCGACAAAAGCATCGGTTATCAATCAGATGAAACCGGAATTGCCCAACACAGTCTCTTTCATTCCCGGGCACCCGATAGCGGGAACAGAATGTTCCGGCCCGGATGCCGGCTTTGCCGACCTCTTTATCAATCGCTGGTGCATTCTTACACCGTTGCCGCATACCAATGACGAAGATTTGGCCAAGCTTACCCGTTTCTGGGAAGCCTGCGGATCCCGCGTGGACCGCATGGATCCGGAACACCATGACCTTGTTCTGGCAATTGTATCCCATCTGCCGCATCTTATTGCCTATAATATTGTTGGCACGGCGAGCGATCTAGAAAAGGTGACAAATTCCGAAGTCATTGCCTATTCAGCGTCCGGTTTCCGCGACTTCACGCGTCTTGCGGCATCTGACCCGACGATGTGGCGTGATGTCTGCTTGCACAACAAGGATGCTATTTTAGAAATGCTGGGGCGGTTCACTGAAGACTTGGCATCCTTGCAACGGGCTATCCGTTGGGGTGATGGTGACGCACTTTTCGAATTGTTTACGCGCACCCGCGCCGTACGTCGCGGTATTATCGACGCCGGACAAGAAGTGGATGCACCCGACTTTGGACGTCAGGTGGTCAACAAACATCCTGAAGATCTTGGCTAAGCAGTGAACTCTGAATGAAAAAAGCGAATGCCGGTTTGTCTTGACCTGACAAACCGGCATTTCTTTAGACTATCGCTTATATAACGATTTATCTTGGAGTGAATGCCTTAAACGATAGGGCTTTTTTGGAACGTTCGATGGAAAGCTTCATCAAGTCTTATCAGTCGTCTTTATGATCGGCCTTTATCTCTGCAATTTTCGCTTTAATATCTTCCGGTCGGTGCGGTAAAACCTCGCGTGGCATTTCACGCCAATCTTCCGACTGGTCACGATGCATGGATGCACGCGATAGCAGCATCAACGTTACCGGCGTTGTTACAATGAGAAAGATTGTCAACAGAAGTTCATGAACGACCAATTTATGGTCGACCAACGTTGAATAAATGATCGACGCAATGATGATCCCGCCTACCCCCCAACTTGTACCAAGAGTCGGCATATGCAGACGCTCATAGAAGCTCTTGGCGCGAGTCAGGCCTATCGTACCGATCAGGGTCAGACCAGAACCCCATAATAAAAATGCTACGATTGTTATAGACAACCAAAGAGGGATTTCTTCGCTCATTCTATCACCTCCCCCCGCATCAGGAATTTAGCCAATGCTGCACTGGAAACAAAACCCAGAAGTCCGATAACCAGGGCCGCCTCAAAATATATCGTTGTGCCTGAACGCATGCCGAAAGTGAGAAACAACATCATCGTGGTGACATAAAGCGTATCAAGCCCCACCACCCGATCTTGCGCCCGCGGGCCGCGCAACAAACGCAGAAATGCCAGCATCATCCCAAGCCCTAAAAAGATTTGAGACAGATTTATCCCCCAATACAGTATGACGGTACTCATTGGAAAATCTCCAGAAGCAAGGTTTCATAACGACGTTTGATAAGCTGCTGCCAATATTCTTCATCGGTCAAATCCAGCACGTGAACCAGCAACTCACTGTTTTTGCTATTATAGGATACCCAGGCTGTACCCGGTGTCGCAGTCATGACGCATGCCAATACTGCAAGGCCCGTTCGGCTTTTCAGTTCCAGCGGAATGATGATGAAACCTGAACGATGCCCCTTGCGTCCGCCAAAAAGTATATAGCGCGCAACAGCAAGATTGGACGTGGTTACATCGACAACCACACGAAAGAAGAGAACGATGATCGCCCCCCAGCTATGGATATGGACTTTCTCCGGTTGCAGAAGCTGCATTAAAATACCGCCAAATACGCCAACGATCATGCCGATAATGCATTGGCCCAGCGAAAAACCGCTGAGTACCAACCACATGATAACGATGGAGAAACTCAAAAGCGGGTAAGGCAATATACGTCTCATGGCGCAACTCCTCCGCTTTTGGCCATTGTGCCGGGTAAAACACTGCCAATGTAATCACGGGGGTTATGCAATTCCGCGGCCGCTTCGGCCATATAATCAGCCACCGGCCCGGCTGCCAGCGTCAGCATAAGACAAAGAGCAAGAAGCCCGGCAACAGGCGCAAATTCAATGACCTGAACCCGCGGAACCTTACCCTCGATCGATGCCCAGAACGTGCGGATGCCTGTGCGGGTCATCGAGACAAGGGCTGCAAATCCCGACAGAATAACAAAGGTTACAAACACCCAATCACGAACGACCGGCATATAGCCATCTGCATCCAGTCCGTTTGGATTAAACACACCGGTTATCATCATAAATTTGGCGATAAAGCCGGAAAAAGGCGGCATGCCGATAATCAGAATCGCGGAAATACCAAAACATGCCCCTAAAATTGCCAAGGTTGCGGGAAGATAGGTACCAACCTCATCTTCCTCCTCTTCCTCTTCGTCGCCATAAACTTCCATGGTCACAGCCAGAACATTGGCTGCGGTATCCTGACTGCGTTCAACGAGTTCGACCAACAGAAAAAAAGCGGCCAGTGCCAATGTGGAAGATACAATGTAAAAAAGCGCCCCCGCGGTGAGCGATGCATTCCCAGTGCCAATGGCTGCCAGCAAGGTTCCCGATGACACCAAGACACTATATGCCGCCAAACGACCAAGCGCCTGACTGGCCAAGACGCCGATAAACCCGAAGATCAACGTTGCAAGACCACCATAAAACAAAACGTCATTGCCAAAGTCTTCCAAAACACCGCTTTCCGGCCCGAACAACAACAATGTCAAGCGCAAGATGACATAGATGCCCACTTTGCTGAGTATAGCAAATGAAGCCCCAACGGGCGCTGCTGCGGAACTATATGTGGGTGTGAGCCAGAAATTGAGCGGCCACATCCCAGCCTTCACAACAAAGGCCAGACCAAGAATGGCCGCACCGGCCTCGAAAACAATGCGATCCTGGGTGGGGATTTGCGCAATCTTTGCTGCAAGATCGGCCATGTTCAACGTACCGGTAACACCATAGATCAAGGCCGCGCCAATCAAAAAGAATGACGATGCAATCAGGTTGATCACCACATAGTGCATACCCGAACGCACACGGGCTTGACCGCTTCCGTGCAAAGCCAATGCGTAGGACGCCGTCAGCATCACTTCGAAAAACACAAACAGGTTGAAAAGATCGCCGGTCAGGAAAGCACCATTGACGCCTACCATAAGAAACTGCATGAGCGAATGAAAATGTGGCCCGGCTTTGTGCCAATGCGCCAGCGAAAATACCAGCGCTGCAGCTCCCAATATGCTCGACAACAGAACCATCATGGCGCTCAACCGGTCAAGAACCAGCGTGATACCGAACGGCGCAGGCCAATTACCCAGCGAATAGACATCGGCACTGGGCGATACTTCCACTGCACGAGCAACCAACATCAAAGCGATAAGAACCAGAATACCGGCAGAACTCAGACTGATGATCGACTTCAACTTCCGCCGACGTTCATCATAGAATAGAAGAAGCGCACCCACTGCCATTGGCAGAAGAATAGGCAATATCATGATGTGGTGCATAAACTCGCCCATCATTTCGGCTCCCGCCCATCGACGTGATCCGAACCGGTCAAGCCGCGTGAAACCAACAATATGACAAGAAATAATGCAGTCGTCGCAAATCCGATGACGATAGCCGTCAGTACCAATGCCTGCGGCAGAGGGTCAGCATAATTGCCCGGATTGATAGGGCTGGATGGATCGACAATGGGTGCAGCATTTGTACGCGGCCTGCTCATCGAAAAGATGAATAGATTGACCGCATAAGAAATCAAGGACAGGCCAAGAATGACCTGAAAGGTACGCGGCCGCAAAATGAGCCATATGCCAGAACCGGCAAGGATGCCGATACCGAGAGAAAGCACGACTTCCATCAGCGTTCCTCCTCTTTCGCAGCAGTGGTTTTTCCAACGCGATAGCGACGGATAGATTGGTGGGCAATAGCAATTAACATCAACACGGTTGCGCCGACCACAAGTGAGAATACACCAAGGTCAAACAGCAAAGCAGATGCGGTCGGCATTTTGCCGATAAAAGGAATATCGGTATATTGGAAATAGGATGTCAGGAACGGATAGCCGAAGAGCCAGGAGCCTGCACCGGTGGCAAGCGCCATAAGCAATCCAAAACCGATCCAACGCAGGGGAAGGACTGTCAGGTGGCTTTCCACCCAGCGCGTTCCCGAAGCGACATATTGCAGAATAAACCCGATGGCCATGGTGACACCGCCTGCAAAGCCGCCGCCGGGCAAGTCATGCCCGCGCATGAACAAATAAACGGCAAATGCCATAATGACCGGGAACAACCAGTGCATGATGATGCGCGGAATGGCAAGATAATCAGAAATCGTATCGCCCACCTCACGGTCAGGCTGTGCTTCATCAAAGGCGGACTGTATACGCTGTTGCGTCGGTGCCTCAACACTTTCCGCAGCCGGACGAAAACGACGCAACAAAGCAAATACCGTGAGCGCCACAATGCCCAATACGGCAATTTCACCCATCGTATCGAAACCGCGGAAATCGACCAGCAAGACATTGACGACATTGCGCCCGCCAGCATCCGAATATGCATGGGTAAGGAAGAAATCCGAAATCGTCGGCCCTTGCGGACGCGTCATGACAGTATAAGAAAGCCACGCAAGCCCACCGCCGCCGATGATCGCTATAACCAGATCGCGACTGCGACGTATCCAAGCCGATATTCCGGCTGGCATCGGGTCGGGATCCTCCCAACGTTTGGGCAGCCAACGTAATCCCAATAGCAACAATACCGTGGTGACAACTTCAACCACAAGCTGCGTCACTGCCAAATCAGGGGCAGACAACCATAGGAATGTTGCACATGTCATCAAACCAGCGCCACCAAGCAGCATCAAAGAGGCAAGTCGATGGAACTTGGCTTGCCACGCCACAGCAATTGCGCATGCTGCACCAATAAGCCAGATAACAATAAAGGGTAAATCCAAAGGAAATAACGGCAAGGGGCCTGCCGAAATGCGGCCATTTTGCCAGATCAACAAACCAATCACCACAACGGCAGCCAAGACAACCCAACGCACTTGAACCTGCAAACGCCGTGTTGAAAGGAACGCCTCCGCCGTGCGAGCCCATTTCCACGAAATAGTAACAAGGACACGCTCAAAGATACGTTGCCCCTTCAAATGGCGGAAGAAGGGCGGACCTTCATCGCAGGATTTGAGATATTTGCGCGCCATAATGTAAAGCAGAATACCGCCGAACAACGCAATCATACTCATGATCAGCGGTGTATTGAAACCATGCCATAAAGCCAGACTGTATGTCGGCGTTGACGGCCCGAGAACAGCAACAACGGCATTATCAAGAATGTGCCCGATTGTAAAATTTGGGAAAATACCGACAAGAAGGCAAAGGAAAACCAATAATTCTATCGGCAGACGCATAAAATGCGGCGGCTCATGCGGCGTTTTGGGCAAATCGCGTGGCTTGGCACCAAAAAACACGCCGTGTATAAAGCGTACAGAATAGGTCACGCTGAACAGGCTGGCGAGCGTTGCAACATAAGGGGTGATCCAGTCGAGCCATGATTCCATGTGGGTCTCGACGGCTTCGGCAAAAAACATTTCTTTTGACAGAAATCCATTGAGCAACGGCACACCCGCCATTGCCGCGCTGGCAACCAGCGCCAACGTTCCCGTTATCGGCATATATCGAAATAGCCCTGAAAGTTTGCGCATGTCGCGCGTGCCGGTTTCATGATCGATGATACCGGCGGCCATAAATAAAGACGCTTTGAACGTCGCATGATTGGCCATATGAAAAATGGCAGCGACACAGGCAAGCGGGCTCCCCAGACTCAATAATGTTGTGATGAGACCGAGATGGCTGATGGTTGAATAGGCCAAAAGACCCTTCAGATCCTGTTGGAACATGGCAAAATAGGCACCGGTCAACAATGTCGTCAAGCCAGCCAGACCAACAATCCAGAACCAGGCATCGGTGCCTGCAAGCACAGGCCAAAACCTTACCATCAAAAAGACGCCGGCCTTAACCATGGTTGCCGAATGAAGATAAGCAGAAACAGGAGTTGGTGCTGCCATTGCATTGGGCAGCCAGAAATGGAATGGAAATTGCGCACTCTTGGTCAAGGCACCCAAAAGGATGCAGATAAGCGCTGGTATGTATAGGGGACTTGCTCTGATGATTGCGCCGGATTTCAACACAACATCAAGATCGTAACTGCCGACAATATGGCCGATAATCAACATACCGACGAGAAGCGCAAAGCCACCGAATCCCGTTACAGTCAGCGCCATGCGCGCACCATCGCGGGCGCTGGCATTATGATACCAATAACCGATCAGCAAAAAAGAAAAGATGCTTGTCAATTCCCAAAAAATGACCAGCAGAACGATGTTGCCCGACAGGATCATTCCCATCATCGATCCCATAAAAGCAAGGAAGAATGAAAAGAAGCGAGGAACGGGATCAGCCGGGTCCATATAGTAACGGGCGTAGATAACAACCAATAAGCCAATGCCGGTAATCAACAAGGCAAATAACCACGATAGCCCATCCATGCGCAATGTCAGGTTCAAGCCCCATTCGGGCAGCCAGGCAATGTCCATGCGAACCGTATTGCCACCCGAGATAGCGGGATAGAGCATGATCGTGAAGAGAAGACCGGAAAGGGCGACTGCTCCGGCAAACCAGGCTTCATTGTTTTTTGCTGTTGAACGAAAAAAACCGATAACAGCGCTACCGACAAAGGGGAGTAAAACCAGCAATATCAACATTGCTTCCCGTGTTGTCATGTTTTGCGCACCATCCTGCTTTTTGGGGTCTCTTCGATATGTAGGTCAATGAATCGGCATCGGAAATACCCACATGACCATATTGAACGGCTTAAAGCATAATGCGCAAGCCCTTTCAAAAGCTTAACAGCAGAAATTTGTCCTTTTTTTTACATAAATCGAAAAAATATTAAAATTGGCACCTGAATATTCATAGTGCCGAATCCTCTGTTTTTCGTGATGGTATGATGACGACTGCGCATCATCCCTTATAGTAGCGCGATACACATTGCTTGCGCGGGCCTTCGAATGGCTGATAGCTGTTGTCGGCGCTGGTATAGGATTTATATTTGGCCGCGCAATAGTCGAGATGGTTTTTCAATTGCCATGGTTTATCATCAGCGCTGCGCGTTTTTTGATTGGCTTTCTTCGGTTTGATGATAGCAGGTGCCGCTTGCGCTCCAGGTTGAAAAGCCGCCTCAGGATACCACCAACCATCACTGTGTTTGCGATAGCCGCTGCGATGATGGCGATAGCCTTTGAAACCGTTCCATTCACCGCGGCTTTTACTGGTAAGCGCACCATCTTGTTGTGTGACTTTTACAACGACTGCTGATTGATCTTCCAGATCAGCAGCAGAAACCGGCAAAACCAAAAGGCATCCGGCAATGATTATAGCCGAAAAAACACGAAGCAATTCCACCGGATAGCGCATTCTACACCTTTAAAAAATCCCTACACGGTCATGACTATAGCAAACACGGAATTCAGAAATCGCACTGTTTTAAGCTATGGTTAATGAAGAACATATTTGCGCTTGGGGCATTCTGTTTCTATATGTGTCGTGCAATTAGCGGATCAAGACGCATCCGTTCAAACCTTCAGGACAAAGCCATGCTACAAACGCCATACTATCTGATTGATAAATCCAAGTTGATGCGCAACATGGAAACAGTCGCACGGCTTCGTGAACTATCCGGTGCCAAAGCCCTGCTTGCGTTGAAGTGTTTTGCCACTTGGGGTGTCTTTGACTTCATGGCCGATTACATGGATGGCACAACCTCGTCATCCCTTTATGAGTTACGCTTGGGACATGAAAAGTTTGGCAAAGAAACGCACGCTTATTCTGTCGCTTGGGCCGACTATGAAATCGATGAGGCTATCGGTTATGCGGATAAAATCATTTTCAATACCATTGGTCAGCTTGAACGCTTCGATGAAAAATCCAAATCAATCCAGCGCGGCTTAAGGCTTAATCCCGGGATAAGTTCCTCCAGCTTCGACCTTGCAGATCCGGCTCGCCCGTTCAGCCGTCTGGGCGAATGGGACCGTGAAAAAATCGAAACGGTCTTGCCGTCGGTAAGCGGCTTTATGATACACAATAATTGCGAAAATGGTGACTTTGCTCTTTTTGATCAAATGCTGGGTGATATCGAAACGAAATTCGGCGGATTGTTCAAGCATGTCGATTGGGTAAGTCTAGGCGGCGGCATTCATTTCACCGGCGAAAACTATCCACTTGAAGCCTTTGCCGATCGTTTGAAACGCTTTTCCGATGACCACGGTGTCACTGTCTTTCTTGAGCCTGGCGAAGCATCGATAACCAAAAGTACAACTTTGGAAGTGACGGTTTTGGACACGTTGCATAATGGCAAGGATCTGGCGATTGTGGACAGTTCCATAGAAGCGCATATGCTCGATCTTCTTATTTACCGTGAAAGCGCGAAACTTAATCCTGATGCTGGCCCGCATGAAATTATGATTTGCGGAAAATCTTGTTTGGCGGGAGATATTTTCGGCACATTCCACTTTCCGCAGAAACTGCAAATTGGCGATCGGCTATCCATTCAGGATGCCGCTGGCTACACCATGGTTAAGAAAAACTGGTTTAACGGTGTCAATATGCCAGCCATCGCGATAAAAGAATTGGATGGAACCACTCGTGTTCAACGCGAATTCGGGTATAAGGACTATAGAGACAGTCTTTCTTAACAAGGTTGTCATGTAAACAGCATAGATTGACGTGAAGAGTTAAAAGGAGACAAACCGGGAATGAAAAAGAATGTCCTGATTATTGGTGCGGGCGGCGTGGCACAGGTCGTGGCCCATAAATGCGCTCAACATAACGATATTCTCGGTGATCTTCATATCGCTTCACGAACGCTGCAAAAATGCGAGGCGATCATCGCTTCCGTCAAAGAAAAGAAGTCCATGAAGGTGAAAGGCGTGTTCGACACCCATCACCTCGATGCCATGAATATCAAGGCCACCACCGACCTCATCCGTAAGACCAACAGTCAGATCGTCATCAATGTCGGATCGGCCTTTTTGAACATGTCTGTTTTAACAGCCTGTATCCAAACCGGCGCTGCTTATATCGATACGGCGATTCATGAAGATCCGCTGAAAATCTGCGAAACACCACCATGGTATGGCAATTACGAATGGCCGCGTCGGGAGGAATGTGAAGAGGCTGGCGTGACCGCAATTTTGGGTGCGGGCTTCGACCCCGGCGTCGTCAACGCCTACGCTGCTTTGGCACGTGATGACTATTTCGATAAGATGGCTGACATTGATATCATTGATATTAATGCAGGCGATCATGGCCGGTGGTTTGCAACGAACTTTGATCCGGAAATCAATTTCCGCGAATTTACCGGGCAGGTCTGGTCCTGGCAAAATAGCAAATGGACGTCAAACAAGATGTTTGAAGTGGGCCATGAATGGGACCTACCCGTTGTTGGCAAGCGCACCGCCTATATGACTGGCCATGACGAAATTCATTCCATGTCTAAAAATCTAGATGTGCCCAATATCCGTTTCTGGATGGGCTTTGGCGAACGCTACATCACCGTGTTCAATGTGCTGAAAAACCTCGGGCTTCTTTCAGAGCAGCCGATTAAAACAGCCGAAGGGCAGGAAGTCGTTCCGTTGAAGGTAGTCAAAGCCGTGCTGCCCGACCCCTCATCATTGGCACCCGATTACACCGGTAAAACGTGTATTGGTGATCTGATCAAAGGTGAAAAAAACGGCAAACAGCGGGAAGTTTTCATCTATAACATCGCAGACCACAAGGATGCTTATAATGAAACCGGTGCGCAAGGCATATCCTACACTGCCGGTGTTCCTGCCGCCGCTGCTGCACTCTTGGTAGCAAGCGGGGACTGGGACGTGAAGACGATGGCCAATATCGAAGAATTGCCACCCAAACCTTTCCTCAAGCATCTCGATAAAATGGGTTTGCCAACGCATATCCGTGAAGGCAAGGATGATAAAAAACTAAGTTTCTGATCGATGCAAAACCGGCTTATAGCATTCGTTTTTCTAGTTCTATCGGGTCTAATCAACCCGGCCCTATCTGAAACGACGTCTACGGAACCATCTAAAGTTTTTGAAACCTTGTTTGGACCGTCGTACGGAACAATCATTATCAACAAAGTGCCTGCTTGTAGCGGGCGCGATTTGATTGAAATGCTGTCACCGGAAAAAAAACAGATTCTGCAACAAAAGGCGCAGGCGATCGTCAATGGTCAAGGGCGGTTTTGGAAAATCGACAGACCGGGAAAAGCGACATCTTGGCTTTTCGGTACAACGCACGTTACCGATGATGATGTGAACAAACTGACCTCGCAAGAGCAGAAGGCGCTTGAGAAAGCCGATAGGGTTGTGCTCGAATTAGCAGAGATCGGCACGGAAGGCGATAACCCGCTATTGGCGGAAGTCTCGGCCGATCCAACCTTGTTCAAGGTTGCTGAGGGAAACACAATTGAGGACCAACTGACTGACGAGGAGTTTGCGCATTTTCGATCAAAATTGCGCAAGCGCGGCCTGAATTATCGTCTTATTTCGAATATGCAGCCTTGGATTATATGGACAACCCTCAGCATACCTTCTTGCGAAACGCTGCGGATACAAACCGGATTAAAGCCGCTTGATCAAAGAATTGCCTTAACCGCTCAAAGCGCGGGAAAACCTGTCATCGGACTGGAAACCATTCCAGAACAACTGGCCGCGCTACAGAACCTACCAATTGCATTTCATGTGCATGCAATTTTGGATAGCATCGCTGATCCGACTTTTAACCGCGATTTGTTTTACACGCAGACAAAGCTTTATCTGCAAGGCAATATTGCAGAAATCATGTCACTGGATGAAGTGTTTGAGGGTGAAACCACAAAGCGGGATATGGCAGTTTTCAAAACAATTCTTATCGATCAACGCAATGCCCGCATGGCCCAGCGCGCAGCTCCGCTATTAGAAAAGGGTGGAAGTTTTATCGCTGTTGGTGCGGCCCATCTTCCCGGTAAGAATGGCTTAATCGAGAAATTTCGTAAAATGGGTTACCATGTCACCCGTGTGGACCAGAAATCATAAAAGCCACAAAAGCTTCTATTAAAAAAAGCCACGCTTGGTCGCGTGGCTTTTTCATTTTTATCGACGGGGAAAGATTAGGCTTTTTTGGCCATTGCATTGCGGATGAAGCCGATAATCGCCGTTAAAATAATACCGCCGCCGCCGCCAGCTGCGACTTGGCCCAATACACCGTTCATCATCGTTTCTGCGCCACCATTGCTTAACCACGCCATTGCCTGGCTAAGAATAAGGCCGCCAATACCACCAGCAATAGAATTGCCTGTGGCACCTAAGCTGATTTTCTTAATCGCACCGGCGATGTTACCGCCGACCGCACCTGAAACGATCTGTATAATCAGTGGAACCAATGCTTCCATTTCGACTCTCCTGTCTGGTTTAGGCTTTGCCTGATTGCAGCCTATATGGAACAGGCTTCGTCGCTGACAAGGCAATCTGTCCGAAAAACGAACATGTCGCGTCGAGAAGCTGCGATACCGAAATAAAAAAGGCTGCCAAAAACATGGCAGCCCTTATTAATCTAAAGATATGTCGGTCTACATATGCAACGGCTTGGCAAAAGTCGCCAATGCAGCTTCCCTTACGGCTTCCGACATGGTCGGATGCGCATGGCATGTGCGTCCCAAATCTTCCGATGAACCGCCAAACTCCATCAAAACGGTAATTTCGTGGATCATTTCACCAGCACCAAAGCCAAGAATATGGCCGCCTAGCACCTTATCTGTTTTCTTGCAGGCAAGGATCTTGACCAAACCATCGGTTTTCTGCATTGCGCGGGCACGACCGTTAGCTGTGAATGGGAATTTGCCCACCTTATACTCAATACCGGCCGCTTTCAGCTCTTCCTCGGTTTTACCAACAGAAGCAACTTCAGGCTGGGTGTAAACAACACTCGGAATAACATCGAAATTGACATGACCCTTTTGACCCGCGAGAATTTCTGCAACCGCCACGCCCTCATCTTCAGCCTTATGCGCGAGCATAGGGCCTTTGACAACATCGCCAATAGCATAGATTCCAGGGACATTTGTTTGCCAATAGGCGTCAATATCAACACGTCCACGCTCATCCAACTTCACACCAGCTTGCTCCAAACCCAAGCCATCGGTGTAGGGACGCCGGCCCGTTGCAACCAATACGATATCGGCTTCCAATGTTTCAGCCGCTCCACCCTTGACCGGTTCAAACGTCACTTTGGCGCCAGAACCCGTCTTTTCAACGCCTGTTACCTTGGCACCAAGCTTATATTCGATACCCTGTTTTTCCATGAGCTTCTGGAACTGTTTGGAGATTTCACCATCCATCGGCCCCAAGACCTTGTCGAGAAATTCGACAATCGTCACCTTGGCGCCAAGACGGCTCCATACCGAACCCAATTCCGAACCGATAACGCCCGCACCGACAACCACCATACGCGCTGGCACTTTTTCCAAAGCAATAGCACCCGTTGAAGAAACGATGACCTTTTCATCGATTTCAACATTCAATCCCGGAATACCCGAAACATCCGATCCGGTCGCAATCACGATATTCTTGGTTTCCAATGTTTGTTTGGCACCGTCATTGCCTGTAACTTCAACTTTTCCTGCAGCGAGAATTTTAGCTGTACCGTAAACGGTATCAATCTTGTTTTTCTTCATCAGAAAAGCAACGCCACCGGTATTGGCATCAACCGTTGTCTTTTTGTGGTTCATCATCGCGTTGAGATCAAGCGTAGGCTTGGAAACCGAAACACCCAAGGTCTCAAAACCATGATTGGCTTCGGCAAATACTTCTGAGGCATAAAGCAACGCCTTTGACGGGATGCAACCGACATTGAGGCAGGTGCCGCCTAATGTTTCGCGTTTTTCAACGATGGCGGTTTTCAAACCGAGCTGTGCCGCCTTGATTGCTGCTACATAACCACCGGGTCCGGCCCCAATCACCACTACATCATACGACATTATTTTTCCTTTCATTCAGGCCATAGAGGCCCATTCAAAAATTCAAGCTTTCAAGAGGCTTTTTGAAACATCAACCGCACACCAAGCGCGATAAACACTGCACCACTTACCCTGTCGATCCATTTTGATGCTTTATAGAAAGCTGCCCTGACCAATGGCGCTGTCATAAAAACACTGACCAATGTGAACCAGATAATCAACAAGAATGACATTGACAAACCATAACCGAATTTTACCGACATTGGTGTCGTAGCGGCAACCAGTGTTGAAAAAATGGAGAGGAAGAAGAAAACCGCTTTGGGATTAAGCACGTTGACGACAAAACCCAGCAAAAATGCTTTCTTCAAGCTTTGCGGTAGAGGCTTTACCGCACCACTTTCTGCAATCGTGGCTGTCGATCCGCCAGAGGTTAAAGCCCTGAAACCGATATAAAATAGATAGGCAACACCCAGCCATTTGACCACATTGAACAAAAAGATCGATTTCGAAATAATCAATCCCAATCCCAAGATTGTATAGCTTACATGAAACAGCAACGCCGAACCAATCCCAAAAGACGTTACAATTGCATTTTTACGTCCATGCACCAGCGATTGGCGCAACACCATTGCGAGATCGGCACCGGGCGTTATTGCCGCTATGAGGAATATAGCCATGAGCGTTGCCCATTCGGCAAAATAATAATGCATGGACTATCTCCACAACGCAGCAAGCATAATGACGAGACCGGCAATAGATGCCAGCCAAATGAGAGAGCGGATATAAGGAATGCCCGCTAGATAAAGTGGCAGATAGACAAGTCTGGCAACCAGCCAAACCGTTCCTCCTGCGACTGTCAGCATGACATCGACCGGTTGAAATTCAGCCATCAGCATCAGTGCTATAAAAGCGGGATAGGTTTCACGAAAATTGGCACTCGCTCGCCCAGCTCTGCCGGCAAGAACCGACTGTGGCTTTTCATTTCCGTCACGCGGACCGGCATTCCATGTGCGTCCCAAGTCTTTTGTGGCGAAAAAAGCCTGCAAAAAAATATGCACCAACAGCAGGATGACACTGAGAGCCAAGAGTGCTGTTGGTGCATTGATCATGCCAAGACTGCCTTCCAATTAGAGATCAAGAACCAAACGTTCTGGATCTTCGAGGCTTTCTTTAATGCGGACGAGGAATGTCACGGCTTCCTGACCATCGACAATGCGATGATCGTAGGAAACGGCAAGATACATCATCGGGCGCACAACGACCTGCCCGCCAACAACCATCGCACGTTCTTTGATCGCATGCATGCCCAAGATACCGGACTGCGGCGCGTTAAGAATAGGTGTCGACATCAACGAACCATAGACGCCGCCATTCGTAATTGTGAATGTGCCGCCCTGCATATCTGCAACTGCAAGCTTGCCATCACGAGCCAAACGTCCCAAACGGCCGATCTCTTTTTCAATCTCGGCAATGGACATCTGGTCGGCATCACGCACAACAGGAACAACCAGGCCTTTCTCCGTACCGACAGCGATGCCGGCATTGACATAATTCTTATAGATAATGTCTGTACCGTCAATTTCGGCATTCACTGCCGGAATTTCTTTCAGTGCATGACAGACTGCCTTGGTGAAAAAGCCCATGAAACCGAGCTTGACGCCATGTTTCTTTTCGAAAACGTCCTTATAGCGTTTGCGCAGATCCATAACAGCCGACATGTCAACTTCGTTAAAGGTGGTCAACATGGCTGCTGTGTTCTGGGCATCTTTCAAGCGACGGGCAATTGTCTGGCGCAGTTTGGTCATCCGTACGCGTTCTTCGCGTGCTGCATCCTGTGGTGCGGAAGCAGCACGTGGAGCTGTTGGTGCGGGCGTCGAAGCGCTGGTGCCTTTTGACAAGGCGTCGAGAACATCACCTTTGAGGATTTGTCCACGTTTGCCCGAGCCGTCAACCTGATCGGTTGAGACATTGTTTTCCGCCATCAATTTTGCAGCGGAAGGTGCAGGCTGCATGGTTGAGGAAGACGCTGAAGCGGCCGGTGCAGCAGCGGGTGCTGGTGCGGCGCTTGCGGGTGCGGCAGGTTTTGGAGCAGAAGGTGCCGCGCCTGCAGCTCCTTCCTCAACCGAAGCCAAAAGCGCATTGACCTCAACTGTATCGCCTTCTTTTGCGACGATTTCAGACAATTTTCCAGCAACAGGCGAGGGAACTTCAACTGTTACCTTATCGGTTTCAAGTTCCACCAGCGGTTCGTCCATAGCAACAGAGTCGCCAGGTTGTTTGAACCATTTGCCAATGGTTGCTTCAGTAACGGACTCGCCCAGAGTAGGAACGCGGATTTCAGTAGCCATAATATTTTTCCATACGTCAGAGTGATAAGATAATTAAGCCAACGCGTCTTCAAGAAACGCTGCAAGCTGTTCAAGATGTTTGGACATGAGCCCCGTTGCCGGCGAAGCGCTGGCAGGACGACCGGCATAACGGGCACGCGGATATTTCGCGCCAATATGTGCAAGCACCCATTCCAGATAAGGCTCGATAAATGACCATGCACCCATGTTTTTCGGCTCTTCCTGACACCAGACAATTTCAGCCTGCAGGAAGCGCGAAAGAACATTGACCAAAGCCTTTGCCGGGAATGGATAAAGCTGTTCCACGCGCAGCAGATAAACATCGTCTAAGCCGCGCTTTTCACGCTCTTCATAAAGGTCGTAATAAACCTTGCCCGAACACAAGACAACGCGGCGGATCTTATTATCCTTCTGCAGCTTGATCGGCTGATCTTTGAGATATTGTGCATCATCAAGCAACAAGCGGTGGAATGTCGTATCCGCCCCCATTTCGCTGAGTGAAGAAACCGCACGCTTATGGCGCAAAAGCGATTTCGGTGTCATCAGGATCAATGGTTTACGGAAATCGCGTTTGATCTGACGACGCAGAATATGGAAGTAATTTGCCGGTGTCGTGCAGTTTGCAACCTGCATATTATCTTCCGCACAAAGCTGCAGATAACGCTCAAGGCGTGCCGATGAATGCTCTGGTCCCTGGCCCTCGAAACCATGCGGAAGCAGACAGACAAGTCCCGACATTCTGAGCCATTTACGCTCACCCGAAGAGATGAACTGGTCAAAAACAACCTGCGCACCGTTAGCGAAATCGCCAAATTGTGCTTCCCATAGGGTCAAACCGCGTGGCTCTGCAAGAGAATAGCCATATTCGAAACCCAATACGGCTTCCTCGGACAGCATCGAGTTGACGACTTCATAAATCGCCTGTCCCTTTTGCAGATTATTCAACGGAATGTAACGGTTTTCGTTTTCCTGGTCATAGAGCACCGAATGGCGCTGACTGAATGTGCCACGTTCCACATCTTCACCCGACAGGCGAATTGGTGAGCCTTCGACACAAAGCGAACCAAAGGCCAAAGATTCGGCTGTTGCCCAATCAATACCCTCGCCCGTTTCAAACATTTTTGCACGATTGTCGAGAAAACGCTGAATGGTTTTATGGACATGGAAGTCTGCAGGAACTTCAACAAGCTTCTGACCGATTTCCTTCAAGGTCTTGGCTGCAACACCCGTGGCTCCACGACGCTGCTCATCTGCATTGTCAGCAGCCTTCAAACCCGTCCAAGTGCCATCAAGCCAGTCAGCCTTGTTTGGCTTATAGGACGAACCAGCCTCAAACTCGACTTCAAGCTTGTCACGCCAGCTATGCTTCTGCGCATCAAGCTCTTCAGTCTTAATCAGACCCTCCGCTTCCAACTGTTCGCCGTAAAGCTGCAAGGTCGTCTTGTGACCGCGGATAGCCTTATACATTAGCGGCTGCGTGAATGAAGGCTCGTCACCCTCATTATGGCCATAACGACGGTAGCAGAACATGTCGATGACAACAGGTTTGTGGAATATCTGGCGGAACTCTGTTGCTACCTTAGCGACAAAGACAACCGCCTCCGGATCGTCTCCATTGACATGGAAGATCGGTGCATCAATCATCTTCGCCACGTCAGAAGGGTAGGGTGACGAACGAGAGAAACGCGGATTGGTGGTGAAGCCGATCTGGTTGTTAATAATCACATGAATGGAACCGGCAACCCGATAGCCCTTCAAACCGGACAGACCCAATGTTTCCTGAATAACGCCTTGACCAGCAAAAGCGGCATCGCCATGAATGAGAAGCGGCATGATCTTGGCACGTTCGCTCAGCGGTACGAGGTCGGTACGGGTAGGCCCAACCAGCTGATCTTGCTTGGCACGTGTTTTACCAATGACAACCGGGTCAACAATTTCCAAGTGAGAAGGGTTTGGCAGCAGTGACAAATGCACCTTATTGCCATCAAACTCACGATCGGACGATGTACCCAGGTGGTATTTCACATCGCCTGAACCTTCAACATCGTCAGGCTTGTAAGAACCACCCTTGAATTCATGGAAGATAGCACGGTGCGGCTTGGACAACACCTGTGAAAGCACATTCAAACGACCACGGTGGGCCATACCGAAAATAATCTCTTCAACACCAAGCGCGCCACCGCGTTTGATGATCTGCTCCAAAGCCGGTATCAGCGCTTCGCCGCCATCAAGACCGAAACGCTTCGTGCCCTTGTATTTGGTGTCGAGGAATTGCTCGAAGCCTTCAGCTTCAACCAACTTGTTCAAAATGGCTTTCTTGCCTTCAGGGGTGAAAGCCACCTGTTTGTCGGGTCCTTCGATACGTTCCTGAATCCAGGCTTTTTGTGCTGGATCAGAGATATGCATGAATTCGACACCGATGGTTGAACAATAGGTGCGATTAAGGATTTCCAACATTTGCGGGATCGTTGCATATTCGAGCCCTAAAACATTATCGATGAAGATTTTGCGATCATAGTCTGCCGGTGTGAAACCATAAGTCTCGGGCGACAATTCGTTGTAATCTTCCGGCTTTTCAGCCAGCTGCAAAGGATCGAGCTTGGCGTGCAAATGACCGCGCATGCGGAATGCACGAATCATCATGATAGCCCGTACGGAATCGCGTGTCGCTTGAATGATATCGGCGTCACTAACCGCCGGAGCACCCTTTGTCGTAGCTTCTGCGGCTTTGCCCTTGAGCTTGTCACCCATATGTTTTTCAACAACGGGCCAATCACCATCAAGGGCCGAAACAAGTTCTCCGCTTTCCTTCAATGGCCAGTTATCACGCTGCCAGGATGCACCTTCGGCGTTTTTCAGCACGTCTTCTTTATTATCGTGAAGAGCCTCGAAAAATTCACGCCATTGCGGATCAACGCCGGCCGGATTTTTTTCATATTCGGCATAAAGCTGATCAATATAATCCGCATTGCCACCGTATAGAAACGAGGTCTGCGCAAAAAGATCGTTTGACTGGTCCTGCCTTGCCATTTGTTCTGCCGGAACGCCTGTTCCGTCTCCTTAAAATCCGCGGAAAAAACCACTGGAATATTGCTGAAGAAGCTTGCGCTTCTGTTAATCATTTGGCCACCCGGAGAAAAATCCGGGTGGCTTTTATTGAATTATCAACCTTTGAGAACCTCGACGAGGGTCTTGCCAAGTTGTGCCGGTGACGGTGAAACGCGAATGCCTGCTGATTCCATTGCGGCAATCTTGTCTTCTGCGCCACCCTTGCCGCCGGAAATCACAGCGCCTGCATGACCCATTGTGCGTCCGGGAGGGGCTGTACGGCCAGCGATGAAACCAACCATCGGCTTTTGACGGCCCTTCTTGGCTTCATCCTTCAAGAATTGCGCAGCATCCTCTTCAGCTGAACCACCAATTTCACCGATCATTACGATAGACTTGGTTTCATCATCTGCAAGGAACATTTCCAACACATCAATAAATTCTGTGCCCTTGACTGGATCGCCGCCGATACCGACTGCTGTTGTCTGGCCCAAACCTTCATTGGTTGTCTGAAACACGGCTTCATAGGTCAAAGTTCCCGAACGAGAAACAACGCCAACGGAACCCTTCTTGAAGATAGAACCGGGCATAATGCCGATCTTGCATTCATCAGGGGTCAAAACGCCGGGGCAGTTTGGTCCGATCAGACGTGATTTTGACTTGTCGAGCTTGGCTTTGACGTTGACCATGTCGATAACCGGAATACCTTCCGTGATACAGACGATCAGTCCGATTTCAGCCTCGATAGCTTCAATGATAGCGGCTGCGGCACCTGCTGGCGGTACATAGATAACAGATGCATCGGCGCCGGTTTTCTCTTTACCTTCGGCAACCGTTGTAAAAATCGGCAGCTTTTCGCCCTTGGAACCTTCCCAGGTTTCGCCGCCCTTTTTCGGATGAACACCGCCAACCATCTGGGTGCCGTGGTAAGCCAAAGCCTGCTCGGTGTGGAATGTACCGGTCTTACCGGTCAAACCCTGTACGAGAACTTTCGTATCCTTGTTGATCAAAATCGACATGACTTCAAGCTCCCTTCACGGCTGCGACGATTTTCTGCGCGGCGTCATCCAGATCGTCCGCAGAAATCACATTCAGACCACTTTCATTGATAATGGTTTTACCCTTATCGACATTGGTTCCTTCAAGACGAACCACAAGCGGCACCTTCAGGCCGACTTCCTTGACAGCTGCGATAACGCCTTCAGCGATAACATCACAGCGCATGATGCCGCCAAAGATGTTGACGAGAATGCCCTTCACATTGGGATCAGCTGTAATGATCTTGAATGCTGCCGTAACCTTTTCCTTGGAAGCACCGCCACCAACATCAAGGAAATTGGCAGGTTCTGCCCCATAAAGCTTGATAATGTCCATGGTTGCCATGGCAAGGCCGGCACCATTGACCATGCAGCCGATATTGCCATCAAGTGCGACATAGGCAAGATCATGCTTGGAAGCTTCGATTTCCTTCGGATCTTCTTCTGAAGTATCACGCAATTCCAAAATGTCGGGGTGACGGAACAAAGCGTTATTGTCGAAAGACACTTTCGCATCCAAAACGCGCAAATGACCGTTTTTCATCTCGATAAGCGGATTAACCTCAAGAAGGCTCATGTCCTTCTCGGTGAATGCTTTATAGAGAATGGGGAAGAGCTTCAAACCGTCTTCACGTGCGGCATTCTTCAACTGCAAAGCATCACAAAGCTTTGCACCGTCTTCAGCTGTCACGCCCTTTTCAGGATCGATGGCCAAAGTCAGAATTTTTTCCGGTGTTTCTTCAGCAACGGTTTCAATATCCATGCCGCCTTCGGTCGAAACAACAAAAGCAACCTGACCGACGGTACGATCAACAAGAATGGACAGATAGAGTTCACGCTCGATATCGGCACCATCTTCAATGTAGAGACGGTTAACCTGTTTTCCAGCAGGGCCGGTCTGCTTGGTTACCAATGTTTTGCCAAGCATTTCCTTAACGTTGGAAACCACTTCTTCAATCGACTTCGCCAGCCGAACACCGCCCTTAGCATCGGGACCAAGTTCCTTGAACTTACCCTTACCGCGGCCACCAGCGTGGATTTGGCTTTTAACCACATAAAGCGGTCCGGGCAATTTCTTTGCCCATTCTTCAGCCTGCTCTACAGAATAGACGGCAACGCCATTGGCAATGGGCGCACCATATTCATGAAGCAGACGCTTGGCCTGATATTCATGGATATTCATTCATTTTTCCTTTTCTCTTATGGGCCGGTCATCCGGTCCCGGAAAAACCGGAATATCCCGCCTTATGTTTATAAAGCGGGATTGTTCCGACTTATTTCAAATTCGGTGCGATAGCGACACAAGCGTCACATAGACCCTTCACAGCGCCTACTGATTTCTCGAACGCAACCTTTTCATCCTTATCAAGATCAATCTCGATAATACGTTCCACACCACCGGCACCCAATACGACCGGAACACCGACATACATATCCTTAACGCCATACTGGCCGGAAAGATGGGCTGCCACCGGTACAACGCGCTTCTTATCCTTCAGATAGGCTTCAGCCATCGATATTGCCGATGAAGCCGGAGCATAGAAAGCAGAACCGGTTTTAAGCAGACCAACGATTTCTGCGCCGCCATCACGGGTACGCTGAATAATCTGATCGAGCTTGCCTTGCGTTGTCCAACCCATTTTGACGAGATCGGGCAAAGGAATACCTGCAACCGTCGAATAGCGCACTGATGGCACCATCGAGTCGCCATGGCCGCCAAGAACAAAGGCCGTGACATCTTCAACCGAAACCTTGAATTCTTCTGCAAGGAAATAACGGAAACGGGCAGAATCAAGAACGCCGGCCATACCGACAACCTTGTTGGCCGGAAGGCCTGAGAATTTCTGTAAAGCCCATACCATCGCATCAAGTGGGTTCGTGATGCAGATGACAAATGCGTTGGGCGCATATTTCTTAATGCCTGCACCAACCTGCTCCATGACCTTCAAGTTGATACCCAAAAGGTCGTCGCGGCTCATGCCGGGCTTACGGGGAACGCCTGCGGTTACAATGATAACGTCCGCGCCTTCAATGGCAGCATAATCATTGGCGCCGGTATATTTTGCATCAAAACCGTCAACCGGTGAAGATTCTGCAATATCCAGCCCCTTACCCTGCGGTACACCTTCTGCAATATCGAACAAGACAACGTCGCCAAGTTCTTTCAAGCCGATCATGTGCGCAAGAGTGCCACCGATCATGCCTGAACCAATGAGAGCTATTTTATTGCGTGCCATTTTGGTTTCTTCCCTAAATTGCTGCCGGAAAGAAGCCAAATGCTGATCCTCGCCGACATTAAACCCAAAAACTCCCTTACACGTTGAATACCCTATCAATAAGACATTCAGATGATCGGGATTGTTGAAACTCCCGTGTAGACTGAACCCCGACATCAAGCCGTTGAATAATCTACCGCCTTATCGTCGATAGGCTGAATCGGGAAAAAACACAACTGATTATTCTAAATCGAATAAATTCAATCGGTTATATTGGTGTCAGTTTACGTAAACGTCAATTATTATCGGTGGCAATGCGCTAAATAGCCACATTTTGACCCTATTATATGTTTTTGTGCGGGATATCGGGGTTATTTTCGGCCCAGATCTGCAAATATTCTTCGCTTTGCATTTCAAAAAGACGTGATGCGGTCCGTTCAAATTCGAAGGTTTCAGTTGTTTGGTTGCGTCCTTGATAGAGCTTTTCGGGCGTTTCCGCCGCCGATATGAACAAGCGCGCATGCCGATCATAGAGCGTATCGATAAGCAGAATAAATCGCTTCGTTTCATTGCGGTGTTCATCATCCATGATCGGTACATTGTCGATGAAAAACGTATGATAACGGGCCACCAACGCCAGATAATCGGCAGCGGCAAGGGGTTTGGCACATAGATCCAGATAGTCGAAACGCACTGCATGAGATGTTGCATGCGGAATGTGAACAGGATGGCCGCGAACATGGATATCCAGTGCAACGTCCTTTTCACCCTCGGTGACGATTGCCCATGCCGAATCCATTTTTTCGCGTGTATCGCGCCCCAATGGTGAAACATAGACCGGTCTACGGTCTGCTTTCTCAAGGCGATAATCGGTCTTGGCATCAAGATTGACCACTTCGACATATTTTTTCAAAATGGCAATAAAGGGTAAAAAAAGCTGCCTATTGAGGCCGTTGCGATAAAGGTTGTCCGGCGCAACATTGGACGTTGCGACCAGTGTGACACCTTGATCGAACAGCGCGGTAAACAGACGCGACAAGACCATGGCATCGGCAATATCTGTCACAGTAAATTCATCAAAACAAAGAATCTTCGCTTCCCGTGCCAAGCTTTCCGCAACGGGAACGATCGGATCGTTCTGCTTTGTTTCGCCCCGATTAAGTGCTTGGCGATGCTGGTTGATCCTATCATGGACATCGGCCATGAAGTCGTTGAAGTGGGCACGCCGTTTATTGCCCTGAGGGAGACAGGAGAAAAACAAATCCATTAACATGGTTTTGCCGCGACCGACTTCACCATAAATATAAAGCCCTTGCACCGGCTCTTTATTTTCCTTGCGCTTTCCGAACAGCCAACCCAAGGGTGAACTTTTTTGTGAAAGGCTTTTTTCTGAGATATCCGACAAAAGCCGGTCGAAACGTGCCGTTAGTGCAACTTGTGCAGGATCAAGAGTGATTTCACCGTTCTCGACCAGTGCATCATAACGCTCACGCATCAAACCCATTAAAAAATCCTTTTGAAAAAACCCGCATATAAAAAGAAACGGGCTGTTCAAAAAAACAGCCCGTTATCTTGAATGTTAACGGCTCAGAACAACTGTCTGTCCGCTTGTGGTACGGCCTTCAAACCGGCTGGCACCGGTTGAATAAAGCGTTGCAACAGAACTACCCGACGCATCATAGAAGCTTAACTGCTTGCCATTGACTGCCCAGGAGCTAACACCGGTAAAAGCAGCCGGGCAATGCAGTGGGCCAGCACGGTATCCCTGACCGAATTTGGTCTGCGGTGTCGCAATCTGGCAGCTCATTCCGCCGACAGAGGCCTTCCAAACGCCGGCTACACTTGCCGGAGTAAGGTCTGAAGCATTGCTTGGCGGCTCCAAACTTGCAACCTGTGTCTGCTCCATATCGCCACCACTATTGGGCGCAGCAGGAAAAGATGCTGCCGGTGGCGGCAAGGTCGATTGGGTTACCGTGCCCGAACCTGCGGGGCCTGGCATAACCACCTGAGGCGGCTGCCCGCCACCATTATTGCCAAAGCGTGATGTCGAACAACCGGCAAGAACAACAGCCATGGCTGTCAATGCCAGAAGTGATTTTTTCGAGATTGTCATATCCTTGCTCTCTCCATCGCGATAAAACGCCGTTATCGACTGCAGATATCCTACAAATTGCGTGACGAATTATCTTTCCTGAAACCATAAATAGCAAAAAGACGGCAGAAAAAAAGTAAAAACCGAACAAATGGCCCGCAGCCGAGCTTGCGAAATAATATTGGAAATCTAAATTCATGGAATTCGAGCGGGACACAACCTTTACAAAATCTTTCAACTATCTGATTTATATTAATAATTTTAGTTTTCTCAATTTCTCTTTTCGTCAATTTACCTTATTGTGAGAAATCGATTCTGCAAGACGTGGTACGAGGCTCTGGCACAAGCGATGAGCCAACCTTGGTGCATTTGAAAGTTCGATAGATCCGGAACTTCATCTTGTCGCCGTCCGTACGCGCCGATGTTATTGCTTTTTATCGCGTCATCACTGGTATTTTTTGCACTTTTCGGCCATATATAGCGTGAAGAACCACGAATAAAGACGGCGAGAATGATCCCTTTCAGCAAAATGAATGGCCTTGGCAATGAAATTATCGTTGCCGATATGCGCGCTGCAGGCAGCAATATCACGCCGCAGGCGGCTATTGCCTTAGCCTCTCAAGCAGAAACGACGTTCGACCAGATCATGGCAATCCACCCGGCAAAAAAAGCCGATACCGATTTTTATATTGAGATATGGAATGCTGATGGATCAATGGCCCAAGCATGTGGCAATGGAACGCGATGTGTTGTTGAATGGCTTTATCAAAGACAACTAGGCTCGCATTTCACCTTTGATACGGCAGGTGGAATAGTCACGGCTGAAAGGCTTGAAAACGGGCTTGTATCCGTCGATATGGGTAAACCGCATTTACGCTGGAACGAGATCCCTGTTTCATACGAGATTCCCGATACCAACCATGCCGACATCGGGAGCGGACCGCTCGGCGATGCTTCGCTGGTTTCCATGGGCAATCCCCATGCGATCTATTTCGTCGGTGATGATATTCAGGCGATCGCCTTGGATATCTATGGCCCGAAACTGGAAAATGATCCAATTTTTCCACAACGATGCAATATCTCTATTGCCCATGTCACCTCAAGCAAGTCGCTGACTTTGCGCACTTGGGAACGGGGGGCCGGTTTAACGCGTGCCTGCGGCACTGCTGCCTGTGCATCAGCGGTTGCAGCGCATCGGCGCGGCAAGACCGAACGCGCTATCACAATCACTGTGCCCGGCGGCAATCTGGAAATTCTTTTGCGTCATGATGATCATGTCATCATGACTGGTGCAACCGAGTTCGAATTTGATGGATTTTTAGAACCGACAAGCGGTGACTATCAGCGGGTTGCCTGTTGATGGCAACAGAAATTGTAACCTTTGGATGCCGTCTCAACGCCTATGAGTCGGAAGTGATGCGCGAGGAAAGCGCCGCAGCCGGTCTTGATGACTTGCAACATGGCGCCGTCATTTTCAATACATGCGCTGTTACATCAGAGGCGGTGCGTCAAGCGAAACAGGCGATTAGAAAAGCACGACGGGAGAACCCGCAAGCTCGGATCATCGTCACCGGTTGCGCGGCACAAACGCTTGGCCAGGATTTTGCCGCGATGGATGAGGTTGATCTGGTCTTGGGCAATGAAGAAAAACTTCATGCCCACTCCTATCGGCAATTGCCGGATTTCGGTGTTAACAATTACGAAAAATTACGGGTCAACGATATTATGGAGGTCCGTGAAAACGCACCCCATATGGTCGATTCCATTGAAGGCCGTGCGCGCGCATTTGTGCAAGTTCAAAACGGCTGCGACCATCGTTGTACCTTTTGTATTATTCCTTATGGACGCGGTCCATCACGGTCGGTGCCGATGGGCGCTGTTGTTGAACAGATTAAACATCTCAATGCCAACGGCTATCAGGAAGTTGTGCTGACCGGTGTCGACCTGACCAGCTATGGCCCCGATCTCCCCGGCAAAACAACCTTGGGCAAACTCGTCAGCTCCATTTTGCGCAATGTTCCCGATCTTGCGCGTTTGCGCTTATCATCAATTGATTCCATTGAAGCCGATGAAGAACTTATTGAACTTCTGGCTTATGAAAAACGCATCATGCCTCATCTCCACCTTTCACTGCAGGCAGGTGATGATATGATACTTAAACGCATGAAGCGTCGCCATCTGCGTGACCAATCCATCCGTTTTTGCAACGATCTGCGCGATAAACGGCCGGAGATGATCTACGGTGCTGATTTGATCGCCGGTTTTCCGACCGAGACGGATGAAATGTTCCAGAACAGTCTGGCGCTTGTTGAGGAATGCGGTCTTACGCATCTACACGTCTTTCCGTTCAGCCCGCGCGAAGGCACACCGGCAGCGCGAATGCCGATGGTTGAACGCCAAATTGTAAAACAGCGCGCCGAAAAGCTACGTCGCGCTGGCGAAAAATCATATCAAAACCACCTCCTCCGTTTACAAAACAGCGAACACATGATTCTTGTGGAGCGGGATGGAATCGGTCGCACGGAAGATTACACCTTAACGCAAATTGACGGTGGCATTGCTGGCACAATTGTCAGAGGCCGCGTTGTTGGACATGACGGCAACAAGCTGATTGCTGCCTTAACCAATCGCGATGCTGCTTGAACAGGAAAAAAAATGGCTAAGGGTCTTTTTAAAAAGGTTTTTTCTTTTGGTTCCAAACCAAAGGACGACGAACAGCAGGCTGATGTAACTGCGCAGGAAACTGCCACTCTTTCCCCTTTTGAAGCCTATCAGGCAGCACAGGCAAAGAAAACTCAGTCAGCGGTCGCGGTTGAGGAAGTTGCAATAGAGCCAGAGCCAGAGCCAGAGCCAGAGCCAGAGCCAGAGCCAGAGCCAGAGCCAGAGCCAGAGCCAGAGCCAGAGCCAGAGCCAGAGCCAGAGCCAGAGCCAGAGCCAGAGCCAGAGCCAGAGCCAGAGCCAGAGAAGAAAAAAGCGGATAGGCCAAAAGCGCAAGTAAAAAAAACGGTCAATGCTGAAAAAGCTTCATCGTTGAACGCTGAAGCCATGCCGCAGAGAGCTGCGAACAAAGTGACCGTTAGCGATGTCGTTGCGGTGAAGAAGGATGTTGCAGAATCCGCGCCTGCTACTGCTGCCCCGAAAAAGATGTCGTGGTTTGAGCGTTTAAAAAGCGGTTTATCACGCTCCTCTCGCCAACTTGGTGATTCCATCACCTCAATCTTTACCAAGCGCAAGCTTGATGAAGAAACATTGCAGGATTTGGAAGACGTTCTCATCCAGGCGGATCTCGGGATTGAAACCGCCATGCGCATCACCGATACGCTGGCGGCAGGCCGGTATGGCAAGGATATCTCCACCGACGAAGTCCGCACAATCATGAGCGACGAGATCAAGAAAGTTCTCGAGCCGGTTGCCATGCCTTTGGAACTGGATCTAAGCCATAAACCGCACGTCATTCTGGTCGTCGGTGTCAATGGCACGGGTAAGACAACAACCATCGGCAAACTTGCTGCAAAGCTGACTGCCGGCGGCATGAAAGTGATGTTGGCGGCGGGCGATACATTCCGCGCCGCTGCCATCGAGCAGCTACACATTTGGGGTGAGCGTACGGGCGCACCTGTCGTCTCGACGCGTCTTGGTGCGGATGCGGCAAGCCTAGCATTTGAAGCTTATGAAAAAGCGCGAGAAGCTGGCAGTGATGTTTTGATTATCGATACCGCCGGACGATTGCAAAACAAAGCCGAGTTGATGGAAGAACTGGCGAAGATCGTGCGTGTTCTTGGCAAGCATGACCCTGAAGCGCCCCACACTGTATTGCAAACACTGGATGCCACAACGGGGCAAAATGCGCTCAGTCAGGTTGAAATATTTAGAAACATTGCCGGTGTAAACGGACTTGTTATGACAAAACTCGACGGAACCGCACGCGGTGGTATTCTTGTAGCGATCGCTGCGAAATATAAACTGCCGGTCTATTTCATTGGCGTCGGTGAAGGAGTTGATGACTTGGAACCCTTTGCCGCCACCGACTTTGCCGAAGCCATTGCAGGAAAGCACGAATGAATCAATCTATTTTTGAACCAGACCCGCAGGATACAAAGGCCGTCAGAGACATGCATATGTCACCGACGCTGAAACTTATTCTTGAAATGGGGCCTCTGGTCGTATTTTTCTTTGCCAACTACAAAGGCGAATGGCTCATACAAAATATCGGCATCTTTAAAGGTTTTGAAAAACCGATTTTTCCGGCGACAGCAATTTTCATGGTTGCTATTGTCGTCGCACTTGTCGCATCTTGGCTGATTGCCCGCAAAATCCCTATCATGCCGCTCATATCGGGTATTTTTGTTTTGATCTTCGGGTTTCTGACGCTTTGGCTGCATAATGATACATTCATCAAAATGAAACCAACGATCATCAATACGTTGTTTGGTCTGATATTATTTGGCGGTCTTTTGTTCAAAAAAGCACTTCTTGGTTATGTTCTTGATTCCGCTTTCCAGTTGGATGCCGAAGGTTGGCGCAAACTCACCTATCGTTGGGCTTGGTTTTTCATCTTTCTGGCCGTTATCAACGAGGTTGTGTGGCGCAATTTCAGTGATGATTTCTGGACAAGTTTCAAAGTTTTCGGTGTAATGCCTATCACCATCATCTTCATGGTGGCTCAAATGCCCATGATCATGAAACATGCAACTGAGCCATTGGGCGGCAAACAAAACAAACGTGATCAATAGTTTAAAGTCTTAAGCGGAATGATCGGAGGCATATATGCGTGTAACCCAATTTATCTGTCGGAGCGACAATTTCGGTGTCTTGCTTCATGATGAACAAAGCGGACTGACAGCATCGATTGACGCCCCCGATGCACAAGCTATTGAGGAAAAACTGAAACAGCTGGATTACCGACTGGATTTTATCTTCATCACGCATCATCACTTGGATCATGTCGAAGGCATTGCCAATTTGAAAAAGCGGTTTAATGCCAAAGTTATCGGACCAAAGGCGGAAGCCGCCAAGATAGCCGGTTTAGACCTGACAGTGTCAGAGGGCGATCCGTTGGAGTTTGCCGGCAGGAAAGTAGAGATTATCGCCACGCCAGGTCACACTGCTGGAGAAATATCCTATTACTTTCCTTTAGAAAAATTGGTCTTTACAGGGGATACATTGTTCTCGCTAGGTTGCGGGCGTTTATTTGAAGGCACACCTGCGATGATGCTATCCTCACTGCAAAAACTCCGCAATTTACCCGATGAAACCCTCCTTTATTGCGGTCATGAGTATTCGCAATCTAACGCCCGCTTCGCTTTGACCATCGATCCAGATAACGTTGCTTTGCGTAACCGTGCTGCGGCTGTTGACCGTTTAGTTGCTGTGGGCGAAGCCACTTTACCAAGCTCTATTGGTTTAGAAAAAGCCACCAACCCATTTCTGCGTTGGGATGATCCGGCAATTCGCCAAAATCTTGCCATGGAAAACGCTACAGATGAAGCGGTTTTTGCTGAAATTAGAAAACGTAAGGATCAGTTCTAGATGTTTTTAAAACGTGCTTTCATCGCCGTCAGCCTCATTCTGTTGCCTGCGGCAGCCATTGCTGAGGACAACCAGCCGGATGCAAAAAAAGATTCCTTTTTTCTCGCACCAGTTACCAATCCCGCAATCGTTGCCACTTATCCGCTTACAGAAGACTTTTTGTCGAAAATGGAAGCGGTGCAAACGGATATGGCGGAAAAATCCATGACGCTTACAGCGGCAGATACTGGCAATGATGGAAGCATTGATGGCCTTGTTGATGCGATCTCCAAGAACCAATCTATCGTCGCTATCTTGAAAAAGCATGCGCTTGAACCCAAGGATTATGTCGTCGGTTATATGGCGCTGCAGGCATCGCTTGCCGCCGCCGCATCCCTTGATGACAAGGATGCAATCTTTGATGAAAGCACCACGGTTTCCAAAGAAAACCTGGAATTCGGGCAAAAGAATGCGGATAGGATCCGTGTATTTCTTGAAAAATAGGATCGAACTCGAAAGATGCGGATAATCGTGTGTGTCTTTGAAACGCCATAGCAAACCAGCAAACATCATTGCGCTGGCAATATTTGTACTTTGCCTTGTCGGCTTTTATCCCGCTTTGTCCCAAGAAACCGTTTGTCAGAATGATGCGTTTGTTGATACACAACTGCCGCTTATCCAAAACATCGAGAAAACGCTTGGTCTTTCCAAAAGCGCCTTTGCTGCCTGTAAGCGCTCCCCTCAGGATAAGGGTGAGCTTCTTGTCGTCCTGTTAAGTCGAAGCGTTGAAAAGATAGCAGAATGTGATGGCTGCGCGCTGTATGATCTGATTTTTGCGACGACTGATGCCACCGGTGAAGCGACGAAAGTTCGTTATCAACGCAAATCCGCATTTTTATCTGATGCGTTAGAGATTGATAATATATCCCTTGATACCGGCCTATATCGGTTGGCCGATGGCATAAGGGCCTTGGGATTCAGGCTAGAACGCAGTACGCATTCCGCCTCGGGCTACCAGCGCAGCGAACTATTTCTATACGTTAGAAACCAAGAGTCGTTGACGCCCATATTCCGATCGACCGGACAGGACGAAACGGGTTCACTGAATGGCCTTGTGATTAATTCGCGCGTAGCAGAAGTCGGCTTTAACAATTGCATTGATGACTCTATATCCGAAATGACATCCACGATCGATTTCGGTGCTGTTCATCAAAAGTTTCGCGATATTGTCGTTAGAGCAAAAACGGTAACACGCAACGGCGTGTTGAATGGAGGAGCTTGCGAACACGAAATATCTAGTACATCACTCTCAGAAACTACTTACACTTATAACGGGCGATATTACAGAATAGACTGATAAGACAATCTGTCGAATGATGCGCGTCCGAAAGTGATTCCGTTTTCATAGAGTCATGGATTCACTTTATCTCTTTGTTTGGTCGCATTTTCCAGACAAAAAAGTCTATCAACTTTTGTTGGAAATACCCTAAGGATCAAATATTCGCAGTCAATCCAGCCCCGCTCAGCTTTGCAAGCGACGACAAATATCGTCCAACTGTTCCAAAGATGCGTAGTGAATCTTTACATCCCCACCCTTCTTACCATGTTTGATCGCCACTTTCATGCCGATGACATCAGCCAAAAGTTTCTCAAGCGACTTGGTATCGGCATCTTTTTCTGATGGCGTGCGCTTTTTTGCCTTTGGATTGTTTTGATCATTGGCCAAGGCTTCTGCCTGACGCACCGATAAACCATCACGAATGATCTGCTCCGCCAGACTTTGAGGATCATCCACTGTGATCAGACAACGGGCATGTCCCGCTGAAAGCTGGCCCTCATTGAGAAATTGTTGCACCTTGGGCGGCAACTTCAACAAACGCAACGTATTGGCAACATGACTTCGGCTTTTCCCGATGACCTGTGCCAGATCAGCCTGAGTGTAATCATGGTCATCAATCAACAGCTGATAGCCCATGCCCTCCTCAATCGGATTAAGGTCGGCGCGTTGAACATTTTCGATGATCGCCAATTCAAGCGCGGTACGATCGTCAACATCGCGTATAATGACCGGCAGCTCGTTCAAATTGGCGCGCTGCGCCGCACGCCAACGGCGCTCGCCGGCTATCAGTTCAAAACGGTTGGGATGATCAGGTGATGGACGAACAACAACCGGTTGGACAACACCATGCTCCCGGATGGATTGGGCGAGATCATCCAATTCTGAATCGGTAAAGTGACGACGCGGATTGCGCGGATTGCGCGAAATAAACTCGATCGGGACATGTCGCTCAGAGGCTGTCTGCGTGACATTTGTCGCAGCCGGTTTATTGATGCCTAGATCAATATCACCAATCAGCGCTGCCAAACCACGGCCTAGTCTTTTTTTCGATTGATCGTCACTCATACTTATTTCTCTTTATTTTCAATAGGTTAATAAGTTTCACGCGGCGCGGAGCTGGCGTTCGCGCTGGATCACTTCCGAGGCTAATTGTAGATATGCCTGACTGCCTGCACATTTAAGATCATACAACAGCGCAGGTTTGCCGAAAGATGGTGCCTCTGACACACGCACATTGCGCGGTATGACCGTGCGATAAACTTTGTCCCCCATGAATGAGCGAACATCATCAACCACCTGGTTAGACAAATTGTTGCGACCATCATACATGGTCAACACAATGCCTTGTATTTCTAAAGCCGGATTGAGCGAACCACGCACTTGCTTGACTGTTTCAAGTAGCTGGCTCAAACCTTCCAATGCCAAAAATTCGCATTGTAACGGCACGAGAACTGAATCAGCCGCGCCCATGGCATTCAATGTCAAAAGGTTGAGCGATGGAGGACAATCAATCAGCACATAGGTGAATTTTTCTGCCACACGTTGATCATGCCTCAAAGCCTTTTGCAGGCGCTGTATGCGGTCTTGTGCAGGCGCGATTTCCATTTCAACACCCAGAAGATCAAGTGTTGAAGGAACAACATAAAGGTTGGGTACTTCTGTTTCCAGTGCTGCATCGGCGACTGATGATCCCGATACCAACACATCATAGGATGAGAGAGGGCGATTGTTGCGGTCAATCCCTAGTCCGGTACTGGCATTGCCCTGGGGGTCAATATCCATGACAAGAACTGTTTCACCAATGGCAGCCAAGGCTGTTGCAAGATTAATGGCTGTTGTTGTTTTACCAACCCCACCCTTCTGGTTTGCAATGGCGATAATACGCGTGTCGCTCATTTCACTTCACCCTTTAATGAACGAAGATCGGTAATTTCAAGAATAACCGACTGTTCGTCTATTTTGCTGTCATGTTTTATCAGATTGAAGGTCCAATTGGCATTGGCTTCAGCAACTTCCGAAGCGTAATCCCGCCCTTTTTGAAACAGTGCTGTGCTGCCATGCATCAACCATGGCGCCGAGAGGCTTAAAAGTTGATCCAACGATGCTAAAGCGCGTGCTGTAATCACTTCCGGCTCACCGAATTCACTATAAGAGTCTTCAATACGGCATTGATGGACGGTTGCCGGTAAATCCAGCTCGGCAATCACGGTACGTAAAAACGCAACCTTCTTGCCATTACTTTCGACAAGATCGATATGGGATCCACCGCTTTGCTTCAGAAAAATCGCCGTTACGATACTTGGAAATCCTCCACCGGACCCAATGTCGCACCATGTTTTTGCGTTGCTCTTCAATGGATATATCTGCGCACTATCCAAAATATGTCTTGTCCATAATTTCGGCAGTGTCGCATTAGCAACAAGATTAATCTTTGCCTGCCACTTCACCACCATCGCTTCAAATGCCAGCAACCGCTCTGTCGTTTCACGTGAAACAGATGGAACGATCTGGCTTAGTCGGGCTATCTTGAGACGACGATCCTCTGACATTAGGCGCTCTTTTTCCTGTCACGGCGCAAGCGCTGGATATGGGTGACGATAAGCGAGAGTGCCGCCGGTGTCATACCGTCAATTTTCTGCGCGTCGGCTATTGAACGCGGTGCACGCTGTTTAATCTTTGCCTTCAACTCATTCGACAATCCCGATATGGAATCCAGATCAAGTTCTACTGGTATGTGGAGCTGTTCATCACGCTGCAATGCCGCTATATCCTGAGCCTGCCTTTCCAAGTAAACCGCATATTGTGCTTCAATTTCAATGGCTTCTGTGGTTTTACTGTCGAATGAAACCAACTCTGGCCAGATGCCAGAAAGTCTATTCACTGACATGTCGGGATAAGCCAACAAGTCATAGGCAGTTCTACGAACACCATCACGGTTGATCAAAAGCCCATGTGCCGCGGCCTCGTTAGGTGTGATCTGCAATGACTGGCAGACCATACGCGCATGATCGAGCTTCTTACGCCGCTTCTCATAAACACCTCGCCGTTCGGTACCTATCAAACCCCAATTTTCACCGAGCGGTGTTAAGCGTTCATCGGCATTATCGGCACGGAGCGAAAGCCGGAATTCGGCGCGCGAAGTGAACATACGATAGGGCTCGCTGACACCGCGTGAAATAAGATCATCGACCATCACGCCGATATAGGCTTGCGAACGGCTAATAATGATCGGCACGCTGCCGGCCGCTTTACGCGCAGCGTTCAAACCGGCTAAGAGTCCTTGTGCACCAGCCTCCTCATAGCCAGTGGTGCCATTGATCTGACCAGCAAGAAACAAACCGGGCAGGGAACGCAACTCCAGCGATGCCGAAAGCTGACGGGGATCAACAAAGTCGTATTCAATGGCATAACCGGGCTGTAACACCACGACATTTTCCAAACCTTCAATTGTCTTTAGCAAATCAATCTGTGCATCTTCAGGCAGCGAGGTCGAGATACCGTTGGGATAAACCGTATCATCGTCCAAACCTTCCGGCTCAAGGAAGATCTGATGACCGTCACGATCACCGAACTTCACGATTTTGTCTTCAATTGAAGGGCAATAACGCGGCCCGATACCCTCAATCGCCCCCGAATACATCGCGGAGCGATGCAAGTTCTCCCTTATGACAGCATGGGTTCGTTCATTTGTACGCGTAACTGCGCAGTCGATTTGCGGCTGCTTGATGGTTTCAGTCATCAAAGAAAAAGGTACCGGCTGTTCATCAGCACTTTGCTTTGGCAGATTATCCCAATCGATAGATTTTTTACTTAAGCGGGCAGGGGTACCTGTTTTTAATCGTCCAAGCGTAATGCCATAGGATGCCAAGCGTTCGCCGAGTTTCAGGCTCGGCTCTTCGCCCATACGGCCAGCCGGCCAGGTTTTTTCGCCTATATGAATCAATCCGCGTAAAAATGTGCCTGTTGTCAAAACAACAGCACGCGCTGTTATGGCACCGGACTGTTTAAGCACCGCTCCGGCTATCTCATGATCTTTTACGATGAGATCGATAGCTTCGTCCTCCAAAACGGTAAGATTGCACTGTTGTGAAATCAGGTTTTGCATTGCTGTTTTATAGAGCTTGCGATCGGCCTGTGTTCGCGGGCCGCGTACAGCAGGTCCTTTACGCCGGTTTAGCAGACGAAACTGGATACCTGCTTGATCAGCGGCAAGCCCCATGAGCCCGTCCAACGCGTCAATCTCGCGAACAAGGTGGCCTTTTCCAAGACCGCCAATCGCCGGATTACAGGACATTGTACCGATTGTTGAAAAATGATGCGTCACGAGCGCGGTTTTCGCACCAGTGCGTGCAGCAGCAGCTGCTGCTTCACATCCCGCATGGCCACCACCGACCACAATCACATCGTATTTTTCCATTTAACTATTTCCAAATGAACCCATCGGAGCGGCGTTTCACGTGAAACAGCCTTTGAAAGCGATAATTCTTTCGTCAATGATTATTCTCTTCTCATGAATCATGCGTTTAACACAAGAAGTGTTTCACGTGAATCACTATTTAAATATTCTTGATCCATAAACCGATTTATGTTTCACGTGAATCATTTTCCGATGCAGAATTCTGAAAAAATAACATCAAGAATGTCTTCCACATCAATGTCGCCAGTAATTCGAGCAAGCGCATCAGCTGATCGACGTAAATGTTCGGCCCTAAGTGTCAGATCTAACTGTACCCCTTTAATGGCGTTATCAATTTCATTCAATGCCTTTTGTAAAAGTTCCAACTGGCGTTTGCGGGCTGGTATCGCATCGCCTATTTCACCAATAAAGCGTGAACAAAACTCCGTAAGTTTTACGATAAATGCATCAAAACCCTCGCCAGTATCGGCTGAAAATTCAATCGGCCAGCTTTTTGTGCGGCTTTCAATCAAATCAAGCTTGTTGCCAACATGCCAGATTACGGCGTTGGTTTGAGGGAGCGATACAGGGCCGGGCATAACCATATCATCGACCATAACCACCAAATCGGCTTCGGCGACACGCCTGTGGGCTGCTTCAATGCCGAGCTTTTCAACCCGATTATTCGTCTCACGCAGGCCGGCAGTATCAGTCAGCAATACCGGCAAGCCTGATAAAACCAATCGCACCTCCAAGACATCACGCGTGGTACCAGCTTCATCTGTTACAATAGCAACATCCCGTCCGGCTAACCTATTGATAATACTAGATTTTCCAGAATTTGGTGCACCAGCAAGCACGACTTTGATGCCGTCACGCATTGTTGCTGCACGTTCACCCTCTGCAATATGATTTTGAATGGATGCGGTTAATATTGCCAGATTATGCCAAACCTGCTGTGACACAGCCCCCGGCACATCATCTTCATCGGCAAAATCCAATTCGGCCTCAATCAGCGCCCGTGCTTTTATCAGCTGCTTACGCCAATCACGATAAAGCGCCGCCAAAGCGCCGCTCGCACCCATGACAGCGAGACGTCTTTGACTTTCCGTTTCAGCTTCAATTAAATCAGCCAAACCTTCTGCCTGAGTGAGGTCTAGTTTACCTTCTGCAAATGCTCTGCGCGAAAATTCACCCGGTTCAGCCAAACGACAACCGCCAAACTTCGCCAACTCATCAAGAAATCTGTTAACGACGGCTTTGCCGCCATGGATGTGAAACTCGGCACAATCCTCTCCGGTAAAACTGTTGGGCGAGGGGAAATACACCGTCAAAGCAGAATCAAGAAATGCACCGTCTTGGCTGGTTAAGTTGCCATAGGCCATAAAACGCGGTTTAGGCAACCGGCCGTAAAGTGTAGTGACAACATGTTGAACCTGAGGGCCCGATAGTCGGATAACCGCTACACCTGAGGGTAAAATACCGCTTGAAACGGCAAAAATAGTATCCAACCTTCTTCCTCCAGCTTGCTGCAATGACGTTAACGCGATTCTTTGCAATGCATGTATAACATATGCTTAGAAATGAAAAACAATCCGTCTTGATACCCTATAGATCGCGCTTAGCAATACACTCTTACTATCCTTATACCAAGGGATAGGCCTATGTTCGATGGTCATTGAACCAACACGCGCTACAGCGTGTACTAGATCAATTTTCGATCTGATTGGACCAGATCAAAACTTTAATCGGTTGTTTAGGCCGCGTTTATTATCCGATAGGAGCAGGATAAAGAATTGATCCGGTGAATCAATTTTTCCTGCGGATACGCTTCACACTTTTTGGAAAACGCCATAAAAGTGCTGATCGCATATGCCGGTAAAACAGTTTGGGCACCTGTTTTTCTAGCCCTCGCCTATTCGATCAATATGGGTGATAGAACAGGGAAAAAGCGTTTAGCCTGACGCCGATAAAATGCTGAACACTGTAGCGGGCAGACCACCGATATTGAGTAAATCTAATCTGCAACAACATAATGAATAAACCGTCCGATTTGGCAACCGGACGGTTTATTCATTTTAAATGATTGTGATCTTCAGATCAGGTATTCATCGAGTCGAAGAATTCACCATTTGTTTTGGTTTGCTTCAACTTATCAATAAGGAATTCGATAGCATCGGTTGTTCCCATCGGTGCCAGAATACGACGCAGCACAAAGATTTTCTGCAGATCCTGACGGGCAACAAGAAGATCTTCCTTACGCGTACCGGATTTCAGAATGTCCATTGCCGGGAATATACGCTTATCAGCCACTTTGCGATCAAGCACAATTTCGGAATTGCCTGTACCCTTGAATTCTTCAAAGATCACTTCATCCATACGGCTACCCGTATCAATCAAGGCCGTTGCAATAATGGTGAGTGAACCGCCTTCTTCAATATTACGGGCGGCACCAAAGAAACGCTTCGGGCGTTGCAATGCATTGGCATCCACACCACCGGTCAAAACCTTACCTGATGACGGAACAACCGTATTGTACGCGCGACCAAGACGAGTGATCGAATCCAGCAGGATGACAACATCACGCCCATGCTCAACCAGACGTTTTGCCTTTTCAATAACCATTTCCGCAACCTGCACGTGGCGAGTGGCAGGTTCGTCAAATGTCGAAGAGACAACTTCGCCCTTCACCGAGCGCTGCATATCCGTCACTTCTTCTGGACGTTCATCAATCAAAAGAACGATGAGATAGCATTCCGGATGGTTGGCAGTAATCGAATGGGCGATATTCTGCAACAGAACGGTTTTACCGGTTCTAGGAGGTGCAACGATTAGGCCGCGCTGCCCTTTTCCAAGCGGTGAAACAAGATCAATGACCCGTGCCGACATATCTTTGCCAGTTGGATCTTCCAACTCCATACGCAAACGTTCATTGGGGTAAAGCGGGGTCAGATTGTCAAAATGAATTTTATGGCGGATTTTTTCCGGATCTTCGAAATTGATCGTATTGATCTTGAGCAGGGCGAAATAACGTTCACCCTCTTTCGGGCCGCGGATTGGACCTTCGACAGTATCACCGGTCTTTAATGAAAATCGACGGATTTGCGAAGGCGAAAGATAGATATCATCCGGGCCTGGAAGATAATTTGCATCCGCTGAACGCAGAAATCCAAAACCGTCGAGCAGAACTTCAACGACACCCTCACCGATAATTTCAACGTCTTGTAAAGCCAGTTTTTTCAGAATTGCAAACATAAGCTCCTGCTTACGCATCAAGGAAGCATTTTCAACTTCCAGCGTTTCAGCAAAAGATACCAATTCAACGGGGGTTTTGCTTTTGAGTTCTTGTAGTTTCATTTCTTGCATATTGTGCATCAATTATAAGCTCTTTTAAAAAGGGAGAGCTATTTTCCAATTGAAATAACCGGCTTCAACGCAAAGGGTTTTGGAAAATAGAAAAAAGGTGGGTCTGGCGCTCTATACCGCCAAACCACAATTATTGCAAGTCATTTTATCTAGAACGGTTTTACGATAACCGCTATCACCGCAATGATCATCAAAACGGTTGGCACTTCATTCATGATACGCCATGTTTTTTCAGAGAAATTGTTACGATCTTCGGCAAAATGCCGTGTACCACGTGACAAAACACCATGAAAACCCGATAGAATAACCACAGCGGCAAGTTTCAAATGGAGCCAGCCCCCATGAAACTGATAGAGCTCCCAAGCCATCCAAAGACCGGTAATCCAGGCGACAATCATAGCCGGATTAATGATGGCGCGCAGTAAACGCCGTTCCATGATCTTGAATGTTTCGGATTGCACCGAACCAATTTGCGCACGACAGTGATAAACAAACAAACGCGGCAGATAAAGCATACCCGCCATCCAGCTGATAATAGCTATGACGTGGATAGCCTTCATCCACAATGGAAAGTTGGGATAAGTATCCAGATTCACGTGAAACAATGCCCATAAAACAATCGCAACAACCAGAATTGCTATGATGGCACGCGCCCATATTTTACCGGTTGTCATGGACTTTTTCGGCTCTGTCATGGTTGAAATCTCCTAACTTGCCTGATCATCTGTTCGACATGTTCAATTGGTGTCTGCGGTGTAATGCCGTGACCAAGATTGAAAATCAATGGTCCCGCGCCGAGGGATTGTAAAATATCGTTAACACCATCTTCCAGTGCTTTTCCACCGGCAATCAGCCGCAGCGGATCAAGATTTCCTTGAACGGGCGTTTTTTGTTGCAGCGTCCGGGCGAAGGAAAATGGCACAGACCAATCAAGCCCGATGGCAGTTACACCGGTCTTTTCAGCATAATCGGCATAAAGCGCGCCCGCACCTTTTGGAAAACCGATTATCGGTATGTTTGGATAAGATTGGCGGATACGTTTGACCATACGTTTGACAGGTCGGATGCAATAGGCTTCAAAACTCGATTCGTCGAGAACACCTGCCCAAGAATCAAAAATCTGAACCACTTCCGCTCCGGCCTTGATCTGGTTGATAAGATAATCGGCCGAAACGTCAGCCAGGATGTCCAACAATTTCGTCATTGCTTCAGGATGGGTAAAACCGAAAATACGGGCAGGGGCCTGATCTGGAGTACCATGACCTGCAATCATGTAAGTAGAGACAGTCCAAGGAGCACCACAAAAGCCGATAAGGGTTGTCTCCTGCGGTAAACCTTTTTTCAGTAAGCGCAAAGTTTCGAAACTGGGTTCCAAACCATCCTGAGCCCTTTCGACGTTTAAATTATCAATATCGTCAACCGTAATGGGATCAAGAAGTGGGCCTCGTCCTTCTTCAAAGCGAAGATGACGTCCTAACGCATGGGGGATAACCAGAATGTCCGAAAAGAGGATGGCTGCATCAAAACCAAATCGTCTGATTGGCTGCATAGTGACTTCATAGGCCATATCGGGATTGTAGCAAAGATCGAGGAAACTTCCGGCTTTTTTGCGCGTTTCACGATATTCCGGCAAAAACCTTCCGGCTTGCCGCATCATCCAGATTGGAGGGGGCGTGATCGTTTTTCCATCTAGGACATCGAGGATTTTTTTTGTCATGGCCTATGCTCGCTTTTCCAACAGCTCTTTTCAATTAAGAAATGTTTTTAAATGGGATTCTATTTCTTAGAGTCTGTGTTTACTGTTAATTATTTATTAACCAATTTTTTTCCACAATTTCTCTTATCGTTATGACAGGATGACACAAAAAGATTCATGATATGTGAATGACGGGGATAAGCACTAAAAATCTTTATAAAACAAATCGCTTAAACAATGCCTGATTTGTGCATAAGATTTTCATAGATTTGCACAATGAAAAGTTTTCCCCATAACCCGAACAGGCTCAATTTGATTGCGCACAGCGTTCGCGCTTGTGTATAAACTCACGGAGTTATCCCCCGTTTTGCACATATGTGGAAAAGGTGGTTGGGCTTTGCACACTTATCAACAAGGGACTGTGAATCCTGTGACAAAAACGAAATCGGCCTTTCATTTACATATGATTTCTGATGCGACCGGTGAGACACTCATATCGGCTGGTCGGGCTGCAGCCTCGCAATACGGGGCTTCTCAGGCGATTGAACATGTCTATCCGATGATTCGCAATGCCGCACAATTGCGGCGTGTACTCGACCAAATAGATCAAGAACCGGGAATTGTTCTTTATACCATTGTGGATGAAACCATTGCGCGTGAACTGGATTCGGCTTGCGCAGCGATGGGGGTGCCTTGCGTTTCGGTGTTGGATCCGGTGCTCAATGTGTTTCAATCCTATCTTGGAACACCGGCCAACCGCCGCGCCAGTGCCCAGCATGACCTCAACGCCGATTATTTCAGGCGAATCGATGCACTGAATTACACGATGGACCATGATGACGGCCAACTACCCGATGGTTTACCACAGGCAGATGTTATTCTGGTCGGTATATCCCGTACCTCGAAGACACCAACCAGCATCTACCTCGCCAATCGCGGTATAAAAACGGCAAATGTACCGCTGGTGCCATCAATCGAGTTGCCGCAACAGGTTTATGAAGCGAAGAAACCATTGATTGTTGGCCTGGTGGCGTCGGCAGAACGAATCAGCCAGGTGCGCCAAAGCCGCGAAATCGGTGGCGGACTGATGACCGAAAGCTACACCGACAGGGCAGTGATTGCGCAGGAACTCATCCATGCCAAAAGGGTCTGCGCCCGCCATAACTGGCCGGTGATTGATGTGACCCGCCGTTCTATCGAGGAAACGGCTGCTGCCGTGCTTGAATTGTTAACACGCGAGCGATAGGCATTGCTTGTCTTTAGAGAGAGGGAAATATGTCCGCAGACTCGTTAATCCTTGCATCGCTTAGTCCGTTTCGTGCCGAACTTTTAAAAAATGCCGGTCTGCATTTTCGAGTGGAAGGTGCAAACATAGATGAGCGCCTTGTCGAGACCAACCTTGGCAGCATGACGCCGGTTGATACTGCTAGCGCTTTGGCTGCCGCTAAAGCCTGTGATGTCTCTTCACGCTTTTCCGGCGCGCTTGTGATCGGCTGTGACCAGACCCTTGATCTTGAAGGAACGGTTCTACACAAAGCAGCGAATATGGAAGAAGCGCGACAACGTCTTTTGGCTTTATCGGGTAAAACCCACTATCTCCATAGTGGTATAGCTTTGGCGAAAAACGGCACAACAATCTGGTCTGATGTCTCGAGCGCCGCCATGACCATGCGGGTGCTTGCACCGGATTTTGTCGGTCGCCATCTGGCGCGTGTTGGCCAGAAGGTTTTGGGCAGTGTCGGCGCTTATCAGATAGAGGGCGAAGGCATACAGCTATTTGATCGTATAGAGGGTGACAATTTCACCATTATCGGCTTACCTCTCTTGGTATTATTGAAGAAACTGCGCGCCATGGGGGTTATAGATGGTTGATAAGGGCGTTCTGCCAGAGGAAAAAGGGCCGAGAGCGTTTGTCACCGGATATCCGGTGCGTCACTCGCGTTCGCCGCAAATCCATCGTAGCTGGTTGCAGCAATATGCTATTTCAGGCCAGTACGACCCGATCGAGGTTGCGCCAGAGAATTTTGCCGGCTTTATAGGCTCGCTAGCCAAGGATGGTTTCTGCGGCGGCAATGTGACTTTGCCACATAAGGAAGAGGCCTTCCGGTTGGCTGATCAAAAAGATAGCGTTGCAACCATGATCGGAGCGGCCAATACGCTGTGGTTTGAAAATGGCAGGCTTTGTGCCAGCAACACCGACGCCTATGGTTTTGCTGCCAATCTTGATGATTTTGCTCCCGGATGGGCAGGCGGAATAGCTTTGGTACTGGGAGCGGGCGGGGCATCCCGCGCTGTTATTTACGCCCTTAAGCAACGTGGTTTCGAACGTATCTGCCTGTTGAACCGAACCAGAGCGCGGGCTGATGATCTTGCAATGCATTTCGGTCAACCGGTAGAGGCCCACGATTGGCAGGATGTGAATAAGCTTGTCCATGCGGCAGATTTGATCGTCAATACGACATCGCTTGGCATGGAAAACCACATGGCGGAGAAATCCGACACTTTGTTTCTCAATTTTGACAAAGCAAAATCGACGGCCCTCGTGACCGACATTGTTTATACGCCATTGATAACACCGGTTTTGCAGCAGGCGCGCGATAGTGGGCTGAAGATTGTAGACGGCATAGGCATGTTGCTGCATCAGGCCGTGCCGGGGTTTGAACGCTGGTTCGGCGTGCGCCCACATGTAGATGAAGCTTTGCGGCTGAAAATTTTGCGCGACATGGGCGAGGCATGAGGTGAAACATGATCAGACTTGGCCTGACAGGTTCTATCGGTATGGGAAAGTCGACAACGGCCGAATTTTTCAAAGCCGAAGGTATACCGGTCTATAGCGCCGATGAAACGGTTCACGCTTTGTATAGAAGTGAGCCTGCTCTGTCTCTGGTGGAAGCAGCCTTTCCCGGCAGTGTTGTCAATGGCCAGATTGATCGCCGGAAACTGTCGCATTTCGTTGTCGGAAATCCTGAACAGCTGGCAAAATTGGAGAAAATCGTTCATCCTTTGGTACGACAAAAAGAAAATGCCTTTATCGAGATGTCGCGCGATCAGGGGCAATCGCTTGTTGTGCTGGATATCCCGTTGCTTTTTGAAACCGGCATTGACGGGCGAGTAGACAAAATAGCGGTGGTTTCCGCACCTGCCGCTATTCAACGGCAACGTGTGCTGGCGCGCGAAGGCATGGACGAGGACAAATTCAATAGGATTCTGTCACATCAATTGCCGGATCAGGAAAAACGCCAAAGGGCGGATTTCATCATTGAAACCGGACGCGGGCTTGCGGATGCAAAGGCACAAGTGCACGCTCTGATCGTTCAACTCAGCCAAACCGAAGGTGGAGCTTAAAGACAGCGCCGGTAAAAACCGGCGCTGCAATTGCGGCATGGTGTTTACCACTTGACCTTGAAGCCTGCTGAGGCTTTCAGTGCATAGCTGTCACCGATATTTTCAAGACTGCTATTGATGGCACCTTCACCATAGAACGTATATTTGCCATCGTTCCATTGCTGGGAAACACCAGCTCCGACACCACCCCATAAACGGTCATTGCGGCTTTCGAAGCGTTCACCATTCAAATCCACACGCGCGCCGTCACGAAATTCGTGAAACAGATTGGCAATGCCATAAAGCCCGGTTTTTGAGAGGGTGCCGTTTTCAGCTTTTTTGATGGTTTCTTTTTCAAAACTCAAGCCAAGCCGCCCACGCAGACTATCGGCCCTGTCGAGCGCGACATCAACATTATACGAGCCGGTAAAATCATCGAAATCCACAGAAGACCAGCTCAATTGGGCTTGCGGCGTCATAATCCAGCCATTGGAAAGCTCCATGCGGCGGCCCAATTCGCTCGAAAGCGCATAGCCTGTGCCATCTTGCGAGGATGCAAGCCCACCAATGACCGAAGAGTCGAGATCGGAATTGTACCAACTGCCGCGAAGCTGGTTGTCGATGTAGAAGCCGTTATTGCCGTACCATGTCAGCGTTGCGCCGAGGCTGTAACCATCGGTGTCGATCTTGCCATCGCCATAAGGCGAGGTAATATCGGATGAACCGTTAATGTAGGACACAACAACGCCGCCAATAAGCTGGCCGGATTCGTTTTCCATGATACGACCATCAAGGCCGGCTTCCATTTTATAGATTGTGGATTTGTAATCCGAGCTGCTGGTGCTTTCATCCGGCTTGAATTCGCCGTAACCGCCAGTAACCTTGCCCCAAAAAGCGGTTTTTTCTCCATTGCTGCTATCCTGCCCTTCGATGTTGACAGCGTTGTTCCAGTAACGGTTGCCAACGCGTTCTTTCAATGTACCGAGTTGATTAAGCTCAAGCAGGGTTTGGCCATAGGCCTCGTAGACAGGAACCGCCGGTTGGTAATGCGAACGTAGATACCAATCTCCGTCATTGGGAGTTGTTATGCCGTTCTGGTAAAGCGAGTAGCCATAGATGCCCTGGATCACTGATTTCTGGCCGCTTCTTGTGGTATAATCACCATTGGCAAGAATGAAATCGGCGTTTGAATTGCCGTCAATCTCGATGAGCTTGATACCATCGCCCGTTGCCGCACCATAGCCGCCTGCTTTGACAAGCTGCACCAGACTGGTGCCTGTTGCATCGCCGGTAATATGCAATTGATCGCTCTTTGATGTATCGCCATTCAATTCTGCTGCCAGAATGACAGTGCTGTTTTGCCCGCCTTGATAGGAGCCGACTTTTAAAACATGGCCGGGATAGGGGTTGAAGGGCGATGTTGTTGCCACCGTTGCATTGTTGACCAATGCGCCGGCAAGATCCGCCTGTCCGGTAAAGACCAGTGCGCCGTCATTGATGGTTGTGTCGCCTGTCCAATGACTAAACCCTGCAAGTTCAAGCGTGCCACTGCCATTTTTTACCAGCGAGCCTTGGCTGACTGCACCGTTTGACGGGCTGATATAGTCGCCAATATCATTATACCATGTGTCATAGGCGTTGAAGCCGCCTTTCGCAGCATCCATGGTCAGTGTGACCTTGCCATTAAAGGCTCCATAGCCATCGGTGGCGTTGAAAAGGTTCAACCGCGCCCATCCGCTGCCATCATCAAGCGGCATGCCGGATTGTTGTTGTGTTGTTGCCAGCACTTCACGCAATTGGTCTTTGCTTAGATACGGGAAACGCGTTGCGATGAGTATTTCCGCACCTTCAGGGACGACCGGATCAAGATTGGTCGGGCCGACAGCGGAAAGACCATAGGTCAACCAGTAATTATATTTGCGTTTGTTTTCCATATGGTCGGCGAAGCGGTCATCCGGTGATTGTGCGCTGGTGCAAATGGTCAGATCGCCATAGCATCCGGCATTGAGCATGGTGCGCAGGTCGGATTGTGCGGCAAGAAACAACGCATAAAAATCCGATGTTGTGGTAACCGGTTGCCCGGTAAGACTGGTAATGTTCTGGTTCGTATATTCAGGGTTGTTATTCAGCATTTGTGCAAGCGCATAGGTTGTCTGGATACGCGCACCCATGACATCCAGCGCGTAATGGGCACCCAGCACCACACGACTATTGCCGTATTCACCGCCACGAGTCAGAAATTCCTGATAACGCTCAGGCACCATCATTGCCATCAACATGGTTGTAGCAAATCCAGTTGCCGAGTGACCGCTGGGAAAGGAAGCGTTGGTGATCAGGCCGGGCAAGATATCCTTGGTGTTGTTTTTGTCGCGTCCAAAATAATCTTTGCCGTTGAAACTTTCTATCTGGTCGGGTGCCACCTGAATAGGACGACTATTGCCAACTTTGTTGGCATTGGCCGGATCCGGATTGTATGCGGCATCATAGACATTATAGATACCATCTTCCGGCATCGTAATGCCTTCGGCCATTTCGGTTGTTTTGCCGTGAACGCTGCCATTGGCAAAAAAGTTTTTTGAAAAAGCGGAGTCGCCCCCCACTGTCAAGGCACCGATCTGGCTCATCAATGCGCTGAAATTGTCCGAAAAAGTGGTGATTTTATAATCTGGCGAAATCGTATTGTTCTGCTTGTAGACAGCGGCAAGCTGCGGGCCCAATGCATCGGCTGCCAGAAGGCCATTGGCGAGCGATCCCAAAAGATATCCGCCGGTGTCATCATAAATGGCCTGCTGCCTTTCAGCGGCAGTGGCATTATTGTTGGTGGCGATGGAAACGCTCAAGTTCTGGTCAAGGACAGCGCGCCCTTGTTCTGTTGCATTCAGCTGGCTGAAACCCATCAGCAGATTGGCTGCTTTGATGTTGGCGGCTGTTTGTGCCGAAGCCCCGGCAATGAGAAATGTAGATAGTGCTGTGGAAAGCGTGAGAGCGCCGATAAAAGACCGTGTTGTTTTGTGCATGATACCGCCATTTGTAGTGAGTAAGAATGGCGTTGCTCATGACTGGGTTACTTTACGCCAAAATGACGGTTTTATGAAAGTTTGATGACATAGTGCCGATACGGATTTGAGCATCGTGAAATGCTTATCAAAGCTTTATCGACAGTTTTGATCGATCATGCGGTTTGTGTTGAATTTTGCCATGGCATTCAAATGCTGTCTCACCGGCTACAACGCGCGGTTACTAATAACATTTTTCCGTGTTTCCTGTTTATTATTAGCTGACCTGGGTGGATAAGCCGCTTTTTACTGGAACATGGACAGCCAATGGCTATAACCGGTTATCAGGGAATTTGAGCGAAGGTTTTTTCAAATGCGCGAGATCATTTTTGATACCGAAACAACCGGCCTGCATAAAGATAGCGACCGCATAGTTGAAATCGGTTGTGTGGAAATGATTGACCGTTATCTCACCGGCAAGACCTTCCATGTTTATCTGAATCCGCAGGGTGTCATCATTCCCGACGAGGTTGTGGCGGTTCACGGGTTGACCAATGAACGGTTGAAAGACGAACCGAAATTTGATGCCATCGCCGACGACTTTCTGGCCTTTACCGAAGGCGCGATGATGATTGCCCATAATGCGAGTTTCGACCTTGGGTTCTTGAATGCGGAGCTTGGGCGTATCAATAAGCCGCTCATCAGCGTAGACCGTATCATTGATACGCTGGCCATGGCGCGGCGTAAATTTCCTATGGGCCCCAATTCACTTGATGCATTGTGTAAGCGTTTTGGCATTGATAATTCACACCGTACTTTGCACGGCGCGTTGCTGGATTCGGAAATTCTGGCAGATGTCTATATCGAGCTTGTTGGCGGCAAGCAGGGCGCTTTGGGCTTTGGCGGTGCCGATGGCAATGGCAGAAACGGCTCGAATGGCAATGGCGGGGAAACCCGTTTGCAACCGCGGCCCACGCCGCTGCCAAGCCGCGTGAGTGAAGCAGATAAAGAAGCCCATGCCGCATTGGTGCAGAAAATTGGCGAAAAGGCGCTTTGGAACCATATGCGCAGCTCATAGCCGTCGTTTTGATAGACCGCAATGCCCGACATGGTGTCGAGCGCATCCGCAGGCGAATTGAGCCGGTGGATCAATTGTTCATTCTGCTCCTATCGGATAAGAATTGCGGTAAAACAACCTGTTAGAGCAAATTGATGGCTTAACATTTAAATAATTTGGTCTGGATAGCCATTCATAACAAACGGTTTGGCGTCACCATCAAGCTTCTCAAACAGCTTTGCCATTGGTTGCCATATCACCATGGCGTGGCTTGCCAATCCGTATTTTTGCCGGTTTTTTCTTTTTCTTGCGATTGAGTTTAGGCACATAGAGCTTTTCAAACTCCGCAGCTTTGGCAGCAAACAGGGCGGTATCAATACCAAGACCCTTGCAAAAGGCTAATATCTCGACATCGCTGATAATGGTTTCACCGTTTTCGATAAAGCGATACCGTTGATTGGTTGTGGGAATAAGATTGGAAGCGGTACGCTTTTTCATGTCAAAACGCAGACGAAAAAAATGAAAGGCACGGCCAATACCAAAAGCTGCTAACTTTTGTGCATCGCTCATCATGGCATAATCGGATAAAGTTCTATTCTGTTTGGTGATTTCACCCGTTACAGAGTCTTTTTTACCGGTTTTTTGGTGTTGTGCTTGTGAAAATTCGACCATTGCCGCCACTTTATTCATGCTTGTCCTAAAACAACATAACGCAAGCGTGTTGAAAGCCAAACAAAAGTTTTCATAGATTTTTCCCGCTGCTCATTTATATTAGCGGTTGAGAAATGGGTGCGCATGACCATTTCTTGCGCTTTCAAAGGTGCTCACTTGATGCGTTAGACTGTTCAGGACAACGCATGTTTTGCGTCTGACCGACATGTCTGCCGATGATGCTGACCGTACTTGTGGTGCGGGCGGTGTTTTGGCTGCTTGGAACAATCTAACTCCCCAATCCTTTCTAAAAGGGGGCGGGGAGCGTCTGTGTGTTCAGGTGGTTTCTCAGCCCGCAAGGGTGGGGAGGCTGTTTCGCCTTAACGGTGGAAGAGTCAACACTAAAAGCAACGACCATTTCAAGTGAGTGGCTTTGAACTCTCCGCCTATTAAAGTGTCTGCGACATGCGCGGCAGACCAGCGGGAGAAACACCATGAAAAATCGTCCTCCATATGATGCCGGAGAAACCGGCCCTATTGACAAAGAAGTCGGTGCAAATCTGCAGAGATTGCGCGTTGAAAGCGGTTTATCCCCCGCAGACCTTGGCGCTAAGCTGCATTGCAGTGCCGAGCAGATTGAAGCCTATGAGGCAGGAAAAATCAGGATAGGCGCCATAGCGCTTCAGGATTTATGCGAGATTTTCAGCGTTTCGGTGTCGTGCTTTTTCGACAATCATCTGACAAGCAAACAGCAGGTATTGGGCGACCTCATCCACGCTTATGTGCATGACGATATGCCCCTGCCCGACGATGTCAGTGCCACAGAAATGTTGGCACATATCCGCTGCTATCTTAAGCTTTCGCGTGAAAACCGCGCCTATGTCAATAAAACAACGCTTCTTTTAAATGCCGGTTTTTAGAGCGGCGCCCGATTGAAGTGAATCATCCATTGGATAAGATACCACGACAAATCAAAAGCTTGAGACGCGCCGGCCGGATAGCATCAGGTCGAAAAGCGATAAGTGTCGCGTTGGGAACTTTTGTTTCGTGAATAGTTTGTTTCATACATCGCATGAACAGCAAAACACGACACAAGGCGGCGGCCGGTTTATAGTAAGCCGACTATTATTTGTAACAAGAAGATTTTTAAACAAGACATTGGCTGTCAAGTAAAGCATGTCGATAGGGATAGGGCAAAGATTATTACAATAAGCAGTGCGTGAGAAGCGAGAACGTCATTTTTGGGCTGTATATTATGAAGATTGTTAAAGAATCGGTCGATTTTCGGCCAAAAATACCGCATTTTATACTATGAACACTTGCATTGGCCATGGTTCATGGCATAGATAGTGACTTGAGATTTTAGCATGCATTGCCGGTGATATGTTCGAACTACTTTCGGACTCAATGCATGAAATTAATTGCTGTCATCTTTGTGATAGCCAAACGAAAAAGCATTTCCCCCTATTGCCGTCTTTGAGGTGGGGTCGCTCGTGATTGTTGCAGGCGAAGGGGTTGTGCGGGGGTAAAACCCATTCGCACGGGGGAAATGGTGGCCGGACAAATATTGGGTCATGTCCGGTCACCATATTATTATAAAAATCATCATTGCATATCTGCTGAGTGTCTAATCCTAGATCCCGATAGGGGCCCAAGCTTTGCCGCCTTGGGCGAAGATTAGAGCCGTTCCCGATTGATATGAATTATCACCCCGATAAGATACCGCGACAAATCAAAAGCTTGAGACGCGCCGGGCGGATAGCATCAGTTTGAAAAGCGCTATAGAGCAAATCTTCTTTATGTTGGGGCATAGACTTGCTCCAGATTTTTTATTTGTCGCATTGTCCAACGAAAAAGCTGATTCAACTTTTTCCGGAAATGCTCTAACGCCCGCCATTGCAAAACCAGCCGTATCATACACAGTTTTTATCCAAGGTTGCTGTGGTCTGGATTAAACCGTTAAAATTATGGAATTGCCGGTTTTAGAAGCAGTTAGGCCGTTGTGGAGAGGGGGAAACCACAACGGCCTTATCACTGCACTCTTGCAACAACCCGGAGAGGGGATGGAGGCTGTTGCATCCGGTAACGGCGGGGACAATGCCGGAAACCCGGATATATCGACGCAGCGTCGATGGGTCTAATAAAAGACTTCAAAGATGGCTTTTCAAGGGCAATTAGATTAAGCTTTTGTAACGAATGCGTGAGAGCGCGAACGGACGGGCTTTTCGGCCATTGTTCTAAGATAGAGCGTTTCCCACAAAAGTTGATAGACTTTTGTGTCCTGACAATGCGATAAAAAAAGGGTCAGAGCAGGTCTGCGACCCTACATCAATTGAATCTGGCTAGTGAAGACAATCGGGATTGACGATGCAAAAAAATGATCACCTTTTTCTGGTGGACGGTTCGGGATACATCTTTCGCGCTTACCATGCTTTGCCGCCGCTAACGCGCAAGAAAGACGGGTTGCCCGTTGGTGCCGTGGCCGGTTTCTGTAACATGTTGTGGAAACTGCTTTGCGATGCGCGCAACACCGCCGTGGGTGTGGTGCCGACGCATTTTGCCGTTATTTTCGATTATTCATCCGATACATTCCGTAAGAAAATCTATCCGGAATATAAGGCGAACCGCTCCGCGCCGCCTGAAGATCTTATTCCGCAATTCGGGCTGATTCGGCAGGCAACGCGTGCTTTCAATCTGCCCTGTATTGAAAAAGAAGGTTTCGAAGCCGACGACATTATTGCCACTTATGCCCGTCTTGCCAGCGCAAAGGGTGCGCAAACCACTATCATATCGTCAGATAAGGACTTGATGCAGCTCGTTACCGATCAGGTGGCGATGTATGATGGGATGAAAGACCGGCAGATCGGCATTGCCGAGGTGATAGAAAAATGGGGCGTAGCGCCTGAAAAAATGATCGACCTGCAATCGCTGACGGGTGATTCGACCGATAATGTACCAGGTATTCCGGGGATCGGCCCGAAGACTGCCGCGCAATTGCTGGAAGAGTTTGGCGATCTTGATACATTGCTTGCCCGTGCAGGCGAAATAAAGCAGCAGAAGCGGCGTGAGAATATCCAGAATTTTGCCGAGCAAACCAAAATCTCCCGCGAGCTTGTTACTTTGAAAACAGATGTCCCGATGGATGTCGGGCTGGATGAGCTGGTTTTGGAGCCGCAAGACGGGCCGAAGCTTGTCGGCTTTCTTAAAGCGATGGAATTCAACACGTTGACACGACGCGTTGCGGAGGCGACAGACTGCGATGCAGCCGCTATCGAACCGGCCGATGTGGTGGTCGAATGGGGCGAAAGCGCCCATGGTCCCGACCTTGACCTTGAACCAAAAACAGCGGATGCCGCAAAACCGGACGCTACGTCCAAGGCAAAGGGTGCTGCGCCGTTGAATACGCCGCAGGCTTTGGCCGAAAAGCGCAAGGCCGAAGCTTTGGGACAAGTCATTGATACATCTGCCTATGTGACGATAACGGACGAGGCTGTCTTGAAACGCTGGCTGGATGAGGCGCTTGATCAGGGCTATTTTGCTTTTGACACCGAAACCACGTCTCTCGATCCTATGCAGGCAGAGCTTGTCGGCTTTTCGATTGCGTTGGCCGCCGGCAAGGCTGCTTATATTCCGCTCAACCATGTCGAAGGCAATGGCGATCTTTTGGGCGGCGGTCGTGTCAGCCCGCAGATTCAACCAGCAAAGGCTTTGGCCCTTTTAAAACCGCTTCTGGAAAATTCAGCGGTGTTGAAGATTGCCCAGAACATGAAATATGACTGGCTGGTGATGAAGCAGCAAGGCATCGTAATCCAATCCTTTGATGATACTATGTTGCTTTCCTATGTGCTTAATGCGGGAACGCTGACCCATGGCATGGATGCCTTGTCGGAACGTTGGCTTGGCCATAAACCCATTACCTATAAGGAAGTAACGGGCAGCGGCAAGGCCGCTTTGAGTTTTGCCGAAGTCAGTCTTGAACGGGCAACGGCTTATGCCGCTGAAGATGCGGATGTGACCTTGCGTTTGTGGCAGGTGCTGAAACCACAACTGGTTGCCCGCGGCATTTCGCGTGTCTATGAGCGTCTGGAGCGGCCTTTGGTCGAGGTGCTGGCGCGCATGGAAGAGCGCGGCATTTTGGTTGACCGGCAGATATTGTCGCGTCTTTCGGGCGAGCTCGCCCAGTCGGCAGCAGCTTTGGAAGATGAAATCTATGCGTTGAGTGGTGAAAAATTCAACATCGGATCACCAAAACAATTGGGTGATATCCTGTTTGGTAAAATGGGTGTCCCCGGTGGCTCCAAAACAAAGACCGGCCAATGGTCGACTTCTGCGCAAGTTTTGGAGGATCTGGCTGCCGAGGGCCATGAGCTGCCACGAAAAATTGTCGATTGGCGACAGCTGACAAAGCTCAAGTCCACCTATACGGATGCGTTGCCAAACTACATTCTGCCATCCACTGGCCGCGTCCATACCAATTATTCAATGGCGGCAACGTCAACGGGACGGCTTTCGTCTTCAGAGCCGAATCTACAGAACATTCCTGTGCGCACGGCCGAGGGCCGAAAAATCCGTACGGCCTTTATTGCCGGCCCCGGCAATCTTCTTCTCTCTGCTGATTATAGCCAGATTGAATTGCGTGTTCTGGCACATGTGGCAGATATTCCTGCCCTGAAAAAAGCTTTTGCCGAAGGGCTTGATATTCATGCCATGACGGCCTCGGAAATGTTCGGTGTGCCGATTGAAGGGATGCCATCGGAAGTGCGGCGCAGGGCCAAAGCCATCAATTTTGGCATTATCTACGGTATTTCCGCCTTTGGATTGGCCAACCAGCTTGGCATATCACGCGAGGAAGCGGGGCAATATATCCGCACCTATTTCGAGCGTTTTCCCGGCATCAAGGATTATATGGAAGCGACAAAAACCTTCGCCCGTGCACATGGCTATGTTGAAACAATCTTTGGTCGGCGGGCGCATTATCCCGAAATTACTGCATCCAATCCGCAGATCCGCGCCTTCAATGAACGTGCCGCCATCAACGCCCCTATTCAGGGTTCGGCCGCTGATATCATCCGCCGCGCCATGATCCACATGGAAGGCGCACTGAATGAAGAAAAGCTTTCCGCACAGATGTTGTTGCAGGTGCATGACGAATTGATTTTTGAAGTGGCGGAAGACGAGGTGGAAAAAACAACCGCCTTGGTTAAACGTGTGATGGAAAATGCAACCATGCCGGCACTGTCTCTGTCCGTTCCGTTGCAGGTCGATGCGCGGGCCGCCAAAAACTGGGATGAAGCGCATTAGAGCGGTTCCCCATTGATGTGAAACATCAATAGGATAAGATACCGCGACAAATCAAAAGCTTAAGACGCGCCAGCCGGATAGCATCAGGTTGAAAAGTGCTCTAAAGCTTGCCGGCAAGGCGTTTGCGCTTTGCGTTACGCACCATAGCACTGCGCAGGCAGCGTTTGGCCACTAGAGTGCGTCCGTTTTTGATTGAGGCAATGATTCACTCTAAGTTTTTGATTTGTCGCATTATCCAGACACAAAAGTCATTCAACTCTTGTTGAAAATGCTCTAAACGAGACGTTAAACGCCGCCTGCCCTTGAAACCGGAATTTCTGCTCCATATTGCTTAGGATTGACGAGAGATAGCAGGGAGTCATTAAATGAACCGGAATTTTCTTTATATGCTGATTGGCGCTTTAATCGTGGTTGTCGCTGGTTTTGGTTATTACACCTACAAGCAGGAAACCAAGCCGTCGGGCGTAGAGTTGAAGATCGACAAAAACGGTGTTTCAGTCGATCAGAACTAATTTCAACAACACATCAGACTTAATCCGCTTTTATTGCTAAAAGCGGATTTTCAAGCTGGCAGAGCCACGATGGGCCTGGCTGTTTTCGCCGAAATTACCTTGATATTCAGCGTTGAAAGATGCAGCCTTATTAAAGCTCACTTGTAAGCCACTCTGTATCTGCGCCGTATTTTCATCCATAGGCAGACCTTGCGCGTTGAATCGTGCAGTATCGGTAAAGCGCATATCCAGCGTTTGGCGTTGGCCGGAATAGCCATGCTGCCAGCCAATATCGATAAAGGGTTTGAAACCTTTGCCCGCCCATTCAAGATCGGTTGAAAACCGCATTCCCAAAAGTGAATAGACCGATGTATCATTGTTTGCGTCAACCGTGAGTGCGCTTAACGGAGCGTTGCCTTCAACAAACCGGTCGCTTTGCAATTTCATAACATTGACGCGGGCATAAGGCTGGCTCTGCCATGTGTTATGCCGCATGGTCAAAGACAATTCGCCAAAGGCCGAAGCGGCATAGCCGTCAAAATCTGCGGTTGGCATTTCATCGATACCGGCACCATAGACACGGCGTTTGGCGTCGAAAGTGTTCCAACTGTAATTTGCACCAAAGCTGAAATGCAACGGCATGGTTGCCAATTGGCCAAGCTGTGTCTGCCCGTAAGCCGCCACGCGATAGGTTTTGCTATCCATGCGGTTGTAACTGCCGTCTTCCCGCACAGTATTTTCGCCAAAGCTGAAAGCACCGCCAAGCAGAAGATTTCCCGTGCGCTTCTCGGCTCCGAATATAAAACCGCCGCCGCGCGCCGAAATGCCCGCCAGTTCACGATTGCCGTCGAGTGACGCGTTTTGTCCGGTTCCCGTCATCCAGAACCGTATCTCTTCGGTATTTACGCTATCGGCCGCTTCGCGGGCCATATGGCTGAGGATCTGGTCACTGAATTGTAGCTCGTCCATAGCCCGCAGTTTGAAATTTGTGGCGTAGAAATTGCCTGAAAGCTGCGACAATAGGTTTGGAACTTCGGCCGTTTCAGCCATAACCACCGCACCGTAGAGCGGTGAATATGTGTCAAGCCGGTCAAGCGCCTGCCCCACTGTGCGCTGGTTATAGCTTTGGCCGAAACTTTCGAAACTGGCAGCATTGCGGTTAAAATAAAGGCGACCCGTTGTGGCTGTATAATCAATGGTCGGGTTGAGAAAAGCCAGATTGCTGACAAGCGCGAATTCTCCATTGATGCCATTCTTCGCGGAAAGGATCATGCAGCCTGCGCCGGTATGGCAGCCGACAGTGCCTTGCAACACCAGTTTGGCACCGGATGCAATGGTCATCGTCCCCTGACTGTCGATTGCCGGTATCGTCGAATTTCCCGACAAGACAATGCGCGACTGGCCGTCAACCTTAAAATCACCCATGGCTTTAAAGCTTGCATCGGCTGCAAGGCTTCGGTTGGTTCGGCCATTGCGGTCAATTAACAAAGTGGCATTGTTGAGGTTGATATTGGCGAAGGTGCCTGTGCCGCTTGCGACACTGCCGTCAGAAAGCATAAGATCTGTGTTTTGCATGACGATATTGTCGGCATCAAGCTGTGCATTGGCAACGATAAGGGCACCTTCATTGGCGCTTTCACCCGATAGTTGCCATTGCGACCCCGCTTTGACAACAAGGCTTTGGAAGTTGCGATAGGTCGCGTTATCCCCGAGCGCTGACACAGAAAATCGGCCAACGCTATCGCCAAGTTCCAAGATATTGTTGCCATTGCCGCCATCAACCGTGCCGTCAACCACCGAACCTGTGTGATAGATAAAGCGGTCATTGCCATCGCCAAAAATCACAGCCTGTCCATTGGTGCCGCGGATCGTGCCAAAATTTTCAACACTGTTGTCATCATTGCTGATAATGCGGATGCCGTAGCCGTCCAATCCTTCGATAATACCGTAATTGACGATATCCATCGCAGCAAAGGCCGGCCCCTTATTGCTGTCATCAACCAGAATACCGTTATCGATGCCGCTTATGCGTGCCAACCGGTTTGCGGTACTGCCATTGACAAGGCTGCCGCCGCCAATAGCGATGGCTTCGCTGGTGGAGCCATCTTCACCTTCTTTGGCACCGATTGAACCAAGCCCTTCTATAGTGCCGTAGTTTTCAATAATGCCGGTGCCGTCAATATCAATACCATCGCCGTCGCCATAGACAGCATCGGGGTTGAAACCACCGCGGATTGTGCCGTAGTTGACGACATGCATCGGCTCTGCATCGGCTGCGGTATCAAAGTTGATACCGGAACCGTTTTTGCCCTCTATAAGGCCGCCCGCTTCATTCACGATAAAGCTTGCCACCTTGCCGGTGATACCGTGGCGGGCGCCGGTGATACTGCCTCCTGCATGGTTGATAACCTCGCCAGTGTTGATATCCTGAAAGTCGATACCATCGGAGGATGCATCGGGAGAAATCCCCGCCGCGGTAATACTGCCCCAGTTTTCCACACGCCCGTTCATACCCGGTCGGACAGCATCGGCATCGGTTGTTTCAAGCTGGCCATAGTTTTGGATAAGGATGGAATTGGCTTTGGTTTTGTCAAAATCGATCGCTTGTCCGCCCGCATCGCCTGTGCCGGTTGTGCGGATAAGCCCATAATTGACTATGCGGATATCTCCGACAACCGGTTTATCACTGAAGCGGATGCCATCATCAACCGATTGCAACACCCCATCGCTGCGATTTTCGAAGGTAAATTGGGCAATTTCACCCGCTTCATCCATATTGATACCGCGCTTGGCAGCGTTGATCTTGCCGGCATTGCTGAAGCTTATATTGCCTGCACCAAAGCGTATGGCATCATGATCATCGGCCCGTATCTGCCCGCTATTTTGAATGTTGATCACCGCATTGGCCGAACGCATAGAGGCAAAATCCAGCACCTGACCTGTTTGGGACGACATGGTGCCCGAATTGTTGAGTGTGATTGTGCCTTGCGTTATATCGCCATTGATGCGGAATGTATCATTGCCGGACTGGATAAGCCCGTTATTGACAACCGAGATCGTGCGGTTGGTTTCTGCGCCCGATGTGTCGATAGCGCGCGTACCGGCCTTGATGGTGCCGCTGTTTTCAATGACCACGCCCGTGGCTGCGCCTTTTTGTGTAATGGCCGTCGCTGTTACATCCAGCGTGGCATTGGTTTCCACCACGCCCTTTTCGGCACCGCTTAACGTTTTGGCGGTTTTATCGGTCGTGGTTTGCGTTACTTTAAAATCGGCAGCCTCGACGGCGGGTGCCAGACATACAGTGGAAACCAGTAAACCGGCTTTTAATAGGCGATAAAAAGATGTTGGCTGCACAGCTCATTCCCATAATCCAGATTTTAGACTTCCGGAAACCCAATGATGTCACCGGCGCTGACGCCGCGCTTATTAGAACTTGCTTATGACAGGCAAATGACAAGTTAACGTATAGGCACACGAACAGGAAAATGAACTGACCGGCAGGTGCTCTCCATCGGGTATGGGTAAGTTTATGGGAAACAGCTAGAGCATTTCCAACAAAAGTTGATAGACTTTTGTGTCAGGAGAATGCACTAGAGCGGTTCCCGATTGATGTGAACCATCAATCGGATAAGATACCGCGACAAATCAAAAGCTTGAGACGCGCCGGCCGGATAGCATCAGGTCGAAAAGCGCTCTAGAGTTTTACGATTTTTTCTTCAACGGACAGCTTGAAAGGCCGAAAAGCTTGTAGCCGGGGCAATAGCCAATGGCAGCTGTAAACAGTGGTATCAACCCGATAAGGCCAAGCCAGCGGGCATTCCCGTCGATAAAGAAGATCAGGGAAAGCAGAACCAGCCCGAGGATGATACGGATCGTGCGATCAGTGGGGCCTACATTGCGTTGCATAAGACGAGCCTTTCAACATTGATGGTGAAAGCTTCATGTTACGCTTTAAATGAACAGAAACAATGCGACATATTGGTCGAAACGCCAAAGGGAAACGCTGGGCCTTTCGCCTTGTTTTTGCAGATTTGGTTTTATGCCATTGCGTTTGAATGCATAGAGCATTTCCAACTAAAGTTGATAGACTTTTGTGTCGGAATAATGCGATAAAACAGCGAGTTAGACTGAATCCATGCCTCAATCAAAAACGGTTTCACTCTATGTGGCGATCCTGAAAAGCTTAACTTTCGGCTGTATTATGGGGCAATTGTTTTTTCCGCTTTTTACGGCCTTTGCCCTTACTTTTCTGGTAAACCGTAAATTCTTTGGTTTCCAATGTTTCTTCGCAGGCGGCTTTCACCAGTTTTTGCAGCACTTCGATGCGCTCGAACAGCCATTCCAACTCTTCGACCTTGATCGTATATTGTGCCGAATAGCGCGCTTCCACATATGCACGGCGCAATTTCTGAAATTTGCGGCGGGTCGAACGTCCTTCACGCGGCCACGCTGCTATCAACTCCGGTGCCACCGTTTCTGCCAATGAACGCAGTTTTTCCAAATTATGGATTTTCGGGCTGTATAATGTCCGCGTCAGCAGAAGGCAGACGTAAATTTGCTCAGTTGCTTGGTGAGCAATAAAAGCTGCGTATTTCATATAGCTATCAACATCACCTGATGACTTCGCTAGAAATGATCGCGCACCTTCTAAGCCTGTAAGCGATAGTGGGTAATAGTCATTGAAATTTTTTTGCGCTTCAGCAAATTTTGCATCTTCGGGCATTCTTCCCGGTTTTACAAAAGGTTGTGCTTCGCTTTCATAAAGCACGATACCGTCTTGGAGAATGTCCATGAAAAACGGACGCCCCACGGCAAGTTGTTCATCGACGAAATTCTGGCTATGAACGATCAGTTGCGTTGGTGTTTTCAAGCGCTCTTGGGCAATCCACTCTGCGGTGAGGCGCTCTTCGGCTTTTTCAAAAAACACGAAATCTTCAAATCTGCCTTCATTGACCAGCACCAGAAGGTCATAGTCTGAAAAATAACCGCCTTCTGGGTCTTCCACCCAATCACCGCGCGCATAGGAGCCAAACAGAACAATTTTGACAATGCGGCCATGATTGACCTTTTTGGAATATTTATCGCTGGTTTTCTTGGCAAATTCTTCCAGCACGACCTGCAAGACAAATGCAAGCTCATCCCGCTTATTCTGCGGCAAGTGCTGCAATTTTTCATGCCATTGCGGAATATCCAAATCCATCAAAATCCCTGCTGTCTTTCCAGTATGTTTTTTAAAGGAAGTCAGACCTTAAAACAATATCGTATAAATTTGCGATGTTTGATGCTCTGGGCCAGCACCGTGATGATGATGCACTTCTTTGACAATGTCAGCGCTGACTACGCTTGAGCGCTTTTCGGCCTGATTGCACAGGCTGGCGCGTCTCAAGCTGTTGATTTGTCGCGGTATCCTATCCGATTGATGATTCATATCAATCGGGAGCCGCTCTAAGGCGTTATTTTTAGCCAATGGCCAACCAATTGTGCTTGAATTGAATTGGACCACCGCCCACTTTGAGCATAAAATGCATCACAGCAATTCAAGTGGGGCTTTTATGTATTATTCATTGCCGGAAAAAGAAATTAAACTTTATGAAGTTGGGTTTGAGACAGATCCAGACGACAAAGATATACTTGAGCGTGCCGCTTTTGGAAAATCCTTGTCGGCTTTTTTGGAAAGGGTCCAAGACCCGCTTGTCGTTGCAGTGGATGGCAAATGGGGTACGGGCAAAAGTTATTTTCTTAAAAAATGGGTCGGCGCCCACACGCTTGAAAATGACGGTCAAGCCACAACGGTTTATTTCGATGCCTTCGCCCACGATTATTTCGATGATCCTTTGGCTGACCTTATCTCGACCATCACTGAACGGTTGATGCAAATTGATGCCGTAAAATATAAGCACGTTATTGATGAATTGAACGCTGCCACACGCCAATTGGCACAAAGTACTGCAATTGGTGCTTGGGCTTTCATGTCTGGTGCTGCTTCACTTTTCACGAACGGCGCATCAGATGTGACACAAAAAGGCCTGAAGAAAGCTTATGAACAATATCAAGAAAATGTAGAAAAACTCTGGGCAAACTGTTTCGAACGCGACCTTGATAAACATAAAATTATTAAAAACTTTCACAATACACTTAGAAAGTTTACAGAAATCACTTCTCCAGAACCGACACCCTATGAAATATTAAAGGCTGAAAAGTCAGCGGATTCAGATAAAGAGCCACCAACCTATCCGCTCATCATCGTCATTGATGAGCTAGACCGTTGCCGCCCAGATTACGCCCTTGCCATACTTGAAATCATCAAACATTTCTTCAATGTGCCGAGAGTGCAATTCGTATTGGGGGTCAATCTTGAATCGCTGGAACACAGTGTCAAAGCCCGTTATGGCGCTGATATTGATGCCAACGGTTATCTTAAACGCTTCATCAATCTGATTTTTGAATTACCGGAAACGATCGGAAAAAGCCTAGCCGATAAACCCGAAAACAGCGTATTGCTAAAATTCTTTCAAACTAAAGCAATAGAAATGAAGATTTGGAATATCATCGGTGAAGATATTCAAACGGAATTACAATGCGTATCTAGGAATAAAACTATTTCGCTGCGCGATGCCGGAAAGATTTTATCCTATACCTCATTGGTGCCTCTAACTGAAGAAAAAGCCAAAAACATGCCGGTTGGTTGGAAAATTGTCATAGCTGCATTGGTTGTCGCTTCAATTATATCACCCGAAACATATAAAAAACTTGTCACATCAACAATTGATGAAAAAGAACTATTAAATTATTATGGCTCAAGTCCTTTAGAAATAACTGACCGTATACATGATGAATATAATACTCACTTTAACCATACAGTTGCTCTAAGAATTATGATTTGGGAATTTATACGTGAAAATGGAAAACCCAATAATTTATTATCAGAGGAATTGTGTGGACGTGTGGCCCAATTATTAAATGCATTCGGTATGTCACGAGATTACAAACTTACACTTATCAATACGAATAGAGAATATCTCAACCTTATCAACATCCTCAAAAAAGACGACAGCAACGCCTAATCCAACAAAAAACCACCCCGCTGGTTTTCAACGGGGTGGTTCGCATTTCAGTGAAATTTTTGCTTATTTGCGGTCGCGGGCGGCAAGCGTGCGCAGGCGCAATGCGTTAAGCTTGATAAAGCCTGCGGCGTCCTTTTGGTCATAAGCGCCCTGATCGTCTTCAAAGGTTACCAGCGCGTCGGAATAAAGCGACTTGTCGCTCTTGCGGCCTTCCACAATGACATTGCCCTTATAGAGCTTCAATGTGACTTCACCCTCAACATTTTCTTGCGATAGGTCGATTGCCGCCTGCAACATTTTACGTTCAGGCGAGAACCAGAAGCCGTAATAGATCAGCTCGGCATAACGCGGCATCAATTCATCTTTCAAATGCGCAGCGCCACGATCCAGTGTGATCGATTCCATGGCGCGGTGGGCTGTCAGAAGAATGGTGCCACCCGGTGTTTCATAAATGCCGCGCGATTTCATGCCGACGAAACGGTTTTCCACCAAGTCCAGACGGCCAATGCCGTTATCACGGCCAAGATCGTTCAATTTGGCAAGCAAGGTTGCCGGTGACATATGTTCGCCGTTAATGGAAACAGGGTCGCCCTTTTTAAAGCCGATGGTGATAATGGTAGCTTTATCGGGTGCGGCTTCCGGTGAAACCGTGCGCATATGCACATATTCCGGTGCGGGAACAGATGGGTCTTCCAGCACTTTGCCTTCTGATGATGAATGCAGCAGATTGGCATCGACAGAAAACGGTGCTTCGCCCTGCTTATCTTTCGACACAGGAATCTGATGCGCCTGTGCAAAATCAATCAGATCGGTACGGCTTTTAAACTTCCAGTCGCGCCATGGCGCAATGATTTTAATGTCGGGATTGAGGGCATAGGCCGAAAGCTCGAAGCGCACCTGATCGTTGCCCTTGCCGGTTGCGCCATGGGCGATGGCATCGGCACCGGTTTCTTTGGCAATTTCAATCAAGCGCTTGGAAATAAGCGGACGCGCAATGGATGTGCCAAGAAGATAGACACCTTCATAAACAGCATTGGCGCGGAACATCGGGAAAACGAAATCGCGCACAAATTCTTCGCGCAGATCTTCAATATAAATCTGTTTGATGCCCATCATTTCCGCTTTGCGGCGTGCTGGCTCAAGCTCTTCCCCCTGGCCGAGATCGGCGGTGAAGGTCACCACTTCCGCGCCCAACTCGGTTTGCAGCCATTTCAAGATGATTGAAGTATCAAGGCCGCCTGAATAGGCCAACACTACTTTTTTAACGTCTTTCCACTTTTCCATTTTTTCTGTCCGATATCTTTGGGCCAACTGGTTTTGTTTTTCCTGTTTTATCAGGAGATCGCAACCATGCAAGCGGTCAAACAACTTTCCTATCCTTAGACGATCAAAAAATGGATGCAAACTGTCGCAAGACCCAATAAAACAGAGTGGTTTATTATGGGAGACGGTGATGTCATTTCTGCCTGATTGGCATGTTTTCGTGCAATTTGCCGGTGCTGCAATCATCCTCACACTCATTCCGGGACCAGATATGGCGCTGTTTGTCGGCCGCAGTATTGCGCAAGGAAGAATGGCGGGATTCGCTTGTATTCTGGGTTGTTCGACAGGCATTATGATTCAGGTGGTTGCTGTTGCGATAGGGCTTTCTGCGCTGATTGTCGCTTCGCCAACGGCATTCTTTCTGCTGAAAATCATAGGTGCAATTTACCTTTTATGGTTGGCCTTCCAGGCCATACGGAAAGGATCGCGCTTTGCGCTCGACAATCAGAAACAGGCGCGTCAAAGCTTCAAGCGCAACTATCTGACCGGCCTTGGCATCAACCTTCTCAACCCCAAAGTCATTTTGTTCAACATGACGTTTCTGCCGCAATTTGTGCAGGCGGCCGATCCTTCCGCACCGGAAAAAATCCTGTTTCTTGGTTTGGCATTTATTCCCATTTCGCTGCCATTTACCGTGACAATGGTTTTGGCCGCCGATCGTTTTGCCAATCTTCTTAAGCAGAACCCGCTTTATGTGCGCATCCTGGATTGGTTGATGGCGGGCATATTCACCGCCTTTGCCATCCGTCTACTAGCCACACAGGCAAAATAGCGTTTGCGTGATGCTTGGAGGTCGGGTGTTACACTCAAAAGTGAAGCGGGCATCTTGCTTCAAGGTTTCCATTGCTGCGGGATGTTTTATAGTTGCGGCTGACAGATTATTTTGTTCTATGATGGGATTCAGCCATGAGCGCTTATGTTTTTACCCCTTCAACACAACCAAGCCTGCCGATCAAAGGCACCGATAAACTTTTTCCGGTGCATCGTATTTATTGCGTGGGCCGCAATTATGCCGATCATGCCATTGAAATGGGGCATGATCCTGCCAAAGAAGCGCCGTTCTTTTTCCAGAAAAATCCGGATAACCTTGTCGTGGATGGCCGTTTTCCATATCCACCGCAAAGCCACGATGTTCACCATGAAGTCGAGTTGGTGGTAGCGTTGAAAAAAGGCGGAAAAGATCTATCGGTTGAACAGGCTGCGGATTGTGTTTTTGGCTATGGCATCGGGCTGGATATGACACGGCGCGACCTTCAGGCCGAAATGAAAAAGGCAGGCCGCCCTTGGGAAATTGCCAAGGCGTTTGAACATTCGGCACCGTGTTCTCCACTTATTGAAGCGGGCAAAGTCAAGCCGATGGGGGAAGGTGTCATTTCTCTCAGTGTGAATGGCGAGACGCGTCAATCGGGTAATCTCAACCAGATGATTTGGAAAATACCGGAGATGATTGCTTATCTCTCACAGCTTTTCGAGTTGCAAGCCGGTGATGTTATTATGACGGGCACGCCTTCGGGTGTCGGTGCTGTACAAAAGGGCGATCGGCTTGTCGGCCATATTGATGGTTTGGATGACCTGACGGTCACGGTTGTTTGAGTATACCGCAGCATCCCAAAAAGTGCGTAGCGGTTTTTGGATAAGATGCGCGGGAAGAAAAGCAGCATCCCAAAAAGTGCGTAGCGGTTTTTTGGACAAGATGCGCGGGAAGAAAAGCAGCATCCCAAAAAGTGCGTAGCGCATCCGCCGGGAAAACAGTTCACTGGACTATTTTCTTATCCGGCTCCTATTGGATAAGATGTGCAGTGGTAAAAAAAATCGCGTCGCGTTGAACTGCGACACGATTTGGCTTTCAAGCCGATCGTTCAATGATGTTAGAGTGAATCCGTTTTCGATATCGTCAGGGCGTCACTTTAACGCTCTATTTTAGTGCATTTTCCTGATAAAAAAGTCTATCAACTTTTGTCGGAAATGCTTTAATCGGCAATTTTCTCACCCGGATAAGCGCCCCATAGCTGGTTCTGGTTGACCCAGCCGCGTGCCCTGCCAATATCAAGCTCGCACCAATTGCCATCGCATTGGCGGATGCTGCCAATAACACCGGGTTCTATTTCTGCGGCCAGCGCGGCATTGTCGCCGGGCTGGCGGCGCAAGGCGGTTAATTTCGTTTTGTCCTTTTGCCACGGTGCAATCATAGCGGTGCGGCGTCCTGAAAGCAGTGATTGGTAGACCCAACCTTCGTCACCATCGGAATCGCGAATTTTACGCCATTGGTCGTATTCCTGCGTGATTTCCACCGGCAGACCCTGTTTTTGATAGGCATAAACCACCGAATAGTTCCGCCCCGGCCCGACACGCACATTAACACGAGCCGGTTTGATCGACACAAAACGCGGTAGCGGCAGACCGCTTGGGCCTAAGTTTTCCGTTGCTTCCTGCGCATGAGCCGGCATGACGCCATTGGCTGCAACAAGGAAAAAGCAAAGTGCCAGGCTGCTTAAAAGGGTTGAAAATCGGCACCAGCCAGAACTGTCCACTGTAGACCTCTCTTCTTTGTGTTTTTTGTACGCTTTTCTTCTGCTATAAGCAGGACAGACTCGACAGTCCAACCAAGCTATGGCACATCGCTGGTTAAAGAGGTCTCAACGGGCGGGAAAAACGTTGAAAAAATCCGAGGATAGGCATGCAGGGCAAGAAAAAACCACTGGTTATTCTGACACGTAAGCTCCCACAGCCTGTGGAAAACCGTATGAGCGAGCTGTTTAATACGGTGTTGGCCGATGATGACCGCCCTATGTCCAAACAGGCCCTGATAGCCGCTGTTCAGCGCGCCGATGTGCTGGTTCCGACAATTTCCGACCGTATCGATGCAGAACTTTTGGACTATGCCGGGCCGAATTTGAAACTCATCGCCAATTTCGGCAACGGCACCGATAATATCGACGTGAAAGCAGCCACCAGTCGTGGCATCTTGGTAACAAATACGCCCAATGTGCTAACCGAAGATACGGCGGATATGACATTGGCGCTTATTTTGGCCGTGCCTCGCCGTTTGGTGGAAGGCGCAAATGTGCTGAACGATACCGGCCAATGGCCGGGCTGGTCGCCGAACTGGATGTTGGGACGGCGTATTTGGGGCAAAAAGCTGGGTATTGTCGGCATGGGGCGCATTGGCATCGCCGTGGCGCGGCGGGCTAAAGCCTTTGGCCTGTCTATCCATTATCATAACCGTAACCGCGTCAGCCCGAAGATTGAAGAGCAGCTTGGTGCGGTATATTGGGACAAGCTTGACGACATGTTGGCCGAAATGGATATTGTATCGGTCAATTGTCCGTCAACGCCGGCAACCTATCATCTCTTATCCGCGTCCCGCCTTTCTCTGATGCAGCCGACCGCCTATATCGTCAATACGGCGCGGGGCGAAATCATCGATGAAACTGCCCTTGCGCGCCAAATCGATGACGGCAAACTGGCGGGCGCTGGTCTTGATGTTTTTGAGCAGGAACCGGCGGTCAGTCCGGCGCTGCTTGATCTCGCACGTAAGGGAAAGGTCGTGCTTTTGCCGCATATGGGGTCTGCAACGATCGAAAGCCGTGTGGATATGGGCGAAAAAGTCATTATCAATATCCGCGCATTCTTCGACCATCACCGCCCGCCCGACCGCATCATTCCCGAAAAGATCAGGGTTTGAAAGACACTGTCTAAAAACCGGACGTGATTTTAACCTATAAGGTGTCGGCAATAAAAACCATATTGGCTAGAAGCAACGGGGCCTTATGGGCGATATTGCTGGTAGGTGACGGTTTTCGCCTTTGTTAGGACGCCTCCTTTGTCATGAGCTTCATTCCGCATTGTCTACACGATTGCGTGAAGCTTATAGCGTGTACCAAAGAGCTGGCACCGTACCCGCCGGTAAAACAGTCCGAGCGCTTGTTTCCTTAATCCTTCTGCAATCGCCGAAATAGACGCGATAGAACAGAGGATGAATGCCTTTCGTCTAGAGCTGATAAAATGCTTCAGACATGAATTTTGTTGACGCAAAAAACAATTGTCGTAAAAAAATTTGTATGATAACCATCTGACATTATTAATTGTCGGGAGCGGCAAATATCTTTTCTTCAATTTCATTGCTCTATAGCATGGTCGAAGGAAGGTGTTTTGATGAGGCTGACAATATCCAACGGCTGACCAGAATGATGGGTTGCATTGGGTGTTGTCGGAATTGATCGGGAGTGAGGATCAACCGTTTGCTTGAAACGCGCATGGGGCGGATTTTTCCGCTTCGCGTCATTTTTCGCACGGGCTGGATGCTGAAACAAACGGTTCGACCCGTCATCTCCACGCTTTGCCAGACAGTTTTTATTTGGGACAAGGTTATTCCGACAGGAATAAGGAGGCAAAATGCAAAACAAAACCATAAAGACTATTGATGTCGAGGATACGAGCCTTTCGGCTTTTTACCGTGACATGAACACGAGTGAAAGACGCACATTCTGGGCTTGTGCTGCGGGTTGGGCATTGGATGGGCTGGATGTGATGATCTATCCGCTGGTGATCGGCACGATTATTGCCATGTGGCAGATTGAGGCCGGTATGGCGGGTATGGCCGTCACTATCACGCTTCTGGCGTCTGCGGTAGGCGGTTGGCTTGCCGGCTTTATCGCCGACCGTATCGGTCGGGTTGTGACGCTGCAAATTACCATTGTCTGGTTTTCATTTTTCTCGTTACTTTGTGCATTTGCGCAAAATTTTGAACAATTGATGATCTTTCGCGCTTTATTGGGATTGGGTTTTGGTGGCGAGTGGGCAGCCGGCGCAGTTCTGTTGGGGGAAACCATTCGCGCTCAATATCGCGGTCGGGCGGTTGGCTGTGTTCAGGCCGGTTATGCTGTTGGCTGGGGTGGTGCGGTGCTTTCACAAGCCATCTTGTTCACGCTTTTTGAGCCTGAAGTCGCTTGGCGTTACATGTTTGTTGTCGGCGCCTTTCCGGCCCTGTTGATTTTTTATATTCGCCGTCATGTGAAAGAACCTGAAATTGCCGAGAAAAGCCGTTTGAAAGCCAAGAGTAGTGGCGATCGACCAAAAATCTGGGAAATCTTTAAAAAAGACATTCTACGGACCACTATTTTTGCTTCGCTGGCTTCGGCCGGTTGTCAGGGCGGATATTACGCCATTACAACATGGGTGCCGCGTTATCTCACGACAGAGCGCGGTCTATCAGTCATTTCTTCAACCGGTTATCTGTTTACCCTTATTGTCGGTTCATTCATCGGCTATCTGGTGGGAGCATGGATGGCAGACCGCTTTGGCCGCCGCATGTTGTTTCTCGTGTTTTCACTGGGTGCCATCATTATCGTGCTGGTCTACACACTTGTGCCTTTCTCCAACACGCTTTTATGGTTTTTGGGCTTTCCTTTGGGCTTTTTCTCATCCGGTTATTTTTCCGGCATGGGGGCGTTTCTAACCGAATTGTTTCCTACTCGTCTGCGTGGTTCGGGCCAAGGGTTCTGCTACAATTTCGGCCGCGGCATGGGTGCGCTTTTCCCAACCCTTGTCGGTTATCTTTCGGCCAGCGTCGGCTTGGGAAATGCGGTTGCTGTTTTTGCAACCGGTGCCTACTGCCTGTTTTTCGTTGCAGCGTTCATGCTGCCTGAAACACGTGGACGGATATTGGAGGAATAGCCATGGATGTCATACGCGATTGCCCGGGGCCTGATCCAAAACCGCATGGCCCGAAACGCTTCAAACTGCCCCACGGGGCAGTTGATACCCATGCGCATGTGATCGGTTTGCCGCCAGCCTATCCATTTGTCAGTCATCGCAGCTATACGCCGCCTGAAGCGACAGCTGAAAGCTACCTTCAGATGTTGGATCAGACGGGTATGGATTACGGTGTTCTGGTGCAGGTTTCGGTGCATGGCACCGACAACCGGCTTTTGGTGGAAACATTGCAACGACACCGGCAACGTTTGAGGGGCATTGCAGTGATTCCGCTTGATCTGCCAGAACGCGATTTATTGGCTTTGAAAGAAGCAGGCGTGGTGGGGCTGCGGCTTAACGTGCTTTATGGGGGTGGTATCGGTTTTGATGCAGTGGAACGTTATGGAGCGCTTGCCAAGGAAATGGGCTGGCACCTGCAGTTTCTCATTGATGCGCGTGATTTGGTACCGCTGAAAGACCGTCTTAGAAAATTGCCTGTTGATTATGTCATCGACCATTGGGGACATTTTCCTGTTTCTCGCGGGCTTGATGATGACGGTTTTCAAACCATGCTTGGTTTGCTGCGCGATGGGGCATGGGTCAAGCTTTCAGGAGCCTATCGCAACAGTGTAGAAGGGCCGCCTTATGCCGATACGGTCGAATTCGTCCGGCGCATTCACGCTGCTGCACCCGAACGCTGTGTCTATGGCTCGGATTGGCCGCATGTTTCGCATTGGGGCAAGATGATGAATGTCGGCGATCTACTTGATCTCATGGCGGATTGGGTTCCCGATGAAGCAAGCCGCAACCGTGTGTTTGTTGATAACGCCCATCGCCTTTACGGCTTTTGAAAGATGACTAGAGCAATTCCCGAAAAGTGTAACGGCTTTTCGATAAGAATGTCGGTAAAACAAAGAGTTAGAGCCGATCTATGACCCAACACAAAATGGATATGCTTTAACATCGCATCTGACAAAGACGTTTGCAAAGCCACTGGAAGAGAAAATGTCTGATAAAATCGCACCGGCGGCGCAGGCTGCCACGCAGAAAAAACGCAAACAGACTGCAACGCCACGCCGTTTACGCATGATGCTTGCGCTTGATGATTTTGAAGTGAAGGCGAAGAATATATTGCCGCGCCAGATCTATGGCTATTATAGCGGTGCGGCTGAAACCAACCAGTCGCGGGATGAAAACCGGGCCATTTTCCGCCAATATTCGTTTGAACCACGCGTGTTGAGTGATGTCTCACGCCGTAAAACAACGGCGTCGCTGCTGGGCACGCAGCATGCTTATCCCTTTGGCATTGCACCTATGGGACTTTCAGCACTCGCGACGTTCGATGGCGATGCGGTGCTGGCACGCGCTGCTGCGGCTGAAAATATCCCGATGGTGATGAGCGCGACATCGTTAACGCCATTGGAACGAATGGCATCGCAAGAGGGCGGAAAATGGTTCCAGCTTTATCTGCCCGGCGATAATGGCCGGATTGAAAAAATGCTCGATCGTGTTGAAGCCGCAGGATTTGAAAACATCGTCCTGACTGTGGATGTCAATGTGCCTGCCAATCGCGAGAATAATGTCAGAACCGGTTTTTCTTCACCGTTGAAACCGTCTCTCAGGCTATTTTATGACGGTATGATCCATCCGAAATGGTCGATCTGCACATTTATGCGCACCATGTTGCGGGGAATGCCGCATTTTGAAAATATGGATCATTTCCGCGGCCCTGCGATTATTTCACGCAATTTCGAGCGTGATATCGGGCCGCGTGACCAGTTGGATTGGAGCCATGTGGAATTGATCCGAAAACGCTGGAAAGGCAAATTTGTTGTCAAAGGTATTCTTACGGCGGTGGATGCATTGCGTGCCAAAGCGCATGGGGTGGATGCGGTGTGGATTTCCAATCACGGCGGTCGCCAGCTTGATGGTGCGGCCAGCCCGATGGCGGTTTTGCCTGCCATACGGCGTGCTGTGGGCAACTATCCTTTGTTGATTGATAGCGGTATCCGCCGTGGCAGTGACATCTTGAAAGCGCTGGCGCTTGGAGCAGATTTTGCGTTTATCGGAAGACCTTTTTTATATGCGGCGGCGGTTGGTGGCGAAACGGCGGTACGCCACGCGATCAAACTTCTGGGTGAAGAGGTCAATCGTGATTTGGCGTTATTGGGGTTGAATGCTGTTGGTGAATTAACGCCGGATTTCGTTCGCGATAATCGTTTACCGGTGACGGTCTAAAGCATGTTGCCAAAAAGTGGGCACCGGTTTTTGGATAACAACATGCTTGGAAAAAGCCATGTTGCCGAAAGTGGGTACCGGTTTTTCGTGAGAACGTCCGATAGAAAAGCCTGTCCACAAAACCGCTTGGTTTTTGCCGCTTCCAGAATGCGTATAGCATTATAGCGCGTGGATCCATTGCATATGGCCTGCATGGGATGCGCGACGTTTTTTCCTCGATCAGCGGGTCGGGACGGGTTCTGTGCCGGTATAGTCGTAGAAGCCGCGGCCGGTTTTGCGGCCAAGCCAACCGGCTTCAACATATTTGACCAGAAGCGGACAGGGCCGATATTTTGAATCCGACAAGCCATCATGCAAGACTTGCATGATCGACAGGCATGTATCAAGCCCGATAAAGTCGGCCAATTGCAACGGCCCCATCGGGTGGTTGGCGCCAAGCTTCATCGCCGTATCAATCGCATCGACGCTGCCCACACCTTCATAAAGGGTGTAGATTGCCTCGTTGATCATCGGCAACAGCACGCGATTGACGATGAAGGCGGGAAAATCTTCGGTAACGGTGCAGGTCTTATCAAGCGAAGTCACAAAATTGCGGATCGTGGCAAAAGTATCGTCGCTGGTTGCAATGCCGCGAACCACTTCCACAAGCTTCATTTGTGGTACGGGATTCATGAAATGGGTGCCGATAAATTTATCGGGCCGGTTGGTTGTCGCAGCCAACCGTGTGATGGAAATGGTTGATGTGTTGGTGGCAAGCAAAGCCGATGGTTTAAGGTTGCGCGAAAGCTCGATGAAAATATCCCGCTTGATATTTTCGTCCTCGGTGGCGGCCTCGATAACCAAATCGGTTTCATTGAATTGGTTAAGCGATGGCGTTGTGGTGATACGCACCATCCCTTCACGCCGCTCACTATCCTGTAGTTTGCCGCCGGCCACCTGGCGCGCCATATTGCCGTCAATCGTGGCCATGGCTTTTACCAGCCTGTCGGGCGAAATGTCATAAAGCGTTACGTGATAGCCGGCCAGTGCCGCCACATGTGCAATCCCGCCACCCATTTGGCCTGCACCGACAATTCCGATTGTTTTGATCATGACAAACTCCCTGATAGGCTTAAAGTCTCAGCGGTTTTTTCCCGGTATCCATAAAACGTCCTGCTTGCCATCATCATTGGCGTGGCGGGCCGCAACAAACAGAAAATCGGAAAGACGGTTTATATAGCTGAGCGCGCTTTGGCCGACATCCTCATGTTGATGCAATGCCACCATAACGCGTTCAGCGCGCCGTGCAATGGTGCGGGCAAGATGGAGCGCTGCAGAAGCGTCGGAGCCACCCGGAAGCACAAATGATGTCAGCGGTGCAAGCGCGTTGTTGAGCGCATCAATGTCGTTTTCAAGCCGCAAAACCTGATCCGCCACAATACGCAGACTTTCATAATCTGCACTGTCTTGCGGTGTGGCCAGATCTGCGCCCAGATCAAACAGGTCATTTTGGATATTTTCCAGCATAGCATCCAATGTGCCGCTTGTACGAAGCCGCGCAACACCGATCGCGGCATTGGCTTCGTCCACCGCGCCATAGGCTTCCACCCGCAAATCGGCCTTTAGGCGGCGCGGGCCGTTGACCAGACCCGTGGTACCATCGTCGCCGGTTCTTGTGTAAATCTTGTTTAGCTTGACCATTTTTCCACTGAAATTCCAATAAATTGCTTTGTGCGTGATTTATTTCTATATCACTGCCAATATATTTCTATACCAATGTAAGATAGTTTTAAAGTTACACCATTATGGAATATAAGGGCCATCGCGAGAGACGTGACATTTGAGAGTTAGACCATTCCGCTATTGCTGGCGCATCTTTTATAATGCCGTCAGCCATTATTTCCGCGACAGTGGCAGCGCATTTGCCAGTCATGTCGCTTTGTCTGGTCTGTTGGCACTCTTTCCGTTTTTGATTTTCGCTACATCTTTGGCAAGTTTTCTTGGCGCCCGCGCCTATACCCAGCAAAGTGTCAATGCCCTGCTGAAAATGCTGCCTGATGCCATTGCAGCGCCGATTGTACAGGAAGTCATCAATGTGATGACCATCCAGCGCGGCGGACTGTTGACCATCTCAGTTATCGGCACGGCCTATTTTGCGTCCAATGGTGTCGAGGCGTTAAGGACAGCCTTGAACCGCGCTTACCGCGTGGTAGACCGGCGCAGCATTTTCTTCTGCCGTTTCCAAAGCCTGTTTTTCGTCATGGTCGGCACGATCGGGCTGATGGTTATCAGCCTTTTGCTGGTTCTGGCACCATTGGTTATCAATATTGTGCAGCATGACTATCCCATTATCGCGCAATATGTCGGCACTATCCGTATCTGGCGCTATGCCATTGCCGTTGTGGTCTTATTTATAAGTCTTCTGGTTGCCCATAAATGGCTTCCTGCCGGTCGGCGCAAACTGGTAGATATACTGCCGGGTATTGCAGTCACCATGGTGGTGTGGTTTGTCGCATCCATGCTTTTTGCCCAATATCTGGCAACCTTTGCCAACTATGTTTCGACCTATGCGGGTCTGGCTTCTATCATGGTGGCGATCATCTTCCTTTATATGTTGAGCGCCATTTTTATCCTAGGTGCGGAAATCAACGCGGCGATCATGTTTTACCGCAACCGCCAGCAGCAGCCCGGCCAGCTTGTCCGCTCACTTGAACAGGAACAACAAAACGAAAATGACGATGCCGAAACCGACGATAACCCTTTACATTGATGCCGATGCTTGTCCGGTCAAGGCTGAAGCCTATCGGGTGGCAGAACGCTACAATATGAAAACTTACGTGGTGGCCAACAGTTTCATTCAGGTGCCGCGTGAGGATTTCATTGAACGGGTACAGGTCGGGCAGGGGTTGAACATTGCCGATGACTGGATTGCCGAAAGAGCAAATGAAGCAAGCATTGTTATTACCAATGATGTGCCTTTGGCCGACCGTGTCGTGCAAGCCGGCGGTGTTGCGATTGCGCCGACGGGGCGGTTGTTTGATGTTGCCTCCATCGGGCAGGCGCTTGCCACCCGCAATCTGATGGAAAATCTGCGCGAAGGCGGTATGATCACCGGCGGCCCACGGCCTTTTTCCGCCCGTGACCGTTCGGCATTTCTGTCTGCACTTGATCTGGCCGTCCAGCGGCTAAAGCGGCGCGGCTATACAACCTCAAGCCAACCGACCCAAGCCCCATAATAGCAGGAGCAAGGTCAGAGCGGGCGGTCAAAGCCTGTTGCAACCTTTCTATTGCTGGGCATCGGCTTTGACGGCGGCTTTCATCAATGTTTGCGAATCCGCATCGCCCCATGGAGCAGAGCCGTTAAAGGACGCGATCAGGCAGCCATTCTTATCGATCAACATGGTAACAGGCAGGCCAAGCGCTAAGCCGTCCCTGCGTAACTGGTTGAATATATCCATTGTCTGGTCGCGATGGAAAACCAGATTATCGGCTTTCACATCGTTCAGAAATGCCTGCACCTTTTCGCGTGAAGCGGCCTTGTCGATATTGATTGCCAGAACATCGAAGTTTTCACCGGCCATGTCGCGCTTCAGATTGGCAAGTTCGGGCATTTCGGTGCGGCATGGGATACACCAGATGGCCCAGAGATTGACGAGCAGTGTTTTGCCGGCAAACTCGCCAAGTGTGCGGTCTTTGCCATCGGCATCCTTGAAGCTAAGTTTTTTTGCGTCATAGGCTTCGTCGGCAAAACGCAGATTTTTGAAAAAACCATCAGCCGATTGTTTCACTGTTTGGATCTTCTGGCTATCGAGTGCGCAGTGCTTTGCCTCTTGCGCATTGGCCGATGAAATCAATGAAGGAAAATAGCGATGCTGGTTGTCATGACCTATCATTATCGCGTATATGCTGAGAGCGCTTATGCAGGCAGCGGCGAAGATCTGCCGGTATTTGCCGGTTGTTTTTGCGCGCTGTAAAAAATTTGCAACCATTTTTCCGTCCTTTCGATTGGGGCTAACATATATGAATAACGACAAATCAAGCAACCAAATGTGGGGCGGACGTTTTGCCTCAGGCCCGGCCGCCATTATGGAAGAGATCAACGCATCCATCGGCTTTGATCAAAAACTCTATCGGCAGGATATAGAGGGTTCGCTTGCCCATGCCGCGATGTTGGCACAACAAAATATCATCACTGCCGCCGACCATGATGCGATTGCAAAAGGTTTGAAAACCATTCTTGCCGAGATCGAAAGCGGCAAATTCACCTTTTCGCGCAAGCTTGAAGATATCCATATGAATGTCGAGGCACGCCTTGCTGAATTGATCGGCCCGGCTGCCGGCCGCTTGCATACGGCGCGCTCGCGCAACGATCAGGTGGCTGTCGATTTTCGCCTTTGGGTGCGCGAAGAAACAGCCCGAACCGCGCAAGCCTTGAAACGCCTGATTGAGCAATTGCTTATTCGTGCGGAAAGTGAAGCATCGACGCTGATGCCCGGCTTCACCCATCTGCAAACTGCACAGCCGGTGACATTCGGCCATCATATGATGGCTTATGTCGAAATGTTTGGCCGCGACCTGTCGCGCATGCGCGATGCGGGTGAACGGATGAATGAATCGCCACTTGGTGCTGCGGCACTTGCCGGTACCGGTTTCCCGACCGATCGCTTCATGACAGCCAAGGCACTTGGTTTCCGCGAGCCGACACGCAATTCGATTGACAGCGTGTCTGACCGCGATTTTGCGCTTGAGTTTTTAAGTGCGGCAGCCATTTGCGCCACCCATCTTTCGCGTATGGCAGAAGAAATTGTGATCTGGTCCACGTCGCAATTCAATTTCATCCGTTTGTCGGATTCGTTTTCGACCGGCTCGTCAATTATGCCGCAGAAGAAAAATCCTGATGCAGCCGAGCTGGTCCGTGCCAAAGTGGGGCGGATCAACGGGGCGCTGGTGGCGCTTCTGACGGTGATGAAAGGTCTGCCGCTGGCCTATTCCAAGGACATGCAGGAAGACAAGGAACAGGTATTTGATGCAGCCGAATCGCTTGAACTGTCGCTTGCGGCCATGACCGGCATGATAAGCGACCTTGAAGTGAATGCGGCCGCCATGAAAAAAGCCGCCGGTTCAGGCTACTCTACTGCAACCGACCTTGCCGATTGGCTGGTGCGCGAATTGGGGCTGCCCTTCCGTGAAGCCCACCATGTTACAGGCCGCGCCGTGGCCTTGGCGGAGCAGAAAAAATGCGATCTTGGCCGGTTGACATTGGATGACCTTAAATCCATCCACCCTGACATTACCGACGAGATTTTTGATGTGCTGACGGTTGAAAAATCGGTCAAAAGCCGCAAGAGCTTTGGCGGCACCGCCCCGCAGGAAGTGCGCCGCCAGATACGCTATTGGAAAAAACGCCTTGCCAAAGCTTGAAACTGGGCGTTACACACATAGAGACCGCGACAGGAACTGTCGGCAATAAATTGGAAAGATACGGGATCATGAAAAAAACTCTTACCGGTTTGATGATTGTCACGATCTGTGGCGCGGCTTTGGCCGGTTGTGGACGTAAAGGGCCGCTTGAACCGCCGCCGTCCAGCATGATCGAAAATTCCGAAGGGAAAATGGTAGAGAAGCCCAAGGAAGATAAGCCTTTTATTCTCGACCGCCTGATTAAATAGAGGCTCTGAAGTGAACGCTTTCCACTATCGTAACGGTATCCTTCATGCCGAAGGTGTCAGCCTGCCTGCCATAGCGCAAAAGGTCGGAACGCCGTTTTATTGCTATTCTGCAACGGCAATCACCTCGCGCTTTGACGAATATAGTCAGGCGTTCAAAGGCACGAATGCATTAATTGCCTATGCGTTGAAGGCAAATTCCAATCAGGCGATCTTGAAGCTTTTGGCAAAAAAAGGTGCCGGTGCCGATGTGGTTTCCGTCGGAGAATTGCGCCGCGCGCTTGCCGCCGGCATACCGGCCAACCGCATTGTCTATTCCGGTATCGGCAAAACCGTTGAGGAAATGGATTTTGCCTTGGGGCACGCCATACGCTGTTTCAACGTCGAATCGGAGCCCGAGCTCGAGCAATTGTCGGCGCGTGCCGTGGCGCTTGGCAAGGTGGCAACGGTATCGTTGCGTATAAACCCCGATGTCGATGCCAAAACCCATAAGAAGATTGCCACAGGAAAATCGGAAAACAAATTCGGCATTCCTATCGCGGTCGCCCGCGATGCCTATAAACGCGCCGCCGAATTGCCGGGTATCGATGTCCATGGTGTGGACGTGCATATTGGCAGCCAGATATGCGATTTGCAGCCCTTTGAGGATGCTTTTGCCATTATTGCCGACTTTGTCGGGCAGTTGCGTGCCGATGGCCGCACCATTAGCCATGTTGATGTCGGTGGTGGTCTTGGTATACGCTATCGCGCCGACAACAGCCCCCCACCTACGCCGTCTGAATATGCCGCAGTGGTGAAAAAACATATGCAGCCACTGGGTGTCGATGTCATTCTGGAGCCGGGTCGCAATATTATTGGCAATGCCGGTTTGCTGGTCACGTCGGTGATTTATCTCAAGCAAGGAGCGAGCCGCAATTTTGTCATTGTCGATGCGGCGATGAACGATCTTATCCGCCCGACACTTTATGACGCTTGGCATAATATCATACCGGTGAAAGAGCCGCACCCCGACCAGGATCCCATCCGTGCCGATATTGTCGGGCCGGTCTGTGAAACGGGCGATTATCTTGGCCTTGAACGTGACCTGCCGGAACCGCAAAGCGGCGACCTTTTGGCGGTTTGTGGCTCTGGTGCTTATGGCGCGGTCATGGCGAGTACATACAATACGCGGCTTTTGGTACCGGAAGTTCTGGTCAAGGATGATGATTTTGCCGTCATCCGTCCACGTCTTGATTATGAAAGTCTGATTGGTCTGGACCATGTGCCGGAATGGGTTGAAAATTCTTAACGGCTTTTTGGTATTTGATTCACCGTCAAAATAGCGCTGATTTGGCAAATGGCCTCGCCTTTGCCATGATCCCTGCTATGATGGCGGCCGAGATTCAGTGAACGCGGAAACAAGACACATTGATGAGTGATGAAAACCCTTCCCGTTTTCAAGTGCCAAAGCTTGTACCGGCCAGAGCGCGTGCTTGGTGTGTCCTGACGTTCGAGCGGCTATGGCCGCGTCTTTTGCCATCTGTGCTTGCTTTGCTGCTATTGGCTGCTTTGGCCTGGTTCGGCATTTTCAATCGGATGTCTTACTGGGTTCATCTTATCGTGCTGTGGGCCTTGTTGTTTGCCGCAGTCGGCAGCCTGTTTTTGCTGGCAGGTTTCAGGCGTCCCACAAACCGCGACATCGACCGGCGGATTGAGCAGGCAAGCAGTCTTGCAAACCAGCCCTTGGAAGCGCTGAATGACATACCGGTCAATCCTGCTGACAATGCCTACGCGCAAGCGCTATGGGCCGAGCATCAACGCCGTATGGCGGCGCAGTTGCAAAATTTGCAGGCCGGTTTGCCGAATACCGCCATAGCGCGTAAGGACCCTTTTGCCCTTCGTTCTCTGGTTGTTTTGCTGGCGATAACGGGCTTTGCCTTTTCCTATGGTTCAAATGGCGGTCGCCTATCGGATGCGTTCGACTTTCGCGCACCGGTCAATCTTTCAGCCATGCGGGTGGATGCATGGGTGACACCGCCGGCCTATACCGGTGAAGCACCAATCTATCTGACACAGGCCAATATAAGCAGCGTCAAGGTTGCCGAGGGCAGCAAGGTCTCCGTGCGGGTGGTGGATGGCGGCGGTGCAGTGTTGAAACTGACCGATAGTGCCGATGGGAAAGTGTCCTACCCTACGCAAATTGCCGACAAAGCTGTCAAGCACAACAATGCGATCTCGTTTGAAACGGTCCTGAAAACATCCGCCAATCTTTCTCTTTCAGCACGTCGATATGAAAAAAACTGGCATTTCGATGTCGTAGCCGATGGGCCGCCAAGCATCCGGCTGGCCAAGGAGCCGGGGCGTATCTTGGGTGGTTCGCTGGAACTCAATTATGCTTTGGATGACGATTATGGTGTCGAAAAAGCCTATGTCGAGATAAAACCAACTGCCGATATGCCGGAAGCCGGTCACCCGCTTTATGCAGCGCCCGAAATCAAGCTGTTGATCCCGCGCGGTGGCAAAGGCGAGGGGCGCACGGTGCAGGATGTTACCAATCATCCTTGGGCGGGATCGGAAGTGACCATAACATTGGTGGCGGAAGATGGTGCCGGTCATATTGCCAAAAGCGAAAGCCGCACCATGACCTTGCCGCAGCGGATTTTTGGCAATCCATTGGCGCGCGCCGTGGTGGAGCAGCGACGCCTTTTGGCGCTTGATACCATGGCACGCGATCGGGTGTTGGACATGCTTTCGGCCATTACCCTGCGTCCAGAAGACACGATTGAAAATTATACGCATTTTCTGACCCTGCGCAGTGCGTGGACAAGACTTTCATTGGCGCCCGATGATGACGCATTGCGTGATGTTGCCGATTATATGTGGCAGATTGCTTTGGGTATCGAAGGCGATGCGGTTGATCAGGCAGAAAAAAATCTCAAACAGGCGCAAGCTGCACTGCGTGATGCCTTGCGCAATGGCGCTTCACCCGAAGAGATCGAGCGGTTGAGTGAAGCTTTGCGTCAAGCGATGAATGACTATATGGCAGCCTTGGCCGAGCGGGCGCAAAATGGCGGGCTTGAGCAAAAGCCGTCCGAAAATGCGCAGACGCTTTCTCCAAACGAGCTGGAAGAAAAGCTGAAACAACTGGAAGAAATGGCCAAGACCGGCAATCGCGCTGCTGCTGAACAGCTTTTGTCTGAACTTGAGAATATGATGGACAATTTGCAAATGCAGCCGGGCGGTCAGGGCAGCGGGCAAGCGGGCAACAAGACCGACCAGATGCAGAAGCAAATGGATAAATTGGGTGATTTGATGCGCCGCCAGCAGGAAGCGTTGAACGACACCCATAGGCTGGAAGATGAAAAACAGCGCGGTGAAAAAACACCGGAACAGTATCAAAACGAGCTTGATAAATTGCGCGAAAAACAGGACGGCTTGCAATCGGAGCTGAACCAGCTGCAAAAAGACCTGAGCGAGCAAGGGCTGAAACCGGGTGAGGAGCTGAAAGACGCCGAAAACAAGATGGCGCAGTCGGGCGAGGCAATGGGTCAAGGCGAAGGCCAATCGTCGGCGCAAAATCAGGCCGATGCATTGGAGGCGATGCGCAACGGCGCACAAGGCTTGATGAAGCAGATGCAGGAAGCCATGAAAAAGGATGGCGAAGGGCAGAAGGGTGAAGGCGAGGCCGCGCAGGATCCTTTGGGGCGCAAGCTTGGTTCCACCGGTTCCAGCCGTCAGGAAAACGGTGAGCTGCCGCAGGAAAGCGACATGCAGCGGGCGCGCCGTATCCTGGATGAAATCCGCAAGCGGCTTGGCCAGTCTTTCACACCCGAGATGGAAAAAGACTATCTCGAGCGGTTGTTGAAATTCGATTGATTGCGTTGCCGTGAAAACCTATTCGTTTGAAGAGAATGGTATGAGGAAACTCCGTTGAAAACGAGAAGAGGAGCCGAAAAAATATAAATATTTTCAAGGTGCTTCGAGTTTAGTCTAGACAAAATTACCGTATCCCTAATCGAAGCAAAACTAGCCTCAATCTGTATGTTGGAAGAGCTCAACCGGTTATACCATCCGTTTTTTGGTGTTTAGTGTGCCATAAGATTTAAATGAATAGCCCCTGACGCTAGATTCTGCATGTTTCGCCTTGGGCGTTTGGCAAATTGTCCGGCGTATTTGGTATGGGGCTTTGGGCAATATTGGCAAGCGACTTGACCTTCCCCCCATGGGAACCTTTATCTTGACTTGGAATTGAGTCGGTCATGAAAGGAAAAAACCATGAAAAAACTTATCAGCGCCATGTGCATCACCCTTGCGACAATCAGCTATACCGCGAGCTATGCCGGTGCGCAGAGCCACGATCATTCCATGGCGCCTCAAGGCGAAGTTTCCGCCTCGACCAAGGCCTATGAAGCTGCCAATGAAAAAATGCACAAAAACATGATGGTCGGAATGACCGGTGATGCTGACACCGATTTCGTCAAGGGCATGATCCCTCACCATCAGGGCGCTATCGACATGGCCAAGGTGGTCTTACAATATGGCAAAGATCCAGAAATCAAGAAACTGGCTGAAAATGTCATCACTGCGCAAGAGCAGGAAATCAAAGAAATGCAGGATTGGCTGAAAGCCCACGGAAAACAATAAGCCGTTTGCCTTTAGGGCGTTTTCCGAAAAGTGGAAACCGCATCCATGGAGAAATTGATCCGTTGGATCAATTCTTTATCCTGCTCCTATCGGTTAAAAACGCATTGTAAATTATGGATTAGGGCGTCGATTTGATTCAATCAGATCAAAATGCGCTCTAATCCGATTTTCCTTGCGAAAATCTCTTCGCAAAAGAAGCCCAAGGTCTCCTTTAAGAATCAACGCTCTGATTTGGCTGGATGCCAAGGGTATTTGGGTAAATTCGAGCGAGTTCTGTAGGTGTTTTTATGAATATAATATCACGCGACTCATGTGCTTAAGCTTGGGAAACAGGTTTTTGCTGATGCGGTTACAAACACTCCCATTGTTTATTCATTCTTAAATACAAGCTAGGGGCCGGATACGGATCAAATTGGCACAAATATGCGGTTTTTCTAAAGCAATTTACGAAAAGTGGAAACTGAATCCATGGGGAAAACGATTCACCGGATCGTTTCTTTTCCCACGACTATCGGACAAAAGATGCCGCAAAAACAAACTTAGAGTGCGCGCTTGATTCCGCGAATACTCAATGCGCTGTAGGCGATGATGACTTTTTTGCCAATGTGCAACAATTTGCCACATGTCGGGCTTTTTGCCCGTAAAAGCGTGAAAAACGGTGGTATGAGCGCTGTTTCGCCATCGCTTTTGGGACAAATTAAGGTGATGGAACTTTCTTTTGGGGCGAAGTTGGAGTAGATAGTCTGGAAATGCTCTAAAGAGCGATGAATGATCACAAGACGAAATCAGACAAAGTGAGCGTATAATCATGCGGATAAGGCTTGGAACACGGAAAAGCGCATTGGCGCGCGTGCAAGCGGATAAAGTGGCCAGCCTCCTGCGTGCTGTTGATCCCACCGTAACAATCGATATCGTTTTGCTTGGCTCTGTCGGTGATGCGGATAAACGCACCTGTTTTCAGGATATTGGCAGCGTTGGTGTTTTCACCAAAAGCGGTGAGGATGCCCTGCAAAATCGTGAGGTCGATATTGTCGTCCACTCCTTGAAAGACCTGCCAACCACTCAACCCGACGGTTTGGTGCTGGCTTGCGTGCCGCAGCGTGAAGACCCGCGCGATGTGTTATGTGGTTTGAAGCTGGAAGAGATTCGCAGCCAACGCCACAAAATCGGTACCGGCTCTATCCGTCGCGCAGCACAGATGCGCTCGATCTTTCCCGATCTTGCCATTGTGCCCGTGCGTGGCAATGTACCGCCGCGTCTGCGCCGTGCGGTTGAAAAAGACGGTATCGATGCGACAATTCTGGCAGCGGCCGGTCTGAAACGCTTAAACCTTATCGACGCGGAGATGGAATTCCTCAACCCGCAGATTTTCCCTTACGCAGTGGCGCAAGGTGCACTCGGCATTGAATGCCGCATGGCCGATCAGGACATTATCCGGCTGTTGAAAAAGATCGAATGTGAAAAATCGCGCGCTGAAGCCGATGCCGAACGCTCATTGATGAAACATCTGGGTGCCGGTTGTAACCTGCCTGTAGGTGTGTGCAGCACATGGAAAAACACCATGCTGCACGTCAAGGCCACCGTTACCGGGATTGATGGTCTGCAGCAGATCACCGACCATGCATCCACCTGCACTTATGGCGTGGAAGAAATCGGCAAACGTCTTGCCCAACGCCTGCTTGATAAAGGTGCGGGCGAATTGTTGCGCGCTTGCACAAACAATACCGATCAAGCCAAAGTGGCAAGCCTGTTGAAGCTATAAATTCAGCGGGCACAGCGTCTTCAAACAATGAGACCGGAACAGTTGTTTTGCATCGTTTGTGGTGCAAATCGTTGCTTTTGCCGTTTACCCCTTGATTTTTACGCTTAAAATTTCGATATCGGTGACAACAAATCTCATCAAGAAATGGAAATCCTATGTCTGACGAAAAGAATAAGACTGGCGAGAGCGAATATGACAATCGCGATCTGAAAAATCCGGCCGACCGCGAAGCGTTAAAGCGTGCTGCCGACGATTTTTTAAAAATGCGCAAGTCGGAAGCTGCTGCCGAAGTGCAGGATGACGATATAACCGATGAAGGCGCCGACACAGTCGCTGCTATGGCGGCTGAAAATGAAGAGCTGAAAGACCAGCTCTTGCGGCTTGCGGCCGATATGGAAAACCTACGTCGCCGCACCGCGCGCGATGTCGCTGATGCCAAGGCCTATTCCGTGGCAAATTTTGCCCGCGATATGCTTTCGGTATCTGATAATCTTAACCGTGCCCTGGAAGCTATTCCTGAAGGTGCGCGCGACCATGATGCAGGCTTGAAAGCCCTTGCAGAAGGTGTTGAAATGACCGAACGCGCGATGATGTCGGCATTGGAACGCCACGGCGTGAAAAAGATTGAGCCGCAGGGCCAGAAATTCGATCCGAATTTCCATCAGGCCATGTTTGAAGTTCCCAATCCCGATGTTCCAGCCAATACGGTACAACAGGTTGTGCAGGCAGGCTATGTCATTGGCGACCGTGTTTTACGGCCGGCAATGGTGGGTGTGGCCAAAGGCGGCCCCAAAGATGCACCCGTTGAAGGCGAAGCTTCCGAATAAAATAAAGGCGGGTTTTTCCCGCCTTTTTTATTATTTGAAGGCCATTTTGTCTCCGCGCTCTATCGCGTTTTAAAAAATACACATTTGATGCCGGATTATCTCACTATTTTGCCGCAGCAAGCGCCGCTGAAAACACTGAAAGTTTAGCCGTCTCTAAAGCAGACAGGTGCAGGATCCATGCATCCATTGGCAAGCACCTTCTGAATGCCGGCTGTAGGAGCATTTCTAACAGACATTGATAGATTTTATGCCGAGAAAACACGTAAAAAGACAAGCTGACAGCGAACTGTGACTTTATTAAAAACAAAGTCACTTTATGGTCAGGACTTATCACTTTGAACGAAAAGGCACAAAAACAGCTGAAGTCTGCTGTGTCAAAAAGCTCATACCTAACTATACCACCCGATTTTCGCTATCCTTCGCGCATTTCTTTGCTGTTAGAGCACTTTTCGACCTGATGCTATCCGCCCGGCGCATCTCGAGCGTTTTGATTTGTCGCGGTATCTTATCCGATTGATGATTCACATCAATCGGGAACTGCACTAATTGGCGGTAACAAAGCAGGAATAGGCTTGCGCCTTAATGGCATTGCAGACATCGACGGCCGCCGCCTGATCAGTGAAGCTTCCCAGCCGCACGCGGTATACCTGTTTAGCATCGACCGTTGCCGGTTCGACATAGGCCAGAGAGGCCACCTTTGCATCGCCGAGAGCCTGCTTGATATTTTTCAAGAAACTATTGGCCGACTGCGCATCCGGTAGGGCTGCAACCTGCACAACGAAATTGCCCGCCAATTGGTTTCTCAAAACGTCTTCCACCGTTTTTGCGCCCGTATCGGCATAAGCCATGGCGGTCGGGGCAGATGCCGGCTTTCTCGTCGGCGTTATGGCAGCTGGTGCAGCAGCTCTCGGCGTATTGACCGATGCTGTCACAACGTCGCCCTGCGGCACGACAACGGTTTTAGGCGCGGGCTGGCCACGCCAAACGGATTGCGCAACCGTCCAGCTTGAAAACAGACGTTTCTTACCAAACCGGCTTGCCTGATCGAAATAGGCATTGGCCAATAACACCACCAGATCGTCACGCTGGCGGGTAGACTTGCCACCAAGCACCACAACAACAATTTTCTTGCCATTTTTTGCAACGGTTGTGGTGATTGTAAAACCTGCCAGATTGGTAAAGCCGGTCTTCAAACCGTCGGCGCCGTCAATGCGGTCGAGAACACGGTTGTGACCTTTGAAAACCTGACCGCGATAGCTGAATTGGCGTTGGCTGAACAGGTTGTAATATTGCGGAAAATGTTCGCGCATGGCGATAGACATCAATGCAATATCCCGCGCGGTCGAGACATGCCCCGAAGCGGGCAGGCCATTGGCATTTTTAAACGTAGTGTTGCGCATGCCCAGACTACGGGCCTTCAATGTCATGACCTGCGCAAAACGTTCTTCACTTCCAGCCAGATATTCAGCCACAACAACAGCGGCGTCATTGGCAGAAACAACCACCAGCGCGTTGACGGCCTCGCGCACACTCAATGTCGAGCCTGCCGGCGCGCCCAGTTTCATGCGCGGGCGGCTGGCAGCATTTTTTGACACCGGCATTTGCGTATTCCAGTTGATGCGGCCGCTCTGCAATGCATCAAAAACCAGATAAAGTGTCATAACCTTGGTGATGGAAGCCGGTGCCCGCACTTCATCGGCACGGTTGGCAAAAAGCACTTTGCCATTGTTGGCATCCACGACAATGGCGGGAAGCTCTACAGCGGTCTGCTGCGCCTGCACAGGCGCCAATGCAAAAAACAACAGGCTGACCACCGCCAAAAGAATGGCAACACAAAACCGTAAAACCGTATAGATCCGCATCCTCAACCCTGCCCGAAAACCGCACAATGAAAAATTGTCAAATGAAAACGATTCGACCATGCGGCATCTCAACGCCAAGGTTAAGCCCTTGGCCGTCAACAGCGTTAATTTTGGGTAAATACTCACGCCGTTTTGCCCCTCATGCCTTGCTCCCACCAACACCCTTATACAGCTATTGGCACAGATTTCAAGGCTTTTACGCATTTTACGTAATTTTATTGACAAAATGCGTAAAATGCTTTATGGCCTATCCCCGCAGTGACAGGGTGCAACTCCCTGCTGACGTTAAACTGCAAGCGCGGGTATCGAAAGTCCTCCGGTGCTGTCAGAAACAGAGGACGGGTTAGCCGAAAGGCGCTCTGGCTTTGTCCCCCCTTTTTGATACGGGACTTATGGGTTTTGTCCCATGGCTATGGATGCCCCTGCTTCATGGTGTGTTGTCTCAAAAGAGATGACCCCATGGGGTAGGGGGTATCTATGGCTTTTTTCCCCCGGAAACCGCCATTTCGTGTTGTGACTATCCTTTAAAAAAAAAAGAAAATAACACGTTGCAAGCAACAGGCACAAACGGCTGATGTCCAAGCGCAAACGGATAACAGCACCACCGTTGCAGAACTTGGCACTAGCATTGGTTATTTTTTAATTCTTTTTGAAAAATACATTAAATGTGAAATATTGTGATCGAAATTCAAATTAATATTGTGAGTTATTTATGATTGATCTCCGTTTGTATGAGCTGCTTTCAACTCTATTCACGTACTATCTGTAGCAAAGGTTCGAAGCTGTACAGTGCGGGACGTCGACCAGAAGCCAATTGTATTGGCTTTAAATAATTTTTTTCCACTAAAACACGGGTAAATCGGTGAGCACTGGCCTCCGGAATACCAGAATTCCGCGTAAAAACATTATTTCTGAATACTGGACGCGAAAATAAGAAGTCCAACGCAGCCGTGCTCCATTGAGAAGCCAAAAGATTAGGAAATTCCTTTTTTAGATGCTCGTAAAGATCCCGTATACGTTCGGCTGTACTTAAGTTCTCGTTAGCCTGCGTTTCTAAGGCTTCAAGAAAAAATATACACCATTGATCCCATGCATTTGACTTCGAGACCTCACGCATACGATCTATATATTCATCACGACGATCTTCAAAATAACGGCTGATATAAAAATGTGGCGCTGATATTACACCATACTTCCACAACATTAATGTGATCAGCATACGCCCTATACGGCCATTACCATCACTGAAGGGGTGTAAAGCTTCAAACTCCAAATGGGCTATGGCTGTCTTTAAAAGGATTTGTTGGTCATCATTCTGAATGAACGAAAAAAGTGAATCCATTCCAGATTGAAGATGGTCAGGGCTGATCGGTACGAAAAGAATTTTCCTCTTTGATCTGTCTGCTAAATAATTCTGTTCAGCTTTGTATTCACCTGGTTTTAGATGGGCACCACGGCCTAGCCTTAATAAAACCCGATGAGCATTTCGTATTGAAAAGCTTGATAACGCTGCTCCCTGTTCAATTTCCTTTTGTATAGAAGAAAGTGCGCGTCCGTAAGAAAAGACCTCAATCGTTTCATTTCTATGCGGCTCTGAGATTTTTACACTGTCTTCTTGATCAGCTTCATATCGCAGAACTTCATCCAAGGTTGATACAGTACCTTCCATCCGAGACGAGACTACCGCTTCTTGATTTCGCAGCGGTGCTAGTAAGATTTCGCTATTATGCATCGTTTTTAGCATCTGATCATATCTTGCGATTGCAGCGGACGCAGAGGCTAGTGGTTTCATAATTAAATTGGCATTGAGAGAAGTGGGAGGAAAATTTCCATAATGATATTGGACAGCTTCAGTCAAATCATACTGTTTGGGTATTAGCATATTTGTATCTCAGATTAACGTTTTTTTGCAAGTCAACTTGCTTTGAGTTGCATATATGTATCTTAACATTATTTGTCTATCAAATCCTGATATAATTGATAGACAAACCTCGTTGACACTTATGGATGATAATCAAATCGCTTTGATAATCAAATCGTGCGTTTTTTGCTTCTTAATATGAGACATATCCACGCAGATGGCCAATTGGTCACTGCACCGGATTTTTGCAAACCACGAACATGTATCGTGAATTAATAACCTACATATGAATGTTATTAACTTCGAAGTTTTCAAGCGATGGAGAATAGACGGCGAGAGGAAGCATGCTTGCAAAACAAAACCGCTCTAAAAACATAGGGCAGCCTTGGCTTTTTGCCGGAAAGGCAGGATATGCGATGGTGTCCGCGGCGGGATTCGAACCCACGACCCCAGGATTCATACCACTTCGACTTTCGCCGCCGAACCACGCATCAAAGCATGGTCGTTTGTGGTCTGGACTGTCCCTTCACCATAGGAAAAAACCCTTTAGGTGCTGCCCGTCCAGTCTCTACACCTTCCCTTGAATTTTCATCAGGGCTTGGCTCGGGATCGGCATATGGCAAGAAGCCATGAAGCTTTCCCCGACTTTGAGCAGATCCGCTTGCGGAGTTTCCCCCATAAGCGCCCAATTTGATTTAGGAATCCTGTGCTCTATCCTGCTGAGCTACGCAGACCCGATCGCATGGGTTTCATTAAACAATAAGCCGGTCGGGATCAATCTTTTTCGCCAAGTTTTTGTTTCAGGAACGACAAGACCGATTGCGGCGGCACATCCTTTGCAATGAAGGACTGGCCAAGACCCCGCGTTAGAATGAAGGTCAATGCACCGCGTGACACCTTTTTGTCCTGTGCAATCGTGGCCATCAGCGTTTCCGCATTTGGCAGACCGCCCGGCACATCCTGAAGGCAGGTGGGCAGGCCGACATCGCTCAGATGGGCTTCCACCCGCGTGGCAATATCGGGGCTGCACAAATTCATATAGGCAGAAAACTGGTGCGCCAGCACCATGCCGATCGCTACACCTTCGCCATGCACCAAGCGGGTCGAATCATAACCGGTGGCCGTTTCGAGCGCATGGCCGAATGTATGGCCGAGATTGAGCAGCGCACGGTCGCCGGTTTCGCGCTCGTCGCGGGCTACAACAGCGGCCTTGGAACGGCAGGAACGCGCAATCGCCGCAATGCGCGCATCACCACCGGCAAAGACTTCCCGCCAATTATTTTCCAGCCAGGCAAAAAAGTCCGGCTGGTCGATGAGGCCGTATTTGGCAACTTCGGCATAACCGGCGCGAAATTCGCGCACCGAAAGCGTGTCCAGCGCCGTACTATCGGCAATGACCAGCCGCGGTTGATAGAACACACCGACGAGATTTTTACCGTGACGGGTATTAATACCGGTTTTTCCACCAACAGACGAATCGACCTGCGCCAGAAGCGAGGTCGGCATCTGGATAAAATTCATTCCGCGGCGCACAATTCCAGCAGCAAAACCGGCCAGATCGCCAATGACGCCGCCGCCCAACGCAATGACAAAATCGCCACGCTCGAGGCGGGCAGCCAGAATATCGTCAACCACCTTTTGCAACGTGTCGAAGCATTTGGACTTTTCGCCCGCTTCAACAATAATCGGCACCATGTCGATGCCGGCTTCCTGCAAGCTTGTAGACAAGGTTTGCAAATGGGCATAGGCGACGTTTTTGTCACTGACGACGGCCACGCGGGCACCGGGAAACCGTTTGGCAATTTCCTGTCCTGCATTGGCGATAAGCCCTGAACCGATGATGATATCGTAACTGCGCTCACCCAGTGTCACGGCAACGATTTCAGATTTCATGGTCAGGCTCCTTTGTGTTTATCCTGCTTGGTCAGGTGACGCTCGACAGTGCGCACCACGTCACGCGCCACCACATCGCGCCGTGCCTTGCGGCTGTTGATGGTCAGATCGGCCTTGGCATAAACGGGATAGCGGTCGGCCATCAATTTTTCCATCACGCCACGCGGATTGTCGTTTTTCAGCAAAGGCCGGTTTTGACGGCGCAAAACACGCTCCATCAACACTTCCAGATCGGCATTGAGCCAGATTGAAATGCCGTGTTCGGCAATGGCCTTGCGGGTTTCTTCATTCATATAAGCGCCGCCGCCGGTGGCCAGCACCATCGGCCCTTGGCGGATAAGCCGCAGGATCACCCGCCGCTCCAGATCACGAAACTCCGGCTCACCATAGGTTTCGAACAATTCCGGCACCGACATTTGCGCCGCTTTTTCAATTTCATGGTCGGCATCGTGAAAAGGCAGCTCCAGCATACCGGCCACCCGTTTGCCGATGGTGGATTTGCCCGCCCCCATTAAGCCGACAAGCACCAGCGACCGACCACCCAGATTTGACGTCAGGCGGGCAGCGGTGCGTGCCATAGGGGCATTTTTGGACAGACTGCTTTTCATGGTTTCGTTTCGACATTTATCTGCTGCGAAGTCAATCCCTGTTAATCTTTATAAGGCATGATAATGTTGAAAGTCATTCATCTTCAGGAAAAATTCTATCATATTATGCCCACTTTAACCCGTTTGCTTCTGGCTATTGTTGTTTTGGTTGCCCTTGTCTATGGCGCCATGGTGGGGCTAGTGGCCCTTGTCAAACCCGTCACCACCGATATGACAATCGACATTGCACCAAGCGAGCTGCATTTGCGCGATTGGCCCTATGACCCGCCCATCGCGGCAGAACCGGCAGAAAAACAGCAAAATGGCGATGATAGCCCGCAGGCACCAAAGCCGAACAGCGCGGGGCCGGCACGGTGAAACTTTCTGCAACTATAGACAATTTTCTCGAAATGATGAGCGCCGAACGCGGTGCCGCCTTGAACACGCTTGAAGCCTATCGCCGTGACCTCGATTGGGCGGATGCGCAATTACAAGCCCAAGGGGTGACATTGCTTTCAGCCGGACGCGACGCGTTGACAAAAATATTGGCAAATATGCAAAGCGAAGGCTTTGCCGCCACCTCGCAAGCACGCAGGCTTTCCACATTGCGGCAGTTTTTCCAGTTTCTTTATGCCGAAGGTTTGCGCGCCGACGACCCTTCGGGCGACATTGACGCACCGCGCAAACAGGCCGGTCTGCCCAAAATTATCAGCGAGGCACAGGTTACAAAACTTCTAGATCTGGCCGAGGCCGAGGCAAAGCGGACAGACCTTTCGCCAGCCGAGCATAAAAAGGCCGTGCGCCTGCACACGATTGTTGAATTGCTTTATGCCACGGGCCTGCGCATTAGCGAGGCTGTCAGCCTGCCGGTGCGTATTGCCCGCGGGGCCCCGCGTTTTTTAATGGTGCGCGGCAAAGGCTCCAAGGAGCGCATGGTGCCGCTATCGGAAAAGGCAAAAGACGCCTTGGCCGCTTGGCTGCTTATCCGCGATAGCGGTAAAGACCAGCAGAGTCCCTATCTTTTCCCCGCCAATGCCGATCAGGGTTTTGTGGCCCGCCAGTTGGTGGCGCGCGACCTGAAAATTCTGGCGGCGGCAGCCGGTATCAATACAAAAGGGTTTTCCCCGCATGTTATCCGCCATGCTTTTGCCAGCCACCTGCTTCAACATGGGGCGAATTTGCGCGTTGTGCAGCAATTGCTCGGCCATTCCGACATTGCCACAACGCAAATTTACACCCATGTGCTTGAAGAAAGGCTGCAACGTCTGGTAAATGAGCATCATCCGCTTGCCGAGCGGGCTCATGCAGAGTAAAGAAAATATATAAAGCAAATGAAAATTGGGCCGTCATGAAAAAGACGCCTTTAAAACTGAGTGTCAGCCGCCGCATGGCGCGATAAAAAGTTGGATCCGATGTATAATTATCTTGATTTTGAAAAGCCGGTTGCCGATTTGGAAGCCCAGATTTTTGAGCTGAAAAAAATTGCCCAGGAAAAAGGCAGTGTGGATATGGGCGACGAGATTTCGCGCCTTGAGGCCCGTTCGCAAACCGCCTTGCGCGATCTTTACAAGAAATTGTCCCCTTGGCAGAAAACGCAGGTTGCGCGCCATCCCGACCGTCCGCATTTTCTTGATTATTCGGCCCAGCTTTTCACCGATATCACACCTTTGTCGGGCGACCGTAAATTTGCCGATGATGAGGCGATACAGGCCGGTTTTGCCCGCTTTAAAGGTGAAGCGATTGCCTATATCGGGCAGGAAAAGGGCAATGATACACAATCGCGCCTGCGCTATAATTTCGGCTCGGCCCGCCCTGAAGGCTACCGTAAGGCCGTGCGCATTATGGAAATGGCCGACCGTTTTGGCCTGCCCTTGATTACGCTTGTCGATACAGCGGGTGCCTATCCCGGTGTCAGCGCGGAAGAGCGCGGACAGGCAGAAGCGATTGCCCAGTCAACGGCCCAGACCTTGCGCCTGAAAGTGCCGGTTGTATCGGTTATTCTGGGCGAAGGCGGGTCGGGCGGCGCCATTGCCATTGCCGCTGCCAACAAGGTCTATATGCTGGAACACGCCATCTATTCGGTGATTTCGCCGGAAGGTGCAGCGTCGATCCTGTGGCGTGATGCAACCCGCGCCAAGGATGCGGCCAGCAATATGCGCATTACGGCGCAAGACCTTTATGAATTGAAGATTATTGACGGTATCATCCCCGAGCCTTTGGGCGGCGCGCACCGCGGCAAACAGGCGGCAATTGATGCGGCAGGCAATATTATTGCGGCTGCATTAAAAACCATGGCCGGAAAAGATGGCGAAACGCTGAAGCAAGAGCGTTGGGACAAATATCTGCAGATTGGCCGTTCACTGGCCTAGGGGCAGGATCTAAGCATTGAAAGATATGGCACAATAGAGCGCTTTTCGATTTGATTGCCGCTGTTTTTGTGTCCCTTCGGGATAGGCTTGAAGTGTTCAGCCGGAAGCGTGTCGCGATAGCAAAACCGGCTCCGCGCTCTTCGCAATGCGCCTGTAACCCGCTTTTGGTATCTTCAATCCATAGCGCAATCTGGAGCTTGATATGAATTCCTTCCATGAAATGTGGATTCTATCCGCCAACATCCTATTTGTCGGGATTGGTGCGACTTTGATTATGGACATATGGGCTTGGCTACAACTCAAGTTGTTTTCAGTTAAGTCGTTGGATTATGGGCTGGTCGGTAGATGGGTATGCCATTTTTCCAAAGGAACATTTAAGCATCATACCATCAAGGATGCACAAGCGGTTCCAATGGAACGCGCTTTAGGGTGGTTTTTGCATTATGCTATAGGCGTTGTTTTTGCCGCTGTACTTTTCTTTATCCTTGGCGAGAATTGGCAGCAAAAGTCGTTATTTATTCCATCCATGTTGGTAGGTATTGGCAGTGTCGTTATGCCGTTTTTTGTATTGCAACCATCTTTTGGATTGGGTCTGGCCGGATCAAAACTACCTAAACCTTGGATTGGCCGTATCAAAAGCCTGATTGCTCACACGTCTTTTGCACTTGGCCTATATGCATCTGCCAATATCTTAAAACTTGTATGACCGTATTTTTTTGTGCTGGCTAAAAACAGGCAATTCATCTTATGAATGCTGTTGGCTTAAATTTCAGAAATAAAGATAACTTAGAGCCTCGTGTCAGAATTAAAACTTCAATGCACCAAGAAAGCACCGAAATGTCCAATAACAACTTTACAAGCGTTATCTCCGTTCTCCATGTAAATGACTTTGACGGTGCCATTGAGTGGTATTCCAAATGGCTTCAGCGCAAACCGGATATTTCGCCTGTTGAAGGTGTTGCCGAGTGGAAGCTTGTAGAGAACGCTTGGATTCAAATTTCAGTTGCGCCGGATCCAAGCCTTGCAGGTAAATCATCTGTAGTTTGCGGTGTCCGCGATATCGAGTTACAGCGCGCTATCTTTCAAGACTTGGATATTGCCGTTAGTGAAACACAAGACCTAGGATTCATCAAGCTCGCGCAAGTCAGCGATCCGGCAGGAAATACAGTGGTGTTCGTCCAGGAAATGTAGAATAATCTTGAAAGCTCGTGCTGTGGCAGAGCTGAAAGACATGTTGGAGCGCGAAAGCATAACGAAATGAATTAAAATCCATTTCATCTTTGGTCGGGGAGCATGGTGTTATAAAATAGGTGTCTGCCGCTTTTAAGCGGGGCAACGCTCAACAAGCTGAGTTGGCACCAAAGGCACCGTGGCTGTTAGCTTGACGACAGTTTTGAACTCTCCCGATAGAAGCCCTCTGACACCAGCCACTTTATTTTACAAAAAAAACGTCTATAGTAGACAGCGGAATGGATGAAAGACAGTGCATCCCCATTCCCTCGGTTAAGAACGAGTAGTCAAGCACTGGAATAGGTATCTTACACTGTCACACTCTGGGTAAAACCAGAGTGCGATAGCGCTGGAACCTTATTGCCTCCCGATCATTCCTATTCGGTCGGGAAAGCTTGGTGTCATACCATAGGTGCTTACCGCTGCATAAGCGGGGCGACGGTGGAAGCCCCCAGCGCAAATGCTGGGTGTGTGAAAAGCCTAAGTTGGCACCAAAAGCACCATAGCTGTTAGCTTGACTACAGTTCTTAACTTTCCCGATAGAACCCTGTGCGGGATGCACCGCAGGCACTGGAAAGGACTAAGCAATGGCGCAACGCGCAAAAAACAATCTTAGCCCGCAATGTAGGAGTGCCAAGCGCGACAACGCTGCGGATGCGGATGACATAGAACAATACATCACCCGTATAAAACGTGATCTCGCCCACTTGACAGCGCTTGTCGGCGATGATGGAACGGATCAACCAAGCGACACCGACCAGAGCCAGAACGCGCTCCTTATGGCGCAATCATCGATTGATCTATTCGCCGATCTTATCCATGGCGATGATTTATCCGACGATGGTGAAGATGCTTATGAGGCGCAAGCGCTCAACGATGCGTTGGATGCGCTGGATGATGGTGACAGGCTGCGCATACTGACCATCGCGGCGGGTGGTGAGCCGCTGGATGCCGACCAGTTGCAAAATATGAAAGCGGAACTGGACAAAGACCGGCTTTACCGCACCGTCATCGGGCGGGCAGTGGTGGCCAAGATGGCTGAACTCAACCTTTTACCTGCCGATATCGCACCGCAGATTGGCCTGACAACCGCACAATTGCAGCGCATGATTGGTGGTCACATATCTTTCACCGCTGAAAAGCTTGTGCGTTTGTTTGCGTTTTTTGCCAGCGATCTTCCCTCTGCCTTTGCCGGCATTCACGCAGCCACGCGGGCAGCCACGCAGGCGGCCCCAACAGTGCCGCCCATGGCAAAACACCCCCCAGCCATGAAAAAAACCACGGGCGCGGATTGGCCGGATGGCGATGTGACCAGCGACGAAGAGACAAAGGAGCGCAACCTTTTGCATTAGAGCGCTTTTCGACCTGATGCGAACGGCCAAGTAAGAAATTTGCGTTCAACCCAAGGGCAATATTGCCTGTGGTAAGGCGCAATAGGCGCGGCAGGGTGGACCCGCACCCACCCTGCCGTGTTGACTTCCTTCATGGTATTATCGCGAAATCCTGATCTTTGTTGCACGTGAAACATGGGGCAAAAGCCGCTCCATATCACGGCGTGACAGGGCTATACACCCTTCCGTCGGCTGGTAATTTTGCCGTGCAAGGTGCATAAAAATCGCACTGCCTCTGCCCATTATTCTTCGGGATATGTTCCAATCGGCAATCATTCCCACATCATAAAGGCTATCGCTGCGCTGCATATGTTCTGCACTGGCCCGATAGGGCAACCTCACAGGCCGGTTATAATTGGCATCCCCCACCGCATCGCACCAGCCATCACGCTTGCCAACACGTTTCAACGCAATGCCGCCCGCCGGCAATGCACGCAGCCCCTGCCGCCGAAATCCCCCCAAAAGCGCCATTGTGGCCAAGGGCGTTGCCCCGTCGCCTTCGCGCTTTTGGGCGCTGATACCGCCACGCCCCAGCGCGCAGATAAAACGCTGTTGTCCGGCTGCCAAAATCCCCTGCGATTTCTGGCCGCAGCGTTTACGCACCATAATAAATGCGACAAATTGTTGTTTTTTTGTTGGTTTTTTCTTCAAATGCACTTGCATGAAACCATGTTTTTCGTGATGGTGAGTTGAAATGATTTATAGCGCAGACTTGCGTTTTTCATAAGGATAAAAAATGACCGGTCGTACCCTTTTGATTGTAGACGATGATGACGATCTACGCTCCATTCTTGTCGAGCAGCTGCAAATGCATGAAGAATTCAACGTTTTGCAGGAAAGCACAGCCGTAAAAGGCGTGGAAACAGCCCGCAAGGAAAACGTCGATCTGGTGATTATGGATGTCGGTCTGCCTGATATTGACGGGCGTGAAGCCGTTAAAAAATTGCGGCAGGACGGCTTTCGTGCCCCCGTCATCATGCTGACTGGACATGATACCGATTCAGACACCATTCTGGGTTTGGAAGCCGGCGCCAACGATTATGTCACCAAGCCTTTCCGTTTTGCAGTGCTGCTGGCACGTGTACGTGCGCAATTGCGCCAGCATGAGCAAAGCGAAGATGCAACATTCCAGGTCGGGCCTTATACTTTCAAACCCGGCCAAAAGCTGCTGCTTGACGAAAAGGGCGGCAAAATACGCCTGACCGAAAAAGAAGCCGCCATTATCAAATATCTCTACCGCGCAGGTGATAAAGTTGTCAGCCGCGACACTTTGCTGGAAGAGGTTTGGGGCTATAATTCCGGCGTGACCACCCACACATTGGAAACCCATGTGTACCGGCTGCGCCAGAAAATTGAAAAAGACCCGTCCAACGCGCAAATTCTGGTCACCGATAGCGGCGGCTATAAGCTTATTCCATAAGGCTGGCAGCCAAAAGCTGCCCGTCTTCTATCCTTCCGGCGGCCGCATTGCAGTTTGGCAATCCGGCAACCGGAACCACTGCGAGGGGTTTTATTTGGCAATCGATGACGACATTGCAATGTTGCAGCAGCTGGATTTTTTCCACGCTATGACACAAGAGCAGTTGCGTTTGCTTGTCTTCGGCGCACAGCGCATTCATATTGGCCGTTCCAAACCGCTCTTCCGCGAAGGCGACATTGCCGATTGCGCCTATGTGGTTTTATCCGGCAGCATCAATCTTTACCGCCAACAAGGGCAGAATGAGCGCCTGATCGACACCGTCACCCGCGGCACGCTGTTAAGCGAGCTGGCCATGGTCACAGAAATCTATCGCCCGATGAGCGCCATTGCGGCCATGGAAAGTTTTGTTTTGCAAATCAGCCGTGCCACATTTGCGCGCTTGATGGAAGAATTCCCCGAAATCGCCCATCACATCTACGATTATGTCAGTGGCCGCATGCAGGAACTGGTTCGGGATATCACCCGCCTACCGGGATTCTCTGAACAATAGTTCTTCGAAGCTGTTTTGCATGGCGATAAAAAAGCAATACGCCATTCTGTCTGCCTTTCCTGCACTGCCTCTAGAGCGGTTCCCGATTGATGTGAACCATCAATTGGATAAGATACCGCAACAAATCAAAAGCTTGAGACGCGACGGCCGGATAGCATCAGGCCGAACAGCGCTCTAAGGCATTTGCACCATCTGCATCGTGATTTCTCTTACGCATAAAGGCAGCAGCTTGTTACCCCGGTGGCTACTGTTCCCGACTTCGGGCAACACGGTTTTTATCAGCTTGTCTTATGCCATAGGAGCAGGGAAACTAAACAGTCCAGCGGCCTGTTTAGCCTGCGGATGCGGTTCCCACTTTTGGGGACACGCTCTAACCTTCATCACCCAATGTATTGGCTGTACGAAACGATTTACGGTTCGTCGCCTGTGGCGACAATGCCGGCATAAACACCCGCCGCGATTGACGCTTTTTAACCGGCAGCCCCTGATAAAGGCGTTTTTGCGCCTCGCAAATCATGATACCGCCGAAATAGGGGAAAAACCGCCGGGCCAAAGGTTCGTAAACCGCTGAAAACAACCGTGCAATCCACCGCCGCGATGGCGAAAAGTGCAATGCTTCCTGTAATGTCCCAACGGTAAAATTGGCCTCGTGCAGTAGTTGCAACAACTGCCCGCGGCTATAAGGCTGGCCGCTGCCAAACGGGGTATGGTCATTGCGCGCCCAAAAGCCGCGCCGGTTTGGCACCACCAGCACAATGCGGCCATTAGGGGCCAGAACACGCCACATTTCATTGAGCATTTCGCGGGCATTCTCGGCAAATTCCAGCGAATGCACCAGCAATATCCGGTCGATAGAGGCATCGGCAAGCGGCAGATCTTCTTCAAAAACCAGCGCCGTGGCAACCTTTTCCGCCGTCGGCCAAACCGAAGCGCCCTGCCGCGCAGGCATGAAAGCAAAACAGCGTTCCGCCCGTTCGCCAAAGCGCGAAAGATAAGGCGTGGCATAGCCAAGACCCACCAGACGCTCGCCCGAGAGATCACGCACTGCGACATTCAACCGGCTGGCAATGCTCACCAGAACACGGCTTCCCAAAGGGGTAGCATAAAATGATCTGAGTTTTAAAATATCCAAAAATTCACCATTTGGCCTCTGCCCATGTGCAGCGATGATTTGCATTTATCAAACCAACCGTTCCAACTTTCAATCTTAACGCGCTTTATCCTTTGATCGAAGCGGAAAATTTGAAAATAATCCCGTGACACCTGATGGCCGCATAGCGTTTATCTATGTTGCTGCACACGCTTTGGCGATGCTAGAGCGGTTCGCGATTGATGTAAATCATCAATCGGATAAGATACCGCGACAAATCAAAAGCTTGGGGTGCCTGCCTGCTGCAATCAGATCGAAAAGCGCTCTATAAGGCCTGCATTGTGCAATCTGCGTTTATTGCCAGCAGCCAAGGTTTTTACCGCGCAAATTATGCGCATCGATGTCCACCAGCGCACGCTGGTCTTCACGCATCATGTAATAACGTGTGCGGGTTTTTACCTCGATCTGTTGCCAACCGGTACATTCTGTCGGCAATTCCACCTTTTGGGTGGTCAATTTTTCTGTCCACGCCGTGGCCTGCGTCGCACAGCCCGCCATGGATAGCAGACATGGCAAAAGCACCATTTTTAGAGACATAAAACCATTCAATCTACGCATAACTTTACATCCGATCATTCGATATGGCGTTCTGCCCTCTCGCGTGTTGCTTGCCAAAAGCGGATATTAAGATTGGAAAGCATCATGCTAACGCAGCAATACCAAATTTGGTGCCCAAAGAAAAAGCATTCGTTAATTTAAGGTTAAAATCTGACAGAAGCATGACAGGTCAAAACCATGTGATGCGGTTTGCACAATATACGTTTCGCGTTACATTGGCCGCATGCCGGAGCACCGTTTGAGGGTCATGACCCAAAGTGGATGCATACCGGTGACCTTGAATACCCCCCTCAATGAAAGGACATCCCATGAAACTGCGTCCATTAGGAAAAACCGGCCTTTATATTGCGCCATTGGTGTTTGGCGGCAATGTTTTTGGCTGGACACTGGATGAAAAGCAATCCTTTGCCATGCTGGATGCCATCGCCGAAAGCGGGCTGAATGCCATCGACACCGCCGATGCCTATTCGACCTGGGTTGAAGGCAATAAAGGCGGTGAGTCGGAAACCATTATCGGCAAATGGCTGAAAGCCAATCCGGCAAAACGTGACAAATTGCTGATTTTCACCAAAGTCGGCTCCGATATGGGGCTTGAAGGCCATAAGGGCCTTTCCGCACGCTGGATAGAGCAAGCGGTGGAGGATTCACTGCGTCGGTTGCAGGTGGATGTGATCGATTTGTACCAATCGCACTGGTTTGATCCTGAAACACCCTTCGAAGAAACGCTGGGTGCTTATGACAAGCTGTTGAAAGCCGGTAAAATCCGTGCAATTGGCTGCTCCAATGTCACCGCGGCGCAGTTGGATGCCGCCATGATGGTGGCGAAGGAAAATCATCTGCCTGCCTATCAAACCTTGCAGCCGGAATATAACCTTTATGACCGCGCCTCGTTTGACGGTCCGCTTTGCGACGTCGTGACCCGTTACGGCCTGGGCGTCATTACCTATTTCAGTCTTGCTTCAGGTTTTCTCTCGGGCAAATACCGCTCGACTGACGATCTAGCCGCGCATAAGCGTGGTTCACGCGTGGAAAAATATCTCAATCCGCGCGGGCAGCGCATTTTGGCGGCACTGGATGAAGTTTCGCAAAGCAAGGGCGCAACACAGGCCGAAATCGCCTTGGCGTGGGTAATGGCCCGCCCCGGCGTAACAGCGCCTATTGCCAGCGCCACCAAGGTTGACCAGTTGCATAGCCTTGTCAAAGCCGCTGAAATTGCGCTAACCGCCGAGGATATGGCAAAGCTTGATAAAGCCAGCGCCTTATAGGGCCAACCATGCCGGTTGAACGATAACAGCCTGCCGGATGTGCAAAAAACGCATCTGGCAGTTTTTTTGCTTCAGGTGTGTTTTCTACTAGAAAATATTTTCGTAATTATGCAATTTTTGACATAGAATCGCTATGTTTTTTCCAAAACACACCCTATCTTAAACAGCAACACCAGAGCAATTCTTATCCGATAGGAGTGGGATAAGAAAACAATCCTGTGAATTGTTTTCTCCACGGATGCGTTTCACACTTTTCGGGAATTGCTCTAACGATTTTGCCCGTCCGCAACACGCGCAAACGATAGCAACCGAACTGCAAGAGGAGACCGGCATGCCAGATCAAGTAAAGCAAACCCAACCCGGCCAGACCAACGGACGCGGATTTATCTATGACTCGGTTCTGGATACGATCGGCAATACGCCGCTTGTGCGGATAGACCGTTTTGCCAAGCAAAAAGGCGTCGGCGCCAATCTTTTGGCCAAGTTGGAGTTCTTCAACCCGCTGGCCAGTGTCAAAGACCGTATCGGTCTGGCATTGATCGAGGCGCTGGAGCGGCAGGGCAAAGCCGTGCCCGGTAAAACCGTATTGGTCGAGCCAACTTCGGGCAATACCGGTATCGCGCTTGCCTTTGCGGCAGCTGCCAAGGGTTATCGGCTGATTTTGACCATGCCGGAAACCATGTCGGTTGAACGGCGCAAACTGTTGAAATTCCTCGGGGCGGAACTGGTGCTGACCGAAGGTGCAAAAGGCATGAAAGGCGCAATCGCCAAAGCCGAAGAACTGGCCGCTGAAAATCCGGATGCCGTTATTCCGCAGCAATTTGAAAATCCCGCCAATCCGGAAGTACACCGTAGAACCACTGCGGAAGAAATCTGGAACGACACAAAGGGTGATGTTGATTTTCTGATTTCCGGTATTGGTACAGGCGGCACGATTACCGGTGTCGGTCAGGTCATCAAGCAGCGCAAGCCTGATTTCAAGGTGATCGCGGTGGAACCAAAAGATTCTCCGGTGCTTTCGGGCGGACAACCCGGGCCCCATAAACTTCAAGGTATTGGTGCAGGCTTTGCCCCCAAAACACTTGATACGCATGTGTATGACGAGATCATCACCGTCGCAAATGAAGATGCCTTCCAGAATTCGCGTGATTTGGCGCGTATAGAAGGCATACCGGTGGGAATTTCTTCGGGTGCCGCCCTGCAAGCCGCCATTGAAGTGGGCAAACGGCCTGAAAATGCCGGTAAAAATATCGTCATTATCATTCCTTCATTTGCCGAGCGCTATCTCTCAACAGCACTCTTTGACGGTTTAGACGACTAATCGACTCCTCCCACAAGCATATCCGGCAAAATAGCGCCGGATATGCTACCGTTTTTAAGCCCGCATTTGTCCGACATCTTATAAGCCAAAAATGCATTCCATAGCGTGCACCGAAAAGTGGGAAGCGCACCGCAGGAAAATCGATTCACTGGATCAATTCTTTATCCTGCTTCTATTGAATCAATACACGCGATAAAATAAATGGTTCACGCGTGTAGTCTGAATTTGATAAAACACCACACGCAGCATAGACCCCAAGTCAAAAAGCCCCAAAGCGTCACACGCAACATGGGTTTTGCTCGTTAGTCCGACTTCGGAGCGACCAAGGCCCTGAGCTCCAGGCCCCTTTTTTATGGCGCGTTCCCAAAGCCTGTGCATGGGCGCGAATGATTGTGCTGTCAATCCTTGTCCAACGAAGATCACATTCCTCACATAAAGCCGCCAGCAGGTGAACAAGAGTGCCCGCTTCTATGCGCCGGTATTAAAGGCGTTTAACTGTCTGATCATAACCAAAACATTGCGGAATATTCTGCCAACGACCATCCGAACGCGCAAACCAGATCAAAGCGCTGATGAAGCGGCGATTATCACTTCGTGGTCCGCCTTTACCTTTGCTACCCCGGCGATTTGAGACTTAAGGGGTACCCATTGATCGTCACGCGATACATCAATATCCATCCAATCCTCTATTCAGTTATCCTTACCGTGTTGGGTGAACTGAATTTGATTTACGCAAATTTGAAAAGGGTTGAATTGTTGCCGCGCCCTAATGCTTGCTTTTAATGCCCGCCATGCCAGAAGACGATTCGGCGTTTGGCATAACCGACAATCAGGTGCATCAACACGCCGATGACGGCCAATATCACCAGAATTGCGAACATGCCGGCAATGTTGAATTGCTCGTTGAATTGCAGCAGCATTTTGCCCAGACCCTTTTGTGCGCCGACAAACTCAGCCACGATGGCGCCTATAAGCGCAAAAATGATGCCAAGGCTTAAACCGGCAAAGACAAATGGCAGGGAATTTGGAAATTTTACTTTCACCAATATTTGAAGAGGTGTTGCGCCAAACGCCTTGAGCATTTGGATTTCATCGCGCCCGGCCGATTGCAAACCGGCAATGACATTGATGAGCATGGGGAAAAACGAGATGAGCGCCGCCATGACAATTTTTGAGGCAATGCCATAGCCGAACCACTGGAGAAAAATAGGCGCCAGCGCAACGGTGGGAATGGTCTGGAACGCCACGATATAGGGCATCAAGCCCAGTTGGAACAACCGCACCTGCGATATGGCGATACCCAACACAAATGCCAGTACCATGCCGCAGAGGTAGCCCAGCAGCACTTCAGCCATGGTTACACGCAGATTATCCCAAAAAAACCAGGATTGCAGCAATTTGACCAATTGGTTGAAGATGGCTCCCGGTGCCGGCAGGATATAGGGCGCAATGCCGCCCAGCCGCACGCCGATTTCCCACAAGCCGACAACCACGATAAAAACGATGACAACGAGCAGTGCCTGAAGTGTTTTTTCACTGTTGAACATGACAGGCTTTCCCGACCTTGCTAGAATGGTTTGCTGCGTTGCTAAAGTATTTCCAGAAAAAGTTGAATGACTTTTTCGTTCGGAAAATACGATTAAACAATGTGTTAGAGTGAATCCATGTTTCAATCAAAAACAGCTCTACTTTATTAGGGCGGTATGCGACGTTCATCGTTCAATTCATACCGAAATTATTGAAATGCCGCCGGATATGCCCCAATATTTTGCCAGCATCGGCATGGGCAAGCGTATCGAGCGCCCGCGGGCGTTTCAATGTCACGTCGATGATGTCTTCAATATGGCCGGGGCGTGGGCTCATCACCACTACCTTATCGGCTAAAAAAACCGCTTCCGGAATGGAATGGGTAACAAACAGAACGGTTTTCTTGCTATCCAGCCAGATCTGCTGCAATTCGGCATTAAGAAATTCCCTTGTCATGGCATCAAGCGCACCGAAAGGCTCGTCCATTAAGAGCACTTTGGGATCGCGGATCAATGCGCGGCAGATGCCGGCGCGCTGGCGCATACCGCCCGATAGCTCATTGGGATATTTGTTTTCAAAACCTTTCAAGCCGACTTTTTCCATCAGCTCCAAGGCACGCTGGCGATAATGGTTTTTGTCCAGATGTAGCAGCTCCACCGGCAGCAGGATGTTTTGCAAGATCGTGCGCCAGGGCAGCAAAGTCGGCTCTTGAAACACAAAGCCGACATCGGGCGATGGACGGGTAACATTGCTGCCATTCAACGAAACCTCGCCTTGAAAACCGGTTACCAGACCGGCAAGAATTTTCAGCAATGTGGTTTTGCCACATCCAGAAGGACCGACCAAAGCGATAAAGGCGCCTTCGGCAATATCAAGCTCCACGTCGTGCAAGGCGACAATGTCATTGCCTTTTTTGCTGGTATAGCTTTTTTGCAGTCCCCTGATTTTGATAAGGGGCTCGGTGGCAGGCGGCATCGGCATTATATCCAGTCTTGAAGCTTTGTGTTTGGCAGGCACCCAACCGGTCTTTTGAGCGGCCATGCGTTTTTGATCGGTATCGGTCAGTTTTCCGGTTTAATCGTGTTGATGTCGAAATCGTAGATTGCAGGCATAAGCGTGCTATCCCACACATCATCAACCTGAAGCTGTTTTTCCGTAGAGCCTGTTTCGTAAGCAAAGGCAAGAACCGCCTGCCAACGCTGCGGTGGAATGTTCAACCATTGCCCCCATGTTTTGGGGTCGGGCTTATCAGCAGGAACGGAGTCGGCCAAAGCGATCGCCATGGCTTCTGCCGTGTTTTGGGCTTGTTGTCCATCGGGGTCATCGGCACCGGCCAATTGTGGAAATTCGGCAAAAGCAAGTTTCAACGCGCTGTCTGGATAAAGCTTCGTATAGATCATGCCCTTGTAAGCGGCACGGGCGAAAGCTGCCAGTTGTTGCGGATTTTGACGCAGCATTTTCTCGCTCGTCACCATGGTGACACTGAAAAGCTTGTCCATTTCAGCCGGGCGGGGGAGCATTTCAAGCGCGATACCGTTTTGCTGCATAACGGTGAAGCTGTCGGAATAGCTGTCAACGGCATCCACATCACCGGCATTGAGTGCTGCCGCTGCACGCGCACCGGCACCAACGGGCACAATGGTGACATCGCTTTCCGTAAGACCTGCCAGTTTTAAATTGGCCCGCAAATCGGCATAGGACGCCGATGCGAGGCTGATCACGCCCACGCGTTTGCCCTTAAGGTCGGCCAAGCTATGGATAAGCGAGCCTTTGGGCACGCCGATGAAATAGGGCCAGCGTATGGTGATACCGGCAAAAGCCTTGAGCGGCACACCCTTGTCGATTGCCGCTGCAATATTGGCTGAAGATGCATAGGCAATGTCGGCAGAGCCGCTGGCCACCGCTTGCAAGGCCGCTGTCGAACCGTCCGTCTGTAAAATTAAAGGTTCAATATTTTCAGCAGAGAAATAACCAAGCTGTTTGGGAATGGCATAGGTAAAGGTTTCTTCCGCCGCTGTCAGCGTATTGCGCGCCAATGCCAGCGTCAGGCGGGTTGGCACTTTATCGGTGTTCTGCCCATTGTCGGCAGGCGTTGCGTTTGATTGGGCACCGGCGGGAAGAAGAATGGCCGCCAGTCCGCCTGTCAGCAGCACGGCAGCAAGAAGCGCTTTTTTTATCAATAATGCTTTTTCATAAAATCGCATGATTTGGCTTTCTGCTTTCCCGATATTGTTACTTCAAAAGACGCGATACAAGCTGCGCCGTATAATCCACCATGGGCACAATACGCGCGTAATTGAGCCTTGTCGGGCCGATAACACCCAAAGCACCAATGACACGTTGTTCCGAATCGCGATAGGGCGCCACCACCAGCGAAGACCCCGAAAGCGAAAATAACTTGTTTTCCGAACCGATAAAGATCCGCACACCCGAACCATCTTCTGCCAGGTCAAGCAGTTGAACCATGCTTTCGCGCGTTTCCAGATCGTCGAACAAATGGCGCAGGCGCTCCAGATCGTCGGCTGCCCTGACATCTTCCAGAAGGTTGCCACGGCCACGCACAATCAGCTGGGTTTTCTGGTCAAGGCCGCCGCCACCCCAGATAGCCAGCCCCGCATCGACAAGATGCTGCGACAACTCATCCAGTGCCGCCTTTGTTTCTTCCCGCAGGCGCGATATTTCGGTTTTTGCCTCGCTCAGGGTTCTGCCTTGAATATGCGCATTGAGATAGTTTGTTGCTTCACTCAACTGGGCGTGGGTGACGCCTTTCGGCAATTCGACAATGCGGTTTTCCACATCACCCTTTTGCGTCACCAGGACAGCCAGTGCACGGTCCGGGTCGAGCCGCACAAATTCGATATGCTTCAGTGTGCCTTCACTTTTGGTGGCAAGAACCAGTCCCGCCCCGCGTGATAGACCAGACAGGATCTGGCTTGCTTCGGTAAGAAATTGTTCCACGGATTGAGCGTGTCCGGCCTCTTGTACCTGTGCTTCAATGGTTTTTCGCTCGTCAGGCGGCAGGTCGCCCACTTCCATGAAAGCATCGACAAAAAACCGTAATCCCGACTGCGTCGGCATACGACCGGCAGAAATATGCGGCGAATAGATAAGGCCCAGATGTTCCAGATCGCTCATCACATTGCGGATGGTGGCGGGCGAAAGGGTCTGCGGCAGCAGGCGGGAAAGATTGCGCGAGCCGACAGGATCGCCGTCACTCAGATAGGTTTCCACAATGCGGCGGAAAATATCGCGCGAGCGTTCGTCAAGGCTTTTCAGTTCATCCGGAATGGTTGTGCGCTTCATCGGTTTCAATCAATCATACAAACTCTTCTGTCTATATATAAGTTTTGCCAAAGCTGGGTCAAATGGTCTAAAGATTTGGGAAGCAAATCATCAGGAAAGGAAATTCCATGCGTCCATCCAACCGTGCCGCCAACCAGATGCGGGCCGTTTCTTTCGAGCGCAATGTCAATAAACATGCCGAGGGTTCTTGTCTGGTCAAGTTCGGGGATACGCATGTGCTGTGCACTGCCAGCCTCGAGGAACGTGTTCCCGGTTGGATGCGCAATTCCGGCAAAGGCTGGGTGACAGCCGAATATGGCATGTTACCGCGTTCCACCGGCGACAGGATGCGCCGTGAAGCATCATCGGGCAAACAGGGCGGGCGCACCATGGAAATCCAGCGCCTTATCAGTCGTTCATTGCGTGCGGTGGTGGATTTGAAAGCGCTTGGCGAAATGCAGATCACCATTGACTGCGATGTCATCCAGGCCGATGGCGGCACCCGTACGGCCTCCATTACCGGTGCGTGGATTGCCCTTTATGATTGCCTTTCATGGATGGAATCGCGCCAGATGGTGCTGCGCGACAAAGTATTGAAAGACCATGTGGCAGCTGTTTCCTGCGGTATTTATGAAGGGACACCGGTGCTTGATCTCGATTATGCCGAGGATTCCAATGCCGAAACCGATGCCAATTTCGTCATGACCGGCAAAGGCGGCATTGTTGAAATTCAAGGCACAGCCGAGGGCGAGCCTTTCAGCGATGAAGAATTTGCTTCCTTGATGGCGCTTGCCAAGGCCGGCATCGGCGAACTTGTCGATTTGCAGAAAAAAGCGGTGGGCGCTTGAAGGTTTGAAATCATGAGAAAGCTTGAAGGAAAAAAGCTGGTCGTTGCAACCCACAATGCCGGCAAGCTGCGCGAAATTGCTGACTTAATCGGCCCTTTCGGGTTCGAAACCAGCTCTGCCGGTGAACTGGGTTTGCCTGAGCCTGAGGAAACCGGCACGACATTTGAAGAAAACGCCTACATCAAGGCCTTTGCTGCTGCAAAGGCCACCGGCCTGCCAGCACTGTCTGATGATTCCGGTATGGAAGCCGATGCCCTTGACCGCGCCCCCGGTGTTTACACCGCCGACTGGGCCATTCAGTCAGATGGCAGTCGCGATTTCGCCAAAGCCATGCAGCTTGTCGAAGATCGGTTGCAGGAAATCGGTGCTGTAGAAAAAGCCAAACGGCATGGGCGTTTTGTTTCCGTCCTTTGTCTGGCATGGCCCGACGGGCATGCGGAATATTTCCGCGGCGAAATTGAAGGCGATCTGGTCTGGCCACCCCGCGGCGATGACGGTTTTGGTTATGACCCGATGTTTCAGCCGCAAGGGTATGAAAAAACCTTTGGGCAAATGAATGCACAAGAAAAGCATGGCTGGAAACCGGGTGATTCGACCGCGCTTTCCCACCGTGCCCGTGCCTTCAAACTGTTTGCAGAAAGCCTTTTGGCCGGCTAGAGCATTTTCCGAAAAGTGTGAAGCGCATCCGTGGGGAAAATGATTCACAGGATCGTTTTCTTAATCCCACTCCTATCGGACAAAAAATGCTGCAAAAAGGAGACCTAGAGCACGTATTTGGTTCATCAAATACCGAACGTGCTCTAGAGCCTTTCCAACACAAGTTGAAGACTTCTGTATCCGGACAATGCGATAAAACAAAGAGTTAGAGTGAATCCATGCCCCAACAAAAAGAAGATTTTCTTTAATGGAAAAACCGTTCGGCATTTATGTGCACTGGCCGTTTTGCGCGGCCAAATGCCCGTATTGCGACTTTAATTCACATGTGCGGATGCAAGGTGTTGATCAGCAGCGCTTTGTTGCCGGTTTTGCCCGCGAAATGGCAAGTTTGCGTCAACGCACCGGCCCGCGTCAGGTGTCCAGCATTTTTCTTGGCGGTGGTACGCCCTCCTTGATGGAGCCCAGCACGGTTGATGCTGTTTTACAGGCCATTAACCGGAACTGGACAATCAAGCCCGATGCTGAAATCACCATGGAAGCCAACCCTTCCAGTGTGGAGGCCGAGCGGTTTCGCGGCTATCGCGCCGCGGGCGTCAACCGGCTTTCGCTGGGTGTACAGGCATTGGACGACGCCGAGCTGAAACGTTTAGGGCGCTTGCATGACGTTGCTCAAGCGCTTTCTGCCATTGGCCTTGCGCGCGAGATTTTCCCCCGCCTGTCATTCGACCTGATTTATGCCCGCCCCGGCCAAACGCTGGAAGCGTGGCAAAGCGAGCTGCATCGTGCCATTGATCTGGCCGCCGACCATCTTTCTCTCTACCAATTGACGATTGAAGAGGGCACCGCTTTCCATCGCCTCTATACTGCCGGAAAACTTACCCTGCCCGAGCCGGAAGTGGCTGCCGATCTCTATGATCTGACGCAACAGGTTACAAAGGCGCGCGGCCTGCCTGCCTATGAAATTTCCAATCATGCGGTACCGGGGGCAGAATCGCAGCATAATCTGCTTTATTGGCGCTATGATGAATATGCCGGTTTTGGCCCCGGTGCCCATGGCCGTTTTATTCCCGATCAGGCCGATAGGGCCGAACAAACACGTCTTGTAACAATGACGGAAAAACTTCCCGAGCGCTGGCTTGAACTGGTTGAAAGCCGCGGCCACGGTGTGGTTGAAGAAGAAAAGCTGACGCTGGATGAGCAAGCCGACGAAATGTTGCTAATGGGTCTCAGACTTTACGAAGGTTTGGATCTTCATCGTTATGAGGCGTTGGCCGGTCATGCACTGGATGGGCAAACGCTTGCGCGGTTGCAGCAACAAGGCTTGATCGAGCCGGTGGGCAATGCAAGGCTGCGGGCAACAGCTTCCGGCCGCATTGTGCTTGATCACGTCATTACCGCTTTGGCGCGTTAGAGCGCATTTCGACCCGATGCTATCCAGCCGGCGCTCTAGGGTCGGGAGCTATTCATTTGAACAAAATGGTATGAGGAAATTTTGTTGAGAACGAGGAGAAGGGTGGCAGGAAACATGAATATTTCCAAGGGGCTTCGATAAAATTATCAGCAAAATTGACCATATCCCGAAGGGACACAAAAACAGCTTCAATCTGCATGCTAGAAAAGCTCACCCGGATATACCACTTGGCTTTCGCTTTCCTTCGCGCATCTCTTTGCTGTTTGTTGTGCTATGCCTTTTGAAGAATGCGTCTTGATCCTCAGCCTGTTGCGCACTGTACATGAAGGTAAAAATCAGCGTGCCTGGTTGGATGTGGACGAGGGAGCGCTTTTGCGCATAATTTCATTGCTTACATGACTTTCCATCGTGATATGTCGGCGTTTTACCATAGCTGAAGCAATAACAGCTCATAGGTTTTGACGGTAAATATGCATGAAATGCGCAGCAATACCGCCGATAACTTGCGTATATTGCGCATTAAATTGCGTATTCTGATTATTTTATTTGACTCTATGGCTAAATTGAGCAAACAATGGCCATTATTTGGCTGGTTTGCGCAAAAAGTTTGGGGGCATGCGCAACCTTTCCCGGAGGAACTGATATGCAAATACCGATTAAGCGTGGGATTGAAAAAGTACCGGGCGGCATGATGGTTGTGCCCCTGTTGATCGGCGCGCTAATTGCCACATTTTTCCCCACCGCACCAAGCTATTTCGGTTCTTTTACCGGTGCGTTGTTTACCGGCTCTTTGCCCATACTTGCGGTCTTTTATGTTTGCATGGGTGCCAGCATTAATTTTAAGGCCGCACCCTATATTGTTAAAAAAGGCGGCACATTATTTATCGTCAAGGTTGGGATGGCCATTCTTGTCGGTGTCATCGCCGGCCGCTTTCTGGGTGAATCGCCCGTTACTGCCGGTATCTTTGCCGGTATCTCCACCTTGGCTCTGGTTGCGGCATTGAATGATACCAATGGCGGTCTTTATATGGCGTTGATGGGGCAATATGGTCGTCCGCGCGATGTCGGTGCCTACACAATCATGTGCCTTGAATCCGGCCCATTCCTTACCATGGTTACCTTAGGCGTTGCCGGTCTTTCTGCTTTTCCGTGGCAGGCTTTGGTGGGCAGTATCCTGCCATTGGCAATTGGTATGATTTTAGGCAATCTCGACAAGGAAATGCGTGAGTTTCTGGGTAAAGCCAGCGGCGTGATGATTCCGTTCTTCGCTTTCGCTCTGGGTGGTTCTCTTGATCTGTCAAAGGTTTGGCAGGCAGGGCTCCTTGGTCTTGCCATGGGTGTGGGCGTTGTCATTATTACCGGTATTCCTTTGTTCTTTGCCGACCGGTTAACCGGTGGTACGGGCGTTGCCGGTGTGGCTGCGGCCTCGACCGCCGGTAATGCGGCGGCCGTACCGGCCATTGTTGCGGCTGCCAATCCGGCTTATGCCGAGGCGGCGGTTCATGCCACCATGCTTGTCGCGGCATGTGTTGTTGTCACCACTATTCTGGTGCCGTTTTTGACGGCTTGGACAGCCAAGAAATTCGGACAGCCGGAATCAGAGCCTGACGAAGAAACCGGCTTGGTTTAAGGGGCGGTGCGGTCATGAGAAATTGGTTGATCATAGCAGACGACCTGACCGGTGCCGCAGATTGTGCCATTGCCTTTGGCCGTCATGGGCCAGAGGCAACCGTGGGGTGGGGTGATGCCTATCCGGCCATGTCGGACCGTACGCAAATATTCTCCTATAATGCTGACAGCCGCGAGCTTGAGGCCGAAGAAAGTGCACAACTGCAAAGCCGGTTGATGCAAAATCTGTGGTCCGGCGAGGCATATTTGTTTCGTAAGATCGACTCCACCTTGCGCGGTCAACCGGCTGCAGACATTGCCGCAACAATTGCGTTTCTAAAGCAGCAAACCGGACGCGGTATCGGCGTTTTTGCACCGGCTTTTCCTGCAACAGGCCGTGTCACGCGGGATGGCAAGATTTTTGTCAATCATGTTGAATTGGAACAAACGGAGCTTTGGCAACGCGACCATACCTATCCGACATCCGATCTTAAACGCATCGTAGAAGAATTTGCCGGTGTGGACTGTTTTGTTGTCGGGTTGGAAGAGATCAGGCAGCCGCACGACAAGCTTGCAAGCTATGTGGCGGATCTGGAAAGCCGTTCGGATGCAGCGGTTCTGGTTTTTGACGCACAAACCGAAGAAGATCTTCAGGCCATTGCGCGGCTGTATACCAAAGTCGATCCATCGCGTTTCTTTATTGGCAGTGCCGGCTTGGCACATGCCTTTGCAGCCAATTGTCCCTCAAAGCCGAAGTCAGATGCAACTGCGGTCAAAGACCGTGGCGGCATCATGATTGTGGTGGGTTCTCTCGCTTACGCCTCACGCTCATCGGCCCGTGAATTGGTTGCAACACGCGATGTCGAGCATTTTCTGGTTATTCCTGAAATCTTGCTGGCAGGTGGAGCAGAGCTTGACGCCATGGCTGGCGATATCGTGCAAGCCTTGAAGAACGGCGGTGATGTGCTGATAGAAATGGCGATGGGCAAAGAGCTTGATATGTCGTTGGGGCCGAAGCTTGCGCAAAATCTTGCTCATGCCTTGCAATTGGCAGCACCCCACCTTGCGGGTTTTGCGGCAACCGGTGGTGAAACCGCCAGTGTTTTAATGGATGCCTTCGGCATTAACGGCATTTGCCTGCGCGATGAAATAGAAGCCGGTGTTTCCTTGGGGTTGACCCGTGGCAGTGTGGAAATTCCGGTCGCAACCAAAGCCGGTGCATTTGGCGATGAAAATAGTCTGGTGCGTATTTTTGACCGGCTGACCGAGATTAGAAAAGAAGGAAAACTTTAATGCGTGTACCGAAAATCGTCATCACCATGGGTGATCCGTCAGGTATCGGGCCGGAAGTGATTATGAAAGCGCTTGCCAATCCGGAAGTCTATAAGATGTGCCAGCCGGTGGTCATTGGCGATGCCGAACGCTTGCGCAAAGCCGGTGAAATTGTCCATTCGACATTACGGGTCAATGGGGTGGACGATATCGACATGATCACGCCTGAAGCCGGCGTTGTCGACTGTGTTGATCTAAAGCTCGTTCCTGCCGATCATCCTTTTGGCGCGGTGTCGGAGCTTTCGGGTGAAGCGGCCTATCAATACATTAAAAAAGCAGCTGAAATTGTTTCTGCAGGCAAGGCGCAGGCCATTTGCACAGCGCCCATCAGCAAGGAAGCGCTTCATGCGGCAGGGCATAAATTTCCCGGTCATACCGAGCTTTTGGCCCATCTGACCAATACGCCGGAAGTATCCATGATGCTGGTTTCGCCGAAATTGCGCGTGATCCACGTCACAACCCATATCGGCCTGATTGATGCCGTGGCCAAGATCGAGCCGGGTTTGGTAGAGCGCGTCATTACGCGCGGTCATGATGTGCTGGTCAAGCGTGGCATGGAAAACCCCAAGATCGCCGTTTGTGCCATCAATCCCCATGCCGGTGAAAATGGCCTGTTCGGCTATGGCGAAGAAGATGCCAAAATCGTTCCTGCTGTCAAAGCCTGTCAGGCAAAAGGCTGGAATGTGGTTGGCCCGCTTCCCGGTGATACATTATTCTATCTTGCCGGTCGTGGCGATTATGACATGGTGGTGGCCATGTATCACGATCAGGGGCATATTCCCGTCAAGGTATTGGGCTTGGAAGATGGTGTAAACATCACCGTCGGTCTGCCGGTGATCCGCACATCTGTCGATCATGGAACAGCCTTTGATATTGCCGGTAAAGGCATTGCCGACGAACGCAGTCTGGTGGAGGCACTACGCCAGGCCGCAGATTTGGCACCTAGAACATAGCCGACCTTTCCAATTGCCTTGTTCTGTTGGGTTTCTGCTTTGGGCAGCTGCTTGATCACAGGGGCTTAAATCAATGTCCACGGCGATCTTTTTCGCCAACACTTTGATTGTGTTTTGATATGGTATATTGGGTTACACCAGTCGAACACGGCAGAACAAAGCAAAGAGCGTTCCGGGTCACCCCCCGCATAAGCCCGGGACGCTCTTTTGACATAGGGAAGAGTTTTGATGAACAGCAAGGAACGTCGGGCGCTTTTGGTCAACGATCTGGCTATGGGCGCCGTCAATGTTGAGCAATTGGCCGAACGCTTTGCCGTTTCTGCTTCGACGATCCGGCGTGATCTGCAATATCTTGCAAAAAACGGCCATGTGCAGCGGACGTATGGCGGCGCCGTTCTGAACCACGCAGTGCCGGAAATGTCGTTCATGGAGCGTATGGAACGCAATGGTGAGAAAAAGCGTGCCATTGCCCGCCTTGCCTGCGATTTGATCCAGGACGGTGACACCATCATGCTTGATGCCGGTTCTACCGTTTGTGCCTTGGGCCGGATGCTGGTTGGGCGCAAGCTGCGCATCATTACAAATAATCTGATGCTCATTCCCATTCTGGATGGCGCGCCTGATCTGGAGCTGATCATTCTGGGTGGGAAATGCCGTAATACCAGCATGGGGATATTCGGCTCGCTGGCGCTGGAAAATCTTGAACATATGACTGCCGATCTGCTGTTTACCAGTGCAGATGGTGTTGTGGCAGGCAAGGGGCTTTGTGAAGCAAGCCTTGAACAGACAGTCTTGAAGCGCGCCATGATTATGCGGGCAGGGGAAACCATTGTCCTAGCCGATTCACGCAAGATCAATCGTGCCGAGCAACATGCCTGGGCAAAGCTTCCCCAACATTGGACGCTGATCAGCGACAGCGATATGAGCGATTGCGATAAAGCGGCTTTCGAGGCGCAAGGTGCAAAAGTATTCCGCGCTGACTGACCCTGGCAAGTGTTACAATGGTCATGGCTATTGATCCCGGACGTTTTGACGATCGCTCGATCTCACAAACAATGGTGGATGACGCTTTATTTGGAATGTAAGCCTTGGGCCCGTCGCCTTTTTTGAGTGAGACCGTTATACTTTGTGCCTGACGGGATCGACGGAGGGTAGGTGGATTTCAATTCCACAGGAACCTGCGTTCAGTAAAATGAGACGTTATGGGAGATGGATTGATGGCAAGGTTATTTTTCGCATTATCGGCCTGTTTTTTGCTTGCGTCATGTGCTGAAACACCGCGCTTGAGTGCGCATCAGCAGACCGCCGACTTCAATGCACCGGCAATTGCGGGCGAAAAGCCGGATAAAGATGTAACGGATAAGGCGGCGCAAATTGCCGTCGAGCATCAACGTGATATATTCACGGTTTATAAAATCCGCTCAAATTTCAAAAATCCCGATCAACCCGATAGCCGTCTCGATCGCTGGCGTGTCTTGATGCCTTAATCGACAGGTTCACAGGTTCAGATTTCTTCAATCTCGATCAGGGTTCCGTCAAAATCCTTGGGGTGCAGAAACAGAACCGGCTTGCCATGGGCACCGATCTTCGGTGTGCTATCACCCAAGATACGCACGCCATCGGCCGCCAGCCTATCGCGTGCTTTCATAATATCATCAACCTCGAAGCAAAGATGATGGATACCACCGGTAGGATTTTTTGCCAGAAAGGCCGCGATGGGGGATTGGTCGCCAAAGGGGTGCAACAATTCGATCTTGGTATTGGGCAGTTCGACAAACACCACACTGACACCATGGTCCGGCAGATCCTGAACGGCGGAAACAGTACCACCCATCATTTGATAACGCCGAGCCGCTTTGCAAAGATCAGGCACAGCAATGGCGACATGGTTGAGACGGCCAAAATGGGACATGAAAAACCCTTGAGATGTTGAACGATCAAATATTGCGCAATTTCCCTTGTAGAAGATCCAGAATACGCGATGCTGCTTCCACGACATTGGTGCCCGGGCCGAAGACGGCCGCGACGCCATGGTCTTGCAAAAAAGCATAGTCCTGCCGTGGCACCACGCCACCGCAGACCACGATAATATCGTCGGCACCGCGTTGTTTCAAAGCTGCCACCAGTTGCGGCAACAGCGTCTTATGGCCTGCCGCCAGTGATGAAACGCCAATGAGTTGCACGTTTTTGGCAATGGCCATATCGGCAGCCTCATCTGGAGTTTGAAAAAGCGGTCCGGCAATCACATCAAAGCCCATATCACCAAAGGCTGAAGCAATGATTTTTGCGCCGCGGTCATGGCCATCCTGCCCAAGCTTGGCCACCATAATGCGCGGTTTTGTCTTCATAGCGGCGGTGATCTCGCCAATGCGGGTTTGCAACGTCTGATATTCAGGCTCGTTGCCATAGGCTTTGCCATAAATGTCCTTTACCACAATCGGGGTGGCCGAATGGTCGCCGAATACCTTGCGCATGGCATCGGATATTTCGCCAACCGTGGCACGCGCCCTTGCCGCTTCGACGGCTGCAGTGAGAAGATTGCCCTTCCCGCTTCTTGCAACGCTTTCCAAAGTTTCCAATGTGGCGGCAACCTTGCTGCTGTCGCGGTTGCGGCGGATTTTCTCCAGTCTGGCGATTTGGGCAGCACGTACCTTGGAATTATCAATCTCAAGAATGTCCAGCGTGTCTTCATTTTCAAGCCGGTATTTATTGACGCCGACAATCACTTCTTCACCCTTGTCTACGGCCGCTTGTCGTGCGGTTGCGGCTTCTTCAATCAGGCGTTTGGGCAGCCCGTCATGGACAGCTTTTGTCATGCCGCCCAGACTTTCCACTTTTTCAATCAGCGCCCAGGCTTTGCTTGCCAACGCGTCGGTCAGGCTTTCAACATAATAGGAACCGGCCAGCGGATCCACCACCTTTGTCACGCCTGTTTCATGTTGCAGGATCAATTGGGTATTGCGGGCAATGCGGGCGGAAAACTCCGTCGGCAGGGCAATCGCTTCGTCGAAGGAATTTGTGTGAAGCGATTGCGTGCCGCCCAGCACTGCGGCCATGGCTTCATAGGCGGTGCGTACAATATTGTTATAGGGGTCTTGCTCCTGCAACGAGACACCCGATGTCTGGCAATGGGTGCGCAACATCAAAGACGACGCTTTTTTAGGGGCAAATTCATGCATGATGCGCGACCATAAAAGCCGCGCTGCGCGAAGCTTTGCCGCTTCCATGAAAAAGTTCATACCGATAGCAAAAAAGAATGACAGGCGACCGGCAAACTGGTCAACATCCAGCCCCTTTTGCAAGGCGGCACGCACATATTCCCGTCCGTCTGCCAATGTAAAAGCCAGTTCCTGCACCAGCGTGGCACCGGCTTCCTGCATATGATAGCCGGAAATGGAAATGGAGTTGAAACGCGGCATTTCCTCAGCCGTATATTCAATAATATCGGCTATAATGCGCATAGACGCTTCAGGGGGATAAATATAGGTATTGCGTACCATGAATTCTTTTAGAATATCATTTTGAATGGTGCCGGATAAGGCTGCCCGCGACACACCCTGTTCCTCGCCCGCCACGATGAAATTCGCAAGAATGGGAATGACCGCCCCATTCATGGTCATGGAAACCGACATGTCACCAAGCGGGATGCCTTCAAACAGAATCTTCATGTCTTCGACCGAATCGATGGCCACACCGGCTTTGCCGACATCGCCGACCACCCGCGGATGGTCGGAATCGTAGCCGCGATGGGTGGCCAGATCAAATGCCACAGAAAGGCCTTTTTGCCCCGCCGCCAAACCTTTTTTATAAAAGGCATTGGATTCTTCCGCTGTTGAAAAACCGGCATATTGACGGATTGTCCAAGGCCGTCCCGTATACATGGTGGCACGCGGCCCGCGCAAAAACGGGTCGATCCCCGGCAAGGTGTCCAAACTGTCAATGTTTTGCAGATCATCCTTGGTATAGACAGGCTTGATATCAATGCCTTCCGGCGTATGCCAGATCAGGTTTTCGGGCGCTGCCTTCAACTCTTTTTCTGCCAATGACTTCCATTCATCCAGTGTGGCTTTTTGGGTCATCAAGCAAACTCCATGATGATCTGGTCAACGGCAAGGCTTGCGCCCACTTCAACCGCAATGGCGCTGACAATGCTTTTCTTTTCCGCCCGCAACATGTTTTCCATTTTCATTGCTTCAACAATCGCCAAGGGTTGTCCCGCTTCGACGGCTTCGCCTTCAGCCACCAAAAGCGATGTGATGACACCGGGCATCGGGCATAATAAAAGTTTCGATGTATCAGGCGGCAATTTTATCGGCATGAATTGCGCCAATTCTGCCACGCGTGGCTCGCGCACATGCGCGACCACATCCATTCCGCCGCAACGCAACCGGATGGCCGTACCCGAAATATCGATCTTCACTTGCATGATTGACGTTGTTGAAACGCAAAAACGCGCCATGGTCATGCCCGGCAACCATTTACTTTCAAGCGACATCACCGTGCCATCGGCAAACTCAACCTCGCTGCCGCCCGTAGCGGTTTTGAGCACCAGCTGAAAGCGCTCATCGGCAAAGGTAACGACCCATTCATCGCCAACGATGCGGCGGTGATTATCCAGCGTGCCGGAAATCATCGTGGCGCGGTGTTGCAATTGATGGTTGATAAAAGCGGCAATGGCGGCAAGCGCGCGCGCCTCTTCCGGTTCAGGTGTGACACCATGGAAACCATCGGGAAATTCTTCTGCAATATAGGCGGTGGTGAGTTTGCCATCCTGAAACCTTTTTTGCCGCATGACAGCTGAAAGGAAAGGCAGGTTGTGGCCAATCCCTTCAACCTCGAAACCATCCAGCGCATCGCGCATGGCGTCGATGGCGGTGAGGCGGTCTTTGCCCCATGTCACCAGTTTTGAAATCATCGGATCATAATAGATTGATATCTCACCACCTTCATACACACCGGTATCATTGCGCACTTTCGCGCCATCCAGCCGGTCGAGGCTTAAAGGCGGGTTATAACGCGTAAGCCTGCCGGTCGAGGGTAAAAAGTTGCGAAACGGGTCTTCGGCATAAAGCCGGCATTCCATGGCCCAGCCATCCAGCTTCACATCGTCTTGCGCAAGCGGCAAAGCCTCGCCGTCGGCAACACGGATCATCAACTCCACCAGATCAAGGCCGGTGATCATTTCCGTTACCGGATGTTCCACCTGCAAGCGGGTATTCATCTCCAGAAAATAGAAATTGCGGTTGCCATCGACGATAAATTCCACCGTGCCGGCTGATGTGTAACCAACGGCGCGGGCAAGCGCGACCGCCTGCGCACCCATGGCTTTGCGCGTTTGCGCATCGAGGAAGGGCGATGGTGCCTCCTCGATCACTTTCTGGTTGCGGCGCTGGATCGAGCATTCGCGCTCTCCAAGGTAGATGATGTCGCCATGCTTGTCGCCCATGATCTGTATTTCGATATGGCGTGGTTCGGTAACGAATTTTTCTATAAAAATGCGGTCATCACCGAAGGACGATTTCGCTTCATTTTTGGATGCCTGAAAACCTTCGCGCGCTTCTTCGTCATTCCATGCAATGCGCATGCCTTTGCCGCCACCACCGGCGGAAGCTTTAATCATCACCGGATAGCCGATTGCGCCCGCAATGGTAACCGCCTCGTCGGCATTTTCAATCAGGCCCATATGGCCGGGCACCGTCGAAACGCCGGCCTCAGCAGCCAGTTTTTTCGACGTGATCTTGTCGCCCATGGCGCGCATGGCTTGTGCGGGCGGGCCGATAAGGATGAGACCTTCTTTATCCAGCCTTTCGGCAAATAGCGGGTTTTCCGATAGGAAGCCATAACCGGGATGGATAGCATCTGCCCCTGTTTGTTTGGCAGCCTCGACAATTTTGTCAATCACCAGATAGGATTGTGCCGATGCCGCAGGGCCGATATGGACAGCCTCATCCGCTTCACGGACATGAAGCGCATTGGCATCGGCGTCGGAATAGACAGCAACGGTTGCAATGCCCATACGCTTGGCGGTGCGGATGACACGGCAGGCAATTTCACCACGATTGGCAATCAGAATTTTTTTAATCATTTCGGTGCCCTCAAAGTGGAATAGTGTCATGTTTGCGTGGACGGCTTTCCACCTTTTTGTTGCGCAGCGCAGCAAAGGCGCGCGCTACGCGTTTTCGGGTGGAATGCGGCATAATCACCTCGTCGATGAAGCCGCGTTCAGCCGCAACAAACGGGTTGGCAAACCGGCTTTCATATTCGGCTGTGCGGGCGGCAATTTTTTGGCTATCGTCAAGCTCCGAACGGTAGAGAATTTCCGTTGCGCCCTTGGCGCCCATGACGGCAATTTCGGCCGTTGGCCAGGCATAGTTGACGTCGGCACCAATATGTTTGGACGCCATCACATCATAGGCCCCGCCATAAGCCTTGCGGGTGATGACCGTCACCATAGGCACCGTGGCTTGCGCATAGGCAAACAGCAATTTGGAACCATGGATGATCACACCATTATATTCCTGTGCCGTACCGGGCAGAAATCCCGGTACATCGACAAGCGTCAGGATCGGAATATTGAAAGCATCGCAAAAGCGCACAAAACGCGCGCCCTTTCGTGCGGTGTCGATATCGAGACAACCGGCCAGCACCATAGGCTGATTGGCAACCACGCCAATGGTTCGACCTTCCATACGGATAAAACCGGTGATGAGATTTTTGGCAAAATCGGCTTTGACTTCAAAAAAGCTGCCTTCGTCGGCAATCGTTAAAATCAGCTCTTTCATATCATAGGGCGTGGTGGATGAATCGGGTATGAGTGTATCAAGCTTCATATCCAGCCGCAGCGGGTCATCATGGAAAGGCCGCACAGGCGGATTTTCACGGCTGTTAAGCGGTAGATAATCAAAAAGCAGGCGGATATTCTCCAAGGCTTCGATATCATTTTCAAATGCGCCGTCCGCCACCGATGATTTTTGCGTGTGGGTGCGTGCACCGCCCAATTCTTCCGCGGTAACAATTTCATTGGTCACGGTTTTGACCACATCAGGGCCGGTCACAAACATATAGGATGAATCACGCACCATGAAGATAAAGTCGGTCATGGCGGGAGAGTAGACAGCACCGCCGGCGCATGGCCCCATAATGACGGAAATCTGCGGAACGACGCCCGACACATCGACATTGCGGCGGAATACTTCTGCATAACCGGCAAGCGAAGCCACACCTTCCTGAATACGGGCGCCACCTGAATCGTTAAGGCCGATAACCGGAGCACCGTTGCGTGCAGCCACATCCATGATTTTGCAAATTTTTTGCGCATGGGTTTCCGACAGCGAGCCGCCAAGCACGGTGAAGTCCTGCGAGAAGACATAGACTTGCCGGCCGTTAATCGTGCCCCAACCGGTCACCACGCCATCACCGGCAAATTTCTGCTTTTCCATGCCAAAGTCGGTGCAGCGATGGCTGACAAACATGTCATATTCTTCAAACGAACCGGGATCAAGCAGCACGTCAAGCCTTTCGCGTGCCGTCAACTTACCCTTGCCATGCTGGGCCAAAATACGTTTTTCGCCACCGCCCGCTTTGGCATTGTCACGCAGTTCTTCCAATTGTTGCAATATAGCGCGCATGATTTCTCCGTCGGTTTGTGCAAACCGATTTCCTGCCAGCCTATGATGGCGGCACTTCAAAAATTTCAGCAGATAGCGGGACAAAAAGAAAAGGGCGCGTTTTCAAAGACGCAGCCCTTTTCCCCACCTCCCGCGTGTGTTCCTTCAGTGAAAGGCTGAACCTTTCTTCTCCCGAAAATGAACCTATCAGATTGTTTGCAATAATAAAGCTTGATCGCGTGCGAATGCATAAGTTATAAAAATGCAAATTGTAAATTGCAAAATTGCGAAAATCATGGCTATCGGAAAACTCTATATCGGGCGCAAAGTGCGCAAACTGCGTGAGGATAACAATCTTACCCAAGCGCAATTTGCTGAACGTATCGGCATATCCACGTCCTATCTCAACCAGATTGAAAACAATCAGCGTCCCGTTTCCGCTGCGGTTCTTCTTTCCTTGGCAGAAAAATTTCATATCAACATTTCCACCCTGTCTTCCGGGGAAGACGACCGGCTGCTTTCCGCCCTAAGCGAAACCTTGGCCGACCCGCTCTTTGAAAATAACCGCGCCGGCGTTCAGGAATTGCGTTTGATCACGCAAAATGCCCCCGGTCTGGCCCGCGCGCTGATATCGTGTCATCAGGCCTACCGGCTGGCTTCGGAGCAATTGGCCAGTACCGACGTCCGTTTGCAAGCCAGCGGCATGTCGGAAATCTTGCCTTATGAGGAGGTGCGCGATTTTTTCCACTTCGTCGATAATTACATCGATACGCTGGATCAATCTGCGGAAATATTGGCTGCGAGCATCGGTATCGGCGAAAGTGACAACCATGCAGCGCTTATTCGCACATTGGAAGAGCGATATCAGGTACTTGTGCGTTGGGGCAGCGCCGATGACGGTATGGTGCGCCAATATGACAGTGCAAGCCGGACATTGACTTTAAACCCTTATGCAACACCGCAAAAGCGCACCTTTCAGCTTGCGGTGCAATTGGCGCAATTTGAGGCCGATGATCTTTGTGACGAAATTATCGAAAAGGCCGGTTTCAAATCAAGCGAGGCCAATGAGATATGCCGGATCGGGCTGCATAACTATTTCGCCGGTGCGCTGGTTCTGCCTTATAAGCCGTTTTTACGCACGGCTGAATTGCTGCGGCACGATATCGAGCTGCTTGCAGCGCGCTTTGGTGTGTCGCTGGAACAGGTCTGCCATCGCCTGTCGACGTTACAACGGCCGGGTATGAAAGGTGTGCCGATATTTTTTGCCCGCGTTGACCGTGCCGGCAATATTACCAAACGCCATAGTGCAGCAAAACTTCAATTTGCCCGCTTCGGTTCTGCCTGTCCGGTATGGAATGCCCATCAGGCATTTGAATCGCCCGGCCGCATCATCCGCCAGCTTGCCGAAACACCTGACGGTGTGCGCTATTTGTGCCTTGCCGTTCAGGTCGTCAAGGGCAATGGCGGTTATCGCAGTGCCCATCCGCACTTCGCACTGGCCTTCGGTTGTGAAATTTCCAATGCGTCAAGCTTCGTCTATTCCGATGATCTCGACCTTGCCAATCGCGCTGCCTATGAAGCCATCGGCATTTCCTGCCGCATTTGTCCACGCACCCGTTGCCCAAGCCGCGCTGTTCCGCCGCTCAAGCACCGCCTGACAGTCAATCATAATCTGCGCGATGTCGTGCCCTATACGTTGGAGCAGATTGGTTAAACCTCTGCGCGTCAGCTTTGCTTTTTCCCCATCATGCCTAAATGCGTATGATTGAAACCGTCCGGCAATTTCAGACCGAACCCGAGCATGCGGTCAAAAGCAATGTGAGCAGCCCAAATCAGGCCGATGCTCAGGCAGGTTTCATTGTTTGCAAACCAACCCAAAAGCGCCAAAATCGCGGCAAAGCTGCTGGTGTGGAAAATATTGTATAGAATGGTTCCGGTGCGAACCGAAGCCAGATAGCCGAAAATGCTGACATCCGGCACGAAAAACAAAATGGCAAACAGCAGCCAGGACGCTTGGCAGTTCCAATAGATCAAAAGGATAATCACAAGCGCACACAGTGCTTCTATCCTGAGAAGTACTGCCGGTTTTGAAAAAATCAACATGATGTCCGCCTAAAGCTTGTAAGAGACACGCATATCTATGCGGAAAGTGTCTATAGAGAAAATCGGGGCAGCAGACAAATGTTAAAACACTACCATGCCCCGATATCATTCATGCCAAGCATTGGATTTTCGAAGGTTTACAAGTTGACCATTTGTAATTGGTCGTCACTGTAACGTTCGCCCGTTACTTTGTCCGGTGTTACCATCGCAGCCAGTGTTTCACATTCTTCATCCGTCAGAACAATGTTTGCCGCGGCAACATTTTCTTGCAAATGTGGAATGGTGCGTGCTCCGGGTATCGGAACAATAAAATCTCCTTGATGCAGAACCCATGCCAGCGCCAATTGCGCAACCGTGGCATTTTTTGGTCCTGCCATTCTTTCAAGATCGAGAAGCAATTGGCGGTTTTTTTCCAATGCCGCTTCCTGGAAGCGCGGCAGGTTGCGGCGCATATCGTTTTCTGCCAGCTCGGAAAGCTTGAACTGGCTTGAAAAGAAGCCACGCCCTAACGGACTGAATGGGACAAAGCCGATCGACAAAGCTTTGCACGTGGCTAAAACATCATTTTCTGGTTCGCGGCTCCAAAGCGAATATTCGCTTTGTACGGCGCTGATCGGATGGATTTTATGGGCACGCCGTATGGTGGCGCTACTTGCTTCGGAAAGGCCGAGTGCGCGCACTTTTCCCTCTTGAACAAGGTCAGCCATGGCGCCCACCGTCTCTTCGATCGGGACATCGGGATCCACACGATGTTGGTAGAGAAGATCAATTACCTCAATGCCCAAACGCTTCAATGAGGCTTCTGCCACATCACGCACATGCTCTGGTCGGCTATCCACGCCATCGGCTTTGAAACTGCCATCGGCCTGTTGCACCAGTTTAAAGCCGAATTTCGTCGCAATTGTTACTTGGTCGCGATAGGGCTTCAACGCCCTGCCGACGAGAATTTCGTTGACGAAAGGGCCGTACATTTCAGCAGTATCAAAAAGCGTGACGCCGAGTTCTACCGCGCGCTGCAAAGTTTTGATCGAGGCCGTTTCTTCCTGTCCGCCGTAAGCGTGGGAAAAACCCATGCAACCAAGCCCGAGGGCTGAAACTGTCAATTCACCAAGTGTTCTTTTTTGCATCATCTATCTCCGAATCTGGCGCTAGCATACAACAAAGGGCAGCCCTTGTTTATCGTGTTTAATTGGATATATTTGTTCTAAAATTGAGAACAGTGAGCTATGGACCGCCAGCAACTTTCCTATCTTCTCATATTACAGCAGGTTGTTGAAGAAGGCAGCTTCCGCGCAGCCGCGCGCCGGTTGAATGTCGCACCTTCGGCTGTTTCCTATGCCGTCAAGCAGTTGGAAGAAAGCCTTGGCGTGCAATTGCTGCACCGTACCACCCGCAGTATCGGCTTGAGCGAAGCGGGAAAAGTTTTGATACGTCAAACCGCTTCGGCGCTGCGGATGATCGAAGATGGTTTTGTTGAAGCCCGCACCACCCGTTATGCGGTTTCGGGAGTTTTACGGATCAATATGGCCTATTCGGCCGCACGATTTTTGATCATGCCGTTTTTGGGAGATTTTACCCAAACCTATCCCGAAATCATACTGGATCTGGCGATCAATAATCGCTTCGTCGATATTGTGAGCGGGGGGTTTGATGCCGGCATCAGAGTGCACGAGCATGTGGAACGGGATATGATTGCTGCAAAAATCGGCGGGCAGCTGCGCAGCGTTCTCGTTGGCACGCCGCAATATTTCGCGCGTAATCCTGCCCCTGCCCATCCGCGCGATTTGGCACGGCATAAGGGCATTCTCTACCGGTTCGATGAAAAGCTCCCCTATATATGGGAGTTTGAAAAGGGCACTAAGAAATTGACCGTAATTCCGCCGGAACGGCTGGTTGTCAACCACAATGAGATGGTTATCGAAGCGGCATTGCAGCATATTGGCTTAGCCTATGTTTTTGAAAATTATGTTGCCGAACATCTGCAAGCAGGCCGCTTGCAACAGGTGATGCAGGATTGGTCCCCCGCCTATCCGGGGTTTCATATCTATTATCCGCAACAAAAAATGCGACCGGCCTTACGCGCTTTTATCGATTTCTTCACCGAAAAGAACCGCATTTAAAAACCACGCCTTCCCGCGCAAACGCAGCCAATTCTCGAATTGCTTAGGTTGGCGTAAAATTCATTCGTACCATGATCGAAGATCATACTGTCTGATCTCCGATCGTGTTGTTGAACCGCTTTGTTATTTAACAATAGGTGTTTTCTTGCCGCTTTTTAACGAGGCCATGAATTCAGGCCCTAGTTTCAAATGGTCTTGCACCAATTGCGCCGGTGTCAATGACAGCCATTGTTTGAACGATACATCGGCATAATAGTCGCTTTTGAAAAGCTCGAAAAAGCGTAAAGGCGTATTTCCGGTGTTCTGGACATAATGGCCCATGGCGAAGGGGACATAGCCGACATCCCCCGCTTTGAAATCAAAGGTACGGGCCTGCCCTTTGGCAGCAAAAACGCCCATGCGCCCCTGTCCCTCAAGGTAATATTGCCATTCGTCATTATTGGGGTGCCAATGCAATTCGCGCATGGCACCAGGGTCGAGCTCCACAAGTGCTGCTGCAATGGTTTTTGAAACACCGAAGCTTTGTGAATCCGCTATCCAAATGCGTCCGCCTTCGATCTCGATGTGATCTTTTTCCAGCAAGCGATAGGAATAGCTGACGGGGGTCTTAGGCATATCGAAGTTGACGGGCGCTTTTTCGTCCACCGGTGTCCCGGCAAAGATATACTCGGAGTCTGGCGATGGTGTCGGCCCGACGGCGCTTATAGGAACACCGAAATTTTTTGCTAAAACGTCCGGTGGAATATGCTTGAACCAGTCGCTGACAAGAAAAGTGCTGTCCTCGTCAAAGTCACCATCGTCAAAAGCGAGCAAAAACTCGCAGCCGTCCGGCCCAAGTCCTTGGATCGAATGCGGGTAACCAGCCGGAAAATACCATAGATCACCCTGTTTTACTTCATCGACAAACCAGCGGCCTTGCGGGTCGACCATGGTAATGCGGGCGCGGCCATAGGTCATAACCGACCATTCCGCTTCCTTATGCCAATGCAATTCCCGAATGCCGGCATTGTTCAACCGCATGTCAACTCCGGCAATGGTGGTCGCCACGCCCAGCTCGCGGTGGGTAACTTGTCGTGTCCAGCCGCCGGATTGCTGACGGACATGGGCATCGGAAAACGAGAATTTCAGATTGGGCAATGTTCCAGCATCTGTTGCCGGCGGATTGAGCATGTCGGGGTTTTCACCATCACGCAGTGCATCATGGGGGCCGGGGTCATCGCCGCCAAAGCCCTTTCCGCGGCTGAGCATCGGCCTGTCAGGCCGTGTTTCAGCAAATGCACCATTGGCCAGAGCGACCGATCCGGCAAAAGCCAGTCCGGCGGCAGTAAAAAAATCTCTACGTGTTTTTTCAACCATGATAAACCTCCTCGGATGAATAAGGCATTATTCAATGGGTAAAGTATAACAGGGATGTTGCTTGCAATATCTACAAGTATTGGTGAATGCCAATAATGTGACTACCAATTGCAAGACTTTGGTTTTTTTTTATTTTTTGTGCTTACGACCATGATCGCAAAAAGCGCAGATCTCTCCGGCGATCGGTATTCAAGGTTTGGGGATTGCGAAAAAGAATCTTGACGCTCATTGCTGGCGCGCAAAACGCCCTTGGTATGGCAAGCGTTGGCAAAAGCCGCGAAACGACAACTGTGAATAAGACGATCAATAACAGCCGTCAGGCTTTGTCCGCTTGGCTAGAGCAAATCTTCATTTAGTTGGGGCGTGGATTTGCTCCAGATTTTTTATTTGTCGCATTGTCCAGCGAAAAAGCCGATTCAACTTTTTCTGGAAATGCTCTAGGGTGCGTAGAGCATTTTGCTATGCATATTAGAGCGGTTCCCGATTGATGCGAAACATCAATCGGATAAGATACCGCAACAGATCAAAAGCTTGAGACGCGCCGGGCGGATAGCATCAGGTTGAAAAGCGCTCTAAAACAAGCTGGATGGAATAGGTTCTGCCCCCAGGATAGGGAAAGGCGGGGCCTGCCTGTCGTCATTGTCAGGCAGACACCTTAAAATTCAGCCTGCGGCATCGGCCCGTTGGCGGATGCGACGCTCGGTCAACAGCTGTTCTATTTCAGATAAGGTGGCGGGGTCTTCTATTGTGCTTGGTATACTCCAATCTTCCCCGTCAGCAATTTTGCGCATCATGCCACGCAGTATTTTGCCCGAGCGCGTTTTGGGCAATTTCTGTACTGTTACCACCAATTTGAATGCTGCCACAGGCCCGATGACATCGCGGATACGCTCGACGCATTCTTTTTCGACGCTGGCTATGGAGCGGCTGACATCATGCTTCAACACAATAAAGCCACAAGGCACTTGCCCTTTAAGCTTGTCACTGATGCCGATAACGGCACATTCAGCCACATCCTGATGACCGGATATAGCCTCTTCCATGCCACCGGTAGACAGGCGATGACCCGCCACATTGATGATGTCATCGGTACGGCTCATGACAAATATATAGCCGTCTTTATCAATGTAACCGGCATCGGATGAGTTGTAATATCCGGGAAACCGTTCGAGATAGGTTCTGGCAAATTGTTCATCGGCCTGCCATAGTGTGGGAAGGCAACCGGGCGGCAATGGCAGCTTGAAAGCCAGATTACCAAAGGTGTCTGCCGCAACTTTTCGGCCGTTATCGTCAAGCACATCAACCGCATAACCGGGCATGGGGCGTGCGGGCGAACCGGGTTTGATTTTCATCAGGCCAAGCCCAACCGGATTTGCGGCTATCGGCCAACCCGTTTCTGTCTGCCACCAATTGTCAATCACCGGCACTTTGAACAGGCTTGTTGCCCATTCCAGCGTATCAGGGTCGGCTCTTTCACCGGCAACAAACATGGCTTGCAAATGCGGTAAAAGATATTGTTTGGCATAGTCGCCATGCGGGTCTTCGCGCTTGATCGAGCGAAAGGCGGTTGGCGCCGAGAAAAACGAGCGCACGTCATATTCCGCACATACGCGCCAGAAAGTACCGGGATCGGGCGTGCCTACGGGCTTTCCTTCAAACAAGACGGTGGTGGCACCGATGAGCAGGGGCGCATAGAGAATATAGGAGTGCCCCACAACCCAACCTACATCGGATGCGGTAAACATCACTTCGCCGGGTTTGACATTGAAGATCGCGCCCATAGACCATGCAAGCGCTACCATATAGCCACCGACATCGCGCATGACGCCTTTGGGCTTTCCGGTGGTGCCGGACGTGTAAAGGATATAGAGCGGGTCGGTTGCATCGACCGCGACGCAATCAACCTTGCGGCCCATATTTTCTTTCAAAACAACCGCAAAGTCGAAGTCCCGCCCCTGCTTGAGCTCGAAAAGACCTTCCGGTTTTTCCTGGATGATCGGCCTTTCGTGAACGATACAATGTTCCACATGGTGTTCAGCCATTTCAATGGCCTGATTAACCATGGATTGATAAGGAACGATGCGGTTCGGCTCGATGCCGCAAGAGGCGGCAAGGATGATCTTCGGCTTGCAGTCATCAATCCGGATAGCCAATTCCTTGGCAGCAAAACCGCCAAAAACGATCGAGTGGATCGCACCGATACGGGTGCATGCCATAACCGAGGTAAAGACCTGCGGGATCATCGGCATATAGATGAGGACACGATCGCCCTTGCTAACGCCAAGATCCTGCATGAACGCTGCCAAGGCCTGAACCTCATCCAGCAATTCCTGATAGGTGATTGCCCGTTTGCCATGGCTCACAGGACTGTCATAATAAATGGCGACCTGTTCGCCCCGGCCATTTTTGACATGGCGGTCTACGGCATTGTAACAGGCATTGGTTTTGCCACCGGCAAACCAGCGGCCATATACGCCTTGTGTCTGATCGAATACGCTGTCGTAAGGTTTGAACCAATCAACCAGTTTTGCGGCCTCCCCCCAAAAAGCCTCGGGGTTTTTCTGCCAGTCGTGATAAATGCTATCATATGATGTTGTCATGCAATCCTCCCAGTTTGCAAACGCCTCCAATTTTTGAGTGTTAACGACGAATTGGGTCTTGTCCAGTCCCATAATGACGCAGGCTGAAATTGTCGCAGAAAGCCGCCACGAAATGCCAACACCGAGAGAAAAATAAAAATTGTTGCAAAGCCGGTTTTCAGTTGCCGAAAACTGCATTAAAAAGGCTTTGAACCAGTTCGAGGAGACCCGTTTCATGACCGACGCGACATCAAGTGCAGCCGACATTGCTGAAAGACAGGCCGCGCTGCTTTCTGCGGCTCTGCCTTATATGCAGAAATATGAAAACAAGACGGTTGTGGTCAAATATGGCGGTCATGCCATGGGTGACCCTGAACTTGGACGCGCCTTTGCACGTGACATTGCGCTGCTCAAGCAGTCGGGTATCAACCCCATTGTCGTGCATGGCGGAGGGCCGCAAATTGCCAAGCTTTTGGGTAAAATGGGCATCGAGTCGAAATTCGAGGGCGGGTTGCGGGTTACTGATGAGAAAACCGTCGAAGTGGTCGAGATGGTATTGGCCGGATCGATCAACAAGGAAATTGTTGCCATGATCAATGCCGAAGGCGAGTGGGCTATCGGGCTTTGCGGCAAGGACGGCAATATGGTCTTTGCCGAAAAGGCCCGCAAGACCGTGGTTGATCCTGACTCCAACATTGAACGCGTTTTAGACCTTGGCTATGTCGGGGAACCGGTCGAAGTCGACCGCACCCTGCTTGACCTTTTGGCGCGCTCGGAGATGATTCCGGTGCTGGCACCGGTTGCGCCCGGGCGCGACGGCCACACCTATAATATTAATGCCGACACATTTGCCGGTGCTATTGCCGGTGCGCTTGCCGCCAAGCGGTTGCTGTTTCTAACCGATGTGCCGGGTGTGCTGGATAAGGATGGCAAACTTTTAAAAGAGTTGACCGTTGCCGACGCTAAAAAGCTTATCAAGGAAGGGACCATTTCCGGCGGTATGATACCCAAGGTTGAAACCTGCATTGAAGCGATACAGCGCGGCGTTGAAGGTGTTGTTATCCTGAATGGCAAGACAGCCCATTCGGTGCTGTTGGAATTATTTACCGAGCGCGGTGCCGGTACGCTGATTGTCCCATGATTGGGGTTGATATTGCCGCGCGCCTTGGCGCGGCCGACTGTTGGGTGTTTGACCTTGATGACACGCTTTATCCGCGTGAAAGCGGCCTCTGGGCGCAGATCGACACGCGCATCAGTGCCTATGTCAAAAAGCAGCTCGGCCTGTCTGACGATGCGGAAGTGGCGCGTCTGCGCCGGTATTTCCGTCAAACCTATGGCGGCGCGCTCAAAGGATTGATGGAAGAATATTCGGTGGATACGGGCGACTATCTGGCCGATGTCCATGATATCGACTATTCACCCTTGCAACCAGATGCTCAATTGGCGGGCGATATTGCCAATCTGAATGGTCGTAAATATGTGTTTACCAATGGCGACCGCCCGCATGCCGAAAGGGCTTTGGATCGCCTTGGTCTTTCCCATTGTTTTGAGGATATTTTTGATATTGCGGCGGCAGGTTTCATTCCCAAGCCCTATGCACAGGCCTATGACCGGTTTCTCAACCATTTTTCCATCAATCCGGCAAAAACCGTGATGTTGGAAGATAATCTGGCCAATCTTGCCACCTGCAAGGATCTGGGTATGGTGACGGTGCTGATCGGGCATGAAGATGCGGCGCATGTGCCCGATCATGTTGATGTCGATGCTGCGAATGTCGGTTCATTCATGCAGGCATTCAAAGGGCAGCTTCATGGATAGCCATCCATCCACCGGGCAGGCACCCGACCGAAAGCGCATGTGGCTTAGCAAGCAGGAATTGGCCCTTATCGGTATTACGGTGCTGTGGGGGGCGACATTTCTTATTGTCCATATTGCCATGCGCCATAGCGGCCCGTTATTTTTTGTCGGTTTGCGATTTGTCACGGCGGGCACTCTCTGCGCGCTTATTTTTTGGCGCAGTTTGAAAGATTTGACACGCCATGAACTTTTTGCCGGCATGGCCATCGGTGTCGGTATTTTCCTGGGCTATAGTTTACAAACGGCGGGGCTTAAAACTGTATCCAGCAGCCAATCAGCGTTTATTACAGCGCTTTATGTGCCGATGGTGCCGATGTTGCAGTGGGCTTTTTTTCGCAAACCGCCCGGTTTGACAAGCTGGATCGGTGCCGCATTGGCCTTTGTCGGCCTTATGCTCGTTTCGGGTCGAGGGGCGCAGGGTTTAAGCTTTTCTATCGGAGAACTTCTGACATTGGCTGGTGCCTTGGCCATCGCCGCCGAAATTGTTTTGATCGGTTTGTTCGCCGGCGGTGTCGATAGCCGCCGCGTGACTGTTGTGCAGCTTTATTTTGCGGGCATATTATCCTTTGCCTTCATGCCGGTGACAGGTGAAGCCATTCCAGCCTTTTCATGGATATGGCTGACTGCCGGTGTTGGTCTTGCCGTTATGAGTGCATTGATACAATTGACAATGAATTGGGCACAAAAATCGGTATCACCAACAAGAGCCACAATCATTTATGCGGGTGAGCCGGTCTGGGCAGGCATTGTCGGCCGTATTGCCGGTGACAGGTTGCCTGCGATCGCGCTTCTTGGCGGATTGTTCATCTTGATTGGTATATTGGTTGCCGAATTGCAGCCGTCAAAATGGGGAACAGGCAAAAAACGCTCCCGTAAAGAACCCTAGAGCACGTTCGGTATTTGATGAACCAAATACTTGCTCTTAGTTTTTGGTTTTTCATCGGAAACGGTACTACTTTGGTGAATTCAGCCGTCCAGCGCTTTTTCCAGAAACTTGAAAATACGGCTGTCGGTGGTTTGCGCAATGTTGAAACGCATGGCGTCAGCGGCTGTCTGGCTGACACTGAAAATATTGCCCGGTGCCAACAAAATGTCATGGTCCAAGGCCTGCATGGCGATATCGGCAGCATTGGTGTTGCGGGGCAGCCGGGTCCATAGAAAAATACCTGCTTCCGGTTGGACAATCGGCTGAATATCAAGCCCCGCAAGGCGATGACAAAGCTGCGCCATGGTTTTTGACAAACGCTGGCGTAATTGTTCCAGATGTTTACGATAGCTGCCATCGGTCAAAACCGCATAAACCAGTTTCGCCGACATTTGCGCACCGCCGAAACCGGTGGCAATGCGTAAATCGGTCAGGCTCTCGATCCAATCCCGCGGCATGGCGATGTAGCCACAGCGCACCGAGGCGGATAAGGTTTTAGAAAAGCTGCCAACCTGCACAACACGCTCCAAACCGTCGAAACTTGCCAGACGGGCGGCAGGCTCAAGCTCGAAATCGGCAAAAATGTCATCTTCGATAATCGTCAGTTGGTGGTCTTCTGCAAGCCGTAAAAGACGGTGGGCCGTCATGGCAGACAAGGTTGCTCCGGTGGGGTTGTGAATTGCCGAATTGGTCATGTAAAGTTTTGGCTTAGAATGCTGTAATATTTTTTCAAATGCCGCAATATCCGGCCCGCCTTGATCATAAGATACAGAACAAACGTCAACCCTATGCGCGCGCAACAATGCCAGAAAGTTGAAATAGCAAGGATCATCGACCAAAACCGTATCGCCGGGCTGCAAAAGAAACCGACATAGCAGATCCACCGCCTGCGTACCCGATTCCGTTAACAAGATTTGTTCAGGCGAAATATCGATACCCTGCTGTTCCACACGTCTGGCCAGTAAACTGCGCAATGGCTGATAACCGGCCGCCGCGCCATAATCCGACAATTCTGCATGCGGTGCGCGCGCCAGTTGGCGCAGCGATTTGCGCAAGGTTTCATCAACCATCCAGTCATCGGGCAACCAGCCGCAACCGGGTTTTAACATGTCGGGACGGCTATCAAGCGACTGGCGCGAGACCCATAAGGGATCAATGGCACGATCAAGCCTTGGGGTCATGGCTGAAAGCTTAAGCGGGGCCGAGATTGATGCCACATAAAAGCCTGACCCCGCACGGGATATGATCACGCCTTCAGCGGCCAACCTGTCATAAGCTTCAACCACGGTCGATTTAGACACCTGCATGATTTCAGCAAAGGCGCGGATGGAAGGCAATTTCATGCCCGCCACAAGCGTACGCGCCGCGATCCGGCGCGTGATTTCCGCCTTAACCCGACCAACCAATCCAACCGTGGGTCGCGATGTCTTCATCATCTGTATTGCCCTTTGTACCAGTACAGTTTTATGAAATTGTATTGCATTGTCTCTGTCTTTTCCAGCCCGCTTGGCCGACAAAAATGGAAATTTAAGGATATCGCATGACAGAACAGACATCACGATCGACAGACACAACACCATCGGCAAGCACCATAAAGGCAATCAGCTCAGTGGCCGCTCCGGTTTCTCAAAGACGCAACTTGTCGGGCTTTGTGCATGGCGGCATCGGCGTGTTGATGTTTTCCGCCACCCTTCCTATGACGCGGTTGGGTGTTATGGAAATGAGTGCTTTTTTCCTGACTTTTGGCCGTGCAACGATTGCGGGATTATGCGCCATTGTATTTCTAATGCTGTCGCATGCGCCGTGGCCAAAGGCGGAACAATGGCGCAGTCTTGTGCTGGTTGCGCTGGGTGTGGTGGTCGGCTTTCCTCTTTTTTCCTCGTTGGCAGTACAGCATGTCAGCGCTGCGCATTCTCTGGTCTTCACAGCTCTATTGCCGCTATCCACGGCAATCTTTGCTGTGTTGCGTGCCGGTGAACGGCCAACAACACCCTTCTGGCTGTTTGCCGGCATCGGCAGTTTGCTGATTGTCTTTTACGCCTTGCGTCAAGGTTTTACGGCATCGCCCGCCGGAGATCTCTATATGGTTGCAGCCATTGTCCTTGGCGGGCTCGGCTATGCGGAAGGCGCATTTCTTGCCCGCCGTATGGGTGGCGCACGGGTCATATCATGGGCATTGATATTGGCCTTGCCTGTCATGCTATTGGCAATGCTGGCCGTTTTTCCAAGCCACCCCGCATCGATCAGCATGGCCGGTTGGGGCGCGCTTGCCTATGTCAGTTTCTTCAGCATGTTTATCGGCTTTTTCTTTTGGTATCGTGGTCTCGCTGAAGGCGGTATTGCTGCCGTCGGGCAATTGCAGCTTCTGCAACCGTTTTTTGGCTTGGCTTTAGCGGCTTTTGTATTTCACGAGCAAATTGACCCGTTGATGCTGGTCATTTCTCTTTTGCTGATTATTTGTGTTTTCGGCGCGCGCAAATTTGCCTGAGATATCAAAGATCAAAGTTTGCGGGATGCCTTATCAAAAATAATGATGACGATGGCAAAGGCAAATATATAGCCCAAGATGAAAGATGTTCCATGTGGTACCGCCATATGGATGCAATAGCCGATACCGTAACCGCCGAAAATGATAAAGCTTCCCGCTAATATGGCAATGCGCCCAGCCACATGGGTCACAAAGGGGGTCAGCATAGCATTAAGCATGGCTATGAGGTGATAGAGGCCAAAATTGAAGCCCATTTTCTGCGGTAAAAGCGGTAGTGGATCGATTTCAGGTTCGTATGTTTCGACAACAGGGTCGTGCGTATACCGCAAAAGTGGCAGGCCCGACGCTACGGCTTGGTATCCGCAGTAAAATAATGCTTCCATCATGGTACTATCGTGGACAAAATCATCACGATAGCTGCGTTTGATGTTGGCCACCTCGAGACGCAACCGTTCTGCCTCTTCCGGTGTTAATTCTTTGTGGATGTGTCTATCGACGTCAAATCCCAGTACAAGCAATATAATCATCGCCTCCACGCGTCCGTTTCTGCTTTTCCGGTCAGCGGTGTTTGGCAAGGATGTAACCGGCGGTAACTTTGCCAGTTTCTCCATTAATAAGGGAAATGCCTTTTGGTAACGCGATATCTGCAATAACTGCTGCGGATCCTTGCAAGGTTGCGTCTTCCGCGCTTCAAATTGTGTAGAGGCTTTTGACGCCGTTATATCGCGATTTCGCAATAAGCGTTTATCGGAGCGCAGCAAATGGCGGCCAATGCCGCTGCGTTCGATGACCTGTTTCTTTCGGCCTCGTCCAAACCTGCAATCCACCCGCATTGTGCCTTAGGCGTAGACTGGGTGCTCATTAAGGAACCAATCTGCTTCTCAGGCTTTTTGTTCTATTCAGATAGAAAGGAAATCCCATGCAGATTGTCAATGCGCTTTTCGATGATCGTCACGAAGCCGAACAGGCTTTCGAGGCTCTTCTTGCCAATAAGTTTGATCGGTCAGATATCAGCCTGATTGCGCAAGGCGATGATAACAGTGTCAGCAAACTTCTCGCCGAAGACGATAAGACCAATGGTGTTTTAAAAGGGGCCGCAACCGGTGCGGGCTTGGGCGTTGCCGCCGGACTGGCACTGATGATTATCCCAGGTATTGGCCCTGTGACGGCGTTGGGATGGTTTGCAGCAACATTGGGCGGCGGTGCTGCAGGCGGCGCGCTTGGTGCGTTCACCGGCAATATGGCTGAAGTGATGTCCAAGGCCGGTGTAGATCAGAAGCAGGCCGATTTTTATGCCGAGGCCGTACGACGCGGTGGAAATTTGCTGGTATTGCGCGTCAAGGACGGCGAGGCAAACAATGCCCGCGCCGTACTCAACGACTTCGATCGCATTGACCCGCAAGACCGCATGGCAGAATATGTGCAGCAGGGTTGGAAGAAATTTGACAGCCACGACACGCCCTACACACCAGACCAGATTGAAGCGGAAAGGCTGCGCTATTCAGGAGGTGTCTCAAATGACAACGCGTTGGGACGCTGAAACGCCCGCAGGGAATGGCAATGTGCATGGTATAAAACACGCAAGCCGGGTCTTTCCTTTCCAGCGTTATTTCTCAGCCACGAATATTCCGGTCACGATGCGGCGAGAAAAACGGCAAATGCCGGATTGAAAACATGCGCCCACTGAATTTGGGCTTTGCCTTTCTTCAAGTTCCTTGCTAAATCGCTGTTTATGACAATAGATCGCGATCATATACGTAACTTTTCCATCGTGGCCCATATCGACCACGGCAAATCGACCTTGGCTGACCGTCTCATTCAGATGACGGGTGGTCTCGACATGCGGGAAATGAAAGAACAAGTGCTTGATTCAATGGATATCGAGCGCGAACGCGGCATCACCATCAAGGCGCAAACAGTGCGTCTGCACTATAAAGCAAAAAATGGTGAAACCTATGTGCTCAATTTGATTGACACACCCGGCCATGTCGATTTTGCCTATGAAGTATCGCGCTCGCTTGCCGCCTGTGAAGGGTCGCTCCTTGTTGTTGATGCCAGTCAAGGGGTGGAAGCGCAGACCTTGGCCAATGTCTATCAGGCAATCGACAATAATCATGATCTGGTCGTGGTTTTGAACAAGGTCGATCTGCCCGCTGCGGAACCGGAACGTGTGAAAGAACAGATCGAAGAAGTCATCGGCATTGATGCGACAGATGCTGTCGAAATATCGGCAAAAACGGGTGTCGGTATTGATCTGGTTCTTGAAGCCATCGTTGACAAGCTTCCTCCACCCAAAACCGGTGACGCTTCCAAGCCGCTTAAAGCTATGCTGGTGGATAGTTGGTATGACGCCTATCTCGGTGTGATCGTTCTGGTGCGCATTATCGACGGTGTTCTTAAAAAAGGCCAGACAATCCGCATGATGGGGACTGGCGCCAAATATCCGGTTGAGCGCGTTGGTGTGTTTACACCGAAAATGCTTGCCATGGACGAACTCGGCCCGGGCGAACTCGGCTTCATCACAGCCTCGATCAAAGAAGTTGCCGACACACGCGTCGGCGATACGATTACAGAAGAGCGTCGCCCTTGCGAGGAAGCTCTTCCCGGTTTCAAACCGGCGCAACCCGTGGTTTTCTGCGGACTCTTTCCTGTCGATGCGGCAGATTTCGAAGATTTGCGCGCCGCTATGGGCAAATTGCGCTTGAATGATGCCAGCTTCTCTTTTGAAATGGAAACATCGGCAGCGTTGGGCTTTGGTTTTCGTTGCGGCTTCCTCGGCCTCCTGCATCTTGAAATTATTCAGGAGCGTTTGGAGCGCGAGTTTAATCTTGATCTCATTGCCACAGCCCCATCGGTTGTCTATCGCATGAATATGAATGACGGTTCGGTCAAAGAGCTGCATAATCCAGCGGATATGCCCGATATCGTTAAAATCGCATCGATTGAAGAGCCATGGATCCGCGCAACAATTATGACACCGGATGATTATCTGGGGGCTATCCTGAAATTATGTCAGGATCGCCGCGGCTTGCAGATTGATTTGTCCTATGTCGGCAGCCGCGCCATGGTGACCTATGATTTGCCGCTAAACGAGGTCGTCTTCGATTTCTATGACCGGTTAAAGTCGATTTCCAAGGGTTATGCTTCATTTGACTATCAGATTACCGATTATCGCGAAGGCGATCTGGTCAAAATGTCGATTCTGGTCAATGCCGAGCCAGTCGATGCATTGTCGGTGTTGGTACACCGCACCGCTGCGGAAAAGCGCGGTCGTTCCATGTGTGAAAAGCTCAAAGATCTCATACCGCAACACATGTTTCAGATCCCTATCCAGGCAGCGATTGGCGGCAAAATTATCGCCCGCGAAACAATCCGTGCGCTTCGCAAGGATGTGACGGCAAAATGTTATGGTGGTGACGTCACCCGTAAACGCAAACTTCTGGAAAAACAGAAGGAAGGTAAAAAGCGTATGCGTCAGTTCGGCAAGGTTGAAATTCCACAGGAAGCTTTCATCCATGCGCTGAAGATGAGCGATTGATGTTTTTTGGCCGGCAGATTATTGCCCTCATCTTTTTTGGGGCAATGTTTTGCTGGCGTCCGGCTTTTGCTGACAAAGCCTATGATCAATGTGTTGACGGCGTTGTTGAATTGAAAGAGATGAATTGGCAATTCCAGAAATGCGGCATTGCCTATATTGAACGTGTCGACAAGCAATTGAATGAAACTTGGCACGTCATCAATGCTATGTTTGATGAGTCGGCTGACGATGACATGAAGCGGGCAAAAGATATGCTGCTTTCAGAACAGCGTAATTGGATAAAGTTTCAAGATTCCGCCTGCCAATCACTTATGCTTCCGAGCTTTGGAAGAGAAGCACAGGTGCTGAGCTATTATTCCTGCAAGGGACGCGGTATCGAAGATCGGATAAAGCAGCTGCAAGCTTATTGCTACACGTTCAATCAGGAAGAATGCGGCCAATTCGATTAGACCTCCCCGAGCTTTAACCTTTGGCGATCATTCAATGTAGGAGACAATAGGCCTTGAGTTTCCGCGTGCCAGGCAAAAGAATGAGAAGTGACGCAGGGCTGCCTATTTTTTTAGATCGTGCCTTGGTGTTTGATGATTTTTGCATGCGGTTGAAATGTTTATAAATGCCTTGCGTGCAAAAGCACATCGAGACAAACATAGAATCACTTGTTATTGAAACGCGATGCATCGACAAAGGCACTGAAACCGATAAAAATGCACGCTTGATTTGATAGTGCGCCCGCGGTTTGGATGCATTGTGTTCTTAACTTCGAGGGAAAATACAATTGCTGTTTTGTTATTTCCTGACAATGCAATCGAGGCGTGTAAAATCGGGTCGATTTAATCAAATTCATTTCAATCGGGTGGTTGACGAATAAAAATAAGCCGAATAATAATATCGACAACATACGGGTCGGAAGGCCCGTATTTTTTCAGACCTCTGGGGTCTGAGCAGAACCGGGCTTCGTTTTTCATGAAAACCCCGCCCGGCGCAGCAGAGTTATACCCCCGCATACTCTGCTGCACTCTTTTCGTGTGTTACACAAAAAAGGTGAAGGCGTTTTTTCGGCTTCACCTTTTTTATTTGTCAAACAACATAAAATCTTTTGTAATCAATCGGTTACGATGTTTGCTATCGGACAGCGTAAACCGGGGTGTCATTTTTCCGAGCATGACAACCCGATACATCTTTATGTTTTAGTCGCGCAAAAGCTCGTTGATTGAAGTTTTCGAACGTGTTTTTTCATCCACGCGTTTTACAATGACAGCGCAGTAAAGGTTCGGGCCAGGCTCGCCATTTGGCAATGGTTTTCCGGGCATGGTGCCCGCCACAACCACCGAATAGGCCGGTACTTCACCATAGAAAATCTCGCCAGTTGCACGATCAACAATTTTCGTGGATTTGCCGATAAATACACCCATTCCGAGTACTGCACCCTCGCGGATAATGCAGCCTTCAACCACTTCCGAACGCGCACCAATGAAGCAATTGTCCTCGATGATGGTTGGCCCCGCTTGTAGCGGTTCGAGCACGCCGCCAATGCCAACGCCGCCTGATAGGTGGACATGCTTGCCGATTTGCGCACAAGACCCGACCGTGGCCCAGGTATCGACCATTGTACCTTCACCGACATAGGCACCAAGATTAACGAAGGAAGGCATCAAAATGACATTCGGCGCAACATAGGCAGAACGACGCACAACGGCATTCGGGACCGAGCGAAAAGCAGCTTTTTCAAAGTCAGCCGCCTGCCAGCCATCGAATTTGGAAGGTACTTTATCCCACCAGCCGGAGCCATTCGGCCCGCCGGAAATCAACCCCATTGGATTGATACGGAATGACAAAAGTACAGCTTTTTTCAACCATTGGTTCACTTTCCAGTTGCCGTCGCTTTGGCGTTCGGCAACACGCGCTTCGCCTTTGTCCAGCAGGTCTAAAGCGTGGTCAATAGCCTCGCGCACCTCGCCTTTGGTTGTCGTATCAATCGCATCACGTTCGTCGAACGCCTTTTCTATGATGGTTTCCAGTTGGGATAGGTTCGTCATGGCAATGGGTCTCCGTTAAGCAAGTCGAAAGCATCAGGGATTATCTTATCCGACCTAATGCAAGAAACCAGCACGGTCAATGAAAAGGATATGCCATTATGGCTAAAGACGAAAACAACGGCTGGACACCCTTTCCCCACTCCGGTGAGGATGCGCGCATTGTGCATGAGGTGCCCGATACAGCACAAACCCGTTCGCCTGCCTACCGTTTGGCCTATACAGACGAAGATTTTATGATGCGGCGCGAATTGCGTTCCCTGCGCATCGGTTTGGAGCTGATGAAGCCGGAACTCGGCTTTGTCGAGCGTGGCATAAAATCAACGGTGGTGCTGTTTGGCGGTGCCCGCATACCCGAACCGGGAAAACCGGCATGGGCTGCCAAAAACGATGTTCAAAAGAAAAACCTCGAGGCCGCTTCCCGTTATTATGAAGAGGCGCGGCAATTTGCACGTTTGTGTTCACAATATTCGGCGACAACCTACCATCGCGAATTTGTCATCGTAACCGGAGGTGGCCCTGGTGTCATGGAGGCAGGAAACCGTGGTGCAGCCGACGTCGGTGCGCCCAGTATCGGCTTGAATATCGTTTTGCCGCATGAACAGGCACCCAATGCGTATGTGACACCTGAACTATGTTTCAATTTCCATTATTTCGGCATGCGTAAAATGCATTTCTTGATGCGTGCAAAAGTGCTCGCTATCTTTCCCGGCGGCTTTGGCACGCTGGATGAGCTGTTCGAGGCGCTGACATTGATCCAGACAGGACGGATGAAACGTGTACCTGTTTTGATGTTCGGGCGGGAATTTTGGAAAAACGTGTTGAATGTCGATTATCTTGCCGAACAAGGCACAATATCGCCATCGGATGTCAACTTATTAAGCTTTGTGGACAGTGCCGACGAGGGCTGGGATGTCATTCGCGATTTTTATGATCTTGCCTGACCGCTGTGTAAGGCCGCTTTGACATAAAAAAAAGGTGGGCAAAGCCCACCTTTTTCCTCCATCCAATCGCAATTTATTCGGCTGGAGAACCGTCACCAAAACTGCCTTTTTCGCTGTCTTGGATCGTTGTTTTGGATTCAGGTGATTTCTTTTCCTGACCCGGTACATACTTATCTTCACGGGCACCATCACCAAAATGTTTGCCTGTGCCGGTTTCGGTTGTATCAACCGGTGAATTTTTTGTCTGGCCTGGAACGTAGCTATCTTCCATGGAGCCATCGCCTGAACTGTTACGACGGCCTTCTGCTGCCATAACGGTGCTAACGGACATCAAGCTAATCATAGCAACTGCAAGAATCTTTTTCATTTTACTTCTCCTGTTTTGTGAAGCTTTCGCTTCTGTCATCAATTCAACGCTTTCACGTTTCGAACTCTGTCATTACATATCGTACAAGAAACGCATTTGTTCCATTCACGAAGCCGTGCCTTGATCACGCGTTTTGTGATCGATAACAAAGGTAAAAGCCCGCAAACCGCGATGTTTCTTGCACTTTTCCATTAATGGTAAAGCTTGAATATGCCTGACTTCACATGGTTGTGACCGGGTTTTGACTGAAAAAACTACTTTTTGACCGGTTTTTTGCAGCATTTTGCAAAGATGTGGGCATGGATTTGGCAAGGCGGGGCGCTCAAAAGGCCGCAAAACGGTTGTTTTTGCATAAAATATCTGTTTCCGTGTTGATTCTGTCGCTCATCCCTTGCACGTCGAAAAAGCCGCCCTTATATACGCCTCAACGAAGTTCGTTATGGTTGTTGTTTCTCGGCAGCCGTTGCGGACTTTTCATATGAAAGGAGCTGTCTTTAAGGAATGCTCGGTAGAGGTCCAGACAGCTTGCTGAACGGAGAGTAGATATGGCAAAAGTAATCGGTATTGATTTGGGAACGACCAATTCCTGCGTTGCTGTCATGGATGGCAAAAACGCGAAGGTCATTGAAAATTCGGAAGGTGCGCGTACAACCCCTTCTATCGTAGCATTCACAGATGGCGGAGAACGTCTTGTCGGTCAGCCCGCCAAGCGTCAGGCTGTCACCAATCCTGAAGGCACCATTTTCGCTGTTAAGCGTTTGATCGGTCGTCGCTTTGATGATCCGACAGTCGCGAAGGACAAGGCACTTGTTCCATATAACATTGTCAAAGGCGACAATGGTGATGCATGGGTTGAAGCTGAAGGCAATAAATATTCGCCATCACAGGTTTCTGCAATGATCTTGCAGAAAATGAAAGAGACCGCAGAAGCCTATCTTGGCGAAAAGGTTGAGCAGGCTGTTATTACTGTTCCTGCCTACTTTAATGATGCACAGCGTCAGGCAACCAAGGATGCCGGCAAGATTGCCGGTCTGGATGTTCTGCGTATCATCAACGAGCCGACAGCAGCAGCGCTGGCTTATGGTCTCGACAAGAAGGAAGGCAAAACCATTGCCGTTTATGACCTTGGCGGTGGTACATTCGATATTTCTGTTCTTGAGATCGGCGACGGCGTTTTTGAAGTTAAGTCGACCAATGGTGATACTTTCCTTGGTGGTGAAGACTTTGATATGCGTCTGGTCAGCTATTTGGCCGACGAGTTCAAGAAAGAACAGGGCATTGACCTGAAGAACGACAAATTGGCTTTGCAGCGTTTGAAAGAAGCCGCAGAAAAAGCCAAGATCGAGCTTTCGTCTTCGCAGCAGACCGAAATCAACCTGCCCTTTATTACGGCGGACCAGTCTGGTCCTAAGCATTTGACCATGAAATTGACCCGTGCAAAATTCGAGTCTCTGGTTGATGACTTTGTCCAGCGTACCATTGAGCCATGTAAGGCTGCATTGAAAGATGCCGGACTGAACGCTGCCGAGATCGATGAAGTTGTGTTGGTCGGTGGTATGACACGTATGCCGAAAATTCAGGAAGTTGTTAAAAACTTCTTCGGTAAAGAACCGCATAAGGGTGTCAACCCGGATGAAGTTGTGGCCATGGGTGCCGCTATTCAGGGTGGTGTCTTGCAGGGTGACGTGAAGGATGTGTTGTTGCTTGACGTAACACCGCTTTCATTGGGTATTGAAACATTGGGCGGCGTTTTCACCCGCCTGATCGAGCGTAATACGACCATCCCGACGAAAAAGTCGCAGACTTTCTCGACCGCAGACGACAATCAAAGTGCCGTGACTATTCGTGTGTTCCAGGGTGAACGCGAAATGGCCGCTGACAACAAGATGCTCGCGCAGTTTGATCTGGTTGGCATTCCGCCAGCACCACGGGGTGTTCCGCAGATTGAAGTAACATTCGATATTGATGCTAACGGTATCGTCAACGTATCTGCCAAAGATAAGGGTACAGGCAAAGAGCACCAGATCCGTATTCAGGCTTCTGGCGGCTTGAGCGATGCCGATATCGAGCAGATGGTTAAGGATGCTGAAGCCCATGCGGCTGACGATAAGAAGCGTCGTGAAAGTGTTGAAGCCAAAAATCAGGCAGAAGCTCTTGTTCATTCTACTGAAAAATCCCTTGCCGATTATGGTGACAAGGTTTCGGCAGAAGACAAGTCGGCTATTGAGACCGCATTGGCTGATTTGAAGACAGCACTTGAGGGCGATGATGCGGAAGATATCACTGCCAAGACGCAGAAACTGGCTGAAGCCAGCATGAAGCTTGGTCAGGCGATGTATGAGGCATCACAGGCAGAAGCGGAAGCCGATGCCGCCGCTGACGCTGCCAAAGATGCACGCAACGACGATGTTGTCGATGCCGATTTTGAAGAAATCGACGACAACAAGAAATAAGCATGGTGCATTTAGCGTGAATATACAAAGCCCGGCCTTTCAAGCAAAGGGCCGGGCTTTGGTGTTTAAAGGGCTGATCTGGTTCTCCGGTATCTGCCCCATACAGAGCATTTCCAACAACAGTTGATAGACTTTCGTGTTGGGAACATGCGGTAAAACAAAGAATGAGAGCAGATCCATAACCCGACATCAAGTGGATATGCTCTTGCGTAAAGTGTAACGGCATCGCCTTTTTCCCGCCAATCATTATCTCGATGAAGCTGGAAAATGGCATAGGGTGTCTTGGATATGAAGCAAAGACAATCCGCAGGAATAAGTGATGAAGGTTGATTATTATGAAATGCTCGGCGTAACGCGCGAATGCGACGATAAAACGCTGAAATCCGCCTTTCGCAAGCTTGCGATGCAATACCATCCCGATAAAAATCCGGGCGATCATAGCGCTGAACAAAAGTTCAAAGAAATTGGCGAAGCCTATGAAATCCTGAAAGACCCGCAAAAACGCGCGGCCTATGACCGTTTCGGCCATGCCGCTTTCGAGAATGGCGGGCGCGGTGGTGGCGGCCCATTCGGCGGTGCTGGCTTCGGTGGGGCTGGCGGTTTCTCGGACATTTTTGAAGATTTTTTCGGCGAGATGATGGGTGGCGGCCGTCGCAAGCGTTCTGATGGACGCGAGCGTGGTGCCGACCTGAGTTATAATATGGAGGTTTCGCTGGAAGAAGCCTTTCATGGTAAAACGGCGCAAATCCGGGTTCCAAGTTCGATTACCTGTGACGCATGTGATGGTTCGGGCGCAAAAAAAGGCTCGAAACCGCAAACCTGCTCAACCTGTAACGGCACGGGACGTGTGCGTGCCGCGCAAGGTTTTTTCTCTATCGAGCGCGCTTGCCCGACGTGTCACGGGCGTGGCGAAATTATCAGTGATCCTTGCCCGAAATGCCATGGTCAGGGACGTGTCGAGGAAGACCGCACCCTTACGGTCAATATTCCAGCCGGCATAGAAGATGGAACCCGTATTCGTCTGGCAGGTGAAGGCGAGGCAGGCAGCCGCGGCGGGCCTTCGGGGGATCTCTACATTTTCCTCTCGATCAAGCCGCACGAGTTTTTCCAGCGTGATGGTGCCGATCTTTACTGCCGTGTGCCGATTTCCATGACGTCTGCTGCTTTGGGTGGCGAGTTCGAGGTTTCAACGCTGGACGGGGTAAAAACCCGGGTGAAAGTGCCGGAAGGTACCCAGAATGGCAAACAATTCCGTTTGAAGGGCAAGGGCATGCCGGTATTGCGTCAGCAAGCTGTGGGTGATCTTTACATTCAGGTGGCCATTGAAACACCGCAGAAACTCAACAAGCGACAACGTGAGCTGCTGGAAGAGTTTGACAAGCTTTCAAGCCATGAAAACTCGCCGCAAAGCCACGGTTTTTTTGCCCGCATGAAAGAATTTTTCGAAGGCATGGGCGGCAGCTGAATTCTGCGCATGAGGTGAAAAAGCGGGCTTGAAAGAGCGTTGAATTTGTGAACTTTAATAACTTGATTTAAAACATCAAGTTATTAGGAGGCGAATTTGACTTATTTCGATGCATTGGCACCTTCGATTTATTTTGCAAAAAATGCTGACGGTACGGATGACGCCGAATTCCGTGGCTTTATCGAAGAATATGCCGCTTTGATCGAGGATACGGCACCATTTGTGCTGATCGTGGATATCCATGATCAAAATGATCACAAAGCGGCTAAAGCCATGGCGCTTTTTTTCAAACAATATAAGGAGAAAATGGCCAGCAAGATTTTGGCGATGATTTACATTGCCTCCAACGCTGAGGAAATGGCCGAGTTTCAAAAAAGAGCGGACAAATCGGCAAAAGCGTTTCCTTATCCCATCCATATTGCCGAGAGTGTCGAGCAGGCAAAAACTTTTGGTTTGGACGTGTTACGACAGGCATAGCGATTAATGCTTGAACGGCATGCCGTGTCCAATTTAGAGCGGTTCCCGATTGATGTGAATCGTCAATCGGATAAGATATAGCGACAAAACAAAAGCTTGAGATGCATCGGCCGGATAGCATCAGGTCGAAAAGCGCTCTTGGCCGCGGTGACAATTTAACTTTTCATCGCGTTGATGCGAAAATTTTGGCTGAATAGGAGAAAAATCGCAAACGGTGTAGCCCACCGTCAAGAATTTTCGACGCATTCAGGCAAGATTTTTGCCCAACCCTTTCAGGGCCTTGCCAAAATGGCCCTGTTTGTTGTCGTTCATCGTCAAATATGCACCACATGTTTTCCTCTTCACTCCTAAAACATGGCCATTTTTGCTATGGCGCAATAAATAGTTAAATTGTCACCGCGGCCTAGAGCAAATCTTCTTTTCGTTGGGGCATGGATTTGCCCTAGATTTTTTATTTGTCGCAATGTCCAACGAAAAAGCTGATTCAACTTTTTCTGGAAATGCTCTAGTGGATAAAGGAGCACTAGCTTTTGGCAGGCAGGCTTTCCCTGACGTAAATTTTATGCAACCTTATATCGACACAATTATGCTTAGGGTGGGAGCAGGCAAATTTTTGCCATAAGGGAGCGATCATGTCGGAAACACTGAAGGCGAAATTCACCAAAAAATTCGGCGAAGAAATACGGTTCCTCAAGGGAATGATTGACGGTCCGAAAAAGGTCGGCGCGATCTTGCCGACGAGCGCTATCACATCGCGACGTATGGCCAGCGTGATCGACATGACCTCTGGTCTGCCGGTTCTGGAACTGGGGCCGGGCACTGGTGTAATTACCAAGGCCATATTGGCACGTGGGGTTTTGCCGCAAAACCTTTATTCTGTTGAATATAGTGAGGATTTTGCCAAACTGCTTTCTGGTAAATTCCCCGATGTGAATATCATCCATGGCGACGCCTTCCGCCTTGATGAAACATTGGGCGATAAAAAACATTTGGTGTTTGATTGTGTGGTCTGCGCCATTCCGCTGACATTGATGCCTGTAGCACAACGCATTGCTTTGGTGGAGGACCTGCTGAATCGCATTCCATCGGGGCGCCCTATTATCCAGATTACCTATGGGCCGAAATCACCTGTTCCTGCGCATAAGGGAAATTATGAGGTGCAGCACTATGATTTCGTCATGCGCAATGTCCCGCCGGCACAATTATGGATCTACCGGCGGAAAAGCAGCTGATATTCTGCTGAAACTTTTGTAGTTTTTAATGACATGCCAAGAGCAGAAGGATGCCGATATCATTTTCCGCCCGTTGGTTTTATCGCCTAGAGCGCGTAGCGAAAAGTGGGGACCGGTTTTCGCGGTAAAATACAAGATAAAACAAATACTTAATGCATGTCATATGAATACTTTAAACCACGACATGCATTGAGATAATTGCAACTGTTCGTTTCCGGCGTTCTGTACGGTCACCTTTCTACGTCGACACTGTAGTCACGTTCTACCTTTGCAATGCGCACCTGATAGTGCGCGTAAAATTTCTCGCGACCATATTTCTGTGCCAGTTGATGGTCGATATGGGCCTTCCAAGCCTTAATGCTGGCTTCATCCATCCAGAACGAATTGGTGATGCCAAATCCGTTGGCGTCACGCACGCTTTCTGTCCCTAAACATCCAGCTTGTTGCTTTGCCAGTTTTTCCATTGCGACTGCCATTGCTGCATAGCCATGATCACTTTCAGTGCGTTGCGAAGAAAAAGCGACGATGTAATAAGGCGGTGGGGGTGTTTTACAAAAACTATCGCATGTTACTTCATTGCTGTTCTGAACCATTGCTTTTTCATCCTCTCAACGGCACCGGACTCATGTTCTGGCTGACACGATGATGTTGTACGATGCCCGGTCAATCGAATATGATGGACGATCAGGCTATCAAGTTTCGCTTTTGAAGTAGTTTTCAATGAAAACCTCATAGATTCGGGTGAGCTTTTCGAGATCATCAAGCGCAACGCACTCATCCACCATATGCATGGTTTGGCCCACAAGCCCGAACTCTACAACCGGGCAATAGTCCTTGATAAAACGGGCATCGGATGTACCGCCCGACGTTGACAGTTGCGGCGTATGTCCCGTGACTGCGTGGATAGCATCACTCAGCCGGCCAACCAATCTGTCATTGCGTGTCAAAAACACGCCTCCGGGGCTCACAACCCAATCAAGTTTATAAGTGGGTTTTTGACAGCCGGTTTGCGCGATCTCGACGGCGGCCAAACGGTTGGCAATTTCCGCTTTCAAACTGTCAGCAGTCCAATGATCATTATAGCGAATATTAAAACGGATACTGCATTCAGCCGGAATGATGTTGGTCGCATTATTGCCGGTATCAAAAGTAGTAATTTCAAGGTTGCTGGGTTGGAAATTATCCGAACCATGGTCAAGCGGCTTGCCGGTCAGTGCGTCACATAATTTGATGGCAAGAGCAAGCGGATTTGCGGCCCGCTCAGGATAGGCAACGTGGCCTTGCCGTCCTTTCACCGTCACAATGCCTGAAAGGGAACCGCGCCTGCCAATTTTGATCATATCACCCAGTTGATCGGGATTTGTCGGCTCACCGACAATAGCGGCATCCCAAGTCTCGCCTTTTTCGGCCGCCCATTGTAACAATTTCACGGTGCCATTAATGGCCGGGCCTTCCTCGTCATTGGTGATAACCAGACTGACAGAGCCTGCAAGCGGCTGTTTGTCCAAATGGCGCGCCAGAGCTGCGACGAAGCAGGCAATGCCGCCCTTCATGTCTACCGCACCCCGTCCGAACAGCATATTTCCTTCTATCGCACCCTCAAAAGGCGGGTGACGCCATTGTGCGATGTCGCCGGTGGGCACAACATCGGTATGGCCGGCAAACATCAGGTGTGGTCCAGCATCCCCAAGCCGCGCGTAAAGATTCTCAACATCCGCCGTATCGGAATCGTGAAAGATCGGCCGTTCCACCATAAAGCCAAGACGCTGCATCCATGCCTGCATAGTTTCCAGCACACCTGCCTCATCCGGGGTTACAGAGGCGCAACGGATCAGCGCTCGTGCCAGAAAAACAGGATCTTTAAGCGATTGCATAGGGGATGTTCCTTTAAAAGACATTTGTTCCGGCGATTATGATTCACCATGCCAAAAAATAAAAGGAAAAAGATAATGAGAACGTTTTCACCGTGCCGATAAAGCAGTAAGGTGCAGCACCGCCGAAATTCGGGCGGATAATTTTAGTGCAAAAAAGAAGAGGGCAATGGGACAATGACGGAACAAGGCAGAAAGCCGCAACCAGCGAATGGGCAGGTCGGCCTAACAACGGGCAAAGAAAAAACAAAATTGATAGTGGCCGCCGGCGTCGGCAATTTTCTCGAGATCTTCGATTTTACGGTCTATAGCTTTTTTGCAGCCATTATCGGCAATGTATTTTTCAATTCCAGCGATCCGCTGATTTCCTTGTTGATTTCTGTTTCTGTTTTTGGTGTCGGCTTCATTATGCGGCCGCTTGGCAGCATCGTCATCGGCGCTTATGCCGACCGTCATGGGCGTAAATCCGCCATGCTGTTGACCATCGTGCTGATGGCAATCGGCAGCGCTTTGATCGGCTTTGCTCCGCCTTATACATCCATCGGTATCGCCGCCCCCTTGCTTATTGTACTCGGCCGTTTGTTGCAGGGCTTTTCTGCCGGTGGTGAAATTGGTGCAGCCACAACATTGTTGATGGAATCCGCGCAGCGCAACCAGCGCGGTTTTTTCGTTAGTTGGCAGTTTTTTGGCCAAGGTGTCAGCTCGCTATGCGGGTCATTGCTTGCGGCCGGCTTGATGGGATTTCTGTCAGATGAAGCCATGCATAGCTGGGGTTGGCGGGTGCCATTCATCTTCTCGCTGGTGATCATTCCGGTCGGTCTTTATATTCGCGCCCATATCAATGAAACCTATGAAGCGCCGGCTGCAGAAAGCCACGTCGACCATCCCTTCAAGATTTTAATGAGCCAGCATACGCGCCAGACCTTGCTTGGCATTTTATTCATTTTGCCGGTAACGGCGCTGATGTACATTCTGATTTTCTATATGCCAAATTATCTGAAAACGGTGACCGATATTGGCAAGTCGCAAGCCTTCCTGGTTTCAAGCTATGCGAGTGTCATCATGATTGTGCTGACCTTTGTTTCCGGCTTTATGTGCGACAGGCTGGAGCGGCGCAAACCCACAGCCTTGGCCATTTTGGCAGTTGCCTTCGTAGCGGCTTACTTTGCCTTTCACTTTGTCGGAAACATAAAGTTGTTCCTGCTTTTTCACACCGTGGGCGTGGGTTGTCTCGGCCTCATCATGACATTCTCGGTCTTGATGATTATGGAAGCTTTCCCGCAAAAAATCCGCGCCACGGCAACGGCGGTTATCTACGCTTTCAGCGTTTCGATTTTTGGCGGTACGGCACAGATGATTGTGACGCTTTTCCTGAAGATTTCAGATAGCAATATTATGGCGCCATTCTGGTATCTGGGCGGTGCGCTGGTTATCGGTGCGATAGCATTGACGTTGTTCAAGGAAGAACGTCACGCGGTTTAGATGGTTTTCGCAAAGTGCCCAATTGGGGATTTGCTAGGAACTGCTTGATCGAATTAAAGAGAGCGTCACTTCCTTTTTTTGAACGAAAAGGCGCTCTGAACCCAGCTAAGGGAGATTGTTATGGGTGATAGAAAACTTTCGCAGGATGCGACAAAAATTCTCGACCATATATCCGGCTTTGTCCCGGAAATGGTCGCCATACGGCATGATTTGCATGCTCATCCGGAATTGGCTTATGAGGAGCATCGCACCGCGAAAATCATTGCGGATTTGCTGACGAAATGGGGCTATGAGGTAACAACCGGGCTTGGTAAAACCGGCGTGGTGGGACGGCTCAAGGTTGGCAATGGCGACAAATCCATTGGATTGCGTGCTGATTTTGATGCTTTGCCGATCGCAGAAATGACCAACCTCGATTATTCCAGTAAAAATGAAGGAAAAATGCATGCCTGTGGCCATGACGGCCACACAACCATGCTTTTGACGGCGGCGCGTTATCTGGCTGAAACAAAAAACTTCAATGGTACGCTCAACCTTATATTCCAGCCTGCTGAAGAAGGTTTTGCCGGTGCCAAGGCCATGATGGATGACGGGCTTTTCGAAAAATTTCCCTGCGACGCCGTATTTGGCATTCATAACTGGCCCGATGCCGCCACCGGTACTGTGGCTGTACGCACCGGCGCGTTTATGCCTTCAAGCGATACGGTTAAAATTCGGATCAACGGCAAAGGCGGCCATGGTGCGGTGCCGGAAAAAGCCATTGATCCGATTGCTGCCGGCGCGGCCATCATTACAGCTTTGCAAACCATTGTTTCGCGCAATGTGCCTCCGCTTGAAACAGCAGTTGTCACGGTTGGCAGTTTTCAGGCAGGATTTGCAGCCAACGTTATTCCCGATAGTGCCGAGATGCTGTTGACGGTGCGTTGCTTCAGTGCGGATGTGCGCGATTTGTTGCAAAGCCGCATTGAGAAACTGGTGAAAGCACAGGCCGAAAGTTTTGGAGCAACAGCCGAGATTGATTATCAGCGCATGTATCCACCGCTCGTCAACCACGCTGCTGAAACCGATTTTGCCGTGGCTGTGGCTGAAAAGGCCTTTGGTGCCGATCAGGTTGATGCCAATATGGTCAAGGCATCGGGCAGTGAGGATTTTGCCTTTATGTTGGAAGCGCGTCCTGGTTCCTATCTAATGATTGGCAATGGTGAAAGTGCGCCATTGCATAACCCGCATTACAACTTCAATGACGAGCTTATCCCGCTTGGCGGTTGCTACTGGTCATCCTTGGCTGAAACATTTCTACGTTGATCGTTAAAGGCCCGTCACAATAGGTGTGACGGGTCATATCCTTGGCGTCTTATACAGGAACTGAAATAATGGACCATATTCGTCAGCATATCGAAAAGACCCTTCCTGAAATGGTCGCCATAAGGCGTGCTTTTCATGAAAATCCCGAACTTTCCTATGATGAGCATCAAACAGGAGACAAGGTTGCAGAATTGCTGGCGGGCTGGGGCTTTGAAGTTACACGCGGACTTGGAAAAACCGGTTTGGTCGGCACGTTGAAAGTCGGCAACAGCCAAAAATCCATAGGTATTCGCGCCGATATGGATGCCTTGCCTATCTATGAGCAGACCAATCTGCCCTATGCCAGCAAAAACGAAGGTGTCATGCATGCCTGTGGTCATGATGGACATACAACCATTCTTCTCACAGCCGCACGTTATCTTGCTGAAACCAGAAATTTTGATGGCACGGTCCATCTGATTTTCCAACCGGCTGAAGAAGGACATGCCGGTGCCAAGGCGATGATTGATGATGGGCTTTTTGATAAATTCCCTTGCGATAAAATATATGGGCTGCACAACTGGCCGGGTTTCCCCGCTGGAAGCTTGCGTTTTGCCAAGGGGCCGATGATGGCATCGGTTGATACCGCATTTGTAACCATTCACGGCAAAGGCGGCCACGGTGCCCGTCCTGAAACGACGGTTGACCCGATTGTCGCGGCGTCTTCCATCGTCATGGCTTTGCAAACCATTGTTTCACGCAATGTGCCACCGCTTGAAGCAGCCATTGTTACGGTCGGCATGTTTCAAGGCGGCGCAGTGTCGAATGTCATTCCTGACGAGGTAAAGATGGAACTGACCATTCGCGCTTTTTCGCCGCAAATCCGCCAGCAATTGGAAAGCCGCATCTGTAAGATCATCCATGCACAGGCAGAAAGCTATGGCGCAAAGGCCAGCATCCATTATGAACACGGTTATCCGGTGACGGTCAATGATGCCGATGCGACGGATTACGCGTGCACAATCGCGGAAAAGCTGGTCGGGCGGGATAATGTGGTCGACAATGCCGAGCCTCTTACACCGAGCGAGGATTTTTCCTTTATGTTGGAAAAAGTGCCCGGTGCCTATATCATCATGGGCAATGGCGACAGCGCCGGGCTGCACAATCCGCACTATAACTTCAATGACGATATCATACCCGTCGGAGCCAGCCTGTGGGGGGCTTTGGTTGAATCCTATTTGGTAAAACCGTGAATACATCCCCCAACGCAACAGGAAAAAAGATGCAGACCAAAGCTAATGAATGGGACGCCCAGCCGGATGTCGGTTTAAAAACAAGCGGTGAAAAGGCAAAGCTGATTGTTGCCGCCGGTTTCGGTAATTTTTTGGAAATTTTTGATTTCACCGTTTACAGCTTTTTTGCCGCCGTGATCGGCGTCGTTTTTTTCAAAGCTGAAGACCCGATGGTGTCGTTGATGATTTCTGTTTCGGTGTTTGGCGTCGGTTTTATCATGCGGCCGCTTGGCAGCATCCTCATCGGCACATATGCTGACAGAAAAGGTCGCAAGGCGGCTATGCTGTTGACCATCGTATTGATGGCTTTGGGCAGCGCGGTGATTGGTTTTGCGCCGTCCTATGATGCCATCGGCATAGCAGCGCCTATTCTGATTGTTGTCGGGCGGTTGATGCAGGGCTTTTCAGCGGGCGGCGAAATCGGTGCGGCCACGACGCTGCTGATGGAATCGGCAGGATACCGCCAACGCGGATTTTTTGTCAGCTGGCAGTTCATCGGACAAGGGCTTGCGACCTTGTGTGGCGCACTATTGGGCGCGCTTTTGACTGCAATTCTCAGCACGGAACAATTGCACAGCTGGGGCTGGCGTATTCCGTTCATCCTGTCTTTGGCGATTATTCCGGTTGGACTTTACATCCGCGCCCATATTGAGGAAACCTTTGTTGGCGTTGACCACGATAAGGAAGGCGCTGCCCACAACCCTATCAAGACCTTGCTGACCCAGCACACATTGCAATTTTTCCTTGGTGTATTGTTGATCGTGCCTTCTACGGTCATGGTCTATTCGTTGGTCTATTATATGCCAAATTATTTGAAAGCCGTGACAACAATCGACCCGTCGATCGCTTTTCTCATTAGTGCGATTATCTGCGTCGTATGGATTATTTTTTCACTGCTTGCCGGGTTTGTTTGCGACCGGATTGAAAAACGGAAATTCTTTGCATTGGGTATCCTGGCCGTTGGTTTTGTCTCATCCTATCTGGCATTTCGATTTGTGCATGAATTTCCGATCTTCATCGTCAGCCTCTGTGTGGGGGCAGCAGCCCTTGGCGCCTTCATGACAACAAATCTGCTGGTGATCATGGAAGCCTTCCCGCGTGATTTGCGCGCCACGGCAACAGCGGTCATCTATGCGGTCGGCGTAACGATTTTTGGCGGAACAGCGCAGATGATTGTCACGCAATTGCTGATTTGGTCGCATAACAATCCAATGGCACCATTCTGGTATCTCGGTTCTGCGATTGTTGTCGGTGGTATTGCGTTTTCGCTTTTCCGCGAGGATCGCCATGTCTGAGGAAAAAATGATGTTTGATCGCCAAAAAATCCGGCAAACAATTGAAGCTTTCTTGCCAGAAATGATCAGCTTCCGCCATAACATGCACCAAAATCCCGAATTGTCGCTGGTTGAAACCGAGACTGCCGATAAAGTTGCAGAGCTTTTGCAAGGCTGGGGCTATCAGGTTCAACGTCACTTCGGCGGGCATGGGGTTGTCGCCAGCCTGACTGTCGGGCAAAGCAAGCGCTCGATCGGCATACGCGCCGATATGGATGCGCTTCCTATCTTCGAAGAAACCAACCTGCCCTATGCCAGTAAGAGCGAAGGTGTCATGCATGCCTGCGGGCATGACGGTCATACGACGACGCTGTTGGCGGCGGCGCGCTATCTGGCTCAAACCCGCCAATTCGACGGTACCATTCATTTGTTTTTCCAACCGGCAGAAGAGGTAGGAAAAGGTGCCAAAGCCATGATTGCAGATGGTCTTTTTAACAAATTTCCCTGCGATGCGGTCTATGGATTGCATAACTGGCCCGGCCTTGAACAGGGTAAAATCCAGATCACCCGAAATGCCATGATGGCTTCGGTCGATGCTGTGACCATTACCATTCAGGGCAAGGGCGGCCATGGGGCGGCACCAGAGCAGACGGTAGATCCGATCATTGTTGCATCATCGACCATTATGGCGCTGCAAACCATCGTCTCGCGCAATGTCCCGCCGCTGGAGGCAGCCATTATTTCTACCGGATCTATTCATGGTGGCCACGCTTTCAATATCATTCCCGATACGGTGGAAATATCGATGACCGTGCGGACATTCTCAGCCGAGATACAAGACAAAATAGAGCAGCGTATCCGTCAGATTGTTACCGATCAGGCGCAAAGTTTTGGTGCCAGCGCCGTTATACGTTACGACCGGTTGGTTCCAGTTCTGGTCAATCATCCGGCACAGGCCGATTTTGCCGCAAAGGTCGCGGCTGCGGCTTTGGGGAAAGACAAGATCGTGGAAAGCCAGAACCCGACTACGGTGAGCGAGGATTTTGCCTTTATGCTGCAGGCTTGCCCGGGCAGTTTCTTCTTCCTTGGAAATGGTGATAGTGCCGGTCTCCACAATCCGCATTATAATTTTGACGACCGCAATATTATTGATGGCGCGCTGTTTTGGAGTGCCTTGACGCAAAGCGCTCTGCCAGTCAATTAACGCTTCTGCAACCATCATCATGCATGATCACGGGCTGCCGGAATCCATCGGCAGCAATATCAGGTGTGTACTATGAGCGGTTCCAATCTTTCTTTTTCACGGCGGTCTTTTATTCTGGGGAGTGGCGCAGCTGCACTTGGTGCGTTGTCGGGTTGTACCAGCAATGGCCTGATGGGAAGTGTCGATGGCACAACAACAGGCTCCGTCATGCGCCCGCGCATCGGCATTGATGCCGGTTTTACCTCACCCGATAAAATGTATGCGGCTGTGCAGGAAGGCCCCTATGCGCTTGAAGCCATCCCCTACAGCAAGGTGCCGAAACAATTCTGGCGACAGATTGTGCCCAATCCTACCGGTGAAGCACCGGGAACGATTGTGGTAAGCTTGCAAGAGCATTTTCTTTATCTCGTCCAGCCGGATGGCGATGCGCTGCGTTATGGCGTGGGAATTGGCGCAAGCGGTTTTGAATGGTCGGGCCGCGCCAATGTACAGTTCAAACGCGAATGGCCGCGTTGGACACCACCGGCAGAGATGATCCAACGTAAGCCTGAACTGGTCAAATATCGCAATGGCATGGATCCCGGTGCAACAAATCCGCTGGGCGCGCGTGCACTTTACATCTATCAGAACGGTCGCGATACCGGTTACCGTATCCATGGATCGCCTGAATGGTGGTCGATTGGTCAATCCATGTCATCCGGCTGCATCCGACTGATGAATCAGGATATTATCGACCTTTATAATCGCGTTCCGGTTGGTACGCCGATCGTTGTACGCTGACCATTTAATCAAATCGAATTTTTTGGGGGGAAAGAATGAGGGGTGCCCGGCAAATCAAGCGGGGGCAATTGTGCCGGGCCCCCAGATCACCTCGCCATTTTCATGGCTTGGTATCATCATAACGGCGTATGGTGTATAAGGTTCCAACGGTTTTATATTTTTTTGAAAAGGTGATCAGATGCTGAAAAAAACAATTTTTGCTGTCGTGCTGTATGGTTGCGGTGCCAACGCATTGCCTGCTTTGGCAGATGATCTATCGGTAAAGAATGAAACCTATATTTGCGAGCGCGGAGTACAACTGCCGGTCGTATTCATGAACGACAGCAAAGGCGATTCCTATGCGATTGTTTCAGTTGAAGGAAAGCTTGTGCCGATGCGCCAGCACGTGGCTGCATCAGGGGTGCTTTATGTCGCATTCGATGAACAGGACAGCTATCGGCTGCATACCAAAGGCAATGAGGCCTTTTTGACCTATATGGAGGCGGACCACACGGCCAAGGAACAGACGATCCTGAATGCCTGTGAAGCAGACGTTGCGGAGGATTGATCGTGCAACCCGATTTTGACAGCGGGCTGTTTGGCCGGTTGCGTCATGATGCTGGTGCTTTATGGCAGGGCTATACCCACCACCCATTTGTGTGCAAGCTTGCCGATGGCTCATTGGAAAAACGCTGTTTCAAACGGTTTTTGACGCAGGATTATCTTTTCCTCATCCATTTTTCCCGCGCATATGCATTGCTGGCAGCGAAATCGACACGGTTGGATGACATCAAGGATGCGTTGACGGGGTTGCAAGCCATTGCCGACGAGCTTCCATTGCATGTGCGCTATTGCGCGCAATGGGGTATTTCAGAAAGTGAAATGCAGCGGGAAGTCGAAGCCAGCCAAACCATCGCCTATACGCGTTTTGTGCTGGATATCGGGCATATTGGTGACCGGTTAGACCTTTTGGCAGCGCTTATGCCCTGCGTAGCCGGTTACGCTGAAATAGGTTTGCGGCTTGCGCATGCTGATAATACTGTTTTTGCGGGGAACCCCTATGCAGATTGGATACGCAATTATGAAAGCGTGGAATATCTGCAGGGCGTTCAGGCCGGTATCGATATGATCAACAGGCTTGGCGAGAAGGAAGATGGGAAGGCGCGTTTTGCGCGACTTTCCGATATTTTCAAAACAGCCACCCGTCTTGAAACCGATTTCTGGCAGATGGGGCTTGATGGTTGACATCGCTCGACCATCAGCCACTGCCGAACCAAAAGCATCGATTATTATCATCCGATGAGTATCCAAGAGCATAAAGCTGTTGACTCTTGCTTATATTTAGACTGGTATACCAGTCATGAACCAGTCTGTTTCAAAACCCGTTGATGCCTATAGCTATATCCGCGACGAGATTATAGCAGGGCGTTTGAAAGCCGGTACTGCGCTGTCCGAGCGTGGCATCGCCGACACGTTGGATATTGGACGCACGCCGGTGCGCGAGGCCATTAAGAAACTTGCATTGGAAGGGCTGCTGGATGTTGCCCCCATGCAAGGCACATTTGTCCGGCAATTAAGTGTCAATGATCTGCGTGAAATCCATGAAATAAGGCTGATGTTGGAAGATCAAGCGGTGCAGTTGGCCTGCGCGCAGGGGGGCGATACGCGTCTGGCAGATATCATGCAGCGTTTGCAACGTGTTCTAGAGCGCGACCAGCTTCATGTGAGCGAGGCACAACAGTTGGGATGGCTGTTTCACGACGTGCTTTTCGAGGCGACGCAAAATAGCCGTTTGTGCAAAATGTATAATGATCTGCGTGCGCAGAACGGTTTGGCTTTGCAGGCGCTGCCATTCTACGACGCTGATCGCACGCGAATTGCGGTGCAGGAACATATCCAAATCATCCAAGCGGTTATCAGCGGCGATGTGCCAACTGCGCGCCACCTCATGCGTGCGCACATAAATGATGCCATGAAGGCGCGCTTGGTTACGCTGATCTGAATTTATACAATCGAGGTGAGGGAAAAATCATGGCTTCGGCAAAACGAAAACGATTGATCAGTCTGCCGGTGCAGATGGTTTTGGGACTTGTTCTTGGTATTGCATTCGGCTTTCTATTGCCGAACGCCGCAGCCTATTTGCAGCCTGTTGGCACAGCCTTTGTCCAGGCAATCAAAATGATTGTCGTGCCTTTGGTGTTCACAGCCATTACACTGGGTATCTACCAGATGGGTAATATGGCCAAGGAACTTGGAAAAGTGTCCTTGGTCAGTTTAAGCTACTTTTTTGTCGCAACGGTGGTTTCCATCATTATCGGTCTGGTATTGAACGGCATTTTCCATCCCGGCCTTGGAGCAGATCTGCACGAGACAGCAAAAATACCGGCCCATATCGATACGACCGTGAATTGGACAAAATTTTTCCTTGATATGATACCCTCGAACATCGTCGCGGCCATGAGCGGCAACAATCTTCTGCCGGTGTTGGTTTTCGCAGTGTTGTTAGGGTTGGCACTGGCATCCACCGGTGCACGGGCAAAACCGATGATCGACGTGCTTGATGCGCTGATGGGGGCGGTTTTCAAAATTACCGACTGGATCATCTCGCTTTCGCCGTTAGCCATTTTCGCCATTATGGCGTGGCTGTTTGCAACACAGGGATTTGCCACGATCCTTTCCCTGCTCAAGCTCGTGGGCGTGATGTATCTTGGATTGTTTGTTTTGCTGGTCATCTTTGCCATTATCTTGAAAGCTATCGGCGATAAGCCGCTTAAAGTTGCAAAAGATATCGCCGAACCTTTCATGCTGGCTTTTGCAACCCGCTCGTCAGAAGCAAGCCTTCCGCTGCATATGGAAAAGCTCATTGGTATGGGCGTGCCGAAAGCTGTCGCATCTGTGGTTTTGCCGCTTGGTTATGCCTTCAATCGCGATGGTTCTATTATGTATTTCGGTTTGGCTGTCGGCTTTTTGGCAGATGCCTATCATATCCCGCTTGAATGGCCGACCTTGTTGTCGATCATCATAGTTACGACCCTTGCCAGTAAAGGCAGTGCTAACGTTCCATCCGGCGGGCTTGTTGCCATAGCCATGGTTCTGGCAACAATCGGCGTGCCCGTGGAAGCCATTGCCATTATCGCTGGTGTCGATGCATTTTTGGACATGGGACGCACGGCAATCAATGTTGTCAGCAACACGGTTGCCGTCAAGCTTGTGATGAAGTTTACCGGCATCCAATATGTCGATAATAACGCTATTGCGGCAGAAACTCAGGAGCAGTCAGCATGATTGATTTGCGCAGCGACACAGTAACCCAGCCAACCGACGAAATGCGCACTGCCATGGCGGCAGTTCACCCCCATGATGACACGCTTGAGGGGGATCCTGTCGTGCGGTCTTTGGAAGAGAAGGCCGCAGCGATGTTGGGTAAACAGGCAGGGCTTTACGTTTCAGGCGGTACAATGGGCAATATTATTGCCTCGCTTGTGCATTCATCCGGTGGCGGGGAAGCGCTTCTGGATTGTCAGGCGCATATGGCTTTGTCTGAAGCTGGTGGTATCTCGCGGCTTGCAGGTCTTTATTCTATCCGCATTCCTTCAAAAAAGGGCGAGATGGATTTGGATATTCTAAAGAAATCAATACGCGCAGAACCCTCCCGCTATGGATTGGCAACCGCGATGATCAATGTGGAAACCAGCCACAACCATTCGGGCGGTTTTGTACCGTCGCTGGACTACATGCGCAATGTTTACGACCTTGGCCAAAAAAATGATGTTTCCATCCATATTGATGGTGCGCGTCTTTTTAATGCGGCAACAGCGCTTGGCGTGTCCGCACAAGAAATCGCGCAATATGGCGACAGTGTTTCCATTTGTCTGTCAAAGGGATTAAGCGCACCCATGGGGGCAGTGCTGGCGGGCAGTGAAAAATTCATAGAAACAGCACGCAGTTTCCGACGGATGGTGGGTGGCGGGCTTCGTCAGTCGGCAGGCATTATGGCTGCAGCCGGTTTGATCGGTTTGGAAACAATGTCAAAAAGACTTGCAGAAGACCATCAACAGGCCAAGCGTATCTGGCAGGGTATCGCTGAAATTGACGCGCAGATGGTGGAATCTGACGCACCGCAGACCAATATATTTCAGGTTCATATCGGACATTTGGCTGAAAGTGACGCGGCCATCTGGTGCCATCAATTGCAAGATTGCGGTTTGTTGGCGCGCCCCGCTTCCAAAACAACCATTCGTCTGGTCACCCATCGCCATATTGACGAAAAAGCCGCTGATGAAGCTGTAGCCATTTGGCAAAAAGTTTTCGCAAGGCTTAAACGTTGAGTGAAACGCGCTTTGAGAAGGTTTGCTCCGACGACGGAATCTTAGCCGGTATAATCGTAAAAAACGTCTTCAGCGAGCTGTTCCAGCGAGATTTGTGACCGGCGGTTATAAAGGGGCTTGAGCTTTCGTAACCATTGGGCAAAATGGATATAGACATCATCCTGACTTGCGCGGCGTTGCCGCGCATTGTTACACATTGCAACACTGAACTGTGTCATGAAATCGAACACCAGTGGATCGTCGATCTTCAAGTCATTATCAGACCGCATAATACGTTCCATCCAGAATACCAGATCATCACAATCGAAGCGCGCTGCACCGATTTTCAAAAAACGTTCCATACTGTCGGTAACAGTTGTGCTCGTCGATGGTGGATTTTGCGTTGTCGACATCAGCGACCCTCATGAAATTTCCAACGACCCTTATATTCATATAAGGCGCGCGGATATAACAACAAGAGCAGGCTTGCCTAGATTGGAGTGAAAACGCCGCTAAATCGGCCCGCTATGATGATTGATCTGGTCTTTTCCGTGGTGCTGTTCGCTTCACCCACATAGGGAAAGCTCTATTTGAAATCTATGGCGTGCAAGGCTTGGCCGTTGCGCTTCAGCCAGGCTTGATAGCGTTTGGATTCGGGACAAAGTTTTTCACACAACGCCCAGAACCGCGGGCTATGGTTCATTTCAATCAAATGCGCTGTTTCATGCGCCACCAAATAGTTGATAACACCTTTCGGTGCCATGATGATACGCCACGAAAATGACAGATGGCCATCTGCGGAGCATGAGCCCCAGCGGCTTTTTGTGTCCTTATAGCGGATGGATACCGGCTTTCGTCCCACCGTCGCGGCGTGCTTCGCCACCAGCGGCGCAATTGTTTGCTCCGCCTGTTTTATCAAAGCCGCAGATAACCGACGCGGCAGGTGGGCGGCATCACCATAAACAATGATATGCGCCGGGCGATCTTGCGTTTCGGCTACGATTTCTGCTGTGCCACGTCCGTCTTTATGAACAATTTCATGGGGTATGCCAAAAATCGGCAGAAATGCCCCTGCTTTTAACATTGGTGTGTCTTGCGGTGGCGGCAAACGTGCAATGCGGCTTTCGATCCACCCACGGTGCCGTTCGACAAAGCGCATGACCTCCGCCGCTTTCGTGGCTGGCGGAGTGGTTACGCGCAAAGCCTTGCCACCCGTTTCAATCCGCAATGTCAACCGCTTGGCGCGTTGGCTTTCACTCACACGAAGCGGCAATATACGGTCGGAAAGGGTAAAGTCCTGCTCATAGGAACGTGTGGTTGGAACGCTCGTTTTGCGGCTCAAGAAAAACATGGGCTTTATATAGTCGATTCGTTTTATCTTTGTAGGGCTCGATCGCAACAATAGACCAGCAAACCGGCTATCAAAGCCCAAAACGGTGCGCCTATTCCAAGAAGGGATATATTTGACGCCGTAAATGCAAAGGTGACAGTTGCGGCAATACGGTCGCGGTCAACGGCCATTGCAAGAACAACAGCATTGATAAATGCCGCAAGCAAGCCCAAACCCGCCACAAGAGCGATCAACGTCACCGGCAAGGCCGCAAAAAACGCTACCAGAGATGCGCCGAAAAGCGCGAAAACGACATAAACCGCACTGTAAACAGGGCCGGTCATCCAGCGCTTTTGTTTGTCGGGATGGGCGTCTGCTCCGGTACAGATTGCTGCGGAAATTGCGGCCATATTGCTCGGTGATGCAGCAAAAAAAGCAGACAGAATGGTCATCAGTCCTGTGACACCAAGACAGGATTTGGCCGGCACTTCATAGCCGGATGCACGCAAAACGGCAAAGCCCGGAAGGTTTTGCGATGCCATGGTGACAAGATAAAGTGGCAATGCCAAACCTATAAGGCTGCTCGGGCTGAACACAGGTTTGACGAAGGTCAGGCTGGAGAGTTCGATTGATGGAAGATGGGCAACCCTGTGCGTAAAATAGGCATAGAAAAAACCGGCAATCAGGACAACGATCACTGCTAAAGCAGGCTGAAACAGCCTGACGATAAAAAACACGACCATCAGCGGCAGAACGAAAGAGACGTCAACACCCAGCGTTTTTGCAGCAGCGACGACGAAAGAAAATAATACGCCTGCAAGCATACCGGACGAGATGGAAGTGGGAATGCGTGCGATAGCTTGTGAAACAGGATGGATCAAAGCGGTGGCAATAATGGCAATGCCGGTGGTGATAAAAGCACCGGTCGCCTCGCCCATATTGTACCCGCTGGTAGCGGCGATAAGCGCCAGTCCCGGCGTTGACCATGCTGTTACAATGGGTATGCGATGGCGGATGGACAAGATTGCCGTCGACAAAGCGATAGCCAGACAGATGGACGTGACCCAGCTTGCGGTTTGTGCTTGTGTTGCACCCAGACGATGTGCCGCATTGATAACCAGTGCCAAAGTACCGCCAAAACCGACGATTGCAGCAACAAAACCTGATGCAATCACCGAAAACCGCATCATCAACCTCGCTGGTGCGCAATGAGCATGGAAAGCGCATTGTCGAGACTTGCAAGATCTTGCGGCCGTGACAGGCGGTGATCTCCATCGCGAATAAGTGTCAAGGTCACATCATCAAGAGGCAGATGTTCAAGGAGCTCCAGCGTATGATGATAGGGGACATCTTTGTCCTGCATGCCTTGCAGGATATGCACCGGACAGCCCACGTCGATCAGCCCGCGCATAACCCGATTTTCCTCGCCATCCTCAAGGAGAATTTTTGTAAATGGTGTCGGTTCAGGGCCATATTCCGACGGAATTTCGAAATAGCCCTGGCTATCGAGCGCCCGTTTTTGTTGGTCTGTCAATTGCGGTTGGATCAAGTCATGGGTAAAATCCGGCGCCGGAGCTATAAGAACAAGACCGGCAAGAGCGATATTTTTCTTGCGTAATTCCTGCGCCATGCGCAGTGCGATCCAACCGCCCATCGACGAACCGACGAGAATTTGCGGCCCTTTGCAGAAGGTTTCAAAAACCTTCAGGCTTTCCTGCAACCAACGCGAAATGCAGCCTTGAAAAAAATCGCCGCCTGATTCTCCATGGCCAGAATAATCGAAGCGCAAACATGAAAGGTTATGAGCGGCAGCAAAGCTATCCACGGCCACAGCTTTAGCGCCCAACATGTCCGAGCGATACCCTGAGAGCCAGACAAGTCCGGGATTGCCTGTGCCATGGCGTGCGCGCACGGCAATCTGGCCGTGTTCGAGAGACAGGAACTGCACCTCTTCATGTGTCATGATAATTATCCAACCTATGTTGCTGTTCCGTTTGTGCACTGCATATGCGCTTTTTCCAATGATGGTATGAGGAAACATCAGCAAGGACAAGCCTTAAAGCAAACATGCATCGCGATAGTTCGGGCGAAAGCCGACATCTGATCAACTTAGGCAACGGTCAGGAAGGGCCGGAAAGCCGGTAAAAAGTACCCGCATGGCGGTTTGATGGCGCAATTCGACAAATCCAGCATGATATGGTTGTTTTTAACGATGTATTCTTTTAAAAAACATGTTATGGACAACGCCTGTTTGACTGAATATGACGCGCGACAGTTGTTTGGAACAATCTGACGCCATCTATGGTTAAATAGGACATATTGAAATCATTTGAGGAGAATCGACCATTCGCCGACCGTTTAAAGCAACGCCAGTCCAGAAAGACGGACCGCGTTCAAATCAGGATATCCGCGTTCCCCGCATCCAGCTTATTGATGATGAGGGACAAAATCACGGGATTGTTTCAACGCAGGATGCCTTGGCCATGGCTGAGGAAGCTGGTCTTGATCTTGTAGAGATCGTGCCTAATGCAGAACCGCCGGTTTGCAAGATCATTGATCTGGGCAAGCTGAAATATCAGAGCCAGAAAAAGGCATCTGAGGCGCGCAAGAAGCAAAAAACCGTTGAAATTAAAGAAATCAAGATGAGACCTAATATTGATACCCACGATTATGGGGTCAAGATGAAGGCCGTCGGGCGGTTTCTTGAGGATGGCGATAAGGTCAAAATCACGCTGCGTTTCCGTGGACGTGAAATGGCTCACCAGGAATTGGGTATGCGGCTTCTTGAAAGGGTAAAGGGCGACACCGTCGATATTGCCAAAGTCGAAGCGGAACCCAAGCTCGAAGGACGCCAGATGATGATGGTGATCGCACCCAAATAGGTGGCAGATCATCTTAAACAAAGCACCGCAACCTGCGGTGCTTTTTCTTTATAAGCATGTTTTTAAACGGTAAGCGTCCGGTGCAAAACCGTGCCCTTATACGTATTATCCCTGGCGCATGTAGCAATGCAGTTTCGGTCATCAGCGCTATTCTTTGGTGTTATTTTGCGTTGACTTCGGCAAAGGCTGGATTCTGCCAGTGCTATGGCATAGAAAAGAATTATCCAGTCTGTAGTGGGGAAAAGATTGTTGTTTGAATTCTTATCCATCAAGCATGGGTAAATGGAGGGAAATAGAGATGTCCAATTGGCTCCGCCGCAAGGCCGTATCACATCATGAAACCAAACAAGGCAGGCAGTTAACGCCTACTTTGGGTTGGCCCCATCTTATTGCGCTGGGTGTTGGCGGTATTGTCGGCACAGGTATCTATACCCTCATCGGCATTGGTGCGGATCGGGCAGGCCCTGCCGTTCTGATCGCGTTTGTGATTGCAGGTGTGATCTGTGCCTGTGCAGCCTTTGCCTATGCCGAACTTGCAACCTTGATACCCGTGGCAGGCGGTGCCTACACCTATTCTTATGCTGCTCTGGGCGAAATGATTGCATGGATTGTCGGTTGGAGCCTCATTCTGGAATATTCGTTGGTTGTCAGCACTGTTGCTGTTGGCTGGTCGGCCTATGCAACCGGTTTTCTCGACGGTGTGGGCGTGCATTTGCCATTCTGGCTAAAAGCCGGCATCGATGCCGTTGATCCTGCAACCGGACAGCATGGTCTTATCAATCTGCCGGCTGTATTTATCGTATTTGTCGTTGCCGGTATGTTGATGATCGGCACAAAGGCAAGCGCCACGCTCAACATGGTTTTGGTGGTGGTTAAAATCGCGGCTCTATTACTTTTTGTTGCGGTTACATTGCCTCATTTCAACGTTGACAACCTTCATCCTTTCATGCCGAACGGCTTCACCAAAGTCATGTCCCCTGATGGTGTGGAGCGTGGCGTCATGGCAGCTGCGGCGATTATCTTTTTCGCATTTTATGGCTTCGATACAATCGCAACCGCGGCTGAGGAAACGAAAAATCCACGCCGCGATTTGTCGATCGGTATCGTCGGCTCGCTTATCGCTTGTATCATTATTTATGTTTTGGTCGGATTAGGTGCAGTTGGCGCGCTGAACTACACCGCGTTTGCGCATAGCGAAGAGCCGCTTGCCCATATCCTGCGCTCGCTTGATTCCAATCGTGTTGCAGCTCTGATTGGTGTTGCTGCCGTCATTGCACTGCCTACGGTTTTGCTGGCCTTCTTCTATGGTCAGACACGCATATTCTTTGTGATGGGTCGGGATGGAACACTTCCTGCTTTTCTGTCCCGCGTCCATCCCAAAACCGGTACGCCGGTGGCGACCACACTGTTTACCGCTATCATCATTGCTGCGATTGCCGGGCTTTTCCGGCTTGACGAAATTGCCGCTCTCGCCAATGCCGGAACATTGGTGGCCTTTACATCGGTGGGTATCTGTCTGATCGTTTTAAGAAAAACCGCGGCTGATGCACCGCGCAAGTTCAAAGCGCCTTATGTTTGGATCATCGGGCCGTTGGCTGCTTTAGGCTGTATCTATCTGTTTTTCAGCCTACCCAATAAGACCCAGTTCTATTTCCTGATCTGGAACATTATCGGTATTATCTTTTACTTCTGCTACGGCTATCGTAAAAGTAACATTGCCAGAAAGACAGCAGCTGCTGGTGAAGCGAATTAATATCGGCGCTGAACGCGTTCACCCACGAAACGAGTTCATGGCAATTAGATTATCAGGTTTAATTTTGCCATGAATGTGCGGCATAAGCAGTTGAGACAGGTATAAAATACAAGGTTTGAGGTGAGCGCGTGCGAAGATTTACGAGGCTATTGGTTGTTGCTTTGGCAATGTTAAGCTGCCCTTTGCTTTCAGCGCAGGCAGCAATTTATCAAAAAGTGCCAGGAACTGCGGTTTATGTCAGCGCACCGGATGGCTTCGAATTGACCAATGCGTTTAGCGGTTTTGTCAATCAGACGACTGGCGCAACCATACTCATTGCAACCTTGCCGCCTGCCAATCCCGGTATGCAGGAAATTTTCACCGATGATAAAAAGTTTTCTGCGGAGATGGCATTGCAACATTACGCGATCTCAGGTCAAAGCCATGCTAAGACACGAGACGGCTATCTGCTGACGATCTATCAGGGCAAACAGACATCCGGTACAGACATTTTTGACAAATGGTCGACAATGGTTTTTGCCCCCGATGCAGCTTATGTGGTTACCATACAGGCACCGGAAAAAGCACAGCTATCAAATGACGAAGCGATGAAAATTCTTCGTTCGCTTTCATTGTCGCAAAACAATTTGCCCTCTGACCAGTTGGATGCTCTGCCTTTTACATTTAACGTCGAACCGCCTTTCCAATTCGTCGGCTCGATTATGAATAGCTCGGCTATGTTGACTGTTCCTGATTATAATAGGGATGATGTTAAAAGGCCCGATATCATCCTGACCAAAGGGCTCGAGATTGTGCGCGATGAGCCTCTCGAAAAAATTGTCGATACTTATCTTCTGTCTTTAAAGGGCACTGTAGATAATGTCGAAAATCGACAGCTGGTTGCGACAAAGTTTGCTGGACACTCTGCCGTCAGGATGGAGGCAACCGCGCGCATGAAAGGTGAGGCTGTAGATCTTATTATCTACGCTGCTTTGGATGATGCTGGTCGCCCGATATTCCTCCACGCTACAGGTTTGAAAGGTGCTCTTGCGGGCTATAAGCCGCAAATCGAAAAAATTGCCGCCAGCGTCACGCTCCGTAACAATACTGATACGGCGCAATAATCTCACCCAAACAAATATCGGCACGAGGGATGCAAATGGACATCAACCGGAAATTGGCGTGCCCTCAGCGTGCTGTACCGGGTATGTAGGTTGTCGCGATTTCTAAATTCTGTCGATAACAGACCAGCGCAAACATACGCTCAATAGCATGGAGCATTGTTCCGTCATTATCCAACGGCTCTTGTGGGTAATCCGACCATTTGAGATCGAGATCAATAAACGGTTTCAAGATTTTGGGCTTCGCCCAAAACATTGTTCCTACGGGAAAAACAACGTATTTTGGCAATTCGCCAATCCCAAGGCGTTCGGCAATCTTGCAACCGGCGTCATAGTTTCTTGCCCAACCGACAGCATAGCGATCATCAGGGAAGACAAGCGCGGTTTTATCGTTTTTGACCATATAATCGACAATGGTGTCGGCTGTTTTCATTGATTTCCCATCACCGAGAAGGTTATCCAATAAAAAACTGTTCCATTTTACCACGGATGACCGGTTGGACCGGTGAACACTTTGCTTGGTGTGTAGATGTCCGATGATATTATAATTGCCGATGAGTTCTTGTCCGAACTCGGTCAGTAATGGCCCAATATCACGTCCGCGATTGGGTACGGTTCTTATATCTATTCGCGCTTCATAATTGCGCAGAGACTCTTCGACCAAGCGACGCTCTGTTTCATCTTTAATACTGATGAAAAGGTCGGGTCGAATACTATTCGTTTTCAGTGTCGCTATGATTGGCGCAAGCATTTCCGGGTAAAAAGCGTGGATGTGCAACCCGATTTTTTGCTCTGTGCGATCAACCTTCGCGGTCGTTGCCGTTTTCAAGACCGTCCATGTCCACGGCCCATTTGGTTTACCTGCTTTTAAATAGTGGACAAAAGGGTCGATGCGTTCAACCCCCAGATTATGGTGTTCTGCATAGACACCGGGATGAAAACCCGGTTTCGGACGAGCGGCTGAGGCGCCGCTCTTATAATCGCGAATATATCGGCGCGCCAATGGCAACCGGCGAAAAACGTGTTTTCTCTTTCCTGTCCAATAAGCGACATCGAAGTCGGCACTGCAAGCGAGATAACGACTATCGCTTTCCTGTTGCAAGAGCTGGGCATGGGCTTGCTCAGTGATGGATGCAATCGTTTTCACAGTGTGAGCGATTTCGCCCCGTTCTTGCTCGGGAAGATTCAAAGCGTCGAGGCAATCAATGCTATCTGGAAAGGCCCAAAGATAATCGGAAAGGGTTTGCAAGAAAGTTTGTTTCGTATCGTAGATCACACGCGTGGTATAGGAGAGTATTCTATCAAGTGCATGGCTGCTCTGCACACGCGCTTGATTGATAAAAAGCACCGATGCAATGAGATTTCGCCAAAGATCGCGCATAAAGTAGCGTCCGACCTCGGCATCTACCAGCACGGCACGTAAATTTGGTAATCGCGTCAGCAGGCCCAAAAGGTGACGCGCTGCAGGATCAACAATCTCATGCCTGTCAAATTCATAGACCTTCCAGCAATCTTTTAGCGCTATCTTGGTTTGGTGTATATGGTTATCTGGTAGAAACAACACAAGATTATAGCTTAAAGCCAAAGACGGAATGCATTGTTCTAAATGCAGGCTTCCTGCGCTATCAGGGTCGCAAATCAGTGCGAGAGCGGGCAGATCGGGCTTGAAATGATTTATCGCGCCCGGTATGCGGGCAGGATAGTAAGCATGTTCCAGCATTTTTGATAAAAAGCTGCCAATTGGCTTACTGTTGCTCAACTGCCCATCCCCGATGATATTGCACCGATATGTTTAAAATAATTCTAAAATAGTACATCGTCCTGCCCTAGCGCAAAAATGCTACACTGTCACCATTTGGCGCAGAAGCAGCAATATATCGCTTTATTCAACCGATAGGATAGAGTCTCAGGATGGCTTGTAAAGGCTTTGTCTGTTCAATATTTACCCGATAGCTTTTTATGAACCGTGAGGTCTATAGCCACCCGGTCATAGAGGTCAAGGCACGAATAAAAGTGATAACGATCGTCCGTGCCTTGCATCTTCCGCTTATACAGGGTAGGGAAAAGCCGCCAGATTTATCATACTGTTCATATCATTGGCAGTTTGAGTGCCCACATTGAATAGCGTTCATATGGTCACCACATTTTTGGCAGGGAATGTAAAAGGTTGAGCTATTTATGGCCAAAAAAAAGCAGATATCTACTTTCGATAAGAAATTGATTGTACGCCTTTTGCGCGACAATTTTCGTAAACATGCCGGTTGGTATGTTTGTGCCATTATATCAATGCTTGCTATCTCGGCAACAACGGCTGCCAGTGCTTGGATCATGCGCGATGTCGTCAACCATATCATTGATGCGCAGGATTTCCGTATCATTGCCATGGTATCGATCGGCGTAGCGGTTATTTTCATCGTCAAAGGTTTCTCGACTTTTTTTCAAACCTATTTTCTCAGTAAAGCTGGTAACAGTATCGTTGCGGAACAACAGCGAAAAATCTATTCCCGTTTGATGCAGCAGGGCGTTTCCTTCTATCAGAACAATGCCTCTTCCGATCTTTTGGTGCGTGTAACCCACAATGCCAATGCGGCACGCAGCATCATTGATACTATCGTCACCACTTTTGTGCGTGATCTGTTTTCAGTCATCAGCCTTTTACTGGTAATGCTGGTGCAAAACTTCACCTTGAGTGTTATTGCATTGACGGTCGGTCCAATAGCATTCATCGCTGTCAGGCAGGTTTTAAAGCGCGTTCGCGGTTTGATGGAAAAAGAACTATCATCAATCGCCGAAATCATCAAAGTCATGCAGGAGACCTCAATCGGTATCCGTGTGGTCAAGGCGTTCTCCTTGGAAGACCTGATGAAAAATCGCATGAATAAGGCGATCAGCGATGTCGAAAGCCGTGCCAATAGCATTGCGACGCTTGAGGCCGCGACAAGCCCGATCATGGAAACGCTGGCTGGCATTGCAATTGCTGTGGTCATTTGTTTTTCGGGTTATATGGCAACACAACGTGTTGGCGTTCAGGGCGAATTAATGTCGTTTATCGTTGCGCTGCTTTTGGCTTATGAACCGGCAAAACGTCTCGCCAATGTGCGCGTGAAAATTGAGTCCGGTATGATCGGTGTGCGCATGATGTTCGAGATTCTCGATCATCCGATTACCATCATGGAACATGAAAATGCCAAAGATCTTGATCGCTCCAAGGGCAATGTCCGTTTTGACCATGTGGCTTTTGCCTATGTCGATGATCATAAGGTGTTACATGATATTAACCTTGAGATACCTGCGGGAAAAATGACAGCACTTGTCGGGCCTTCCGGGTCTGGGAAGTCGACGATGATTAATCTCATCATGCGGCTTTACGACCCGACCGAAGGGAGCATTCTCGTCGACGGGCAGGATATCCGAGAGGCCAGTTTCAAGTCTTTACGCCAGCTAATGTCTTATGTTGGACAAGATACCTTTTTGTTTCAAGGCTCTGTGAAATATAATATCGGACTTGGAAGAGAAGGCGCAAGCGATGAGGAAATCATCGAGGCGGCAAAATCGGCCAATGCGCATGACTTCATTATGAAACTGCCCAATGGCTATGATACCGATGTCGGTGATAATGGTGGTAATCTTTCGGGCGGTCAGAAACAGCGTGTCGCTATTGCCCGGGCAATGCTGCGCGACAGTGAAATTCTGATTCTGGATGAGGCCACCAGTGCGCTCGATTCCGAATCGGAAGCCTTGATCCGTGACGCGCTCAACCGTCTGACGAAAGGGCGTACCACAATTGTAATTGCCCACCGCCTTTCAACCATTTCACGCGCAGATAAGATCGTCGTTATGCAAAATGGTGAAATTGTTGAACAAGGCACACAACGTGAATTGCTGCAAATCGAAGAGGGGCTTTATAAGCGCCTCCACGACTTGCAATTCCGCGATCCGGACTTCGACGACATGTAGTCAAAGGTCATCGCATTGCAGGATGGTTCTGGTCATCTCCTTGTAATGCGGTTGCGCTGTCTTGATATTGCGCTTATCTTGAACTGGAAAGACCGCTTGCGTTCATAGTGTTTTTTTGACGCGAAATATGGCCGGTGAGCCTGCGGTCATCACAGTTCACTTTGGGAGAAAGTGCAAATGAAAGCCATAGGATATTTTGAAAATCTACCGATTAGCGACGATAAAGCCCTTCAGGACGTTCAAATCGCCGAACCGACCATTCGGGATCACGACTTGCTTGTTGAAGTTCAAGCCATTTCAGTCAACCCGATTGATGTAAAAACGCGGTTAATGGCGCCACCGTTTGATTCCGGCCCTCGTATTCTTGGATTCGATGCCGCGGGCACTGTGGCTAAAACCGGCAAATCGGTGAAAGGGTTTAGCGCGGGGGATGAAGTCTATTATGCCGGTGCCATTAATCGACAGGGATCAAACAGCCAGTTTCAGGCCATTGATTCACGTATTGTGGCCCATAAGCCCAAAAGCCTCGACTTCAAAACAGCGGCTGCCATGCCGCTCACGTCTCTGACAGCCTATGAAATGCTGTTTGACCGTTTGGACATTACCAAGCCGGTTCATAAGGGCAGAAATGCTCTTTTGATGATCGCCGGTGCTGGCGGTGTCGGTTCCATTGCGATTCAGTTGGCGCGACATCTTGCCGATGTGGAAATAATCGCTACCGCGTCGCGGCCGGAATCGCGCGAGTGGTGCCTGAAAATGGGTGCCCATCACGTGATTGATCATAGCAAACCGTTTGCACCGCAATTGCAGGAAATCGGCTATGATAAACCGGCTTTCATCTTTTCTACGGCAAATTCTGATGGGTATCTGCCCCAATTTGTTGATGTGCTTTATCCGCAAGGACGTTTCGGCCTTATTGACGGACCAAAGGTTTTCGATATCAATCCACTGAAGCTGAAAAGTATCTCGGTACATTGGGAATCGATGTTCACCCGCTCCATGTTCGAGACCGATGATATCGCCCGTCAGGGTGAAATATTGGCCCATGTAGCGGAGTTGATCGATACGAAAAAAATCACCCCAACCCTTGCGAAGGTGCTCTCACCAATTAACGCGCATAATCTTCGTGAAGCGCATAGGCTGATTGAAACCGGACGTTCCATTGGAAAAATTGTTCTCGAAGGGTTTTAGAGCGCTTTTTGACCTGATGCTATCCGGCCAGCGCGTTCCAAGATTTTGGTTTGTCGCGGTATCTTATCCGATTGATGACTCACATCAATCGGGAACCGCTCTAACGATATGCCGTCTTAAGGTCGCGGCTGGCTGGACGCAAACGGCACAAATGCAGAATCTATCGCGATAATCCCTATCTTATAAAAGAAGAAGGCGGCTTTCGCCGCCTTTTTGGTCTATTAAAGCAAGCGTCCGAGCCGTACGGCTGTGGTTCCCTTGCGCGCATGGCGTAGCGTTGGTTGAATAAGGACACAGCGGTCGTAAGGTGTTTTAACTTCCCTTTCACCGTCATAGCCAATCACGGTGCCCGCCTTTTCAATAATCTGCATCCCTTTATAGTCTTCGGCAAACCGGAAATCATCTGTTTGGATGGTCACGGCATCGGTGATGTCGACAACTTTTTGCTCCGGCTTTGACACAGGCAATAGATAATCCTTGACGTCATCCTCATGCGCTACACCCGCAACAATCAGGAAGCGTGCGGCAACATCCAACGCCAAAGGATAAGCTTGCTTTTCGAAATGGTGGCCAGATTCAAACAATACGGCTGCTTTGTCACTATTGGGATCACCGAAACCACCATAATCACGCAGACGCTTTCCTGCCGCATGGCCCTTATCCATGACAATAAATTCCGGCACACCGATTGCGCGGGCAAGGTCTTCGCCTTTCTTGAGGTATCCGCCCATCATGATTGCAGGATCAGCTTCATGCATGGAATGGAGATCCAGTAAAAGATCGACCTGATCCATCACCGGACGCAATATCCGCGCCCGCCGCAATTCAACCGTATCGCGTGAACCATCAAGAGAAGCATCATCCCAAACGCGGTTCATATCCTCATCTAGAAAACGGGTGGCATCGGGTGCATCCGGTGAAAAGGCTTCATAGGCTGCCACATTGGCAAAACCCAAGGTCAGGGTGCCCGCACGCGGTTTGAAACCATCACGCAACAACCGGTCGACGACCAATGCACCGCTGACTTCATTGCCGTGGACCAAGGCCATAATCATCGCATGTTTGCCCGGTTTGTCGGACTTGAACTGATGGATATATTCAACTCCACAATTGCCTTGTTTCCAAGGCGTGATATCGGGAAAGGGAAGTTCGATAGGGTATTGCTTAAAAGTCTTAGTCATCATTATTCCTCAAGATTCAGCCGTGTGATGGCGACGTGCCAACAGGCAAATGGATATCAGGCTTAAAATAACGGTCAGCATCACGTAGTAGCTTGGAGACATGTTGTTATGTGTGCTTTGAATAAGCCAAGTGGCGATGAGCGGTGCAAAACCACCGAAGATTGTGACGGATAGATTGTAGCTAACCGCCAGGCCGGTGCTGCGCACATTGGTGGGAAAGATATCGGCGATCAGTGCCGGCATTGCGGCCAGGCTGCAGGCCAGCAAAAAGCCGACAAATGCCTGCACCGCGAAAAGAACAGCCGGAATGGGCATCGCATTGAGAATGTAGAATAATGGCCAAGAGGTCAGCCCCAGACATAGCAACGAAACACCGACAATCCGCATACGTCCGAAATGGTCGGACATGGCACCGATCATCGGCGATACGATCAACAGCATCAGGCCGGTAATCATGGCGCCGATGAATGAGAATGTTTCAGGAAGGTGCAACTGCTTGATGGCATAGGTCGGCATATAGATTTTATGCACATAATTAAACGCGGTTGCTGCGGCAACAACGCCGATGCACAGCAACATATTATGCCAATTGTAACGGATGAGGTCTTTGAAAGGTGTGTTTTTGGGTTGTACGGCCTTGGTCTTTTCAAAATCGTCGGTTTCAGCAACGCTGCGACGAATGTACCAGCCGACGGGCCCGATCAGCAAACCAAAGCCAAAAGCCAGCCGCCAACCCCAGCCCTCAAGCTGTTCCGGTGTCAGGACAGCAAAAAGCAGAGCGCTCATACCAGCGGCAAAAACGGTTGCAAGACCCTGTGTGGACATTTGGAAACTGGCAAAAAAACCACGCCGTTTTATACCGGCATGTTCAACCAGAAAAGCCACGGACGCTCCAAACTCACCGCCAGTTGAAAAACCCTGCAACATGCGGGCAATAATGATAATGAGCGGTGCCCAGAAGCCGATCGAGTCATAGGTCGGGCAGAATGTAATCATCGCTGTACCAATGACCATCAATGTAATGGAAAGCGACATGGAAGCTTTTCGCCCTGCTTTATCGGCATAGCTTCCCAAGATGATAGAGCCTAGTGGACGGGTGATAAAGGATATACCGAATGTGCCGACCGAAATCAGCAGAGATACGGCGCTGTCTTCACTCGGAAAAAACAGGTGTCCGATGGTGATGGCGAAATAGCCATAGATGAGAATGTCATAAAATTCCAAAGCATTGCCGGCGCTGGCTGCTGCAAATTCACGCCAATGCGTGCGCAAGCTTTGTCGGATTGTTGGTGTTGTGTCAGATGTCGTTTGTCCCATTGGTGTCTCCCTCTACCGAAATACAGGCATAAGAAAGCAAGCCGACAGCATGTCTTCAAAGCCCGGGTTCACGTTGCCCACGCTCCATATTGAATATGCACGAAAAGCATATCCCCCATTTTAATGGATTAAGGCATCAAATTCTAAACTGCAGGAAGGGTAAAACACCCGTGCTTATTTTGCACAGTTGCGTGCCGGTATTGCACTATTTTGCAAATAATAGGCCCAAATCTTGTCAACTACCGGATGGCTGGAAAACTTCTTGCGATATAAAGCAATATCGACCGGCATAAGCCAGTCAGCATTATTGACTTGCACAATACGGCCAGTCTCCAGAGCCGGTTGGCAAAGCCGATAGGGCAACCATGCCATCCCCAAACCACTGGCGACGAGTTCGAGGATCGAGCTGAAGGAATCCGTCTCGTGGGCCACGTGGAGATTGGGCTTTTGATCCAGTGCCGAAAGATGCTGGGTGACGATTGTTTTCAGTGCCGTGGTAGGCAATAGCGCAAGAAAGGGATCGGATTTTTCTTTCATGCCGGTAAAGATCGGTTGCCCGTCCTGATCGGCGGCGCTGATTGGAACCAACGTTTCATCACCAATCGTCATCCAGTCGAATTGTGCTGGATTGATACGCAGTCGCGTATGGTAGCTTGAATAGGCCAATAGAAGGTCTGCATTATCGGCTGCAAGACAGGCAATAGCACCTTCGTTGCTTCCCGCCGTGATGCGGGTTTTAAAATTACCGATTTTTTCGCATATTTGCTTATACCACTGCGGGAAAAAGGTGACAGACAACGCTACGCCGGTGGCGATGCGCAGGTCTGGTTCCGCATCATTGTCGCGTGTGACTAAGCGTTCACGCAGAAGACGCATGGTTTCAAGGATATCAGCAGCCGCTTCAAGCACAATAACGCCATCCGGTGTTAATTGTACCGGCTTGCTACGCTCCACCAAGGCAACACCGGCCCACTCTTCCAACAATTTAATGCGTCGGCCGAAAGCGGGATGCGTGACATTGCGGTTTTCTGCAGCTTTGGTAAAACTGCGGGTGCGGGCCAATTCCAAAAAATCCCTTAGCCAGACCACCTGCATGCAATATTCTCCTAATCCGGCCGACGGTAACAGGTCGGTTGCGCATAAAGTCGGGCGATCCGCTCGATCGCCGTGTCGAGCGGCTCCACTTTTACATCCATGGATGCACCATTGGCGTGAATAATGTTTTGCTGGTCAGCCATGATAGCGACGTGGCCTTTCCAGAACACAAGGTCTCCGCGCTTCAGGCCGTCATTACGGGAAATTTCCCAGCCGATCGTGGTGCTTTGCATATCGGTATCGCGCAATACGGTTTTTCCTGCCATCATCATGGAAAGCTGCACCAAGCCTGAACAATCAATCCCTAGACTGCTCGCCCCACCCCAAAGATAGGGTGTGTAGATCAGACTTTCGGCGATGGCGACGTAATCTTTTATCGTCTGTTCTATATCTGCAATATGCGATGAGACGACAAAGCAGCCATTATCCAAAAGGGCATAAAGTGTTCCGCGTGTTTCAACCTCGTCCATAACGGTCAGATTGCTGCCGATCGATAGTGGCGCAATCATCGGGCTTCTCAAGTCGGGACCGGCATATTGGAAACTTCGCGGCTTGATGATGCGATGGCTGGCTTTTGCACATGTCGTGCTGAACGCCTCGCGCGCGATATAACCGACATAGCCGTCTTTGCGCGATTGCGCCCAACCGAAGTCTTTCGTTTCTTCAAAGATCGTCAGCTCTTCGCCAAAAAGACATTCGCTTTGCCGCTCGGATGACTGGTCGGCTGTTTTATGCAGTGCGGCAACCGGCACGACCACCCGCACAGGCACACCTGCGGTGAAACGTTCGGCAGTTACGTCGCCTTTCAACCGGCTGTCAGCGATATCGGGTCGAAAAGCGTGAAGGCGCGGATCAAGCCCTTGCATCATAGCCCCTTCAAGACATGGAAAAGCGTGCGAATACCTTGTGCCTCGCCGCCAATGGGGAAACCCGGCTTTTCAGCCGGTGTCCAACCATAAATATCAAAATGGGCCCAGTGGGCGGCTTTTTCCACAAACCGGCTGAGGAACAGGGCTGCGGTGATGGAACCGGCAAAGCCATCCGTCGTGACATTGTTGATGTCGGCAATGCGCGATGCCAATTTGGCCTGATAGGGTTTCCACAATGGCATTTGCCAAAGCGGATCCGCAACACGCAAGGCTGTGGCGGCAATTTTATCCGCCAAGCCTTGGACGTTACTGTAAAAAGGCGGCAAGTCCGGGCCCAAGGCCACCCGCGCAGCCCCAGTTAGAGTTGCCATGTCAAAGAGATATTGTGGCTTTTCCTCATCGCCATAGCTCAGCGCGTCGGCCAGAACGAGACGGCCCTCGGCATCGGTATTGCCGACCTCTACCGTCAAGCCTTTGCGGCTTTGCAAGACATCGCCGGGCCGGAAAGCATTGCCAGAGATCGCGTTTTCTACTGCCGGTATCAGCACACGCAAACGCACCGGCAATTTCGCATCCATGATAAGCTGTGCAAGGCCCATAACATTGGCAGCGCCCCCCATATCTTTTTTCATCAACAGCATGCCGCTGGCAGGTTTGATATCAAGGCCACCGGTATCAAAGGCAACACCTTTGCCGACCAGTGTAACCAATGGGTGGTTGTCTTGGCCCCAACGCAAGTCAACAAGACGCGGAGCTATGGCACCGGCACGTCCAACGGCGTGGATCAGGGGAAAGTTTTTTTGCAGCAGGTCGTCGCCACAAATACTATTGACCTCGGCCCCAAAACGCCGGCCCAATTGTCGGATAGCGTGTTCTATTGCATCCGGCCCCATATCATTGGCAGGCGTATTGATAAGATCACGCACCAGAAAGGTTGCTTCGATTTCGCGCTGGAGAGCGGCGATATCGATGCTTTCCGGTACATAAAATTGCACTGCGGCTTGTGCTTCGGCCTTGCGATAACGATTGAACCTGTAAGCGCCTAACGCCAAGCCAAGGAAAAGTGGGGTGGCATTTTCCGGCAGATTCTCAAAGTGCCAATGACCACCTGGCAGCGCGTGAGACAATTTGCCGGTGATGAAGGGATCTTCCCCTTCATCATAGCCGAACAGGAGTTGGGAGAGTTCCCCGTCGGCAGCCGGGACAGCTAATATTTGGCCGCTTTTGCCGGTAAAATCATGATGGCGGGCCCAGTTTTTTGCCAGCGGGTTCCCGGAAAATGCTGCTTCGCTCTTTTCGGTCACCAACACAATAGCGCGACTGTCTGCGGCTTTTGTGGCGCTTAACTGGATAGGGCAGTGCGACGTGTAAGAGCTTTCACCGGTCATAAATCACCTATAATTTGCGCAGCGCCACATATTCCACAAGATGGTTGCTGCCTTTACGCAGGATCAAATCAGCTCGCGGCCTTGTCGGCAAGATGTTTTCCTGCAAATTTTTGAGATTGATGTTGCTCCACAGTCCTTCGGCCACAGCCAGAGCTGCATCTTCGGTTAATTGCGCATAACGATGGAAAAAAGATTGCGGATTTTGGAAGGCAGTTTCGCGCAAACGCTTGAAACGCTCCATATACCAGTGTCGGATGATATTGATTTCTGCATCAATATAAATGGAGAAATCAAAGAAGTCGGAAACGAAAGGCACTGCCTTGCCATCGTCGGGCAGATCGCGCACTTGCAGAACGTTGATGCCCTCGACAATTAGAATATCAGGCCGGTCGATGATTATCTTTTCGTCCGGCAAAACGTCATAGGTTAGATGGGAATAAAGCGGCGCGGCAACATCACCCATGCCTGCTTTTATCGCAGAAAGAAATGCCAAGAGTTTGCCCACATCGTAAGAATCGGGAAAACCCTTTCGTTCCATGCGGTTTTCAGCCCGCAAAACTGCATTGGGGTAGAGAAAGCCATCGGTGGTGACCAGGTCGACCTTTGGGCTTGACGGCCAGCGTTTGAGCAATTCCTGCAAAATACGCGCCGTGGTGGATTTTCCAACGGCGACAGATCCGGCAATGCCGATGATGAACGGCGTTTTTGCGGTGTTCTGGCTGTGCAGGAAACGTTGACGCTTTTGGAACAGGCCCTGGATAGCCTCGACATGGGTTGAAAGCAGCCGCGAAAGTGAAAGATAGATGCGTTGGACTTCTTCCAGATCAATCGGGTCGCCGATAGAGCGCAGGCGTTTCACCTCGTCAAATGTCAAGGTGAGCGGCGTATCGGCCCGAAAGGCAGCCCATTCATGTGCGTTAAAAATACTATAGGGCGAGTATCGTCCGGCAATGAAATCAATCAGGTCGTTATCTTGCTCAACTTGAACAGGCCCATCAACCATCTGTGCGTGAAGCCTTTTCCTGCAAACCCGATTGTGCGGTGCGTCGCGCAAGCTCGGCCATAACGTCGTCTGATTGAATGCCTGCAATCTTCCACATCACCAGAAGATGATAAAGAAGATCGGCACTTTCGCTGATAAAATGCTTTTTATCTTCGGTGAGGGCTGCGATCACTGTTTCAACAGCTTCCTCGCCCATTTTTTTGGCAGCGCGCCCCATGCCCTTTGTCACCAGACTGGCGGTATAGGAGCTGCCATCCGTTGCCGATGCACGTTCGGCAATAATATCTTCAAGTGTTTGCAGGTTAAAAGTGGTCATCAGCCTTCTCCAAATTCGTCAAGGCGCATCGGTATGCCGGCCGCAGCCATATAGCGTTTGGCCTCGCCGATGGAATAGGTGCCGAAATGGAAAATAGACGCTGCAAGGACTGCCGTTGCATGGCCATCGCGGATACCTTCCACCAGATGGTCAAGTTTGCCCACTCCACCGGAGGCAATAACCGGGACATGCACCGCATCGGCGATGGTTCGGGTAAGCGCGATATCATAGCCGGCTTTCGAGCCGTCGCGGTCCATTGATGTCAGCAAAATCTCGCCCGCACCTTTGGCGACAACCAGTCTGGCGAATTCCACGGCATCAATTCCGGTGGATTGCCGCCCGCCATGGGTGAATATTTCCCAACGCCGATGCGTACCATCGGTCGGAACTTCTTTCGCGTCGATTGCCACGACAATACACTGATCGCCGAATTTATCGGCCGCTTCCGCCACGAAATCGGGATTTTTAACAGCAGCAGTGTTGATCGACACTTTATCCGCACCGGCAAGCAACAATTTACGAATATCGCCGACAGTACGCACTCCCCCGCCGACCGTTACCGGCATGAAACACTGGTCGGCCGTACGGGCAACAACATCGAAGATGGTTTCACGATTATCGCTGCTTGCCGTAATATCCAGAAAACATAATTCATCGGCACCGGCGGCATCATAGGCTTTTGCCGCTTCTACCGGATCACCGGCATCAACAAGATCGACAAAATTAATGCCTTTGACAACGCGTCCGTCCTTGACGTCAAGGCAAGGTATGATACGGGCTTTCAGTGTCATGATATTGGCCCTTTCGACTTTTGTTGTAAAAGCGCCAAAGCGGCCTTGCCGTCAATCCGTCCGTCATAAAGCGCGCGGCCTGTTATGGCACCATTGAGGATTGCAGCATCCGGCTGCATCATCCGTTCAATATCGGCCATGGAAGCCAGACCGCCTGACGCGATCACCGGTATAGAAACAGCGCGTGCCAGCTCCAGTGTTGAATCCCAATTGATGCCGGTGAGAATGCCATCGCGGTCAATATCGGTATAGATAATGGCTGCAACACCTGCGCCTTCAAAACGGCGTGCAAGATCAAGCACGGTGAGTTCGGATTCTTCTGCCCAGCCTTCCACGGCAACCTTGCCGCCGCGCGCATCAATGCCTACCGCCACTTTGCCCGGAAAACGTTGGCAGGCTTCGCGCACCAATTGCGGGTCGCGTACGGCAATCGTACCGAGGATGACACGCGAAAGCCCTTTTTCAAGCCAGGTTTCTATATGGGCCAATGTCCTGATGCCGCCGCCAAGCTGCACCGGATTTTTGGTGGCTTTCAAAATAGCTTCTACAGCTTTGCCATTGACAGAGGCGCCTTCAAAAGCGCCATTCAGATCCACCACATGCAGCCACTTGAAACCTTCAGCCTCGAAACTTTGCGCTTGTGCTGCGGGATCAGCATTATACACCGTTGCGGCATTCATATCACCCAGTTTCAGACGAACACAGACGCCATCTTTCAGGTCGATTGCGGGATAAAGAATCATGGCTTCCATTCCAGAAAATTGGCGATAAGGGCAAGGCCAAGACGTTGGCTTTTTTCAGGGTGAAACTGGGTGCCGAACAGGTTGTCACGTATAACGGCGGCACTGACCGGTCCGCCATATTCGGTTGTGGCCAGCAATTGATCGGGTTTTTCACAAACCAGATGATAGGAATGAACAAAATAGGCATGCAGGCCGTTTGCACCGGTCGGGATACCGTTGAAAAGCGCATGCGGGCGTTCAACTTCCAGCGTATTCCAGCCGATTTGCGGGATTTTCAAAGTTCTATCCTGTGGCGTCATCAAAGTAACATCGCCATCAATCCAGCCAAGTCCTTGCGTCACGGATTTTTCCAATCCGCGCGATGACATAAGCTGCATGCCGACACAAATGCCCATAAAAGGCCGGCCTTTATGCAAAGCCACTTCATTGATGGCGTCAACCATGCCGTCAACCGCCTGCAAACCGGCTTGGCAATCGGCATAGGCACCAACGCCGGGTAAGACGATACGGTCTGCCTTGCGGACATCCTCAGCCTTGTCGGTCAGCAAAATCTCGCCACCTGTGCCTTGGGCTGCGCGCTCGAATGCCTTGACGACCGAGCGCAAATTGCCAGAACCATAATCTATAATTGCTACACGCATCGCTTAGCCTTTCAGCGAGCCTTTGGTGGAAGGCACAACATTTTTTTGCCGTGGGTCGCTTTCCATCGCACTGCGCAAAACGCGTGCCACCGCTTTAAAACAGGTCTCGGCGATGTGATGGCTGTTGACGCCATAATGGTTGGTTATGTGCAATGTGATGCCGGCATGCTGGGATAAGGCCTGAAAAAACTCCCGAACCAGTTCGGTATCGAATGTGCCTATCTTCTGGGTTGGAAAAACCACTTGCCATACAAGAAATGGCCGCCCCGAAACATCAATGGCCGCACGGGTGCATGTGTCATCCATAGCGAGATCGAGCGAGGCATAACGCATAATACCACGACGTTCGCCTAAAGCCTGACTTATCGCCTGTCCAATCGCAATGCCACAATCTTCTACCGTATGGTGGTCGTCAATATGGGTATCGCCTTCGGCTTTGACCGTCATATCAATCAGAGAATGGCGCGACAGCTGTTCCAGCATATGATCGAAAAAGCCGACACCGGTCGCGATGTCAAATGTGCCTTTGCCATCAAGATCCACCGAAACGTCAATAGCGGTTTCGTTGGTCTTGCGTTTTACGCCTGCCTTACGTGCCATGCTCCATATCCCGTTTTATAGCCGGACAGACGATGTTTGCCTTGTAGCTCTACTATGAAACATCGTTGCCTGCTTGTTTGCAAAAGCCGTTTTAAAGCATGCAGCAAGAATATCCAAACGCTTTCGCAGCGTGCTTTCAATGCATTGCCGCTACTGGTTAACAGCCGGGCCAGGGTTTCCACTGTGACGTGATTTTTTCAAGGTTCCATCCCGCGCCCAGATAGGCCCATAATTGCAGGCGTGCTTTGACCGGCGAAAGCCATCCCGCCATCAGTACACCGCTTGCGATGAGGTCCATTTCAGACCCCTTATAGCCATAAGTTGCCTGCGTCGTCGGGCCGTTATAGGACCGCGTGGCCATGACAACAGGCAGTTTTTCTGCATAGAATTTGATGATGTCGGCTTCTTCGCTGCTGACATGGCCCGTGCCAAAACCCGCAAGAACGACACCGTCATAAAGACCGCTTTCAAATATCAGTTTGAGATGGTCATCGCCGGAAGAAAGACAGGTTTGCACCAGAGCGACTTTATGTTCACGATTTTGCGGAACGTCCAAAGGTGTGGCGAAATATTTTTCGTGGCTAAAATAGATCGGCTTCCCCTCAATCAGCGTTCCAAGCGGGCCGGCAAAGCCGGATTGAAAGGTTTGTACCTGAACCGTATGACTTTTGCGGGCAAAATAGGGCGAGTGGATTGTATCATTCATGACAACCAGCACACCGCGGTTGCGGCTTTGCTTATCAAGTACGACACGGGCGCAAGCCAGTAGGTTGGCAGGCCCATCCGCACCGGCGGCCAAGGGTGTCCGCATCGCACCCGTCACAATCAACGGTTCGGGCCGCTGCCAATAAAGACCAAGCAAAAAGGCTGTTTCTTCCAGGGTATCGGTGCCCTGTGTCAAGATAATACCTGCAGCGCCTGCGTCAATCTGTTGGTTGGCCCAGAAAAGCGCATCAAACAGGACGGAAAATGACAGAGATGCACTGGGCAGCTGTGCCAGTGTTTCGGCGTGAATGCGCGCAATATCGGAAAGGCCCGGAACACTTTTGATCAATGTTTCCGCCGTCAATGTCGGTTGCACGCCGCCCGTCGCATCGGCAACCATGGCAATGGTGCCGCCAAGTGCGCCGATGGCAATTTTTGGGTGAGCTGTCATGATATTGTCCTTTTCTTGGCTGTCGATTTAGCAGGAATTCTTCATTGCAACAATCTGCGTTTTGTTGCGGCGTGTGCAAGTTTCGGCCATTGAAAATCTATCTTGCGATAAGGTTGTGTTTTGGCGTTCGACTTCCTAAATACGGTAGCTGTTGCCGCTTTTCATTGCTGGATTCGGGATGAAGGCGCGTGGATCAAAGGAGTTTTCTTGTGACAGAACATAAGCCCGATACAATTTATGGCACAACGATTATCACAGTGCGCAAAGGCAATAAGGTTGTCATAGCCGGTGATGGGCAGGTCTCATTGGGGCAAACCATTATGAAGGGCAACGCACGCAAGGTGCGCCGGATTGGAAAAGGCGGCACGGTCATTGCCGGTTTTGCCGGTGCAACAGCCGATGCCTTTACGCTGCTTGAACGTTTGGAAGCAAAGTTGGAACAATATCCCGACCAATTGATGCGTGCCTGTGTGGAGCTGGCCAAAGATTGGCGTACAGACCGCTATCTGCGTAGACTGGAAGCGATGATGCTGGTTGCCGATAAAAATGTGACCTTGGCACTGACCGGCCTTGGCGATGTCTTGGAACCAGAGGATGGTGTTATGGCAATCGGTTCGGGCGGCAACTATGCGCTTTCGGCAGCGCGCGCTTTGATTGATACGGATATGGACGCCGAAAGTATTGCCCGCAAAGCCATGACCATTGCCTCGGAAATCTGTGTTTATACCAATGGTAACTTTACCGTTGAAACTTTGGATGCCGAATAGACCGTTTATTGGATATTGCCAGCTGCCGAAAGAAAAAGGCAAAATGGCTTGAAGAGAAAGCTTTATCGAATGAGTTCTGTATTTTCCCCACGAGAAATCGTGTCCGAGCTTGACCGTTTCATTATCGGCCAGAATGACGCCAAGCGCGCTGTTGCCATTGCTTTGCGCAATCGCTGGCGCCGTCAGCAGCTGGAAGGCCAGATGCGTGAAGAGGTTATGCCGAAAAATATTCTTATGATCGGGCCGACGGGCGTTGGCAAGACTGAGATATCCCGTCGTCTGGCAAAGCTTGCCGGTGCCCCCTTTGTCAAAGTCGAAGCCACCAAATTCACCGAAGTGGGTTATGTCGGTCGCGATGTCGAACAGATCATCCGCGACCTTGTCGAGATTGCCATCGGCCTTGTGCGCGACAAGCGGCGTGAAGATGTCAAAGCGAAAGCCCATATCAACGCCGAGGAACGCGTTCTTGAAGCGCTGGTGGGCAAGACAGCCAGCCCTGCAACGCGTGATAGTTTCCGCAAAAAACTACGCGAAGGCGAGCTGGATGACCGCGAAATTGAAATTGAAGTGGCCGATAACAGCAATAATGGTGCCCCGACATTTGACATTCCCGGCATGCCGGGTGCGCAAATGGGCATCATGAACCTGTCAGACATTTTCGGCAAAATGGGTGGCCGCACCAAAACGCGCAAAACCACCGTCAAAGATGCATTCCAGCCGTTGATTGATGATGAATCTGACAAACTTCTCGATCAGGACCAGATTGTGCAGGAAGCGCTACGCGTGACGGAAAATGACGGTATCGTATTCATCGACGAGATCGACAAGATCGCCACCCGTGAAGGTGGTGTGGGTGCTGGTGTCTCACGCGAAGGCGTGCAGCGCGATCTTTTGCCCCTGGTTGAGGGAACCACCGTTGCTACCAAATATGGCCAGATCAAAACCGACCATATTCTGTTTATTGCCTCGGGTGCTTTCCATGTTTCCAAACCGTCAGATCTGCTGCCCGAATTGCAGGGACGCTTGCCGATCCGTGTGGAGTTGAATGCTTTGACGCGGGAAGATTTCCGCAGCATCCTGACGGAGACAGAGGTCAGCCTGATCAAGCAATATATCGCGCTGATGGCGACAGAAGAAGTCACGTTGGAAATTACCGATGATGCCATCGACGCTTTGGCGGACATCGCTGTGGATTTGAACTCGACCGTTGAAAACATTGGTGCACGTCGCTTGCAAACGGTGATGGAACGGGTTCTTGACGATATTTCGTTTACTGCGCCCGATAAATCTGGCTCCACCTTTACGGTGGATGCGGCCTATGTCAAAAAGGCGGTTGGAGCGCTTGCGGCCAATACGGATTTGTCACGTTTTATCCTCTAAAGCATGTAGTCGCTTGGTGACTTTTTTGGACATGCTTTGAAGGCAGACCATATCATTTAAATGAATAGTTCCCGATGAGAAACAGCCCCTTGGGCTGTTTCTTACTTTAAGCATTATTGCATTTTGATCACTGAAATCATCACAAGGCTTGCCAGGGCAAGAATGCAGAGCGAGCATATCGCGGTCAAAATCACGCGTCCGCCGGCTTTTTTCAAAGACCGGACATCGACACCAAGACCAAGGGCCGCCATGGATATGACTGTCAGCACATTGGCAATTGCGGCCATCGGCTTTAAAGCGACTGTTGGTATGATGTTTGCCGATCGTGCCAGCATCAATAGGACAAAGCCGACAATGAACCATGGAACAAGGCGCGTTAAGCGCATTTTGCCACGTTCACCAGCGCCATAGAGAAGTGCAAGGAAGAATATTACCGGTCCCAACATCAACACTCGAACGAGTTTGACGAGTGTTGCAATCTGCACGCTGGCAAAGGAAACCGGCGCGGCTGCTGCCAAAACCTGCGGCACGGCATAGACTGTCATTCCTGCCAAAACACCATATTGCGTGTTGGATAGCGACAAAAGTGGTGCTGCAAATGGCAAAGCAAGGATGACAACAATACCCAGAACCGCTGTAAACGCGATAGATGCGGCGACATCCGATCCGTTGGCCTTGATGACCGGAGCGGCAGCGGCGATGGCGGAATTGCCGCAAATAGAATTGCCGCATGCTACAAGCATTGCAAGATGGGATGAAAGCCCGAACAGGCGGCCCAGCCCATAGGTTACGATAATCACCATGAATACGATAATTGCAATGCCGGCCAGAAGCCCGAAGCCTGCGGAAATGACCGCGTGGACACTGATGCTCGCCCCCAACAGAACCACCGCTATTTCAAGCAGAATTTTTGCGGAAAAACCGATACCTTCGGCAAAGATTGCCGGCATAGGTTGCCACATTCTAAGGGCAGTACCGATCAGGATAGCCAGCACCAGACTTTCAAGCCATGCTTCCCCGAAAATGGATCTTTCAGCGATTTCGAGAAGATAGGCGATAATCGACACACCGGCGCATAGAAGAATGCCGGGTGCGAAGCGATAGAGTAATGTTTGCGTTGTAAGCGACATGATATGAAACCTTTTGATCCGTCTTGGCTATCGTGGTTCCAATGTTTAATCAATTTGAAAATATGATATAAAACGTTTGATAATATCGAACGGTAGGGTAGAATGATCACGTTAGAGCAAATGCGCATATTTGTTTTTGTCGCAGAAAGGGAGCATTTGACGCAGGCGGCGGCAGCGTTAAATCTGACACCTTCGGCAGTTTCAAGTGCCATAAAAACGGTGGAAGAGCGCTTTCAGGTGCAACTATTCCATCGTGTGGGCCGACATATTCGTTTAAGCGATGCCGGTTCGATTTTTGTTGAAGAATGTCGCCAGACACTGGCGCGTGCCAAAATGGCCGAAACAACCTTGCGCGAGTTTGGCACATTGCAGCGCGGTTCGCTTTCGATCCATGCCAGCCAGACGATCGCCAGTTATTGGCTGCCGCCTTATCTCGCTCGATTCCGCACCACCTATCCGCTGATTGCGCTTAACTTGACGATTGGCAACACAAAGCAGGTGGAAGAAGCGGTAAAGTCCGGCATGACCGACATCGGGCTGGCAGAAGGCGATATGCTGGATGGCGGATTGGACGTGCGTATCATCGGCCATGACCGCCTGGTGATCGTCGTCGGCAAACATCATGCTCTGGCGAAAAAGGCAAAGGTGACGTTTTCCGATCTCGTGGCCTTTCCGTGGATTATGCGTGAAAAAGGTTCCGGTACACGATCGGTATTCGAGCAAACTTTGACCGAGCGAGGCCATGATTGCGCGGCGTTTCCTGTCGTCTTGACACTGCCATCAAACGAGGCGGTCTTGTCGGCGGTGCAATCGTGCAATGCCATAACAGCGGTGTCCAATCTCGCCGCCGGTACGCAGATTGCGGCAGGCACTATGGTGATGCTGCATTTCGAACCGGTTTCGCGTGATCTTATTTTGGCTCGACATCCAGCCCGATATCAAACCAAGGCAGTGCAGGCATTTGTGAATCTACTGGAAGCCGAAACCAAGGCGTGAGCGCACGATGCCTTTCCACTCCCGACAAAATGATGTTAGACGAACCCGTTGAAAGATTCGAGAGCGGAGGATGCGCCATGAAAAAATTATTACTCATTCTGGTTACCGGTATTGCCTTGCCGGGCAGTTCTTATGCGGCTTCTTCGCGCTTGGATGCTGTACTTGAATCTAAAACCTTGCGGGTTTGCACAACCGGGGATTACAAGCCCTATACTTTTCTCAAACCAGATGGCAGCTATGAGGGGATCGACATTTCCATGGCGCAATCCTTGGCCAAGACCCTTGATGCGAAAGTGGAATTTGTGCCAACCACATGGAAGACCTTGATGCCCGACTTTCTGGCAAATAAATGCGATATCGCCATGGGCGGCATTTCCATTTCAATGGCCAGACAGCAAAAAGCCTATATGTCTGAACCGCTGGATGTTGACGGCAAAATTCCATTTGTGCGCTGCGAAGACAAAGATAAATATGCCACCATCGCGCAGCTCAACCGCAATGATGTTCGCGCGATCGAACCGGCAGGTGGCACCAACGAGGCTTTCGTGCGCAAATATATGCCGGATGCACAGCTCGAGCTCTTTCATGACAATACGATTATCTTCCAGAATCTCGTGGACAATAAAGCCGATGTCATGATTACCGATGCTTCCGAAGCGCTCTATCAAAAGCGCAATTATCCGACATTATGCGCGCTTAACCCCGATATGCCGCTGCAATTTCTTGAAAAGGCTTACATGCTGCCGAAAGACGATATTTCGTGGAAGCTTTATGTCGATCAGTGGTTGAAACTGACTAAAAAGAATGGTGAATATAATGTGATTGCGGCGCAATGGCTGGGTGAACAATAGAATACCTAAAAGGCCTAAGAAAATGTATTTTGATTAACATTTAAAAATGGAGGAAGTAATGAAATTAAAGTATAAAATTGTGTCTATCGCATTAGCTACATTTGCAACGATAGCATCTGCCAGTGCGCAAGATATTGAGAAAATGACATCATTTGATTTTCTAGTTCAATATGATGATTTAAAAGGTAAGACTGTCGAGATTGATGATTGTCTCGCTGTTGCTGTCAGTATTGATAGACTTTTATGCAATGTGAATTCGGCTACAGGCAATGTTGGAAATATCTATGTTCGCCTTAAAAATGCTCCCAAAAAAGATCTGGTTTATGGTTTGAAAAAATGTGCCAGTCTTATGCCGGATAAGAAACAGTGTAGCGCATCAATTTCCGGAGAAGTAATTGATAGTCCAGCAAATGCAACGATAGAAGCCAATGCAATTAGCTGGAATGCAGAAAAAAAATAAACGTGTTTTATTTTTTCAAAAATAGCACTGATGGATAAGATGGGCAAAACCTGCCCATCTTTTTTCTTTTAACCGATATCTTCCGCCATTTTTTTCAGAGTCACATAATCGATTTTACCCGTGCCAAGCAAAGGCAGCTTGGCGACTAAAAATTTTGACGGGATGCCGATTTCCGCAACACCGTTGTCGCGCGCGAATTTTAACAATTGGGCGCGATTGGGTGTATCATCTTCGCTGACCAGCACCAGACGTTCGCCTTTTTTGGCATCGTGCACAGAAACAACAGCCAGCGCGACACCGGGCCAAACCTTGGCGGCAAGGGCTTCCACAGCTGAAAGCGAAACCATTTCACCGCCAATTTTTGCAAAACGCTTGGCACGACCCAGTATGGTCACAAAACCCTCGTCGTCAATATCCACAATATCACCGGTGTCATGCCAACCGTCTTTCGGCGGTAAAAGTTTGCCCGGCTGTTCCACTGTGACATAACCGGCCATGATGTTGGGGCCTTTTACAAACAGGCGCCCGCCTTTTTCCACGCCTTCCACTGGCTCCAGACGCGCGGTGATGCCCGGCATTAATTTGCCGACGCTGCCAACCTTGTTATACATAGGTGTATTCAAGGCCAAAACGGGTGATGCTTCGGTGACGCCATAGCCTTCAAGAATACGAATGCCGAATTTATTCATCATCATTTCGCGGGTGGCAGCCTTGACCGGTTCGGCACCGGCAAAGCAATAGCGGATCGAGCGCAAATCATAAGGGTGGGCATTGCGGCCATAACCGTTCAAGAAAGTATCGGTGCCGAATATAATCGTCGCATTGGACGAGTAGATAGCTTCCGGAACCACACGGTAATGCAGTGGTGAAGGGTAGAAATAAACCGGTACGCCATAGACCAGCGGCAACACCGTTGCGGCAGTCAGACCAAAGGAGTGGAACATCGGCAGCACATTGAAGATTTTGTCGGATGTATTAAAGTCAATACGCGCAGCTGCCTGTGCCGCATTCGCCAACATATTGGCATGGCTCAGCACGACACCCTTCGGTGTGCCTTCCGAACCGGAGGTGAACAGGATTGCGCCCGCATCCTGCGCGCTGATCTTCTTGTCAACCGGCTTGCTGCGCATGATAAAAGCCTTCAGCTTTGCTGCCGTCGAGATATTCTTTTTTAAATCTTCGAGATAGATAAAGCGGATGCCGGCGGCCTTTAGTGCTTCAGCGGTTTCATCCAGACGGGCCTGCCGTAAAAATGCCCGTGCCGTAATAATAGTGCGAATTTCGGCCGCCTTGGTTGCTGCCTGCAATGTGGAAAGTCCAACCGAAAAATTGAGCATGGCGGGCACTTTTCCAGCAGATTGCAGCGCAAAAAACGACAAGGCCGTCATATTCGAATTGGGGAGCAGAATACCAACAGCTTTTTCATTTTTGGTTAAGGCTTGAAACTGCACGGCAAGCGCGCGAATGCCTGTCAGCATAAGCCCATAGGTCATGCCGCCGTTGAGCGGGTCGGCAATGGCATTGGTGCGCATGCCGTAATTGTGGGCAGCTTTCACCAGCTCTTCAAACACTGTGCCATCTTTGCCCGATGTTGCAAAAACCAGATCGGACATAATGCGATAGAGTTCGTTGCCTGCCGCCTGCCGCCGTGCACGGCTCTTCAATTCCGGATCAAGCTCCAACGTGACGGGTTCGGTAATGGTAACGCGCACTTTAGGAAACAGGGAACGGCGGGTTTGAATGCCGGAAAGACGTGAAAAATAGGTGCGCTCCAAACCATCAATCTTGATTGGCACCACCTTTGAACCGGTCTTGTCGGCAACCATGGCGGCACCATCGTAAACTTTCATCAAGGCACCGGTTACTGTGATACGACCTTCGGGGAAAATAACCAGAGGAGAGCCTTGCTTGACCGTATGGATAAGACGGCGCGCAGCAAGCGGACGGGTGGGATCCATGGGGAATGCATTGATGAATTGCAGGAACGGACGCACCCACCAGCGGCGTGCGACTTCCGAGTGGATGGCAAAAGCAGGACTTTTCAAACCGGTGGTTTCACACACGGCCAATGCCAGCAAACCATCGAGAAACGAAACGTGATTGAGCGCCAGGATAGGCGTTTCGCCAGCCTTGGCAAAATTGTCCATCCCTTTGACTTCCAGACGGAAGAATGCGCGGAATAATATGGACACGAAATCGCGGAAGGCGTTGGTGGGTAGAAATTTCAACATGAAAGCGGATGCGACAAGCGAGGCGATGCCAAGGCCCAGCACGATCATATCAAGCGTCGCGCCAAAATATTGGATCAAGGCGACAAGACCGGCGCCAATGGCCATAATAGCGGAATTAAGAATATTGTTTGCTGCAATAATACGGGCGCGTTCTTCACGCTTGGCCCAAGCCTGCAAGGCGGCAAAACCCGGCACAACCAGAAATGCACCCGACAATGCTGCAAAAGCAAGATCAATGACGATGCGTGTAAGACCCGGATGGGCAAGAAACTGGCTGAAATTCTCGACAATAATCGTTGTATCAAGACCGCGAATAGCAAAGGCCAGATCAATCGAAGCCAAACCGCAGATAAATGTGCCGACAACCGATTGCAGCAGAACGATACGTCCTGCAGAAAGCCATGCCGCAATGGCCGAGCCAGCCGCCACAGCAATGGCAAAAACGGTGAGGAAAAGCGTGAAACCGTGATGATAGCCACCCAGAAGGTTGGTCAAAGCAGGCATGACAGAAAGCAGCATGGCACCGACAAACCAGAACCACGAAATCATCAATGTCACTGTCAGCAATCGTTTATCGACACCGAGATTTTTGAGAAGTGAGAATGTCGCACGGGCTATATTGCGGTCGATGGCCAAATCCGGTTTGGCGGGCGTATGGGCAGGAATAAAACGGCTCGCACCCCAAGCAATCAGCGCAAAGGCGATCATCAGCATCGCCGGTATGATTTGTGGCCCTTCATGCAGGCCAAAGCTTAGGCCGGCCGCCAAAGTGCCGGCAAGAATAGCGATAAAGGTTGCCGCTTCTACCCATGCATTGGCGCGTGGCAACTGATCCTTGCTCATCTGCTCTGGCAGAATGGCATATTTGACCGGCCCGAATAGCGCCGACCCCAAGCCGAAAAGAAATAACGAAACCATCATCAACGTTACCGATGACACCAACAGCGAACCAGCCGCAGCAAGGGCGGCAAAGATTTCGGCAAATTTGATCATCCGCGCGACACGGGCCTTGTCAAAACGGTCAGCAAGCTGGCCGCCCGTGGCTGAAAACAACAGGTAAGGCAGAGCGAATATGCCGCCAGCCAGAGTTATCATGGCAGGCTGGTGCTGCAATACAACTACCGAAAGAATAAGGAACACCAATGTGTTTTTAACAAAATTATCGTTGAAGGCAGAAAAAAACTGGGTCCAGAACAGCGGTGCAAATCGGCGCGAACGCATCAATTTCGCAGGTTCATGAACAGGTTTAAAGCCATCATTGGTGTTTGTTTGGTCGGTCATCGTCATCCCCTCTGGCTGACAAAAATTGAACATTGTTCATATTTAAGCCGGTTCCTTCGATAATGCAATCAAAAAATGAACGCCGTTCAATTATTTTCCCGTAAGGCAGTTTTGCAAGCCGCTTCCACCATTTGGCGCAAAACGATGATGCGGCTTTCCAACCAATCAAGCTCCTCATTGGTAATCTCGTATTTGGGCGAATAGCGCGCTTTGACATAGGCATCACGCAACCGCCCAAAGGCACGTTCAGCAAAGCGGTCATGGACCGGCCAGACATCTTTCAGCTCTGGCACCAGATCCACAGCGCGCTGATGCAGCGCCTTTAAATCATGCAATTTCGGCGCATATAGTTGCAGTGTGAGCAGGACACAAACGTAAAGGCATTCCGTGGTTTGATGGAGATTGAAAGCGGCAAGATTATTATTGCCTTCTCCTTCGCTTCGATCAAATTTATAATGTCTAAAAAACTTACCTGCCTCAGTAAGCTCCTGATGAAACCATTTGACGGCCATTTCATGGCGGCGGTCTTTTTTCATCGGGCCGATCGGTGCAAGGTCATAGCCATCCAGCGTGTAAAGCGTCATACCGTCACGCACAATGTCTGCGTAAAACGGCCAGCCATCCTTCAACCTTGCATTCATTTCCCGATAACTATGTACAATCAGGCTGGCGCGTGAGTGGTCTTTGTCACTTGGGGAGGGAATTTCTTTCAGTGCCGCTTCCACGCCGTGCCAATATTTGAAGTTTTTAAAACGCGCATTGTTGACCAGAATGCAAAAATCATAGTCGGAATGATAGCCCGAAACAAAGTCGTTTACATAGCCGCCGCGGGCATGCGAACCGTAAAGAATGACTTTGACAATATGGGCATCCTTGATGCTGCGGCCGCGCTTTGGCGCAAACTGTTCTTGAAACACACGCAATATCGTATCAAGCATCCGCTCGATCATCTGTTGTTTGGCTTGCGGCAAATGGGACAGTCTGTTTTCCATCATCAAAAGCTTTAAACGATATATCTTAAAACAAAAGTAAAACCTGCAGGATCGTAGACCAAGTTCATCCAAAAATCATTGTCAGGGCTGCTGGCAGCCCCAGTGATAGGCCGGAAAGAAACAATAGAACAAACACGACGCGTCTGATTCCGTTGGGAGCAAGCTTTGGTGGGTATCGCCGCGCCAGAACTGTTGCGATGATAACGATAGGGCAGCTTAACAACGACCACCACAAAATGCTGATATGCCAGCCGCCTGTTACAACAACAGTGCCAAGGCGCATAAACCCCGTGCAGGTGAAAAGTGCCAATAAGGTTTCACGTATAACCGGATAGGCGATGGGTTGGCGATAGAAGTGATAGACGATGGGCGGCCCCGCGCTGGAAAACAACCCGCTGAGCAGCCCGCCAAAGGTGCCGAAAAGTGTGAAAGTCCAGCCATGGGAAACATGGTTGAGCGGTTTAGGCTGGAAAAGAAGTTGAAAGCTCGAGGCGATAATGACCAAACCTAAAAGCATTTCCAGCAGAAGCAGGGATGATCCCGCCAACCATTCAAGAATGCTGTAACCGACCAGGACACAAGGGATGGCCCCCAGTAATGTCAGTCCCAGGTAGCGCAGGTTGACGCAACGCCAGCCACGCACCAGAACCACAAAGGCATTGACGATGGTTGCAATACTCACCACCACGGCAGCATCTTCCACACTGATAAGGCCGGTTAATCCAATCAAGCCCATGAATACAAGGCCGAAGGCAAAGCCCGTCACCGTTTGCACATAGGCGGCAGCAAAGACAACGATGATAAAAAGGAAAATATGCGCCACACCCAGCCCTCCCGTGCCGGGAAAAGCTGTTGCGCATTTTGCGCCGGTTGGCAATGGCAAGAATGTAAAAAGCCGCTATCCTTCACAAAGCTTTGTCGTTGTCGCAACGGCAAAGCTTTGTGAAGAATGGCTCCTTCAGCTGTTAGGCGCTGATGGCGCGGGCAGGGAAAAGCAGAAAAATCCGCGTCTGGTTTTTCAAGCGGTCAACAATCGCATTGTCTCCCACCTTGGCGCCAAGACGCAGGCAATAGCGCAACATCGGCGGCAGTGAGGAAAATGCCTCGTCAGGCTTGATCGCTTCTTCCGGCATAATGTCCATCGTCACACCATTTTCAGCCTTGGCCCGCAAACCCGATTGCGACCGGCAGAAATGGTAAAGATAGGACAATTCCAACGCGTGGGCTGCGGGATAGCGGCTATTGAATGCCAGACTGCCAACCACATAATCCACGTCGTTCAAGGCACAATAACGTGCAATCGACTGCCATAACAATCCTTGGGCACGGTGGGCCTTTGCCTCGTCGGCAAACTCAAAAGGCGCGATAGTCAGGAAACATGGTTCGGTCTGGTTGACCTCAACCTTGAAATTATCCACAAGACCGGCTGCGCGAAAGCTTTCGGAAGGTTGCAAATGGCCCGATAATGTCATGCGGCACAAGGCCATAGCCTCATGCGGACTATCCTTATCGCTAACGACGATGAACAAGTCGTCCTTATTCTGCATCTCGGCTTTGGATGCCAACTGGCGTGCCGTTTCATTGAGAAGGTCAAATGACATCACGACACGCGCATTGAGTGAACCGAGCGTCGCCAAAATCTCTGCATCTGTTCCTTCGCGTTTCTCATGATGAGGACGGTTGAGAAGTGTCCGTGCATAGGCTGTCATTTTAGGGCTCCTTCAGGCATTTTTTGCCGATTTGGTTTTGCGCATGTCGAATTGGGCCAACATTTGCTACAGCCCATTTAGGCACAACTTGTTGCACGACAATGACCGGAAAGTGATTTTTTCAAGGCAATTCACACACGCTATGTGACATGCTTAATGAAAGATGAATACGTTGGTTCCGGCCTCTTGAGGCTTTTACGGGCTGAGAAGACTTTTCAATCGATTTATCTCGCCGCGGATGGCACTGACGCGGTTTTTATCGCCCGGATGCGTATCAAAGATGGACATTTGGTTGTCATCTTCATCCGATTTGCGGATCTTGGCAGTCAATTGCTCGAAAAAGCGTGCAAGCGCCTCGGGGTCATAACCGGCATCCATCATCAGCTTGACACCGACAAGGTCGGCCTCGGCTTCTGCTGCGCGCGAATAGGATAAGGATAAAAGCACATTGCCTTCCAGCAGAATACGTTCCAATAACTCGCCCATATCGCCAGTGACGAACATGATCAAAGCCGACATGCCCGCTGCACGGTAGATTTGCCGCAGGCTATGCTGGCGCTCGACATGGGCAATTTCATGGGCGAGCACACCCGCAATCATCGCATCGTCATCACCGGCAAATGTAATCAATTCATCGGTAATCACCACGCGTCCATCTGGCAGTGCAAAAGCGTTTGGCCCCATATCGTCTGGCGCTTGCCTGAAATAAAGCCTGAAACGGGAATGGTCTTCGGGAGTTTTGCTTACAAGCCGATCAAACAGCGCGCGCACATCCTTTTGGCGGCTTTCCGGTATTTCTGACGGTGAAAGCATGGTGCGTTCCAGCGCCGCAAACGTGCTTTTGCCCATGGCATCGGGAATTTGCTTCGGCGTGGCATAAACAGCCATTTCAATAAAAGCAGGAATGCTGACACGATATGCCCCGTAGATCAATGCGACCGCCACAAGGATAAACACCAGAAGCCTTGGGCGGAAACGCTCCAAATCGGCTATGAAGCGGCTTTTTTTATGACCCGTTAGCGCCAAGAGTCGATCGATCGCGTCATTGTCAAAACTGGTAAATAGCGAGCCATCCGGAAAGGTCAGTTCGCGCGCGATGCCGCCGACACGGGCTGAAATGACAATCGCTTCCACCGGTGCATGGCAAAGCTGTTTTTGCTGGTGGTCACGAATGAGCAATTCCTTGCCGACAAGTTCCAATGTGACCGTTTCAAAACGGTTGGAATTTGTCGGATACCATTGCCCGTCAACCGGTGTCGCGCGTTCGTTAGAAGCCAAAATCGAAGCCTTCAAGATCTAGATATTCGGCAGCCATCGGTGCTCCCGTTTTTTCGACCTGCGATACAATTTCGCCCAGGTCTTCGGTAAATTTGATTGCGGTGTTTTCCCATGTAAAACGCGCCGTGCGGACGGCTGCCCAAGGGCGCATGAGACCGAATGTGACGATCGAGACGATGCTGTTGGTCACAATGATCCATAGATAGCGCCGACGCCCCATGGTGGAGCGAATAGGATGCTTGTTGTCGAAAATACTGTGCGACCACGCCAGATTGCGCAAACTGACAGCGTAAACCATCCACGCTATAATGGTAACAAAATAGGTCAACATGAAAAGAAACGGCAAAAACAGATGTATGCTGCCGGTCTTGTCATTGATCATGACAATCATAAAAACAATGTATGTTGCTACCAGAAAGCCGGTAAAAATGATAGGGATAAACCAGATTCTATAAAGGCTTGTGATGGGAATTTCCGTTTTGAATGGCCGGTCGCCATACATCATGTTGTTACCGATATATTCCTGCTGCCACTGAGCGGAGATTGGCATAAGCACACCAAAACTCATCGAGCTGATGAGGGGGCCAAGCAGGAAGGCCTTGTAAGCTCCTCCGGTTGTTCCTTGAAAGCTAAACCGTACATTCCGATAGCTGGTCATTTGCGCGTTAAACCGCAAAGAGCGGTGGTAGAGCATCGGCAATACGGCCAAGACACCGGTATAGGCAAAGAAATTAACAAATGGAATGAATAGCAGGATAATCAGACCCAAAGCCAAAAGGCGGCCAAGAAGGATTTGTTTGCCGGTGGCATGGTATCCAAAGCCATGCCCTTCAAGAATGGTGTGCCCTTGGAAATAACGCCGACGCCGCACCTTCGCCCAAGCCGAATAGATACCCAATGTCAAAACCGTCAGCAGAATATTGACGATCCAGATGCCAAAATAATCGCGCGCTGTGCCGGTGAACTGCAATGGCTGATACTGCGGTGTCGTGACACCGGTTGCTATTGTCTTGTCCAAAAGAGCCCCCTCTTCGTTTAGCGTGTGAAACAGAAAATCGCAGCTGTTTCTGTGTCAAAATTATGTGTCGCCAATCTTACATCTTTGTAACAACTGATAATATTCTGTGCATGAGGCCGCTTAAATACGTCAACCGGCAACTATTTCGGCTTATGTTTCTCCCGACGCCAGCTGAGCAATTCATCGACAATAATGAAAATTGCACCAACGGTGATAAAAGCATCAGCCAGATTGAAAATGGCAAAAGAAAACACGCCGTCAATATGGAACGAGATATAATCGACAACATAATGAAAACGTATCCTGTCGATCAGATTGCCAAGCGCACCGCCGATTACCAATAGAAACCCCAACCGCGACAGCGATTTTTCAGGGCCGGCATTTTTCCACAGCCACGCGACGAAGCCGATGATAAACACGGTTAGAATAATCAGGCCCCAATCGGAAAATGACGACAACATCGAAAAAGCAATGCCGGGATTGCGGGCATGATAGAGTGAAAGAAACGGTAAAATCACGATTTCTTCGCCCAATTCCATATTCTGGATGACCCAATATTTAATCCACTGATCAAGGCCGACAGTTATCAGCAAGCCAACGATCAATATCAATGCAGATTTACGGTTCATGAGCGCGCCTCACGCGGGTCAAGCGCCAAGGAATGGCGGCAGATTTCATACAGCATTACACCGGTTGCCACTGCAAGATTAAGAGAATCGGCGCGGCCAGCCTGTGGAATACGTGCCAATACATCACAACTGTCAGCCAGCGTGTCGGGCAGCCCCTGCTGTTCATTGCCCATCAACAAAATGGTCGGGCCTTTTTTAAAATCAATTGTGCGATAATCAACCGAACCCTTTAGATGGGTACCGACGATTTTGCCTGAAAACCCACCGCGCCATTTAAGAAAATCCTGTTCGCTCAAACGATAGAGTGGCAGGGCAAAAACCGAACCCATGGTGGCGCGAACGGTTTCAAGTGAAAATGGGTCGGTTGTGTCGCCAACAAGGATCAGCCCCTTGGCACCCACCGCATCGGCTGTACGGATAATCGTGCCCAGATTGCCCGGGTCGCGGATACGATCGAGCGCGACATAGACATCATCCGGCTTTGCCTTGAGGGCTGTGATTGGCTGCCATTGCTGCTCGAAAACCCCAACAACCATTTGTGGGTTGTCGCGTCTTGTTACCGATTCCATGACCTTTTGCGAGGCTTCGATGACCAGGCCGCCAGACGCAACGGTGCGCGCGGCGGTTTTTTCGATCAATGGATTGCCAAGGCCGCTTTTAGCAAAAAGAAGAGTCCGGATGGTCCAGCCAAGGTCCAGCGCATCAATGACGAGTTTCAAGCCTTCCGCCATGAAAACGCCCTCGCGGTCGCGGTTCTTTTTCTGGCCCAACGCTTTCAGATCCTTGATGATCGGATTGGCAAGGGAGGTGATTTCTTTCACCTGACCGGTACGTTTTTGTGTCATGTTCAAGCGATCCATCGGCTAAAAAGAGAGGTAGAAAGGGCGCGTTTTGCCTGTTCTTCACGCAAGATAAGTTCCCCGGATTCAACGGTGCCGCCAAGCCCGGTAAATTCGTCACGCATCAATTCATGAATGGCATAAAACGACGAGCGGATAGAATAGGCCGTTAGAATAACTGCCAGTGGTTTGGCTGACAAGATTGCACGGCATCCCCTGACCATATCCGGTAAATGGTCGAACAATTGCCAGACTTCACCATGCGGCCCCCTGCCGTAGGCGGGCGGGTCGAGCAAGATAATGTCATAGGTTTTTTCACGTCGCGCTTCGCGTTCAACGAACTTCATGGCATCGTCGCAAATCCACCGAATTGGCCGGTCAGTGAGACCTGCCATTTCCTGATTTTCCTTTGCCCACAATATGGCTTTTTTGGAAGCATCGACATGGGTCACTTCGGCGCCAGCGCGGGCTGCAATTAGTGATGCAACACCGGTATAGCCGAAGAGATTGAGGACTTTGACCGGTCGGTTTGCTGTTTTGATCAGCGTTTCCATATAGCGCCAATGCGCATCCTGTTCTGGAAAGACCCCCACATGACGGAATGAGGTAAAGCGGCCGAGAAACGACAGTCCATTCCATACGAGCGGCCATGTTTCGCCCAAAGCCTGTTTGGGAAAATGCCAACGCCCCATGCCTTCTTCGTCGGTATTGCCGGTAAAAATAGCATCGACATCCGACCATTCTTTTTCGCTCAATGCCGGTTGCCATAGTGCCTGGCCTTCCGGACGAATGATTTTCAACGGGCCATAGCGTTCGAGCTTAAGCCCATTACCACTATCGATAAGGGCATAATCATCGCCGGCACCTGTCTCCATAATCAAGGGCAGGTGTTCTTGCGGCCGTGCGCCGGTTGGGCGCGGTTGAAACTTTTTAATGGTAGGCGCTGACGCGGTTGAGCTTTCTATAGATGCTTTGTTGCGGTCGCCTTCAGCGCTGAAACCCGGTTGCTTTTGCGGCCTCATTGGTGCCCCAGCATGGGCACTCCTTTTGGCAGCTGCTTTCATATGGCCGGATTTATCTGTTCCGCCCGGTTTTTGCTGGTTAGCACGCGGCGTTGGCGCGTTTTTCTTGTCTTTAATTCTGAAAGGCGGTTTCACGGTGTTGTATTTCCGGTCTGTGACAAAGTTTTTCATGCTTATAAAGCATTCTTAACAAAAGGGGCATAATTTTTCCAAGGCTTCGCAAAACACTGTTGTCTGCGGTGGCGGAACAGGGGATGGCCAGCAAAATGGAGGGGGATTGATGTTTTCGATAATTATGATGGCATTATTGCCCATCGCTTTATTGGTCGGTCTTGGCTACGGCCTGCGGCGTGTCGAGTTTGTCGAAGCCGGTTTCTGGTCCGGCGCTGAAAAGCTCTGCTATTTCATTCTTCTACCATGTTTGTTCATTCATGGTCTCGTTCATGCGGATATGTCCGGCATTGGTTTATTGCCTCTATGTGCAACGCTTATTCTGCCGGGCTGTATTGTCGGTATCGTATTGGTTGTCTTGAACAGGTTGACCGGTTTTGATGGAAAAGCCTTTACCTCTGTTTTCCAAGGAAGCATCAGGTTTAATAATTATGTCGGTGTCACCGCCTCCATCGCACTTTTCGGGGCGCAAACGGTTGGTTTGACAGCGGTAGTCAACGCAATTCTGGTTCCAACCGTCAATATTCTAACTGTGCTGGCCTTTGCCCGATACGGTGGAACAAAGCCTAGTCTTATCGGTGTCGTTCGCGGTATTGCCAGCAATCCTCTAGTCGTCAGTTGTGCAATCGGGGCAGGTCTTCATGCCTTTGGATTGTTCCTGCCTTTCGGCATTGATGAGGTGATGCGCATCCTAGGCGCTGCATCTTTGCCGATTGGCCTTCTATGTGTCGGTGCTGCACTGGATCTCAGTATGTCACGAAGCAGGCTTTGGGCTGTTGGTTTTTCGTCGATGGTGAAATTCATCGTCATTCCGGCCCTGACGCTTGGTTTATGCCTGTTGACGGAAATGGATGGACAAATGGCTCTGGTTGTTCTGGTGTTCCAGTGTCTGCCGACAGCCTCATCATCTTATGTCATGGCACGGCGTATGGGGGGCGACCATGTGTTGATGGCAAGCATTACGGCGTTTGAAACTTTAGCCGCGATGGTTACAATGCCCATAACACTGCTGATCTGTATGGAGATTTTTGCCCTATAGAAAAGATAGGAGCCAGCATTCCTTCGGTCTGCTTTTACAGCTTTATATGGAATGCGCCAGCGCAGCCAATTCTTAAATTGCCAACGCGTCCTAGGAATGTAATGCGCCCTAGGAATGTAATGTCAGGTCGGTCTTTTTAGCCATATCCATCTTCAGTCCCTGCAATTCCGTTTGCGTATCTTTTAACGCTTTGCGGAAACGGTGCTGAGTCAGCCACATGGTGGCACCGCCAATAAGAATGCCCAAGGCCAAAAAAACGAAGAGCCAGACAAAGAACGGCGCATGATAGGTCAAGCCTTCAGCACCCGGCTGAAACGGATTGAGTGTCAGTGCCACACTTTCACGATTGGCAACGATAAATGCGATAAGCACAATGGCTATCGGTATCAGTATGATCAGTGAGATAACCCGTTTTGCGTTCATTGCATCACTCGCTGTTCAGGCGGTCGCGCAGTTCCTTGCCGGTTTTGAAAAAAGGAACCCATTTTTCATCCACTGAAACAGATTCACCGGTGCGCGGATTACGGCCGCTACGTGCAGGACGATTTTTAACCGAAAACGCTCCGAAGCCGCGAAGTTCAACACGGTTGCCTTCAGCCAATGCTGTCGAGATTTCATCAAATACAGCACCGACAATATTTTCCACGTCCCGTTGAAACAGGTGGGGATTGCGATTGGCAATAATCTGTACGAGTTCCGACTTGATCAAAACAGCCTCCATTTCAAACCAACAACAAAACCGTGCGATTAACAAGGCCGACCGCTTTTCCGTTGAAAGCATTTAAGGCCATGGGTTAAAAGCATCGGCAGCCCTGTTTTCCACATAAGATCGCCTAGATCGGGAAAACCTGCCAGCCAATCAATAGCTTATTGACCGTCTTCGGCTTTTCGTCAACGCTGTTTGACAAAAAATTGTTGCCTATCGGGCGGATTCAGGAAAAAAAACAGCTCTTGACGAATTTTTGTTTTGGTTTGTCACGAAAAACACCATATTGAATGGTTACAAAACAGCCGTAGGTGATGGGTGGAGTGGTGTACGCTCTTTTTGGGCCACGGAATCGGCAACAAGCGGATCGGGTAAAAGCCAAGGAGCAGAATGAACGATAGTTCTGAAATTTTTTCGGCCAGTCAGAAATCTGATGCGGTCTTCAATTCGGCGCACCGCCATTCGGCTCGGGTGCGGGTGTTGAAGTTTGTTTTGCCTTTGGCGGCACTGGCCATTGCGCTGGTTTTTTGTTGGTTTACATTTTTTGCTGCGCCCAGTTCGGCCGATCTTGTCGTTTTAAACGATGATCAGGGTGCCGATGGCCGGCTCACCATGACGGATCCGAAGTTGGAAGGCTATACGAGCGCCAACAAACCCTATTCGCTGAAAGCGGCGAAGGCGATACAGGATCCATCCCATTCGGGCATGATCGAATTGCAGAATATTATTGCGCAGCTACCATTGGGTGAGCGCGGGCAGGCCGATGTTGAAGCGGCAGGCGGCTTTTACGACAATATCAATGGTCGTTTGCAACTTGATAAGCCTTTTACAGTACAAACAGATGACGGCATGGTGGCAAAGCTGGAATCAGCCGATGTCAATCTTGCAACCAGCCAGTTGAATACAGACCGACCGGTGGATATCCGTCGGGATGGGCAGCATTTAAAGGCAAATGGCCTGCAAATCCGCGAAAACGGGCAGGTTTTGTTTTTTCGTGGTGGTGTCAGTCTTGTCATTGACAACACTAATGGGCAATAAGAGTTATGGTAAACGATGCCGGTCATGCGTGTCGTATTGATTTGAGGGTTGTGGAATGAAGCCGTTAAAACACTTTTCGCGCCGTTTGGGTGCGGTATTGGCCCTAGGCTTGGCTTTGACAAGCCTTCATGGTGTATCGGCCATGGCGCAGCAAACCAATTTCGGCGTTAATCTTTCCGGCGGCAAGGAGCCGGTGGAACTGAATGCCGACGATCTGGAAATGCGCGACAAGGACGGCGTAGCTATTTTCACCGGAAATGTCTCTGTGGTGCAGGGTGATCGTATTCTGCGGACATCAAAGTTGATCGTGCATTATGCCAAGGCACCGGATGCCGCGGGTGGCGATGCACAGGCAAAGCCGGCTGGCGCCAGTGCAGGCGGACTGGGCACGACCGGTGTTGAAAAAATGGAAGCGTCGGGCAAGGTCTATATTAAAACGGCAACGCAGGTCGCAACCGGAGATCAGGGTGTATTCGATGGCAAATCCAACGTCATGGTGTTGACCGGCAGTCGCGTCATTCTGACCGATGGGGATAATGTGGCAACCGGCTGCAAGCTGACCGCGCATATGGATACCGGAAAAGCCTTTCTCGAAAGCTGCAAGTCTTCGGGTAAAAAAGGCCGTGTGTCGATCATCATGAACCGGAACGAACAGAACGGAAACTAGTCCTTCATGTCACAAAGTGAATCCTCCACGGCTTTCGAGCAGATCGCCTATGAAGACAATTCAGGTGATGCGTTGGCGCAACGCCTGAAAGGCACGCTGGTTGCCCGCGAACTTACCAAGACCTATCGCGGTCGGCAGGTCGTCAATGGTGTTTCCTTTGGTGTGCGGGCTGGCGAGGCCGTGGGCATTCTTGGCCCCAACGGTGCAGGCAAAACAACGTGCTTTTACATGGTAACCGGTTTGGTTGAAGTGGATAGCGGCAGTATCGAAATTGACGGTTTTGATGTCACCGATATGCCGATGTATCGCCGGTCGCGTTTGGGCATTGGCTATCTGCCGCAGGAAGCTTCGATTTTTCGCGGTCTCTCCGTTGAAAACAATATCAAAGCTGTTTTGGAAGTGGTCGAAAAAGACCGTCGCAAGCGTGCGGAAGAACTGGATGCACTGCTTGATGAGTTTAAAATTGCACATTTGCGCAAAAGTCCGGCCATCTCTCTGTCGGGTGGTGAAAGGAGGCGTTTGGAAATTGCACGCGCTTTGGCCTCACGTCCTAATTTCATGCTTCTGGATGAGCCATTTGCCGGTATCGATCCCATCGCAATTGCCGATATTCAACAGTTGGTACGTCATCTGACCAGCCGCGGTATCGGTGTTCTCATTACCGACCATAATGTGCGCGAAACACTGGGTCTTGTCGACCGCGCCTATATTATCCATGCCGGTCAGGTTCTGACGCATGGCCAGCCGGATGATATCGTCACCAATGCCGATGTGAGAAGGCTTTATCTGGGCGATCAGTTCTCGCTCTGATCTTTCCATTGCGCATAAGAAATGCGTTTCATTTCAAACAGGTCGTGGCAACGTGTGTAGCCACCACTGCCATGCATCCGGCCAATCAAATCAAGTGCTTTCGTGTCGACATAGTGACGCTCGGCATCCTGGATATAGGCATCATCGATGCGGATTTCGACCACGCGACCGATGACCATATACTGCTTTGGGCCGGTCAACATTGTGGCATGGTTGACGCATTCAAATGAAACCGGTGATTGGGCTATTTGCGGTGTCTGGACAATATGGGACGGAGTGGTCGTCAGACCGGCCGCAGCTATCTCATCAAATCCATAGGGCGCATCCATAGCTGTCAAATTCATTGCTTCAGCCAAGCGTGCCGGCACAAGGTTGACTACGAACTCGTTGGTATCCAAAATATTGGCGATCGTATCTTTTTTGTCTTTGTCGTTCGATTTTCCCACGCTGAAAACCGCCAAGGGCGGCTCGCTCCCCATAATATTGAAAAAACTGAAGGGGGCTGCGTTCACGTTGCCTTGCCTATCGCAGGTGGTGACCCATGCAATCGGGCGTGGCGTTACAGTTGCCGTCAGCAACTTATAGATGGCTTGTTGCGGCAGCTCGCTGACTGTAAAACGCATGGGGAATGTCTCCGTTTCTTTCGTCCGGTTTGATTTCAAGCGGTGTTTCGCGGTCATGTTAAAGTGCGAAACCGGTTCGCACAAGCTGCTTTCAACGGCAATGAAAAGCCGTTTTTGCCAGAAAATTGGTTGTTTCTGCATAAATTCCGGTTGACAAGCAAGGTTCATACCAGTTTGCTAAAGTGGTCAAACAATGATGGACGGGGCCATGCGGATGAAACAAAAAATGCGACATAAATGCCGGCATTCTGTCTGGCGTAAGAGGGACGGCTGATGGCTCTTGCCCCGTTCCTTGATCTGCGCCAATCGCAATCTCTGGTCATGACACCGCAATTGATGCAGTCGATCAAATTGCTGCAGATGACAGCGCTGGAGCTGGAGCATTTTTTGGACGAGGAGCTGGAAAAAAATCCGTTATTGGAACGTTTGGAACCAACGCAAGAGCCTATGCCGGATAGTCATGCGGCTGATAACCCTTATGACTCTGGCAAGCCAGAGGCGCCGTTTGTAGCAGACGATGCAGCCATGCCGGATGGCGAAGTGTTGTCGAATATGTTTGATTCCTCGCCAGACAATATCGACCCCGATGCTTTGCGCCATGATGCGATGTCGCTGGTACCAAAACCCGTCGATTGGAGCGACGTTTCTACCCAGCCTTTATCGTTTGACTCTATCGATCTCGAGCAAACCCTGGCCGAAAAACCAAGCCTTCGCAGTCATGTTAGTGAACAGATTATCTTTTCGTTCAGCAATCGTACGCTGCATGAGGTTGCGCTTGATCTTGCCGATCAGCTTGATGAGGCCGGGTATTTTACCGGGTCTTTGGAAGAAACAGCCTCAAGACTTGGTGTGGAGTTGGAACAGGTTTCCATTGTTTTTGACACTCTTCGCCAATTTGATCCACCAGGCTTGTTTGCTACCTCGCTTAGCGATTGTTTGGCTTTGCAGCTGGAACGACAGAACCGGTTGGATCCGGCCATGCAGATTGTGCTGGATAATCTTCCGGTGTTGGCAAAACGGGATTTTGCAGGTTTGGCAAAATTATGCGGTCTGGACCAGAGCGAACTTGTCGATATGTTGCAGGAAATTCGCGCGCTCGACCCTAAACCGGGTATGGCTTTTGGTGCGGCGACTGCCGATGTTGTGGTTCCCGATGTGATCATCCATGCCTTGAACGATGGAGATTTTCAAGTTGAGCTGAACAGCGCCGTTTTGCCAAAGCTCGTCGTCCATCAGGATTATTCCTTGAAAATCTGCGCCAATGCCGACGAGCGAGGATTTATCGGCGAGTGCTTGCAAAATGCCCATTGGCTGTTACGTGCACTTGATCAGCGCGCCAAAACGCTTTTGACAGTCAGCGGGCAGATTGTGCGCCATCAACAGGATTTTCTGAAATATGGTATTGGCCACTTGAAGCCGCTCAATCTGGCCATGGTAGCGGATGCTGTGGGTATGCACGAATCGACCATTAGCCGGGTGACCGCCAATAAATATGTGGCAACGCCACGCGGTACATTTGAAATGCGCAGTTTTTTTTCTGCGGCTTTGCAGTCAGCAGAAGGTGGAGAAACCCATGCCGCTGACGCCGTGCGACATCGCATACGCCAGTTGATTGATGGCGAAGATGTCGACCATATTCTGTCGGACGATACGTTGGTCAGCCTATTGAAGAAAGAGAATATCGATATTGCCCGCAGAACCGTTGCCAAATACCGTGAAGGCATGAACATTTCGTCTTCAGTTGCACGCCGCCGTGAGAAAAAAGCCAAAGGCAGTTGCAACTAATGGTTGATTTTTGCCGGTTGACTTCGCCTTTGCAACCCACTAGAAGCCCGCTTTAAAGGGTTGACCCGGTCTTTTCCAGATTTATATGCGCTTTTGGTTGCGTCATATGGAAGATGTCGCTAAATTAGCCTGATCACGAATTATGAACGAGGTTTATAATGAGCTTGCGCATTTCGGGAAAGCATATGGATATCGGTGAAGCTTTCCGCACCCGGATCGAGGAACGTATCGCTGATGCTGTTTCCAAATATTTCGACGGTAGCGCCACCGGTCATGTCACTGTTGTCAAATCCGGTTCGCGCTATTCGGCTGATTGTGTTTTGCACCTGAGCACAGGCGCCATTTTGCAAACAACCGGCCAGGCGCAGGACCCGCAAGCCGCATTCGATGCGGCGGCAGAACGGATTGAAACCCGTTTGCGCCGGTATAAGCGCCGTCTGAAATCGCGCAGCAATATGCAAAGCGAAAGTGCTGCATTTTCCGAGTTTGCCTATCACATCATGGAGCCCATGCCGGATGAGGATGAAGATCTTCCGGCAGATTACGCCCCGACAATTGTTGCGGAAACATCCATGGCGTTGCGTGCGATGTCTGTAGCAGACGCGGTTGTTGAACTCGACCTCATGGACAATCCAGTGTTGGTTTTCCGTAACGCCGGTAGTGACAAGGTCAATCTTGTCTATCGCCGTGCTGATGGAAATATCGGCTGGGTTGACCCGTCATCTGTCACCAATAAGGCTTAACGAGCACAAATCCCGAACTGCCGCATTCATGGTTGGCAGGCTAATGGGATATCCGCAACCTTCACTGCCTTAGGCCGTTTTGTCGAAACCGGGGCAGTTGTTGGGTGTGAAAGAGGGAAACAGAGTATGGATCTGAGTGATTTGATCGCACCGGAAGCAGTTATTCCGGCGCTCAAGGCCAATTCAAAAAAACAGGTTTTGCAGATTCTGGCCGAAAAGGCGGCTGCAATTACCGGATTAAACGAGCGTACTGTTTTCGACACGATTTTACAGCGCGAAAAACTCGGTTCGACCGGCGTTGGCAATGGCATTGCCATACCCCATGGCAAGCTCAACAATATCGACCATATTGTAGGTGTGTTTGCCCGTCTGGAAAATCCGGTTGATTTTGAGGCTCTTGATGACGAGCCAGTTGATCTGGTATTCCTCTTGCTGGCCCCTGAAAATGCCGGTGCAGATCATCTGAAGGCTTTATCGCGGATTGCACGCGTCTTGCGCGATCCTGATATGGTGCAAAAGCTGCGTAATACGCATGAGGCGCAGGCCCTGCATTCTTTCCTGACACAGCATCCGGCAGCATCTAACGCTGCCTAATGCGTTTCCTGGAAAGTGTGAAGCGGTTTTCGGATAAAATAGATACTTAATGCATGTAAAGTGGATGAAATAAACCACGACATGCATTAGGCATACCTCGTGGCCGCGTGCCCATCTGCTAAATGAAATAATGAGTCTTTCTTCGCTAGGTGCGACTGATCTATAGCCTTTTTTCTGAATTTAGAGCGCTTTTCGACCTGATGCTATCCGGCCGGTGCGTCTCAAGCTTTTGATTTGTCGCGGTATCTTATCCGATTGATGTTTTACATCAATCGGGAACCGCTCTAAATCGTGTTCGAGCTGTTTTCAATTTTAATAACATTGGGTTCAAAACCGCCTGCGACACGAGATGCACGAATGGAAAAGCGTATTTGTTCGAAAAACATGTAAAGTAAGCTTTACATTTATAAACATCGGTTTATGATTTCTTTTGGACGTCATAAGGATGATTGAAAATGGAAAAGCGCCGTTACATGTTGAAGTTAGCCTTGTGGCTGTTCGTTTATGCTGTCGCCCTCACCGGTTCGATATATTTGTTGCTCAGCGCAGGGCCGAACTCGGCTTTGCTCCCTTTGTTTGCTTTATTGCCGATGGTTCCGGCTTTTGTGATTTGCTGGGTTGTTGTGGGTCAGCTGAGAAGGCTTGATGAAATGCAACGGCAAATGCAATTTGAGGCGCTGGCCCTTGCTTTTGCTGCGACAGCACTTTTAACCTTCAGCTATGGTTTTTTGGAAAATATAGGTTACCCAAAGCTGTCAATGTTTGCCATTTGGCCTTTAATGGCAACTCTATGGATTATTGGAACACTCGTCAGTTACTGGCGTTATCGATGAAGAACTGTGTCAAACAAAGGCGACAGGACATAGGCTGGTCGCAGAGCGAATTGGCACTGCGGCTGAATGTTTCGCGGCAGACAGTCAACGCCATCGAAAATGAGCGATACGATCCAAGCCTTCCCTTGGCATTTGCCATTGCCCGTGTCTTCGCTGCAAAAATTGAAGAACTTTTCGAGGATGAGGCGCCAAAAAATTGAATATACCAGCTTGAAATGATGGGGTCGACAACACCAATTTGGTGGCAGTGGTTGGAAAATGCCTACCGGTAGCTGACGCAAGTCTTGATGATCGAGAACGCCATCGTCGCTTTTGATCTCATGAATTGCGATGTATTTTCGGCTAAGACGGGATATTGGAAGAAATTAAGTATGTTTTGCCCTAGCGCCACCAGCAAAGTTCCAATAGCATCCGGTATGTAACAGGCGCTCCAGTGCCAGATATTAGATCGCAACAGGATGAAACCTATGACATCGCTTGCCCATGTTCAAGATGACCGTTTCCGCGAGCCGGGAATTGCCACACCGCTGACTTTCCTTATCATGTTTATCTTTTTCATTTATGGAGCCCTGCTTGTCGGACTTTTAGGCGTGTCCGACTGGATTATCCATGCATGGAATTTGACATTCTTTTTGAATCTAGGCGGGTTCGGGGTTTTTCTTCTGGCACTTATTATACCGGCTTTATGGGCGGTGCTGGTTGCAATATGTGCAACCGTTCCTTATGTCATTTTGCGCGCGCGCGGGCGGTTTATTCTGGCATCAAAGGTGGCAACGATTATCGTATTTGCCATGTTCCACATTTTTGCCCTGCCATGGATCTTATGGCCGATGATTCGCCGTGGGTCGCCGAAAATGCGCCAAAACCATATCAGGAAATTGCGCCAGATGGTCAAGGCCGGCAAAATGGATGACAGGCTTGCCGAACGGCGCCAGAGGTTGATCGACAAAGGGTATCAGTTTTAAACGATATAGGTGTTAAATTTTGTTAGAAAAACCGGATTGAATGCAATGCATATCAATCCGGTTTTTTTATATAATTCAGCTTAGAACGTATTAAGCGAACGGCGGTTATAACGCCGCGGAGTAACCCACCAATAGACCGCGCCTGAAACGATAGCGGCGATAAGATTGATGGCAAAGCCACCCAACGACAATGAAAAGCCGCTCATCCACAATGACAAGAAATAAAGCAATGCGGCGACAATCGCTGCCACAATGTAATAGCCCATTTTAAAGAAATGGCGATATTCGCCGTAGATGATGCTGGCAAAAAATACGATGCCGACAATCGCAAAATGCGGCGGTATGGCATAAAGCGGATTATTGGGTGAAAGCAGTTCATGCAGGCTGTAATTTTGTCCCGACAGCAATAATGTCAGCCCGATCTGCACAACCATAAAGGCGGCTTCCGCAAAAATACAGCCGACCAAGATCCATACAATGTGAAATGCTGTAATATTTTTCATGGTTTTTCCTGTTTCAGTCACGAATATCAATCACCGTGTCCGGCAATCATCATGGCTTCAAGTTTCAAACGATCCGATTTGCGCAAACGCTCTGACTCCGACTTCAGTTGCCCGCATGCCGCAAGAATATCGCGGCCGCGTGGCGTGCGGATCGGCGAAGCATAGCCGGCTTGATTGACGGCATCGGCAAAACGCTCGATCTGCTCCCAGTCCGAGCACTGATAGTTGCTACCCGGCCACGGGTTGAAGGGGATGAGGTTGATTTTCGCCGGAATGCCTTTCAAAAGCTGCACCAAACGCTTGGCATCTTCAAGACTGTCATTAACATCCTTCAGCATGACATATTCAAACGTAATACGTTTGGCATTGGACAGGCTGGGATAGGCCCGACAGGCATCCATCAATTCATTCAGCGGATATTTCTTATTGATCGGCACCAGCATATCGCGCAATTCATCACGCACTGCATGCAGCGAGATAGCCAGCATAACGCCGATCTCCTCACCTGTTCGGAAAATTTCCGGCACAACGCCCGACGTTGAAAGTGTGATCCGTCGTTTAGAGAGTGAAAGACCATCGCCATCAGAGGCGATCAACAGCGCTTTCTTGACGGCTTCAAAATTATAAAGCGGCTCGCCCATACCCATCATGACGATATTGGTAATTTTACGCCCTTCAGCAGGCACAATCGCACCATCGGGCGTGTCTTTTTCAGGAAAATCGCCCAAGCGGTCACGGGCTGTCAAAAGCTGCGCCAGAATTTCTTCCGCTGTCAGGTTGCGCACAAGCTTCTGCGTTCCGGTATGGCAGAAAGAACAGGTCAATGTGCAGCCAACCTGTGAAGACATACATAAGGTTCCACGCCCCTCTTCAGGAATATAGACCATTTCGATCTCGACAGGTTTTCCTGCTCCGCGCGGGGGAAAGCGTAATAACCATTTGCGTGTGCCGTCATTGGAGACTTGCTCTTCAACGATCTCCGGCCGCGCAATGGAAAAATGCTTTTTCAACGTTTCGCGCATATCCTTGGAAATGTTGAACATATCGTCAAAGCTTGCGACGCCGCGTACATAAAGCCAATGCCATAGCTGGCTCACGCGCATGCGGGTTTGGCGCTCCGGTACGCCGACATTCTTCAAGGCATCGGCCATTTCCTCACGCGATAAGCCGATGAGCGAAGGTTTTACCGCATCCATCACGGCTGGTCGCATGGCGGCATTGGCACCAATAGGTCTGAGATCGTAGGATACGCTCATTGTTTTCCGGTTCTTGACTAAAACTTTTACGTGCTGCCTGTAGCACAGAAAACCGGCAGCGTCACGCGCGCCAGCCACATAAAATAAGCACTGCAACATGGCAATACCATGATGCAGTGCGCTGATTGTGATAAAAAATGATTATTTACATTTTTGTGCAGCATTCAATGCTGCAGTCACACCTTTGAGAGAATAGGTATAGCTGGTGTTGGTTCCGCGTTGTGAAACAGCCTTGACGCTGAGATTAGAACCTGCCCGCATGGCTGCAATCAACTGAGTTTCAGTGGTTTGCGAAGCTGCCCATGCCGATGAATCCTTGGTGAAGAATTCAAAGTTTTTGCCGTCTACGGTCACCGTGACTTTTGAACCTTCTTTCAGCGTATAACCTGCCATGAACTGCGGTTCAAATGAAACGGCACCACCGGGGCGCTTACTGACGAGGAAAAAATTATCGCCATGGTTTACGCTTGCAGGCTGGGTGGTCAACGGGGCCGAAAGCACATAACAAACCGTGTTGGCGCCCGATTTATAGGAATAGGCACCCCATGCATCAAATTGGTTGAGGCGGGTGGGTGTCTGTGCCGAAGCTGTTCCGGCTACGGCCAGAACCATGACAGACGCAGCGACAAAAGTCTTTCCAAACATCGTATACTCAGCTCACTTCTTGTTTTCCATTGGCAAAGCCTTACGGCTTCGAACCGGCGGTGATTTCTATCACACCAACATAACATCTGTTGGATATGCCGCCAGTGTTTCATGCAATTTTGACCTGTTTGTGGTTACCAAAAGGTGAAATTTTGCATCAAATGGCAAAAAACCGGAAGAAATTCTTTATTTCACGCTGTCTTGATGTTCGCTCTCGCCAGCAAGCGCTTTGCGCGCAGCCAAAAGATGGGCTTCTGTAATATGGGCGCGCACGGTGGCAATGGCGATGGTCAAAACTGCCAGGTCGTCAGAAAAGCCGATGACAGCCAACATATCGGGGATAAAGTCGAACGGCATGACAAAATAGGCAAGCGCTGCCAGCAAGATACCCCGAACGCGTTTTGGGGTTGTGGGGTCAAGCGCACAGTAATAAGCTGCAACGACATCTTCCATAAAGGGAATGTGCGATGCGGCCTTGCGCAAAGTTTTCCAGAAGCGGGCACGTACCTTTGCCGCTCTTCCGGCTTGCACCTTTTCAGTGCCCGGTTGCAAAATATCGTCGATTGTTGCCTTATCCATTGTCAAACTTCCATTTGGGCCCCCGCCCAATATAGCCCTGAGATAAGAAGCCTGTATGCTATTTGCAAGTTTCCATAAAGCCCAGCCGCTATGAACGAACACGATGGGGTTCAAGCTTTGGTGCCTGTTTCACACCATATGCAATTATAATAATTCTGCTTGGTTCATCCTTAAGCCGAAAGATCGGGTGGCTTTATGCCCGGTGGTATCGTCCTAAAAAAACAAGCGATCCTGAGCCTTAATTGTTGAATTCGCCATGTAAGCGCTTTGGGCTGGAAGGCGGCACAACAGGCTATGTAGTAGGGAAGCGTGAAGGTGAGCAATTTTTTTCATCCAAAGACTCTGCTTGACTCTGTTTCTTATTCGATTCCATAATAGAACAAAACAAGAACATATATCGAGTCTTACGATGAAGAATATTGCCCAATTGCGCCATCTTGTCGCCCGCATGGAGGGACGGCCCATAGCCCCGCTATTGCCTGTTGGCGATGTGGGAGCTGCCGATAGTATGGGCAATTATGCTGGCCACCATTTTTACCTTGGTCATAGGACAGCCGACCTTTTGGCTGGCCCTTTTCCTTGTGGCGCGCTGCATGAAGTGGTGGCAGCACCCGCATCGATGAATATCGCTACCGGTTTTTGTCTGGGACTTTTGGCCCGCAGCCAGCAACCAAATCGCCCATTCATCTGGCTGGAGGAAGAAAGTGTCACAATGGAGTATGGCATGCCCTATCCGGCCGGTCTGGCCGCTTTCGGGCTTGATCCCGCCCGCTTCATCTTGGTGCGCTGTCATAAGGCGACAGATGCTTTGAAAGCGGCAGATGATGCGCTGGCGACACGCAGCATAGGCGGCATTATACTTAGTCTTTCGGGCCCTTCCAAAGCGCTTGATTTTACTGCCAGCCGCCGTCTGCATCTGGCGGCAGAAAAAGCCGGTCATCCGGCATTGCTTCTGCTTGGCAAGGCGGCACTGAAAACCAGCAGTGCCGCAACCAGATGGCAGATAGCTGCAGCTCCGTCGCAAAGTTCCGGCGCCAAGGCACCGGGGCTTACCGCTTTTGATGTCACCCTTCTGCGCAATAGAACCGGCCATACCGGCCATTGGCCGATGCAATGGAACCTCAATGACCAGACCTTTATTGAAACTCACGCCGATCAAATCGCTCAAACGGCTTTATCTGGCCCTCGCCTTTCCGCGCCTGCCCATAAACCGTCTCATGACGGTTTTGCCGCCTGAGCGTGTGCCAGACCCACAACAGCCTTTTGCCATCATAGATCGTGCGGCGCGCGGCCTGAAACTGACCTGTGTCAATCAGGCCGCGTCGCAGGCAGGGCTTTATCCCGGCCTGTCACTGGTTCATGCGCGCAGCCTTTGTGCCAGAATAGAAACCGCCCAGCAGGACGACAATGCCGACATGGTGTATTTGCAGCATCTGGCCCGCAATGCAGGGCGGTTTACCCCGCTTGTTGCCTATAGCCTGCCGTATGGATTGATGTTGGATGTTACTGGCTGTGATCATCTTTTTGATGGCCCAGCGGCGATGTTGCAAAAAGTAACCTGTCATTATCGGCAGCTTGGCGTTGAAACCTTGGCGGCGCTTGCGCCGACGCCTGCAGCAGCGCGGGCTTTTACCCGTTTTGGGGTCAATCGTTTTGTCCCGCGTGAAGAGCTTGCTTGCACATTGGATATGCTGAAACTGCCAGCCCTTGAAGCGCCGCCCGCAACGCAAACGGGGCTGAGGCGTGCCGGTTTTCAGACATTGCATGATATAAAGCATATTTCGCCCAAGGCGCTTGCCGCGCGTTTTGGGGAAGTTCTGCCTGCCCGCCTTGATGCGCTTTATGGCAAAAGCCGCCAACCGATTTCTCCCATCAGCCCGCCGCCGGCGCTCTATCTTCCCCTGCGTTTGAGCGAACCGTTGAGCGACCAAGCAATGGTCGAAAACCAGCTTGTGGTTCTGGCCAAGGATTTTTTCCAACGTCTTGAAAAATTGGGACTTGGCAGCCTTGCTTTAGCTATCGGCTTTTTTCGGGTTGATGGTCATATAGAAAATTTGATGATTGAAACCGGCCGCCCGCTCATTGATCCGGCTATTTTTCACCGTTTGATGAAAGAACGGCTTTCAACATTGGCCACACCACTGGATGCTGGATATGGTTTTGATACATTGACGCTTTCGGCCACCCGTTGTGCACCGCTGCAAGTGGTACAGACCGGCTTGATCGAAGAGGGTGCCGACACAGCCGAAATTGCTCAATTGGTAGACCGATTATCAACCCGCCTAGGGGCGTCGCATATTGTGGTGGCGCAAACGATCGAAAGTCATATGCCTGAGCGCGCAGCTTTTTGGGGTGTCGCCCAACACCGCCATCCGCAAACTGCCGCACTGGCTGCCCGTCTTGCCGCACAGGGCCTTGTGCCCCTTGCACCCAATCCGCCGGAACGGCCGCTGCGTCTGTTCTGCCCGCCGCAACCTGTCGACGTTATCGCAGCGCTGCCAGATGCGCCGCCGGCATCTTTTCGCTGGCGTCATGTCACCCATAAGATCCGCCTTGCCGAGGGGCCCGAGCGGGTGAGCGCTGAATGGTGGCAAAGCACGCAGAAAGACCGCGATTATTACCGCGTAGAAGATGAAAACGGTCAGCGATTCTGGATATTCCGCCATGGCCCATACCCTAAAACAAAATGGTTTTTGCATGGCTTGTTTGCATAAAAAACCGGTATATTTGCCCATAAGGCGCCACATGGTTTTGTCTGTCGGTGATGGCATCAAGGCCAAAAGGCCATGCATTGCCTGCCGGTCAAAGCGTGATAGGTGTGTGCCATGCTAGCATTGGCCGTCAGAAGCAACTTTTCGTTTCTGCGGGGTGGATCGCACCCTGAAGAATTGGTAGAGCATGCCGCATTGCTTGGCCATGGCGGTATTGGGCTGGCCGATGAAAACACCTTGGCAGGGGTCGTGCGTGGCTTTTCCATGGCCCGGGAAATTGTCAAACAGCATGGTGCCTTTCGTTATCTGGTGGGCTGTCGGCTGGTCTTTGCCGATGCAACGCCTGATCTGGTGGTTTACCCGCGTGATCGTGCCGCCTATGGCCAGCTGTGCCGCCTATTGAGTGAAGGAAAAACAAAGGCAGGTGAAAAAGGTGCCTGTCATCTGACATTGGAAGACTTTTTATTCCGCGCCCGCGGGTTTCAAATCATCGTCACATCATCAGGTGGTTTTGAAGCTGCCTTGGCCCGGTTGCAGATGGTCGCCAAAGGGCAGGTCTGGCTGGCATTGCCAATGGATTTTGGTGGTATGGATGCGCGTCGGGCAGAATATCTGGCACGCATCGCTGCGACCTATCATGTACCGCTGATTGCAGCCGGCGATGTGTTGTACCATTTGCCGGAAAGACGCCCTTTGCAGGATATCTTGACCTGTATTCGATTGCATAAAACGATTGATGAGGCCGGTTTTTCCCTGCAAGCCAATAGTGAAAAGCACCTTAAGCCGGTTGCAGAAATGCAGCGGCTTTACAGCCATTATCCCGAAGCGCTTGCGCAACAGCATGTCTTTATCGCGCCGATTGCTTTTACACTGGACGATCTGTCCTACTCTTATCCTGATGAACCGGTGCCGAAAGGCAAGACGCCGCAAGGCTATCTGGAAGAGCTGACATGGAAAGGTATGGAGGAACGGTTCTCACCCCAAGACCATACAAAGATAAAGCCGCTTCTGGACAAAGAATTACGACTGATTAAAAAACTCGATTACGCACCCTATTTCTTAACCGTCTACGATATTGTGCGTTATGCGCGCGAACAGAAAATCCTTTGTCAGGGGCGCGGCTCGGCCGCCAACTCGGCCGTGTGCTATTGCTTGGGTATTACCAATGTCAATCCGGCAGAAATCGACCTTTTATTTGAACGGTTTATATCGGAAGAGCGCAAAGAACCGCCGGATATCGATGTCGATTTTGAACATGAACGGCGCGAAGAAGTCATGCAATATGTCTATCGCCGTTATGGGCGTGAACGCGCCGCCATTGTGGCAACGGTTATCCGCTACCGGTCGCGCAGCGCCATCCGCGATGTTGGTAAAGCATTGGGCCTGAGCGAAGATATTACCGGCGCGATAGCGGCTACCGTCTGGGGGACATCGGGGCAGGGTGTCAGTGATGACCAGATCAGGCAGGCAGGGCTTGATCCTGAAAATCCGATGATCGGTTTGACGGTGCGTCTGGCCCAGGAAATTTTGGGCTTTCCGCGCCATTTATCCCAGCATGTCGGTGGTTTTGTGCTGACACAGGACAGGCTGGATGAAACGGTCCCGATTGGCCCTGCGGTGATGAAGGATCGCAGCTTTATCGAATGGGATAAGGACGATATTGATAGTGTCAAACTGATGAAGGTCGATGTACTTTCTTTGGGTATGCTCACCTGCATCCGCAAAGGGTTTGACCTTTTAAAGCAACATAAAGGGCTGAATCACGGCCTGCATGATATACCGCGCGATGATAGACCGGTTTATCAGATGTTGTCCAAAGGCGATTCTCTGGGGGTTTTTCAGGTGGAAAGCCGGGCGCAGATGAACATGCTGCCCAAGCTCAAGCCCAAAACATTCTACGATCTGGTGATTGAAGTGGCCATTGTGCGGCCAGGGCCTATTCAGGGAGATATGGTACATCCCTATCTGCGTCGTCGCAGCGGCGAGGAAAAGGTGGATTATCCCTTTCCCTCTGCCGAGCATGGCCCGCGTGACGAGCTGGAGCGTGTATTGGGTAAAACCATGGGGGTGCCGCTATTTCAGGAACAGGCAATGCGCATCGCCATTGAAGCGGCCAAATTTACCCCCGATGAAGCCAATCTTCTACGCCGCGCAATGGCAACATTTCGACGGGTTGGCACCATTCATACCATGCGTGAAAAAATGGTGGAGGGCATGGTCAGGCGTGGTTATGAACGGCCTTTTGCTGAAAACTGTTTTAAACAGATTGAGGGTTTTGGCGAATATGGCTTTCCAGAAAGCCATGCCGCAAGCTTTGCTCATCTGGTTTATGTTTCGGCTTGGCTGAAGTGCCACCATCCTGAAGTGTTTGCCGCAGCATTGCTGAATTCGCAACCCATGGGCTTTTATGCACCAGCCCAGATTGTGCGCGATGCACGCGACCACGGAGTGAGAGTATTGCCGGTGGACATTAATCAAAGCCGATATGACCATCGGTTGGAAAGGCTGGATCAAGTCTTGGCTTTGCGTTTGGGGTTTCGTCAAATCAGCGGTTTTTCAAGCGAATGGGGGGAGAGACTGGAAGAGGCGCAAACCAGCGGACGCTTCGATTCCATTGAACAACTGCACCAGCGAGTGGTGTTGCCCAAGCGGGCTTTCCAGCTTCTGGCTGATGCCGATTGTTTCCATAGTTTGCGTATTGAACGGCGTAATGCCTTATGGGCAGTGCGCCGCCTGCCTGACGATGCTGCACTGCCTTTGTTTGAAGCGGCAAAGCAATCAGAAATGGCGCGTGAAAAACGCCTGCTCTTGTCGCCGATGAAACTGGGTGAACATGTTATCAATGATTATGAAATGACCCGCCTTTCCCTTAAGGCCCACCCGATGAGCTTTTTGCGGGAAGCATTGAAAAAGCAGGGCATCATACCCTGTCAGGATGCGATGGAGGTTGCCGGAGGCGCTGTCGCTGCCATTGCCGGCATTGTAACGGTGCGCCAAAGACCCGGCAGCGCCAAAGGTGTTGTATTTCTCACGATGGAAGATGAAAGCGGCATTGCCAATATCGTGGTTTGGCCGAAAATCATGGCGCGGTTTCGCCGCGAGGTCATGGGCGGAAAAATGCTATGGGTCACCGGTAAGGTTCAACGCGATATATCCGGCGTAACACACCTTGTTGCAGCAGAAATTGAAGATAGAAGCATGGATTTACTGTCGTTAAGCGACATGCCGGAGCGTTTTGGGCCAACAGCATCGGAACCGATGGCACAACATCCACGTCAATTCCGTGCTATTCCGAAATCACGCGACTTCCATTAAGAGTTTGGCGCCCAGCCGGTTGAGACCCACCAACCATGTTTGAAATCTCAGGCGATAAAAATAACGGGATGCCTGTTTCGTTTGGCGCTGTCACCGTTTTGGAAAATGCCATGGCAATTTATAACAATGCCGATATTGGATAACCAAAGCGGCGCAACCCAGAGCCATTCCCCAAAAGTGTGAAGCGCATCCGCAGGAGAATTGATTCATTGGATCAATTCATTATTCCACTCCTATCGGATGAGTTGCGGTAAAACAGAGAGTTAGATGAAATTGATGGTTCAACATTAAAAATGTTTTGCTCGAGGCACATCAAATACTTTGAGAGGCGGTCAATCGGCTTATCTACGGGCTTACATCATTTTGGTGGTATTAAATGGATGGTAACCCATGGGCAAAAACGTTCCCCATGCTTTCCGTAAGGTTGCCACTATAGCTTTGGTAGATGTGATAAAATAGCTCTGCATTGAAGCGCGACATGAGAAATCAATCGCCAACCAAGCCAATAAAAAATGACTGCCAACAGCATGAAGCGGCAGGATTTACCTTATGAAATAGCTAAGCCAGACTATTGTTCTGCACTTTATTTTTGTTATCATGCCATTGAAAGGGTTGGGCAGAAATTTCCTATAAATGCATCGGAAAACCTTGACGGTGAAAACCACGCTGCCTGCATTTTTCTCTTATTCAGATAAGATTTTTGCGCCAACCAAGCCGTTCTTAAATGGTCACCGCCCACTTGCCTTGTATTTCAGAGTGTCTTTTGTTCATGTGCGGGGTTCAAGCTATATTAGGCGACAGCGGCAAGACGCTCATTGCCTAGCCGGTAAGAAATCGCCTCTGCAAGATGGTGTCTGGTGAGGCGTTGCGAGCCATCAAGGTCGGCAATCGTCCGAGCTACCTTCAAAACCCGATGATAGGCACGGGCGGATAACCGCATTTTTTCGCTGACATCGCGCAACAACGCCGTTGCACCAGCATCGGGAATGGCAATTTGCTCGATCAGGCTTGCCGGACAGTCGCCATTGGCACGGATATGGGGTGCGCCTAAACGGGCAAATCGTTCGGCCTGTAATAGACGCGCCTTTACAATGCGTGCGGCAACAACGTGGCTCGGCTCTGATTTGGCCGGTTGCATCAGGTCTAAAGCAGATAAAGCCGGCACTTCGATACGCAGGTCAATACGGTCGAGTAACGGGCCGGAAATACGTGCCTGATAATCAGCCTGACAGCGCGGGCCGCGGGCGCAGACATGGCCGGGTTCGCCCGCCATGCCGCAGCGGCAAGGATTCATCGCGGCGACGAGCTGGATACGGGCTGGATAGCTGACATGATGGTTGGCACGGGCAACCACACATTCCCCACTTTCCAAGGGTTGGCGCAATGAATCGAGAACCTGCGGTGAAAATTCTGGAAATTCATCAAGGAACAGCACACCATTATGCGCCAAGGACACCTCGCCCGGGCGGGCTTTTATGCCACCTCCCACCATAGCGGCCATCGATGCGGAATGGTGAGGCGACCGAAAAGGACGATGGACGGATACAGAACCATTGGTGGTTTCGCCAGCAATCGATGCAATCAGCGAGACATCCAGCAATTCACGCGCATCCAATGGAGGCAAGATAGAAGGCAGACGTTGCGCCAACATGGATTTTCCCGCCCCCGGAGGGCCAACAAATAACAGGTTGTGGCGACCGGCAGCGGCAACTTCCAATGCCCGTTTTGCCGCTTCTTGTCCTTTAATGTCGGCAAGGTCTGGCAGATTGTCCTGTATGACATATTGGCGGGGTTGTGGACGGGAAAGAATTTGCGCACCTTTAAAGTGGTTGACCAGAGCCAATAATCCCGATGGTGCCAGTATTTCGATGTCAGAACCGGCCCAAGCAGCTTCAGCACCGCATTTTTCAGGACAGATCAAGCCTTTGCCTAAAGCGACAGCGGTCATCGCTGCAGGCAGGACACCGCTGACAGGCGCAATAGAACCGTCAAGGGACAATTCACCCATAACAACATAGTCTTGCGCGACTTCCGGTGGCAAAAGCCCCATAGCGACCATAAGACCAACCGCAATTGGCAGGTCATAATGGGAGCCTTCCTTTGGCAGATCGGCAGGCGCTAGGTTGATGGTAACCCGCTTGACCGGCATGGAAAGACCGCAGGCGTGCAATGCTGCCTGTACCCTTTCACGGCTTTCGGCAACAGCTTTGTCGGCAAGGCCAACAATAGACATTCCCATTTTTCCGGGGGCAATCATCACCTGCACATCCACCGGTAAAGCATCAACACCGCTAAAGGCGACTGTCGTTATACGTGCAACCATGATGCTATTCCCTTTAAAAGTGTCCCAAATTGATACAACCATAGATTTCATAACAAATCAAGAACAATACGTGAACATTTTTGTGTCTTTTGCGTCACGCATAGCAGCTATGCGCCGCTAAAGTTGTGCGGTTTAACACTTCTTTGACAAAGATCATGCAAATTCAGCCGGCGCGGTGTAGGCATGAAAAGTCTGTTATGGTAACAAGGACAAACTTTGAAACCCTGCAAGGCGCGGCGGTTTTGCGTAAAATCGGCAGTATTGCGGGGCTGCCTATTATGCGTGTCGGTGCCGTCTCATATGTAGAGTAAAACGTTTAAGAGTACCTGTTTTGATTATATGTCGGGCAAAATCTTGGTTGAAAGCGGGAAGCGCGATAGCGTTGCTTGCCGGTTTTTCGCTTGTTTTTGTCCCACCGCAAAAGGCAGGCGCATTCGAACTTTTCGGCGTGCATCTTTGGGGCAAGAAAAAACAGGATGATGCCGCGGCCGATGTGATCGGCGAACCTAAATATTACACAGTCGATGTCGTTGCCGCACCGGGCGCACCCGAGGATGGTGTCAAGACGGTCAAAGCGGCCTCATCGCTGGTTGGCGATCATGAAAAACCCGCTTCGGGCTCTGCCGGACTGCTTGCAAAGGCCCGTGGAGATTATCGAAAGATACTGGCAGCCCTTTACGCTGAAGGGCGCTATGGCGGTGTTATCAGCATCACCGTGAATGGTCAGGAGGCGGCAGATTTACGCCCCGACACCGAGCTTCCGGAAAAATCTTCTATTGTCATTACGATTGATACCGGCCCTGAATATCATTTTGGCACGGCCAGCGTGCACGAGCTCGCACCGCCCACCGATAACAAAAAAGACAAAGTTCCTTTGCCACAGGATTCCGGCTATGCCGCGGGCGACGTGGCCAAATCCGGCACCGTATTCAAAGCCGAACAGCTTGCGGTTGAAGGTTGGCGCCAGCAGGGCTACGCCAAGGCAACAGTGAAAGGGCGCGACGTTGTGGCCGATCATGCCACACGCATTGTTGATGCCAATATTCAGGTGGAGCCAGGGCAAAAAGCGCATTATGGCCCGCTGACGGTGCGCAATGTGACAAAAAAGCCGCGTATGGATTCGGCGTATGTTGCTTGGATGACCGGCATCAAAGAAGGCGAAGAATACGACCCCGATGATATCAGCAAAGCCAATAAGCGGCTTGCGCGTCTTGATGTTTTCCGTGCCGCGAATGTTCGCGAAGCTGATAAGATCAACCCCGACGGCAGTCTGCCGCTGAATCTGGTGGTTCAGGAGCGCCCGCCACGGCGTTTTGGCGTTGGTGGCAGCTATTCGACGCTTGATGGGGCCGGCCTGGAAGCCTACTGGATGCACCGCAATCTGTTCGGCCACGCAGAACGCTTACGGTTTGATGCCCGTATCAGTGGTATCGGTGGCAGTCAGGATGATTCATATAATCCGAAGAATTTCAGTTATCTTTTGGGCACCACCTTTACTCGGCCGGGTGTGATAACGCCTGACACCGATTTTGTTGCCGGTTTGAAGGCGCAACGTGAAGTGCTGGACAACTATACAACGACGGGTGTCAGCGGCCAGCTCGGCCTGACACACATATTCAATGATGAACTGTCGGGGCGGGCTTATTTCAACGTGGCACAGACCAAGTCCGAAGATGACTATTTCGGCAGCCGCGATTTTACGACAATCGGCCTTCTCGGTGGTTTGCTCTATGACAGCCGCGATGACAAGGCAAACGCCAAGCATGGGCTTTATGGCGAGGTTGTGCTGGAGCCTGTCTATGAAGCGCAATACGGCAATTTCATCGGCAAGATGACGGTTGAGGGCCGGTCTTATTTCGCCCTCGATTCAAAAGACCGCTACGTAATTGCAACCCGTGCAAAAGTAGGCACAATCACTGGCGCGGAGGCCAAAGAACTGCCTTCCGATATGCTGTTCTTTGCCGGCGGTGGCGGTTCGGTTCGCGGCTATGGCTACCGCAATATCGGTATCAAGACAGAAACCGGCGACACGATTGGCGGTCGCTCGCTGGTTGAGGGCTCAGCCGAATTGCGCACAATGGTAACGGATACGATTGGTGTTGTCGGCTTTATTGATGCCGGCGTTGTGGGAGAGGATTCCTATCCCGATTTTTCCGAGAATACAAAACTTGGCGCCGGTATCGGCGGCCGCTATATGACGGGGCTTGGCCCTTTGCGTTTCGATGTTGCCGTGCCGCTTGATCGCGCCAGCGGCGATCCGGATCTCGGTTTTTATATCGGTATAGGGCAGGCGTTCTAATGATGAGAATTTCGCACATTTCCGCTATTGTCTTTGGTCTTTTCATGTTGCTTTGCAGCAGCTTTGTCCATGCCCAGAACACGCCCGCAGCGCAGGAAACTCAGGCTGATGAAGATAAGTCATGGGTGCTGTCATTTATTGAACGAACGATTTCGGCCCCAAACCGGCAAATCAAGATATCCAATATTCAGGGTGCTTTGTCATCCAGCGCAACGATCGGCTCTATTACCGTTGGCGACCGTAATGGCGTATGGCTGAAAATCACCAATGCCAAGATGGATTGGAGCCGTCTGGCTTTGCTGCGCGGGCAGATTTCCATAGACCAGCTATCGGCAGAGCGGATTGACGTTTTACGCAAACCTTTGCCATCCACATCCGCTCCTTCGCCGGAATCGCGCAGCTTTGCCATTCCCGAACTACCCGTCGCGGTAAATGTCAAATCAATCGATGCCAAGACAGTCGCTTTCGGGCCAGAGCTTTTCGGGCTGCAATCGCAGGTCTCTCTCAAGGGCGCTTTGTCGCTTGCCGATGGTGATTTGGAAACAAAGCTCGTCATGCAGCGTCTCGATGCGGCCGGTAGCTTTGATATTTTTACCGATATTTCGAATAAAAAACGCAAGGCCAAAATTGATATCAAAATTTCCGAACCGGAAAACGGTATTATTGCCAATGTGCTGAAGATCGAAAATCGCCCGCCGGTCGCTTTGACAGTGAAAGGCGATGGCAGCCTTGATAACCTTGTTGTCACGCTTGCCATGCAGGCGGGTGTGCAGCCGGTTTTAAACGGCACGTTGAAGCTTTTGGGTACGGAGCAGGGGCAAACAATCTCAGCTGATCTCTCCGGCCCGATTTCGATGTTGATGCCTGGAGAATACCAACCGTTTTTTGGTTCTGACACCTCTTTGAAATTGAATGCCTTGTCTAAAAAAGATGGTGGCTTGCGTCTTGAGACGCTGGCAATCAATGGTGCTGCCATCCATGTCAGCGCCAGTGGTGAAACGCTGGCCGATGGTTTTCTTCGCCGGTTGCAAGTCAATGCCGAAATCGCATCGGCCAACGGCGGTACGCTCATTCTGCCCGTTGCTGGTGGCAAAACAAGCGCGAATAAAATCGCCTTGAATGTTGATTATGGCACGAACAATGCGCCGATGTGGAGCGGTCAATTCGTCGTCAATAATTTTGCCAACGAGAATTTCCACGCTCATGACATCACTTTTGATATGGGCGGTGACAGTGAAAATCTGGATGATGCCGCAACGCGCCATGTGGGCGTGCAAGTGACCGGCGGTATTAATGGTATTACAACCAGCAGCAGCAAGGTTTCGGCGGCGTTGGGCAGTACCATCAATCTGAAAATTGATACCGATATTATGGCTGGCCAGCCGGTAACTGTGCGCACAGTCAACCTGACCGCAAACGGTTTAACGGTCTGGCTGAAAGGCCAGATCGAGAAGTTGGTTTTCAAGGGTGATCTTGGCGTGAAGGCCGATACTTTGGCACCGCTGGCAATGTTGAGTGGTAAACCCCTTTCGGGCGCTGTTGACATTGAAGGAAAAGGAACGATCGGTTTACTCACCGGCGCTTTCGATCTCGACCTTGCAGGCACTACAAATGCGGTAAAGACCGGCATTGATGCGGCCGATCGTCTTCTTGCAGGCAATGTCAAACTGTCAGGTGGCATTGTGCGCGATCAGGCCGGATTTACCACACGCAATTTCCAGCTTGGCAATGACAAACTCAAATTGACAGCAAATGGGCAATTTTCGAGTGTCAGCGCCGATATGGATTTCGGTGTTGAGCTTGCCGATCTTGGTTTGCTTGACCCGCGTATGAAGGGCCCAATCACGCTCAAAGGTGCAGCCCGCGGCCATAATCGGCTGGTTGCTTTAAGCGTTGGCGCGAAAATTCATGATGCGACGCTTTCGGGAAGGAAGATGCAGAATACAGCACTCTATCTCAATGCTCTTCTCGACAATACCTCTCCTATCCGTTCTTACATCAGTGGTGCACTTGACGGGGATGGCATTTTTGCGGGTGAAACCCTTCAACTGGCAGGTTCGTTTGCTGACAATGATAACGGACGAGGTTTAAATGGCCTGAATATAAGGGTAGGCGGCGCCCAGATTTCCGGCGACTTAACGCAAAATCTCGCAGGTCTTGTGACGGGTAAACTGCATATTGATGCGCCCGATATTTCCACTTTGGCCGCTCTTGCTTTGACCGAAGGCCGCGGCAGCATGAAGGGAGATTTTGCCTTCACTGATCAGGACGGCAAGCAAAGCGCTGATCTTTCTGCGAATATTAGGAAGCTCGTTTTTGCCAATAATCATATTGAAAGCCTTGATATGAAAGCCGGTCTGAGCGACCCGACCGGTCAATTGCGTATCGATGGATATATCAATGCCCAGAACATCCAAACTCCGGCTGTGGCTATCAACACTTTGGCAGCACGTGCAAATGGCAGCAACGGTCAAACAGCATTCAGTGCAACCGCTGATATGCAAAACAATACGAAAGCCGAACTGGCTGGCGCGCTGATTTATGCAGATGCAGCCGGCGGCGAACGCATGACGATCAATCTTGATCGCTTTATGCTGTCGCAAGATATGGTTCACGCAAAGCTTGTGAAACCGGCTTCAATCGCCCTGTCCGATGCAGGCTATCAAATAAACAATTTTATGCTGGATGTGAATGGCGGTTCGCTTTCACTGGCGGGCAATGTCGGTAAAACTTTGGATCTGCGCGTGATTATGGACGCGTTGCCGGTATCGCTTGCCAATATCGTCCGCTCTCATCTAGGTGCATCAGGCACATTGACCGGGCAGGCAGATATTAAAGGCACGACGGAAAATCCAAATATCCAGTTTGCACTTAAAGGCCAAGAGCTTACACTCGCAGCGCTAAAGGAAAAGAATATTGCGCCTTTAACGTTGAATGCGCACGGAACAACGGACGGCAAGTCACTCGCCATCAAGGCCGATGTTTCAGGTGGTGGACTTGATGTGAACGCAACCGGCAAAGTGCCGCTTGGCCAGGGTAACCTTGATGTTGACGTTGTGTTGAAAAATCTTCCGGTCGCACTTGCCAATGGTTTTGTCAGTGGACAAAATCTTGGCGGTGCCATCACTGGCAATGCTCATATAGGCGGGGCCGTGAAGAATCCAACAGCACGTTTCAACCTTGCTGGTCAGGGTTTGACGGCGCAAATCATAGCAAATAATGGCTTGGCACCCATCAGCCTGACAGCGCAAGGTGCCTATGAAAATTCGGTTCTGAACCTCGAACGGTTGAACGCAAACGGCCCTCAGGGGCTGAACATATCCGCACAGGGCCGAATTCCGGTATTGGGTAATGGTATTGATCTGAGTGTTAAAGGTTCTGCACCGCTTGGCATTGCCAACCAGTTTCTTGCCGAACGCGGAGCGCAAGTCTCAGGTTCGGCCACAGTTGACGCAACGGTGAAAGGATCCTTTGCACAACCCCAGCTTGGCGGAAGTTTTGCCGTATCGAATGGCAGCTTTCTTGATTCGGAAACCAATTTGCGTCTGAATGGTATTACTGTTCAGGGTAGTTTGAATGGTGATCGCATTGTCTTGAACAGCGTCAATGCCACTTCATCAGCCGGTGGTTCGATTGCGGCAAGCGGTTCCATCTCGACGGACTTCGCCGCTGGTATGCCTGCTGATATTACTGTTCGGTTGAACCATACGCGCTATAGTGATGGCGCAATGGTGGTAGCAACTGTTGATGGCACGGTCACAGTGACGGGTGCATTGTTGCGCGATCCTGTCATTGGCGGCGATATCACAATCGAAAAAGCGGAAATAACCGTTCCAGACCGCTTTGGTGGCGCAGCACAGATCGACGTGAAGCATAAACACCTTACCAAGGCAATCGAAACAACGCTGGAACGTGCCAAGATCATAACACGCAGTAGCGGTGTACCAGTGCCGGCAAACCGACCATCGGTTCCGCAATTGAAAATGCGTATTCGTGCACCCAATCAGATTTTTGTGCGCGGTATGGGCCTTGATGTCGAGTTGGGTGGTGGTATAGGGCTTGTTGGGCCTATCAATGACATCCACCCTGTTGGTGGTTTCCAAATGTTGCGCGGTCGGTTTGACATTCTTTCACAGCGTCTGGAGTTCAGCGAAGGGCGGGTGACACTTGTGGGGAACCTCAATCCGGAAGTTAATTTCGTGGCAACCAGCGATGGCAGCGATATCACCGTAACGGTGACGGTCAGCGGCACCATTGATGCGCTTGATATCAAGTTTACATCCACACCGGAATTGCCACAGGATGAAGTGTTGGCACGTTTGATCTTCAATCGCTCTATCAGTGAGTTGTCTCCGTTCCAGATTGCGCAACTTGCTTCGGCAGCTGCGGAACTTGCAGGCGTAACCAATACGTCATTGCTGGGCGCATTACGTTCTAGCACAGGTCTCGATGATCTTGATGTGGTTACGGATGCGCAGGGAAATACCGGAGTTCGTGCAGGACGTTACATACGCGATAATATCTACTTAGGAGTTGAAGCGGGTTCGGGCGGCAACACGAAAGGTACCGTCAATCTCGACATTTCCAAGAACCTGAAGGCTAAGGGCGCTTTGGGTGCCGAGGGAGATTCCAGTGTAGGTGTATTCTATGAAAAAGACTATTAGGTTCAGTTAGGTCTATGTCATATTTGCGTGGTAGAATTCTGTTAAACCATGTGGGATTAAAAAAACACAAAGTTCTGTGCTGATGATTCTAATGGTTTAGCGGTCTTCAAAACGATCATTGTTTAATCATGGTCACGAACGTTGAGAGTTGAAGCTTTCTTCAAGAGCGCTAAGGTTGATAGAACGAGATAGACGACACGTTTTGTATGCATAGGATATGCGCTACAGTTATTGAGATGCCGACACAGACAAATCAGGAATGACAATGCCACGCCTCTTTACCGCATTGGAAATATCTCATGATGCTTCATTATCGCTTTCACTGCTGCGTGGCGGTTTACCCGGTGCTCGCTGGATTGATACAGAAAACTATCATATTACACTGCGATTTTTTGGTGACATTGAAAATCATCTTGCAGATGAAATTGTTCAGGCGCTAGATCGAATCGAGCGGGAGCCGTTCCAGCTTCGCTTAACGGGCATTGATGTTTTCGGCTCCAAGAAACCGCATTCGCTTTTCGCCCGTGTGGCACCGAGTGAAGAGCTTTCGCTATTACAGGCGGAGATTGACCGGATTGCCAAAAGGCTTGGTCTTCCTATAGATAAAGCCAAATTCACTCCGCATGTGACGATCGCGCGCCTGCGGCAGGTCAAGCTGGACGACTTGTTAATTTACCTATCATCTCGCGGCAATTTTTCAACACAGCCATTCACAGTCAACCGATTTGTCATGATGTCATCACGAGAGTCTGTGGGCGGTGGCCCATATATCGTTGAAGAAAGCTGGGCGTTGCGCGGAAGGCAACTTCACCTTTTATAAGGCCGGTGCTGCTTATTTTCGCTATTATTTGAGATTTGAAATTAATCAAAGCGGCATCTACCGATATCAGTAGTTTTTCAATGTATTGATCTGACGATGAAATTATAAAAAGCTAACACAGCAATGCTGAACAGCTTTTATTATGAAAAAACTCAGACTGAATGTTTTCGTAATTCAAGTTTTATTGCACTTCGAATAAGTTCTATAGCGATATGATGACGCCAAAATGATAGGATGTTTTTATCTGGTTTTATGCCTGTACGTTTAATTGGTTTTTTGGCTCCGAAAAACCAATATTACTTAACGTGAACTTGGTGCAAAATTCCACGATGTTGATTTGCTTTCCGGGTGTAAAAATATCATCAAGGTAATCTAGCCAACAAGCGATCCAATTTTACCACTACTTCCGCGGTTTAATTTGGCCATCTCGGTTGATCAAAGCGAAAAGCACCCAATCGGACACTCTCTTATCCCAAAAGTTGCACTGAAGATATCGGGTTAAGAAGGCGATAATGACCGTTGGTTTGACAATTCAGTTGATAAATGACGTTTATGAGCTTTACTGTGGCGCAAACATAGTAAGGCTCTATCACGATTTTGCGTTCTCAGCGCTATCTAATTATTTGGTAACTTCTAAAACTGGATTGATGCAGGCATGACAACGAAAAACACAGCGGTTGCAAATTTGGAAAAACAACAAGATCGTTCCGTGGCTGTTATCATCCCTTATTATAATGGCTCGAAATATATTGAGCGTAGCGCCAAAAGCGTCTTGGAACAAACAATCAAGCCCGACGAATTTGTGGTTGTTGACGATGGTTCAACGCCAGAAGAAGCCGCTTTTTTGGATAAAATTGGCGCACAGATGGGCTTCACCGTTCTGCACAAAGAAAATGGCGGTCAAGGTTCTGCCAGAAATTTTGGTGTGGCGCATACCAAATCTCGTTTCATTTCATTCCTTGATCAAGACGATTTTTATCTCTTGCAACATATTGAAATCCTTTTGGATGAAGTCGTTTGGGACGATCCGCGTTTTGGATGGGTATACGGCGATTTATATGAAGCAGATGAAGAAGGAAACATCATTTTAACTGATATTGTAACGCGTTATACAAAAGACAGTCATCCTAAAAAAAATATTTATAGCATGTTGCGCAATGACATGTTCGTTTTACCTTCGGCATCACTTATTTGCAGGACCGCTTATGAAGACGTAGGTGGATTCGATCCGCAATTCACTGGCTACGAGGATGATGATCTATTTCTACGACTGTTCCGTAGTGGCTGGAGTAATTATTTTACTCCTAAATCTGTAACGGTGTGGTGCGTAAACAGCAATAGTACTTCATACAGCATCAAAATGAGCCGAAGCAGACTTCGCTATATTAAGAAAATATGTGAAAACTTTCCGGAAGAGGATCGTTTAGGCCGGTCTTATATCCGAGACTGTTTGGTACCACGTTTTATGGATACGATTATCAAAGAAGCGCGTTTTGCAGTTGCCAAGCCTAAAACTCCACAGCAATTTAAGATAAATGAGACTAGAGATGAATTTGTTTCAATTTTAGACGATTTTAACATGTTGATCAGAAAATACACGCGCTTAAAAAGCGCTTTGAGGTGGAAAATAAAACGCCGTACATTTAAAATAAAATTGAAATACAAATGGAACTCTCTCTTCAGAGATTGATTGCCCCAGATGCAATATAAACATCTGAGGCTCAAATAGTTAACTGGTTATTTTTTTCTCTCACACAACATGACATCATCTACAAGACGAAACAGGTTTTGCTCGAATATTTGAGATGAAAAATGTTTCTCAAAAACCAAACGTCCCTCGTTCCCAACAACCCGCCATTCATCGACCCGCTTTAAAGCTTCTTCTAACGCATTCGCCATAATTTCTGGTTTCAATTCATAGATGATGAAGCCGGATTTATTATTTTCGATATATCTGCTAGTGCCTGTCTCGACAGTGCACATGACCGGCACGCCAGCTCCTAGTGCATCAATCGAAACTATAGGCAATGTATCACTTCTAGAAGGTACTATAATTAAATCAGATAGTTCAGTCTCCAGCATACACTCATCATGCGTTAACTCTCCGTTTACATTTACATTTTGATATCTACTTGCGGCGATAGAAAGATTGTTCTTAAAGTCTTTATCATGATTTCTACCGAAAAATTGAAGTGTGAATTGATTAAGAGAGTCGGCGGATATATGATCCATTGCCTTTAAGAGGATATCCTGCCCCTTACGGTATTCAAAGGATCCGAAAACAGAAATTTTAAGCTTGCTTTCCTTGTTTTCTTTCCTACAGAGTTGGGGGAAACCCGTTTCCAACAAAGGTGTATTGAAGGTTCTATATTTTTGTATGTGTTTTAAGGCATATTCGCTAACAGCTACAATATTTTTTGCATCTCTTAATATTAGTGCACAATCTGCAAATGATTCAGCAAGTTCAGAAATAAGCTCAACTTCATGGATATACCACAGTACAGGCACCGTCTGATCTAACTGTTTTACAATAGGCCAGGATACGACGGTATTGGCGATCACTATATCAAAATTACGGGCAAACGATAATACACTTTCATGCATTGTAAAGAGAAGGCTGTCGACTATAACATTAAAGCCTAAAGACTGCAGCTCATGCCGCAGTGGCCCATCTTCACACGATGCGATAACAACAAAATAGCCTTCCTTGGACAGAGCTTTAGCCATTTCAACCACGACACGTGGCGCTCCGCTATTTGTTAAGTCGTGGCTGACTAAAAGAACATCACCCTTTGCTTTCCCAGTGTATTCATTACCCGGATATATAATGAAATCTTCCGGTGAATCATGATACAATAGCGCTTTCATAAGCGGCGTGAAGTAAGGATCATCGGCAATTTCAGCGGGCCATCTTTTTAAAAGATAGATGTCTGATTTATCAATCTTAGCTATCTTATCTTTTTCAATTTCTGCGATTGATTGATGGCCTAGATGCATCAGCTTTACATCAGGTTGATATATGCAAGTTTGCTGAAGCGCGCGAATTTTAAAACACAAATCTATATCGGAATGCGCGATTGGGGTATTAATTGCATCAAATCCTCCAATTTTTGTGAAAGTCTCACGTGATACAAGCAAACACGCTCCACAGAGTAACGAAACTTCACGCAACTGGCTCGGCATATTAAAATAAGTATCTTGTGTATCATTTAGTCCATGAAAGGCGGTACCAACCAATCTTCGGACACCTGTTACCATGCCAGCGTGCTGTATAGTTTGGTCCTCATATAACATTTTTGGTGCAACAGCACCTACGCCTTCTATAAGACCTATATTTACCAATTGCTCTAGCCAATCTTGATCGATAATTCTTACATCATCATTAAAAAAAACTAAAAACTGGCCTGAGGCAATTTCGGCGCCTTTGTTACATTTATCAGAAAAATTGAACGGCTTATCGTAAGCGACGAACTTTACCTCTAGTCTTTCTTTTTTGAGTAACTTTATAATATTAGAATTTGTAACTATCACCACCTCATAGTTGGGATATGTGCTTCGATTTTCGATGGATTCAATGGATAGTTTTATATTTTCGACATTGTCCGATGGTACAATAATAGTTACTTTTGGCCAAACATCTTTTTGCTTCCAAACTATACGATTCGCATGGGATAAAGGTGTAGCCACACCTTGCCACTCCCTGCGGTCAGCCGCTGCCTGTAAGGCCGCTATATTTGTTGTTCTTGCAAAATCTTTTCCGCCGCCTGCCGCAGAAGAAGCAATAGCGCGCCACCCATATAAAGGTTGAGCAATATGATAAATTTTATCTGTTGTTTCGGTCACTCGTAATGCAAGGTCATAATCTTGAGAGAAATCAAATGCACTTTGGAAGCCTCCAATTTTTTGGATAATGGAACGGCGGTACACAGATAGATGACCTAAATACATGCAGTTCGTAAGATAAACTGGACTCCAGTCTGGTTTAGCTAAAATTTGTATAGGATATCCATCTTCATTCAATATGCATTCATCTGAGTAAACTAGATCGGCGTCAGGATGTTGCAAAATACATGCAGCAACACACTCAAGTGCATTCCATGCCAATTCGTCATCATGATCGACCAGGGCAATATAGTCCCCGGTTGATATCTTTAAGCCAGCATTATGGGCGCCAGAAATACCAAGATTTTCTCCATTTTGAACGAGCTTGATTCTTTTATCTAGGACAGAAAACCGTGAAAGAATTTCATGCACATGAGGCTCAATAGAACAATCGTTAACAATTACGACCTCAAAGTTTTTATAACTTTGCAAGAGTACAGTTTTCAGAAGGCGCTCCAACAAATGAGGTGGAGTATTGAATATTGTTATGAGAATAGTAAACTTCAGAGAGCCGTCCTCAACGAACTCATACTTAGAGCTGTAGTCGGAATGAAGTAGGAACTCTTGAACCGCTCTCATATAGTTTTGTGGGATCGGTAATTTTATGGCAGGATTACCTTTAGTCTGCGGATGTTTTTGTCCAATGCCAATACTATTTAATCGCTTCGTTAGGCTTCTCTTCCATTTTTTTTTGAACCGCTTTAATTTGCTAATGTTTCTTTGCTTATCAGTATTTTCTGGTTGTGACGTAGGTTCGCCTACATTGACTTCAGATGCTGTATTTTGAAGTTTTCTGAGATTGGTGTATTTATAAAGATATGAATTTTCGTCTCTTAACACAGAAATCAGTGACGGGTTGATATTCGTTTTTTCTCTAAATTCTTCATCTACAGAAGGTAACAGTGAGTGAGAAACAACCAGACGATGTTTGCTATCATTTGCTAGATATCGAAGTTGTTTTAAATTATCATACACAGGTCTATTATTGCCAGTTAGGAATCGTCTATATAGATGATCCTCAAATTTATCAGCTAATTCAACTACAACGACAGAATCGTAAAAAGAAATAGAGTCAATACGCTTGTGATATTCATGAAAGCGATCCGAATTAGGTAATGTACTTATTTCATTCTCAGGAATATGATGATAATTTAATACGTCTGTTAAGTTTTTGAAAAACTCAAGCGCTGATCCTTTTTTACGGAAGCCTCCTTCAAAATTTTGATCATAGCTACAATGTAAGTCTTCGACAACATATATTCCACCTGGATTCAATAACTTTAGGCAGCTAAAGAAAGTAGCTAGAATATCAGGTGACCTATGAGAACCGTCATCTATGATTATGTCGAATTTCCTATCAGCTAAAACAGAATGTAACTTATTACTGTCAGCAGCATTACAACAGAATACTTCTATATTATTGCCGAGGTTGAGATTAGCACATTTAGGATCAATGTCCAAACCTGTAAAAGTAGAATTATCGGGAAAGAATTTCTTCCAGATTTGAAGTGAACCGCCATTTTGCACGCCGATTTCAAGAACGCTTACCGGTAAATTATTTTTTACGAAAAATTCGAAATGTTTATTATATATTTTGATATAATTTTCCCATTTATCTGATAGGTTTTCGCTATGATTCCAAAAAATTTTTTCTAAATTGCGCATTTCTGTTCCTGTGTAACTTTCTCGAACATCTACTCAGCTTGCGTCAGAGATAGTGTTTCCAGTTAAGTATATCTAGATGATAAATCGATCGAATTTTTTGATTATCGATTATTGAATTTTGCGGTCTACTGGCTATGGTTTTATAACGCGAAGCGGGTATTGATGTAACTTTTATTGTTTTTTCATTATTCTTCAGTTTTTGCAAAAATATTTCACGCGCAAAATCGGCCCAATTGGTTTTCCCGTCAGGAACCAGATGAAATATCCCGCGCCATGTTTCCGGCGGATTGGGTCCTAGTATCTGCCTGGATATCTCGACAATGTTTTCAGCGATGAAGTCAGCGCTTGTCGGCGTGCCCCATTGGTCACAAACAACACTGATCTCGTCGCGTGTTTCAGCAAGCTTCAGCATGGTTTTGACAAAATTACTGCCATAGCTACTGTAAACCCATGCGGTTCTTAGAATAACGTGATCGGGATTGGCCGCCTGTACGGCCCATTCCCCTTCCAACTTTGAAAGGCCATAAACATTCAGTGGGCCGGTTGCGTCATCTTCCTCATAAGCACCGTCTTTTTCGCCATTAAATACATAGTCGGTGGAGATATGGATGATAGGAAGGCAATTTTCAGCGGCAACCTCGGCAACATTTTTTGCGCCGTCGCGGTTGATAGCAAAAGCAGCGGCTACGTCATCTTCAGCCTTATCAACGGCAGTGTAAGCAGCGGCATTGACAATTATATCAGGCTTATGGGCTTTGACGGCGCGTTCAACCGAAGACTTGTCGGTGATATCAAGCTCCGGCCTTCCGAGTGCGATTATGTCCAAACCGTCTTTCGCGCAAGCAAGCAATGCTTGAGCGACCTGTCCGTTTTTACCTGTTACCAAAATTTTCATCGATGCTTTAACCTTTTAAGAGATTTTCGCCCGTTCGCGTAAAGGCTGCCACCACCACTGGTTTTCAAGAAACCACTGGACGGTTTTCTCAAGGCCGGTGGTGAAAGTTTCCTGTGGCGCCCATTTCAACTCGGTTTCGATCTTGGTCGGATCAATAGCATAACGGCGATCATGGCCGGCACGATCTGTCACGAAGCTGATAAGTTCGCGATAGGATTGGCCATTTGCCCGCGGTTTTAAGCGATCAAGCGTATCGCAAATCGTTTCGACCACTTGCAGATTGGTGCGTTCGTTTTTACCACCCACATTATAGCTTTCGCCGACTTTTCCCTTCAGCACTATCGTTTCAAGGGCACTGGCATGATCTTCAACATACAGCCAATCACGCACATTTTCGCCTTTGCCGTAGATCGGCAAAGGTTTCTCATCCAGAGCCGAGAGGATGACCAAGGGTATAAGCTTTTCAGGGAAGTGATAGGGCCCGTAATTGTTGGAACAATTAGACAGCACCACCGGAAGCCCATAGGTATGGTTCCAAGCGCGCACCAGATGGTCCGATGCTGCTTTTGAGGCCGAATAGGGCGAAGACGGATGATAAGGCGTTTCTTCCGTGAAAATACCACTATCGAATGGCAGATCACCAAAGACTTCATCCGTTGAAATGTGATGGAAACGGAAAGCTTGCCTTCTATCTGCGGGAAGCTTCTCCCAATAAGCACGGACCGTTTCGAGAAGACGGAAAGTGCCGACAATATTGGTGTCGATAAAAGCGGCTGGGCCGGAAATAGAACGATCAACATGGCTTTCAGCAGCCAGATGCATAACGGCGTCAATCTGGCTTTCGTCGAGAATGCTGCCAATGGCATCACTATCGGCAATATCCAGTTGATGAAAATGATAATTGGGAGCGTTGGCAATGGTTTTCAATGATTCCAGATTGCCTGCATAGGTCAGCTTGTCAATATTGAATACATCATGGCCTTGTGCCACCAAATGACGACAAAGCGCCGAACCGATAAAGCCAGCACCGCCGGTTACAAGAATTTTCACTTCTTCATCTCCGAATACTCAAAAAGGTCTGCGTCAGCGACAAATGATGCTTTTTTATCTTTTTCTGAAAGCTGTAGTTGGGTTAAATCAAATGGCCATTCGATGCCGATTTCCGGATCGTCAAAGCGAATAGATCTGTCACATGTGGGTGCATAGAAATCCGTGACTTTATAGAGGAACTCGCAATGGTCTTCCAACGTTAGAAAACCATGGGCGAAGCCTGCAGGAATATAGAATTGCGTCCAGTTTTCTGCTGAAAGTTCAACGCCGGTCCACTGCAAAAAAGTCGGCGAACCGCGGCGTATATCAACCGCGACATCGAATACCCGACCACGCGTGACGCGCACAAGCTTGGCTTGTGCATGTGGTAGCAATTGATAATGAAGGCCACGCAAGACGCCGGCTTTTGCTGAATAGGAATGGTTATCCTGCACAAAAGTGTCGTCGATGCCATGTTCGGCAAATAATTTTGCATTGTAGGTTTCTGAAAAAAAACCGCGATCATCACCGAATTTTTGTGGGTGGATAATGACCACGCCTTCTAGGGAAGTTTTTTCAATCTCAATCATTTTCCAGCTCTGTAATCCGGCGTTTTAAATAAGCGGCATATTCTGTTTTTCCTAAACAGTCCGCGCGTTTGAGAACCTGTTCGGCAGTGAGGTAACCAGCTTCAAAAGCAATTTCCTCGGGGCACATAACTTTAATGCCCTGACGCTTTTCGATAGCCCGCACATAAGAGGAAGCATCGTGCAGACTATCATGCGTGCCAGTATCGAGCCATGCGTAACCCCGACCAAGCCGGATGACTTGCAAACGGTTGAGCTCTAAATAGATACGGTTAATATCGGTGATTTCCAATTCGCCGCGTGGCGACGGTTTTAAATCGCGGGCAAAGCCTACAACGTCATTATCATAGAAATAAAGACCGGTGACAGCCCAGTTGGATTCTGGATGCGATGGTTTTTCAACCAATGACTTTGCTGCGCCCGTTTCCTTATCAAAACCGACAACGCCATAGCGTTCCGGGTCATCAACACGATAGGCAAAAACAGTTGCCCCACTTTTACAGGCCTGCGCCAGTTCTAGATAAAGCGATAAACCATGACCAAAAAAGATATTGTCGCCGAGGATAAGCGCCACAGGGTCGCTGCCGATAAAATCTTTGCCAATAATGAATGCTTCTGCCAAACCATTGGGATGTTCCTGCTCGGCGTAAGATAAGGAAATGCCATAGTCACTGCCATCACCAAGAAGCTGTTGAAACAAAGGCAGATCGCGCGGTGTCGAAATAATCAGAATTTCTCGAATGCCTGACAGCATTAAGACGCCAAGCGGATAATAGATCATCGGCTTGTCATAAATCGGCATCAGCTGTTTGGACACACCAAGCGTTGCTGGATAGAGGCGGGTTCCACTGCCGCCTGCAAGAATGATTCCCTTCATTTTCCACCTTTATTGGAGCGGCTTACAGCCATAAATTGCGTTTGTACCGGCTATTTACAGAAACCTTACGTGTCCCAATACACCTTCAAACAGTTTCTGACCCTATTAGGGTGGTTACCGCTTTTTCTCTGTAAAGTCCAGTAAATGCATAGATATTTTGCCCCAGTCCACCGCGTGTTTTACTTCAAGATATAAAGCCATCTTTATATCTTGATTGCGTTAGATGGTGACTTCTGGTAAGTCGGTTGCAACTGAAAGAATGAAGGAGCGCACAATGGCTGCCAACGATTACGTCATCAAAGATATCAGTCTTGCCGATTATGGCCGCAAAGAACTGGATATTGCTGAAACTGAAATGCCGGGTCTGATGGCCTGCCGCGAGGAATTCGGTTCGTCGCAACCTTTGCGTGGTGCCCGTATTTCCGGCTCGCTGCACATGACCATTCAGACAGCGGTTTTGATTGAAACCTTGAAGGCTATTGGTGCTGACGTGCGTTGGGCGTCTTGCAATATATTTTCGACCCAGGACCATGCTGCCGCAGCGATTGCTGCTACGGGTACACCGGTATTCGCCGTCAAAGGGGAAACATTGGAAGAATATTGGACCTATACCGATGCAATCTTCCAATGGCCGGATGGCGAACCATCCAATATGATTTTGGATGATGGTGGCGATGCGACCGCATACATTCTTTTGGGTGCCCGTGCCGAGGCTGGCGAAGACGTTCTTTCCAGGCCGGAATCGGAAGAAGAAGAAGTATTGTTTGCACAGATCAAGAAGCGTATGGCAGCAACACCCGGCTTCTTTACCCGTCAGCGGGCGGCAATCAAGGGTGTCACAGAAGAAACAACAACCGGCGTCAACCGGCTTTACCAGTTGCAGAAAAAAGGCCTACTGCCTTTCCCGGCAATCAATGTGAATGACAGTGTTACCAAGTCGAAATTCGACAATAAGTATGGCTGTAAGGAATCCTTGGTGGATGGTATCCGTCGCGGTACCGATGTCATGATGGCGGGCAAGACTGCCGTTGTTTGTGGTTATGGCGATGTTGGCAAAGGTTCTGCCGCCTCGCTTTCGGGTGCCGGCGCCCGCGTCAAGGTTACGGAAGTCGATCCAATTTGTGCCTTGCAGGCGGCTATGGATGGCTATGAAGTGGTTACGTTGGAAGATGCGGCCCCGACGGCCGATATCATTATCACGACAACCGGCAATAAAGACATTGTACGCATTGAACATATGCGCATGGTCAAGGATATGTGCATTGTCGGCAATATTGGCCACTTCGATAATGAAATTCAGGTTGCAGCGTTGAAAAACCTGAAATGGACCAATATCAAGCCGCAGGTTGATATGATCACATTCGCGGATGGCAAACGCATGATCTTGTTGTCAGAAGGCCGTTTGCTCAATCTAGGCAATGCGACGGGGCATCCTTCCTTTGTTATGTCGGCATCTTTTACCAATCAGACACTTGGCCAGATCGAGTTGTTCACCCGTGGCGAGCAATATAAAAACGAAGTCTACGTGCTTCCCAAGCATCTCGATGAAAAAGTGGCACGTCTGCATCTTGATCGTCTGGGCGTAAAACTCACAAAGTTGAGTGAAGAGCAGGCAGCTTATATCGGTGTTACACCTGAAGGCCCTTATAAGCCCGAACATTACCGTTATTAAGCGTCGCAAATCAACAAGATAGGAAAAGGCCGGATAGGGATCTATCCGGCCTTTTGCTTACGCCGTCCCCTTCACCTTGATTAACTGGCCATGTATGGTGAAAAATGATTCGGTCACTGGCAATTGAGATGTGAATTTTGCAGAAACAACGCGGATATAATGGCAAGACACATTGGAATGGCTCGCTGCAAACCACTCTATCTGTGGTATTCTTTCTGTTGATCTTGGTACCGATTGATGCGCAGGCGGCGCCGTTGGATTTCTCGGCCATCAACGCAGTTGGTTTACTAGTCGCAGCAATCGGCGCGGGGATTGTTCTGACGATTTTGCTATTGATCTATCGAAACCGCGCCAACACCCCTGTGAAACGAGCTTCAGCCGAAGCGGATTTTATCCAACAGCGCGATCATTATGAACGCTTGCTAGCCTATACGGGACAATGCGTGGTGAGTTGGGAAAGCCCGTTTGCCCGTCCGCAAATAGCAGGACGAATGCACGCTCTGGAAGAGTTGGGTATCCTGCCTGCCGATATTTTACGGTTTGGGCAATGGCTGGAAGAAAATGAACTGCGTGTCTTGGATCAGGCATTGGAGGCGTTGCGGCAAGAGGCGCAACCGTTTGAGCTTTATTTGAAAAATCGAAAAGGCACTCTGTTGCAGGTGAGCGGCTTGATTGCTGGCGCATCTGCCATTGCCCGCTTTCAGGATATTTCGGCCAGTGAAAGGGTAGCCGCGCAACGCCAGCATGATATGGCGGAAATGCAACAACGCCTGCAAATGCAAACAGCGTTGCTTGAGGCGTTGGATGAGCCGGTTTGGATCAATTCGGCTGATGGAAACTTCACCTTTACCAACAAAGCCTTTCGTGACGCTGTCGGATATAGCAATAGCAGCGACTTGCCGGTTGATGCCTCGTTGTTCAACGAAGCGACACGCTTGAAAATAGCCGAAAGCAGACCGGTTTTCAAAGGCATGGCACATGCCATTGTGCATGGCGAGCGGCGTATTTTCGAGGTTACCCAAATATCCGGCGATCAGGGGGCAGCCGCAATGGCCCACGATATCAGTGCGGCGGAGAACCTCAACGATGAGATGAAGCGGATTATCCGCGGTCACTCCGAGACGTTGGATCAGATCTCGACGGCTGTGGCTATTTTTGGCGCGGATCAAAAATTGAAATTCGCCAACCAGTCTTTTGCCATGTTGTGGCCTTTGGACACATTGTTTTTGGAAAGCGAACCGAGCCATACATTGTTGCTTGACCGATTGCGTGAAGGCGGCATCATTGCCGAACAGCCCGATTGGCGTGGCTGGAAGGATGATCTGTTTTCTGCCTATCGCTCTGGTGAGCCAAGCCAGCATATCTGGAACCTGCCGGATGGGCGGACCCTGCGCGTTTTGGCCAGTCCACATCCGCAAGGGGGTGTGACATGGCTGTTTGAAAACCTGACTGAAAAAATCGACCTCGAAAGACGTTATAATACGCTCATCAAGATGCAGGGCGAAACACTTGATCATCTGTCTGAGGGCGTGGCCGTATTCGGTGCCGATGGGCGTGTACAGCTTTCAAACCCTGCTTTGGCAAAATTATGGTCGCTGCCGCAAGGTTTGATGGTAGAGGGCACGCATATCACCCGGTTGCAGGCGCATTGCGCGCCGATGATCAGCGGACAGGAATGGAACCGTTTTGCGGCTTTTATTACCGGCTTTGCCGAAACCCGCGATGCTGTTTCGGGCCGCATGGATCTGCGCAGCAATGTGGTCCTTGATTATGCGCTGGTGCCCTTGCCAAATGGCCAGACAATGATGACCTTTGTCAATGTCACCGATACGGTCAATGTCACCCGCGCACTGCAAGAAAAGAACGAGGCATTGGAAAGCGCCGACCGATTGCGCAGTGAATTTGTGCAGCATGTTTCCTATGAGCTGCGCACACCCTTGACCAATATTATCGGCTTTTCGGATATGCTGCGGACAGAAACCTTTGGGCCCCTCAACCAGCGTCAGCATGAATATCTCGATCATATCGGTTCTGAATCGGGTGCACTGCTGAATATTGTCAATGATATACTCGATCTTGCCACACTGGATGCCGGTATTATGGAGCTTGATATCAAGGAAGTCGATATTGCGGATGCCATGGCTTATGCGACGGAACGCACCGAAGAGCGCCTGGGTGGTCGCCCCGTAACGATTGTGGAAACGATCGATCCTGCCCTGGGATGTATTGCAGCGGATGCTGCGCGCTTGCGTCAGATATTCGTCAATCTATTAAGCAATGCCGCTAATTTTGCGCCCGATAACAGTTCCATCTTGTTCAGTGCTGAGAAGGACCATGATGACGTTGTCTTCACTGTTCATGATGATGGCTGCGGCATTCCTGAAGACATTCTGGATACGGTGTTCAAGCGCTTTTCATCCCATTCCCATCATGGTGCAAGAGCGGGTGCGGGTTTGGGACTTTCGATTGTTAAAAGTTTTGTGGAATTGCATGGCGGCAGTGTGACAATTGAAACAGGTCAAGGAAAAGGGACGACGATTTTATGCCGTTTTCCTTCTATGCAGAAAGCGATCGAGCGGAGCGATATGCAATGAATTTCAGTTTTTTTCTTGAGGATGAAGCGGCAACAAAACGCTTTGCACAAGACTTCGCCTTGGCGCTTAAAGCCGGAGACCTGGTGACCTTGGAAGGTGATCTCGGGGCCGGCAAGTCAACCTTGGCACGTGCCATCATCCACACGCTTGCCGATGATGAGGGGATGGATGTTCCAAGCCCGACATTTACGCTGGTCCAAATTTATGAGCTTGCGCGTTTTTGTGTTGCCCATGCCGATCTATATCGATTGAGCGAAGCGCAGGAAATTGACGAATTGGGTTTCGATGATGCGCGTGAAACTGGTGTTTTATTGGTGGAATGGCCGCAAAAGGCAGATGGCGGGCTCGGCACGCCGGATTTTGCTATCACCCTTACCCATGAGGGGCGCGGACGCCGTATTGATATCATTGCCGGGGAAAGTTCTGGCAAACGGTTGCAACGCTCATTGACCATTCGTGATTTCTTGCAAAAAAATGGACGGGGCGATTGTGTCAGACGGTTTTTTACCGGTGATGCATCGGCCCGCTCATACGAGCTGATCTACTGCGATAATGGCCATGAGGTGCTGATGGATGCACCGGAAATGGAAATGCCGGAAACAACCGGCCCATCCTATGCCGAGATTGCCCATCTTGGCACTGACATTACCCAATTTATCGGCACAGACCGGCTCATCGTGGCCCATGGTTTTGTCGCACCCCATATCGCGGCACAAGATATTCATAACGGCCTATTGATCACCGATGATTTGGGGCGTGACGGGATTCTCGATGGAGATCGCCGGCCGATCCCTGAACGCTACATAGCGGCAGCGCAACTGCTTGCCGCTTTCCATCAGAAAGATTGGCCGCATGAACAGGTTTTTGACGACTTTGTTTTAAAGATACCGCGCTATGACCGTAGTGTGTTACAAGCCGAAGTGTCGCTTCTACTCGATTGGTATCTGCCCTATGTCGGCAGTCAAAATGTCGACGCGGCGCTGAGAGACGCCTTTTTTGACGCTTGGGAACCTTTCTTCGCGGCTTTCGAGGCGGCTGAATCTACCTTTGTCATGCGTGACTACCATTCGCCTAATATTATCTGGCGGGCAAATGAAACCGGTTTTGACCGTCTTGGTTTGATTGATTTTCAGGATGGGCAGATCGGCCCCACGGCCTATGACCTTGTTTCACTGGCGCAAGATGCGCGTGTACCCATTTCAAGAGAATTGGAAACGCAGATTGTCGATGCTTATTGTGTCGCACGTCGTGAAGCACGCCGCCCCTTTGATGAAGTTGAATTTCGTAAAGCTTATGCGATAGCCGGCGCACAGCGCATATCAAAAATACTCGGTATTTTTGTGCGCCTTGACCGGCGCGATGGCAAGCCTGCCTATCTCAAATATTTGCCCCATTGTCAGGATTATCTCATCCGCAATCTGGCCCATACGGCTCTTGTCGATCTCAAAGCCTTCTATCTGAAAGCCGGGTTCATCCATGATTGAGCGGCCCGATATACAAAAAGCCATGGTGCTGGCAGCCGGTCTTGGCACCCGCATGCGGCCATTAACACTGAAAACGCCCAAGCCATTGGTCAAAATTGCCGGTCGCACGTTGCTTGACCGCACGCTCGACCAATTGCAAAAAGCCGGTATTGATGAGGCGGTGGTAAACGTCCACCATCTCGGCAGCCAGATTGAAGACTATCTCGAAGCCCGCAAAAGCCCGCATATCATCATATCAAACGAGCGGGCAGAACTGCTGGATTCCGCCGGTGGCGTGGTCAAGGCTTTGCCGCATCTGGGATCTCATCCGTTTTTTATCCTCAATGCCGATACATTCTGGGTGGATCATGGCGCAGCCACTCTGGCCGCAATGGCCCGTCATTTTGACGACGATAAAATGGATATGTTGCTTTTGACCGTTCGACGCGATCAGGCTGCAGGGCCGGAGCGCGGTGATTTCCTTGTTGGGGAGGATGGAAAACTTTCCCGTGCCCCTGAAAACATGCAGGAAGCCGTGATCTATGGCGGGGCTATCCTTGTGCGGCCCGCCATTTTTGCAGCTGCGCCCGTAACGCCGCATTCGCTTAATCACTATTTCGATCAGTCAATCGAGAAGGGCAGGCTTTTCGGTTTTCCGCTCGAAGGAAACTGGTATACAGTGGGCACTGTCGACATGATCGCAACAGTGGAAGAACTATTGGAAAAACGGGGTGAAGGCGCTTGATTGAAAAAGCCAATCTGTTTTCCATCAGTTCCGGTTGTGCGTTTTTGCCCACCTTCGTCGATGCCCTACTGTCAGGCAGTCTCATAAAAGATTATGTGCAAAACGGCGATGTGCAAGCCGCACTGGCAGATACATTGATTTACGTGCCGACACGGCGTGCGGCCCGCGCCTTACGCTCATGTTTTGTGGAGATGAGCGCTCGGCAATCCAGTTTTCTGCCCACTATCCGCCCGCTTGGCGATGTGGATGAGGATGCGGCGTTTTTTCTTGATAGCGGTGTAGAAGCGCTTAGCCTCACCCCGAAGATCGGTGATATCGAGCGTCTGGCCCTGTTGGCCCGTTTGATCCGTCCATGGCGGGAAAACTTACCGACACATGTGCGGGCAATGTTTGGCAGCGAGGATGTTCTCATACCAGCCAATACGGCCGATGCAATCTGGCTAGCGCAAGACCTTGCGCGTTTGATGGACGAGGTTGAAACCGAAGCCGCCGATTGGTCGAAATTGGGCGAGATCGCACCCGATATGGTTGCGGAATGGTGGCAGGTAACACTGGATTTCCTCGACATTGTCACGAAAAGCTGGCCGAAAATCCTACAGGATAGAAACTTAGCTAATCCGGCCGAATGGCGCAATCATGCGGTCAAAGCCGAAGCGGAACGTCTGTCGCGCACACGGCCAAACCGGCCGATATTGGCCGCCGGTTCCACCGGTTCTATTCCGGCTGTGGCGGATTTGCTCAAGGTTATCTGCCGGCTGCCCAAAGGCGCGGTCGTTTTGCCGGGGCTTGATCTCAACATGGATGACGCCCAATGGAAGGCTTTGGACAATACCGAACAGGATGCTTCGATTTTTGGCCATCCGCAATATAGCTTGAAAAAACTGCTTGTGCGGTTGCAGGTTGCGCGCGATGATGTGCAAGAAATAGGGACGCTTTCAGCCGCAAAAAAAATACGGGCGAAAATTGTGTCGGAAGCGCTAAGGCCTGCCGATACAACGGAATTTTGGGCCGATTTGCCGCGTGACGGTTTTACGGAAGTCTTCAACGATATTGCGCTGATTGAAGCTGCGAATGAGCGTGAAGAGGCCGTTGCCATCGCCGTGGCGTTGCGCCATGCCATTGAATCGCCGAAAAAAACGGCGGCTCTGGTTACCGGCGACCGTAATCTCGCCCGCCGGGTGGTGGCGGAATTGAACCGGTTTGGCATTGATGCCAATGATTCCGGCGGCATACCCTTATCGGAAGCTTTGCCGGCAACACTTCTACGCTTGTTTCTCGAAAGCCTTTTCCATCCCGGTGATCCGGTGGCCTTCCTGTCATTGTTGAAACATCCTTTAACCTCGCTTGATATGTCACGCGGGCGGTTGCGGCAATGGGCTGAAGATTTCGAACTCTTCGCCCTTCGTGGCGGTACGGGCAGGGTCAGCCTTTCTGCCTGTGACCGTTTTGTTGAAGCGCGGATCATGGCATTGACAACGGCGCAAAATATGCGGGACGACATCGACCAGAAGATGATTGCCAATGCGCGTGATCTGGCTGCCCGCCTGAAGCAAGCGGTTGCACCACTCGTGGTATTGATGGAAAAGAGTGAGCCTGTTTCGCTGGAACTGGCAGCCACCGCCACGGCACAGGTCTTTGAAGCTTTCGGACGGGATGAAAACGGCTCACTTGCCCGTCTCTACGACGGTGAAGCGGGAAAAGCCATTGCCAATTTCTTCCGCGATCTTGTTGCCGACCAATCAGGGCTTACCTTCGATATTTCCGAATGGCCTTCGATTTTGCAGGCCTTGATGGCAGCACGTTCTGTCAGTCCGGCGGCAGGGGGACACCCGCGCCTGTTTATTTGGGGTGCATTGGAATCACGTTTGCAAACGGTGGATACGATGGTTATCGGCGGCCTCAATGAAGGTTCCTGGCCAGCCAAAACCCGCAACGACCCGTTCATGTCGCGACCGATGAAAATGACCCTGACGCTAGACCCGCCCGAGCGGCGTACCGGGCTTGCCGCCCATGACTTCCAGTTGGCCATGGGGATGGATAAAGTGGTGCTGAGCCGCGCATTGCGGGCCGATAACGCACCATCGGTACCGTCGCGCTGGCTGCAGCGTTTGGAAACTGTCGCAGGTCAACAGGTCAGCCGGAACATGCGCAATCGCGGACATGTTTTTGTCCATTGGGCGCGCGCGCTCGACCGCGCCAAAAACGTGGCCTTTGTTGCACAGCCTTGCCCTAAACCGCCTTTGAATGTGCGGCCAAAACGCTTTTCAGTCACGGAAATTGAAACCCTGCGCCGCGACCCTTACGCTATTTATGCCAAAAAGATTCTAAGGCTCAAACCGCTGGAAGATCTCATCCATGACCCATCGGTTGCAGAGCGTGGCACGCTTTACCATGCCATTGTGGCAGGCTTTGTCGAACAGGGCATTGATGCTGCCGCACCCGACGCGTTGGAAAAATTTCTGGCACTGGCACGGGCCGAGTTTGATAAATTGCAACTGCCGCTTGATGTGGAAGCGGTCTGGTGGCCGCGTTTTGAAATTCTTGCTCCGGCGATTATCGAATGGGAAAACGGCCTTTTGCAGCGGCAGCGTTTGGTGGAAATATCTGCTCGCCCAACCGAAATTTGCAAAACCGGTGTGACGCTTTCCGGCCGCGCCGACCGCATTGACGTGCTTGCAGGCAACCACGCCGAAATTCTCGATTTCAAAACCGGCACCAGCCCATCGGTCAAACAGGCGGCAACGTTGATGGCACCGCAATTGGCCTTGGAGGCTGCACTGTTGCGGCGCAATGCATTTGAAGAATGTCAGGATATGACGCCGGCAGAATTGCTCTACATCCGTTTGAACGCCAAAGGCGAAGTGCAGGAACAGCGTATTTGCGAGGCCGCAGGAAAAAGTGCGGTGGAACTTGCCGAAGAGGCGTGGACAAGGCTCGGCGAGCTTGTGGCTTTCTATGAAAATTCGGCCCAAGGCTATCTTTCGCGTGCAATGCCGCCTTTGGCCAATTATGAGGGCGATTATGACCATCTGGCGCGGGTGCTGGAATGGTCGGCAGGCAGCGATGCGGCAGGTGAAGAATGAGTGCTTTTATCATTCCGCAAAAGGCATTGGATGCCCAAAGCGAAGCGGCCCATCCACGCAACAGTGTCTGGGTGTCCGCCAATGCCGGTTCAGGAAAAACCCATGTTCTGACCGAACGGGTTATCCGGCTGTTGCTCAACGGCACAGAGCCTGCCCGCATTTTATGCCTGACTTATACCAAAGCGGCAGCCGCGGTGATGCAGACGCGTATTTTCCGCACATTGTCGGGCTGGACTGAATTTGACGAACAAAAGCTGACACAGGAACTTTTGCGGCTGGAAGGCAAAAGGCCGGATGCGAAACGGCTCGCCGAGGCGCGGCGTCTGTTTGCCCGCGCGCTTGAAACGCCGGGTGGTTTGAAAATCCAAACCATCCATGCTTTTTGTGAAGGGTTGCTGCACCAATTTCCTTTGGAGGCCAATATAGCCGGCCATTTTGAATTGATGGACGAACTGCATCGCGATGAATTGCTGCAAAATGCCCGTCGATATGTTTTGGAAAAAGCCTATCTCAAGGCTGACCCGCAGCTCTACGACGCTTTCATGCAGGTGCTTAAAACCGTCGGGGAAAGCGGGCTGGATAATCTGCTGTCGGAGGCGATCGGCCAGCGGCAGGCACTCAGACCGTTCTTGACTGCTATAACGGCGGAAAATGGCAAGGCTTTGCTGGCTGATGCATTGCAAATTGGCCCGCAAGATAGTGTCGAGACAGTGGTGCAGCAAATTTTAGAGGCGGCCTTGCTGCCGTCAGATATTTTGCAGCAATGTCTGGCTCATGGCCATAGCCGCACGGCCGAGTTTGTGGAAAGATTACGCCCGCTTGCTGAAACCAAAAATGTTAGCGCGGTTTTGGAAGCTGTTTCACAAGCCTATTTTACTGGCGGCAAACCCCGCTCGGTCACCCATATGACATCGAAAGCGCTGCGTGAAAAGCTGCCTTGGCTGGAAGCCGACATTATCGGGCGGCAAGATATTCTGCTCAATCTGATGGACAAGATCCGCCGGTTAAGGCTTGTTCCGCTCAATCTTGCGGCCTTCAGGCTTTGTGACGCACTTTTACGCCGCTATGAAACTTTAAAGAAGGCCGACGGTCTTTTGGATTTCGATGACCTGATCGAGCGTTCGCTCAATCTGTTGCAGCGCGAGGGTGCGGGCCAATGGGTGCAATATAAGCTTGACCGCGGTATTGACCATATTCTGGTGGATGAAGCGCAGGATACAAGCCCTGCCCAGTGGAAAATCGTGCAACTTCTGGCGCAGGAATTTTTTGTCGGTAAAGGCCAACGCGATGTCGAGCGTACAGTCTTTGCTGTTGGCGATGAAAAACAGTCGATCTATTCATTTCAAGGTGCCGTACCGGAAGATTTTGACGCCAATGGCCGCGTCATCGAAAAAGCGGCAAACCAGATCACCCGACCATTCCGCCGGTTGCGCTTGGACTTTTCATTTCGCTCCACAGCCGATGTGTTGAAAAGTGTCGATCTCGTTTTTGAAAGCCCGCAAAACTACAAAGGTCTTTCAGCCGAAAATATTAAAACCGTGCATGAGCCCATTCGCGTCAATGACCCTGGCGAGGTTGTAATCTGGGAAATGCTGACACCCCAACAGGTGGAAGAGCCTGACGATTGGCGCCTGCCGGTGGATCAGCTTCATGCACCCGCAGTGCGTTTGGCTGAAGAAATCGCCAATCAAATTGCCAGCTGGCTGAAAAATGGAGAAATGCTGGCCGGCAAAGGTCGGCTGATGAAGGCCAGTGACATTATGGTGCTGGTGCGCAAACGCGACCAGTTCGTGCCTGCTTTGGCACGGGCGTTGAAAAACCGTGATGTGCCGGTGGCCGGTGCCGACCGTTTGCAGCTGACAAACCACATTGCGGTGCGCGATCTTATGGCGCTTGCCCGTTTTGTCCTTCAGCCGCAAGATGACCTTTCGCTGGCTTCGGTTTTAAAAAGTCCGCTCTTCGGGCTTGATGAGGATGACCTTTATGGCTTGGCTGTCGGGCGTGAAGGTTCTCTTTGGCAAAGTTTAAGCCGTAAGGCTCAGGACAATACACGTTTCGATGCCGCCTATCAGGCAATTTCAAAATATCGGTCATTGGCCGACAAAACACCGGTTTTTGAATTTTACAGCCATATTCTGAGTGAAGATGCGGGGCGCAGCAAAATATTGGCGCGCCTTGGAACAGAGGCAAGTGATGTTCTTGATGCCTTTATGGACTATGCCTTGGCCATACAAAAAAGCGGCTTGCCGGGTTTGCAGGCGTTTTTAGAAACCATCAGCGCTGCCGAGCCGGAAATCAAACGTGAGCTTGACCAGAACCGCGAAGAGGTGCGTATCATGACCGTCCATGCCGCCAAGGGGCTGGAAGGGGCGGTGGTGTTTTTGGTGGATTCTGGCAGCCGCATCTGGAATGCGCAGCATGAACCAAAACTGATCCATCTTGAATTTGGCGCACAAAACGGTTTCCTTTGGCAGCCTTCCAAAGACTATAAAACGATACTGGGCGAAACCTACGTTCAAGGGCTGAAAGAAAAGGCGGCAGAGGAATATCGGCGCTTGCTTTATGTCGGCATGACACGCGCCGAGGATCGGTTGATTGTGTGTGGCTATCGCGGCAAAAACGCGGTCGAAGGCACTTGGGCGCCAATGGTGGCTGCGGCCATAAAGCCGCATTCGCAAGAAATACAAGGCCCCTCAAACGATATTGCGGCATGGCGCTATGTCGCCGATCCTGGCCGTAAACCCCGCGAGATTGTGGACGACACGGATGACCGTTCCTTGAACGAACCGCCATTGCCTGATTTTTTGAAAATTCGCATGGCGCCAGAGGCGGATTTGCCCAAGCCCTTGACGCCGTCTGGCGCTTCGCTTGAGATTGATGGCGATGCCCCTGCCTTGGAAAATATTGTAAGCGTTTCACCGGTGCTCGGCGAGAAAACCGCCAATGCATCCTTTGCGATCGAGCGCGGCAACATCATTCACCTTTTGCTGCAATATTTGCCGCAATGCGATGAGGCGGCGCGTCGGCCGCTTGGCCAAGCCTATCTTGCCAAAACTGCGGCCCACTGGAGCGAGGACGAAAGGCAGGATGCAATCCGGCGTGCTTTTGATTTGATGGATGATGCACGCTTAAAGCCACTTTTTGCAGCTGAGGCCCGTGCTGAAGTGTCGCTGATGGGCGTGGTCGAAATCAACGGCAAAGACCATGCGGTTTCGGGCCAGATTGACCGGCTGAATGTGGGGCAGGACAGCATTGTGCTTGGCGACTTTAAAACCGGTCGCGCACCGCAAAGTGCCGATACCATCCCGCAAAGCTATATGTTGCAAATGGCTCTATATCGGCGGTTGTTGAAAGCCATCCACCCACAAAAAACCGTGCAAACCCTGTTGATTTATAGCGATGGGCCGAAAGTGTTTGAATTAAACGCTGAAAAACTCGACGCAATGCTGTATCATGGGCACAATAATTTGAATTCCGAGTGAAACACGCAAAGGCTTGCCCTTGACGGAATGGGTCAGGCACGCCAAATTCAAACCAATAAGAATCAAGAAGGATAGATCAATGAGCACTGTGAAAGTCGATACGAGCAATTTTGAAAGCGATGTGCTGCAGTCGGCAGAACCTGTTGTTGTGGATTTCTGGGCTGAATGGTGTGGCCCGTGCAAGATGATTGCACCGTCGCTCGATGAAATAGCCGCCGAATTGCAGGGCAAGATCAAAATCGCCAAAATCAATATCGATGAAAACCCGGAATTGGCAACCCAGTTCGGCGTTCGTTCTATTCCGACACTTTTGATGTTTAAAAATGGTGAAGTGACATCCAATATGGTCGGTGCGGCACCCAAAAGCCGTTTGGCTGACTGGATCAAAGGTTCGGTAGAATAATCTCAAATCAGCGAGTGGGGATGCACACCTTACGTTGATGGCGGTGGTCTGAAAAGGCCGCCGCCTTTTGCGTTTCAAGCCTTGTCTTGATCTGGCCTGCCATAAAGACCGGCGGTACTGTGTCAATCTGAGCATTTCCAACAAAAGTTGACAGACTTTTGTGTCAGGATAATGCGACTAAACAAAAAGCTAAAGCATTTTCAGCAAAAGTTGAATCGACTTTTGCATCTGAATAATGCGACAAAACAAAAAGCTAGAGCAATTCTTATCCGATAGGAGCAGGATAAAGAATTGATCCAGTGAATCAATTCACCTTCGGATGCGCATCACACTTTTCGGGAATTGCTCTCAGTCAGGCAAGATGGCCGTTGATGGGCTGTTCATTGGAACCGACAGCCCTAACTTAAAGTTATGATAGCTATAAAAAGGAGTTTATCATGACGACGACACAGAGCACAAAATCTCAGACATTGGGAAAAGGCGGGGAAATCCATCAGACGGATGACATGGGATATTCCACACTGACCACCCAGCAAGGTGTTGCCGTCAGTGACGATCAAAACACCCTCAAGGCCGGTATCAACGGTCCTGCATTGATTGAGGATTTCCATTTTCGCGAAAAGATTTTTCACTTCGACCATGAGCGCATTCCAGAAAGAGTTGTGCATGCACGCGGTTACGGCGCACATGGCTATTTCGAAACCACAAAATCATTAAGCGATATTACCAAAGCCGACATCTTCCAGCGCGTGGGAGATAAAACACCGGTCTTTGTGCGCTTTTCAACGGTGGCCGGCAATAAGGGGTCTTTCGATGTGGCGCGCGATGTGCGGGGCTTCGCTGTTAAATTCTATACACAGGAAGGCAATTGGGATCTGGTCGGCAATAATATGCCGGTGTTCTTCATTCAGGACGCGATTAAATTTCCTGATCTGGTACACGCGGTCAAACAGGAGCCGGACAGAGACTTTCCGCAGGCGCAAAGCGCCCATGACAATTTCTGGGATTTTGTTTCGCTGATGCCGGAATCCATGCACATGATCATGTGGATTATGTCGGATCGCGCCATTCCAAGGTCATTCCGATTTATGGAAGGGTTCGGCGTTCATACCTTCCGTTTTGTCAATAAGGACGGCAAGTCAACCTACGTCAAATTCCATTGGAAACCCAAACTCGGGCTTCAATCGGTGGTTTGGAACGAAGCTGTAAAAATCAACGGTGCTGATCCGGACTTCCACCGCCGTGATTTGTGGAATGCAATCTCACAGGGAGATTTTCCAGAATGGGAGCTGGGTGTTCAGGTTTTCGATCAGGAATGGGCGGATAAATTCGATTTTGACGTGCTTGATGCCACAAAGCTCATTCCCGAAGAGCAGCTTCCAGTCGAGATAGTTGGCCGTATGGTGCTTAATAAAATGCCCGATAACTTCTTTGCTGAAACCGAGCAGGTGGCGTTTTTTACCCAAAACATCGTGCCGGGAATTGATTTTACCGATGACCCGTTGCTGCAGGGGCGCAACTTCTCCTATCTCGATACGCAGTTGAAACGTTTGGGCGGGCCAAACTTTACCCATATTCCGATTAACGCGCCCAAATGTCCTTTCCACAATTTCCAGCAGGACGGCCATATGGCCATGCACAATCCAAAAGGCCGCGCCAATTACGAGCCGAATGGGTGGGACAAAGATATTGCTGGCCCGCGGGAAAGCCCGACCAGGGGCTTCACAAGTTTCCGTGGTCAGGTTGAAGGTGAAAAAACACGTCTGCGCGCCGAAAGCTTTGGCGACCATTATTCGCAGGCAAGACAATTCTATATTAGCCAGACCGATGTTGAAAAAACACATATCGCCAATGCGCTGACATTTGAATTGAGCAAATGCGAGTTTCCGCAAATTCGCAAACGCGTTGTGTCACAACTGATGAATATCGATGAAGAACTGGCAAACAAAGTGGCCCAGAGCTTGGGTATTGATGAAAAGCTGCAAGCGGCGGAAACCAAAATCAAAGCCAACACTACACTCAAAGCATCCGATGCGTTGAGTATTTTGAAAAATACACCGCAAAGTTTCAAAGGCAGAAAACTTGGCATCTTTATCAGTGACGGCATCAAGCAGGATGATCTGAAAATTCTCGAGGCAGAATTTACAAAAGCCGGTGCCACTGTTGAGCGCATTGCTTTGAAGGTGGGTGGTGTCAAAGACGCGCAAGGCAAACGGATTGAAGCGCAGTACCAAATTGATGGTGGCCAGTCGGTTTTATTTGATGCAGTGGCTATTCTCGTGTCAGAAGATCAAACAGAGACACTGGGCAAAAGCGCCGCCTTGCGCGATTTCCTTAACGATGCTTATGCGCATTATAAGTTTATCGGCTATCACGCTGCTGCCATGGGCCTATTTCAATCCATCGGCCTTGATAGCAAAATGGATGACGGATTTGTCAAACTAGACGATAAAAATGCCAGTCAGGCTTTCCTCAAGCAATGCTGCGCCTTGCGGTTTTGGGATCGCCCAGACGGGGCATGAAGGTTGCATTGAACGATATAAAGGTTTAATATCGTTTCAAATACAGTTCAACATGTGGGGATGCACACCTTACGTTGATGGCGGTGGTCTGAAAAGGCTGCCGCTTTTTTATTGGTTGGTAATGCCTCCCCTGCTATACTACTAGCCGCCGGGGGCTTCGGCCATGTCCAAGCTCTCACGAGCCAAAAGCCTGAGGCTACTCACAGATTAGCTGTTGCAACTCCCGGCATTGCAGATTTTTTGGAACGATCAGGTTGCTGCGCCGTTCATCGCATGGACAGTTTCAAAACACTTTCTCTTTTCAAAAGTTGATAGGCTTGCTACTATCGTTGTGTTCAGCCGTGACGGCGGCTGAATCGGGTTTGCAACCCCGTAACTAGTGTAGTGTGTCGACCGCTCGAAGTGTTGACCATCCGGTTTTTGGACCGGGGGCTTGGGTTATGTCCAAGTTCTCGCGAACCAAAAGCCCGAGGCTATTACTAGTTATAGCTGTTGCAACTCCCGGTTTCTTAAAACGGATGATTTGCGTGGACGCACGCACGAAACCGCCGGGGAGACTAGACATGGTCGAGGATACATCAGTTTCAAAGCCGGCTGCCGATATGCTGATGGAGGAGCAGCTGCGCCAGCATGAAAAACAGATTGATATTAAAATCGGCGCAACGCTGCGCTATTTTCGGTTGCAAAAAGCCGTAACACAAATGGCGCTTGCAAAGGGTGTCGGTGTAACATTCCAGCAAATCCAGAAATATGAAAAAGGCCTGAACCGCGTTTCTTTCTCCCGCCTACTTTCGATGCTGGATTTTCTTGATCAGGATATAGGAAGCTTTTTCAAAAAGGCGGAATTGCTTGACGAGATACCTTACACGACACCAATACAGCCTATAGCGCACCAAAGACAGATACATTTGCTTTTTCAAATGGAGGGTCTATCGCCCACCATGCTGGCTTTTGCTGAAGAGAATATCCGTCAATTGGCACGTCTGCAAAGTCGCATTTATGACGAGATGAAGATACGCCCGACAGAACCTGCATTTGACCCTTAATACCAGGTATATTCGCCCTGTTCGCGTTCCTGCTCGATGGTTTTCACCATATAAAGACAAGGGAGATCCTTGCCCCATATTTGTGGCATGACCTCTAGGGCGCTAAATCCCACGCGCGCAAAAAACTGCCTGGCGCCGCCAAAATCGCGGTCATGATCGCTTTCGGCGACCGTTTTAGCGGTCAGAAAGGATGCTTTTTGGTTTCCGCAAAATTCTTCCGCCTTGCGCAGCAAAGCGCGTCCTGCCCCTTGGCGCTGGTGGCTGCGCAACACGCCGACGAACACGACGGCCCAACTGCTGGCCGCCATTTGCTGTAAACAGACGAAGCCGGCGACGCGGCCGTTTAAATCGGCAGCGAACATTGGCAGTTCCATTAAAGCCTGGATGGCGGCATCTTTATTGCGATCAAGCCCGGGCCAAGCAACCGCCATATCGTTGAGGATATTCCGGCAAATTTCCGCTTTATTGGCAATGGCCCGTTCTACAATGATCATTTCTCTTATCCGTTACGCACCTGATAATCCTTGAAGGTGGCAAATTTAATCTTTGGTGCGCGTTCCGCCTCATAATTCAACGAAAATCCGTGTTCTGCAAGGAAAACCGGATCGCCATCCAAATCATGGGCAATGGCCGAGCGATGGCTGGTAACAAATTTTTCCAAATCCGCCTTGTCATCAGCGGAAATCCAGCGACAAACCGTAAAGCGCGCCGGTTCAAAACCAACCGGCAGCGAATACTCAACCTTCAAACGTTCGGTCAAAACGTCAATTTGCAAAGCACCGATAACACCCACAATAGCGGGCGAACCGTCTTCTGGCGTAAACAATTGCACCACGCCTTCTTCGGCCATTTGCTGAAGCGCTTCCTTCAACTTTTTTGCCTTCATCGGGTCGCCCAAACGCACACGACGCAAAATTTCCGGCGCAAAGTTCGGCACACCTTTGAACAGAATGTCTTCACCTTCCGTCAACGTGTCACCAATGCGCAAAGTTCCATGGTTGGGAATGCCCACGACATCGCCGCCATAGGCTTCATCGGCAATCTGTCTTGAACGGGCAAAGAAAAACTGCGGTGCCGACAACGTCATCGGCTTGCCGGTACGCACCAATTTTGCTTTCATCCCGCGTGAAAGCGTGCCGGAGCACACCCGCAAAAATGCTATACGGTCGCGGTGGTTGGGGTCCATATTGGCCTGAATTTTAAACACAAAGCCCGTCATTTTCGGTTCGGTCGCCGCCACCGTTCTGCTATCGGCTACTTGGTCGCGCGGGCTGGGGCCAAATTCCACCAAAGCGTCAATCAGGTCACGCACACCATAATTACGCAAGGCCGAGCCAAAATAGACCGGTGTCATATGCCCTTCACGGAAGGCTTTGACGTCAAATGTTTTACAAGCATCACGTGCCAGCTCCACGCCTTCGATAAAGGCTGCGCGGTCGTTTTCCGGTAGAAGCAGTGCAGCCTCTTCCGGCCCGCTGACCGGACGAGCTTTGACCTCTTCATCCTTTTGACGCACTTTGTTATTGTGTAGGTCAAAACTGCCGGCAAAGTTTTTGCCAGAACCGATCGGCCACGTCACCGGTGCCGTATCCAACGCCAGTTTTTCTTCAATTTCGTCCAGGATCTCCAGCGGATCGCGCGCTTCACGGTCCATCTTGTTGACAAAGGTAACAATGGGAATGTCACGCATGCGGCAGACTTCGAAAAGCTTCAACGTTCTAGGCTCGATACCGCGCGCACCATCCAGCACCATTACCGCACTATCAACTGCGGTGAGCGTGCGATAGGTGTCGTCGGCAAAATCTTCGTGGCCCGGTGTATCCAACAGGTTGAAGATGTGATCCTCATATTCAAAGGTCATCACCGATGTCACCACGGAAATACCGCGGTCGCGTTCAATATTCATCCAGTCCGAACGCGTTTGAATGCGATCTTTCTTGGCCTTGACTTCGCCCGCAAGCTGAATGGCACCGCCAAATAAAAGCAGCTTTTCCGTCAAAGTCGTCTTACCAGCATCCGGGTGCGCAATAATCGCAAACGTCCGGCGCCGCGCTACCTCTTGTGCCTCACTCATGATCGTCTCCTATTGGCTTACGGGGCTATTGCCCCGGTCCCCATTTGGGGAATGAATTCCCCAAACCCCTTCTTTTTCTGGTCATCGTTCCAAAGAGAAGAGAGAGGGGTGGTATTGGTTTCAAAAATGGCTCTGATGCCCCTCTCTCTTTTCTTTGGAAAAATAATTAAAAGAAAAGGAGGGTCTGGGAGTTCTCTCCCAGATCGGGGATTGGGGGTGATAACCCCCAAAGTCCACCAGAGACGTCAGGTGTTGGCACCGAGTTTGCCCGCAAGCGCATCGGCGATAAGTTGTCTTGTTTCGTTGATGCCATAGAGGGCGACGAAGGAGCCGAAGCGTGGACCGCGTTCCTGGCCGATCAGCACTTCATAAAGCATCTGGAAGAATGATACCGAAACGCCGGGGCCGCCTTCGGGGCTTTTCTTGGTGTGGTCCTGATAACGCTCTGTCACACGGGCGACATCAAGCAGCGCATTTTGAATGGTATTGCCATCGGCATTGTCGGGCAGGTTTGCCAATTTCGCATCAATTTCGGCCAGCACTTTTTGTTCGATGTCGTCGGCAGGACGGAATTTTTTCGTTGGTTTAACAAAGTCGTTAAAATAATGAATGGCAAAGCCGACAAGACTGTCCAGCTCTGGGTGGGTCTGAGCGTTTGCACCATCGGCATAGCGCGAGATAAAGCCCCACAAAACATCGGCATTTTCAGCATTGGATGCGCTGACAAGGTTGAGCAACATGGCAAAAGGCACCGGCAGATCGATCTGCGGCGGGTTGCCATTGTGCATGTGCCAGACAGGGTTGTTCAACCGGTCTTTCCATTCCTGCCGCGTATAGGCGGAAAGATAGGTGTAATATTCATCCACTGCTTTGGGAATGACATCAAAATAAAGCCGCTTGGCGGTTTTTGGCTTTTGATACATGTAAAGGCCAAGGCTGCTGGTTGGCGCATAGGTCAGCCAGTCGTCAATGGTGAGGCCATTGCCCTTGGATTTGGAAATTTTCTGGCCCTTATCATCAAGAAACAATTCATAATTAAAACCTTCTGGCGGAGTACCGCCAAGGGCTTTACAGATTTTCGATGAAAGGGTGACCGAGTCGATCAGGTCTTTTCCGGCCATTTCATAATCTATGCCAAGGGCTGTCCAGCGCATGGCCCAGTCGGCCTTCCATTGACACTTGACTTTGCCGCCAGTGACTTCGGTTTCAATCGTCTCGCCGGTTTCCGGTTCAATATAGGTGATCGTACCTTTTTCCACGTTGCGGGCAATCATCGGCACTTGCAACACTTTGCCAGAAACCGGTGAAATCGGCAAAAATGGCGAATAGGTGGCGCGTCGTTCTTCGCCCAAGGTTGGCAGAATAATCGCCATCACCTTGTCGTAGGCGGCAAGCATTTTCAGCAATGTTTCATCAAAACGGCCGGATGTATAATAGTCGGTGGCGCTGGCAAATTCATAATCAAAACCAAAACGGTCAAGAAAAGCGCGAAGCCGGGCATTATTGGCCGCACCAAATGATGGATATTCGTTCGAAAACGGATCCGGTACGCGGGTGAGCGGCTTGCCGATATAGCTTTCCATCATGTCGCGGTTGGGCACATTTTCCGGTACCTTGCGCAAGCCATCCATATCATCGGAAAAGCAGAGAAGTTTGGTTTTGACCTTATTTTCCGTCAAGACATGAAAAGCATGACGCACCATGGTGGTGCGGGCAACCTCGCCAAAGGTGCCGATGTGTGGCAGGCCGGAAGGGCCGTAGCCGGTTTCAAACAGCACAGTTTCGGGATAGCCGGTTTTTTCATAACGTTTGACAATTTTGCTTGCCTCTTCAAACGGCCATGCTTTTGACTGGCCTGCCGCCGCAATCAATTCGGGCGTAAGATTGAGGGCGTGGAAATTGTTGATCGTCATGGGTTTTATCCTGAACTTAACTTGTATATGACATTGCTCTATGGCTGTTGCAGCAATTCGTCAATAATTGCACGTTAAAAGCGGCAAAAAAACCGATATATCGAACGGGTTATGAGGAAATGATGGAAAAACTGACCGCTCAGGAAGCACTGATTTACATTATGGTCACGACATCCGCCGCCGATGCGGCAATGAGCACCGATGAATTGCAATCAATCAGCGAGATTGTTTCGCACTATCCGGTCTTTCGCGGGTTCGATTTTGACCGTCTCGATGCATTGGCTGCCGAATGCTACACCTATCTTGAAGAAAATGACGGTATCGAGCAGATATTGGATGTTGCCCACGCCGCTTTGCCGGAAAAATTGCGTGATACAGCCTACGCGCTTGCTGTAGAAGTTGCGGCCAGCGATCTGGATGTAAAACAGGAAGAACTGTTATTCTTGCAATTATTGCGTGACCGTTGGGAGCTTGATGACTTGACCGTCGCCGCCATTGAACGTTCTGCCCGCATCCGGTTTAGAAAAGGCTGAAGTGGTCGAGTGGAAGAAAACCGTGTGCCGCTTCAGGTTTTGAACGGGGAATAGAGCCCCAATTCTTCATCCGTTGCGTCGGGATAATTTAAAAGAGCGCGTTGATCGGCTACGTCCTGACGCTGCAAAAAAGCATCGAAGGATAGGCTGACACGTTTGGCGGCTTCGCTTTCAGGATCTATCATGGCGTCAAGAAAATCGGCCAATGTGACATCCACGATATCGAGGCCGAATTCCTTCTCAATAGCCGCAATATCAAAATTGTTTGCCGGTGAAAACAGGTGCGCTTTCAGGTAAGCGGCCGCTTGCGCCAGAGAAAAGCCTGCCGGCTTTTCAATACCGAATTTCTCGGCAATAAGACGCAGAAGCTTTTCTTCCTCATCCTCGATTTCTTCCGCGCTCTTTTGCTGGTTGGCGGGTTTAAACCGGTTGGCAACCTGCCGCGCGCCGCTCTCGGCCTGCGACGACATGCTGGGATTAACCGCATTGAACGTTTCCACCGCATCTTCAGAAGAGGAATCGCCATCAAGCCCTTTGGCACGGCGGCTGTTCATTTGCTGGGCAGCAGCCACTGTTGCGTAGAGATGCACGGGAATGGGCGGTATCATGGCAAATCCCTTCCGGCTTTTTATTGAAGCAAATCTTTTTGGTTTTGAACCAACGATTTGCTCTCAATCTTTGTTTGACCGTAATTCTTATCCGAAAACCGTTCCACACTTTTCGGGAATTGCTTTAAAGCGATATTCGGACGGTTTATCGCTCTCGGTCTCGATATTGGCGCTGTTATGTCGTATGTCTAACCAAATGCGCTCTACAACCTATAGTAAACCAATTTCAGATTTGCAGCAAATGCAGAAGCGGTTGCGCATCAATTTGTAGCTTGTTTCAAGGTTGATGCATATTGGTTTGATACTGTTTGGGGGTAAAGCCGCTATAGCGGCAAAAAAAGCTGACAAAAGCGCTGTCGCTTGCAAAATCCAGTTCCATTGCGGTCTGATGCACGGAAAGACCGTCAGCCAGATATTCCACGGCGCGGATAAACCGCCATTGCTGCGCCCATTGCTGATAGGTTAAACCCGTTTCACGCAAAAACATGCGCGAAACGGTTTTGGCATGGAGATTGCAACGGGCTGCGAACAACAGCAAAGGCGGCAGATTGTCATGCTCTTTATAGGCATCCAAGCTGTCGAGAATGCGCTGGTCGTGTGGCAAGTCAATTGCGGGCAACAGGGTGCCGGAGGCCTGTATTTCTTCCAGCAACAAGCCGACAAGGTGACCTTGCGGGTGTAGGTCTGCCTTAAACGATGTGATAGCAACACGCTCGATCAGAGCGCGCATCAAGGCCTTCACGCGCAATGCTTTAACATGACCGGACAGGTTTAGAAGCTGCGGTTTAAAATAGATGGAGCGGTAATCGACGCTGCCCGAAAGGCTTACCTGATGGGGAACATCTGGGGGTATTAACAGAGCTTGGGTTGGCGTTAAGATCATCCAGCGGTCTGTAAAGGTGACCCGCATACATCCTTTCGGCGCGTAGAGCAGCTGCGCTGCTTTGTGTTGATGCATGGGGGCATGATGCCCGCGCTGCAAAACAGCCGCTATGCCGATAACAGGTGTGGCAAAAGAGTCGGGATTGAAAGCGTCATCCGCTTTGAGAATAGCCAAATCAAGTCCCTTTTTTGATATTTTTTGTCTTTATAGCTGTAATGGAACGTCCTGCAAAGCGCTATAGCCAATCAACTTCTTTAGAATAGGGCGCATAGCTGATGAAAAAGACCTTTTTCCCGCTTTTGGTTATCCTGATGATGATGCCGCAGATTTCAGAGACGCTTTACAGTCCAGCGCTTATCGGTATCAGCCGAACGTTTCACATTTCAGCCGCGGTTGCTGGGCAAACCGTGTCGGTATATTTTTTTGGCTTTGCGGTTGGGGTTGTGTTTTTCGGCATTGCCTGTGATCGTTTCGGGCGACGCAAAACGATGCTTGCTGGGCTTACGGTTTATGTCTTAGGTGCGGTTGTTGCATTGCTCGCCAAAGATTTTTCTGTATTTCTATTGGCGCGCATTGTGTCTGCCTTTGGCGCAGCGGTTGCCTCGGTTGCAACGCAAACCATCATGCGCGATGTCTATAGGGGTGAAAAACTTGCTCGAGCCTTTGCGGTGATGGGTTTAGCCCTGTCTTTCAGCCCATTGCTCGGGCTTTATGCCGGTCATGCTTCATTTCAATGGGGCGGGGTCAATATGGTTTTCATCGTGCAGATAGGAATGGCTGCGACCCTGTTGACGGCGTGTTGTTTCATCTTGCAGGAGACCCGCACCAAAGCAAACCAATCACACGCCCTTTGGCCTGTTTTGCAGGTCATGCTGCGTGATTGGGCGATATGGCGTTCAGCTATTCTAATCGCGGCTTTCAATATTATGCTTTATGGATTTTATCTGCTGGCTCCTTTTTACTTTGCGCGATTGGCATTGGGCGATCATATCTATGGGGCTGTCGGGCTTTGTTTGGCGGCGGGCGGTATCATGGGCGCTTGGTTAAATCATGCAATGGTCAAGGCGTCCGTTGCACATGCTGTCCAACTCCTAGTTGCGATAGGTTTCGCTATGGTCAGTGCCGGGCTGTTTTCCGGTGGCACAAATGTTTGGCCGGTGCTTTTATCATGCTTTTTTCTAAGTTTTGCCTATGGCGTTGCCATACCGGCACTTCTAGCGGCAGCGTTGACATCCTATCGTCAACACTACGGCGTGGCTGCCGCAGTTTTGGGGCTTTTTTACTATATGGTGATTGCCTGTGGATTGGCCATTGCTGGTCGAGAGCAGCAGCTTGCAGGGACGGTTTTCATCTGTGCGTTCATCGCCCTTATTCTGACATTGCAGCTACGGAAAACCAAACTTACGGCACGAGATAGTGCTTGTCCCAATGATCACGCGGAATGAGTTTTCCGATTTTATAGTTGAAGGACGCAATGGTCATATGGTCGGCTTGCGCCGTACAATCATAGCTTAAATGGTACCATTGCCCTTTGGCACGAAAAGCGGCACCCTTCGCCTGAATGCGGTGTTCGGTTGTTTTCGGATCACCATACGCATAGGCCAGCACCTTATCGGGCGACCATTTCGTGTCTTTGTTCAGCCGTTCCATGGCTTCAATGTCACAACGCTGTTCAAGGCGTGTCTGAGGATCAAGCTCTTCCAGCTGGCGTTTTTCCACCGGGTTCATGGCATAGGCGCCGAAAGCTGTATAACCGTTTATCATGCAAAAGACCGCCAATAGAGCAGGCAGCCTGCGTGTTATTTTTTTAGAATCCATCATTTCAAGCATGGCGGCATAATAACGCGATCGGCCTTGAGTGCAAGAAAGGATGTTGATTTCTTTTTCGTTTCATGTGTTTTGTGAAGCACAAGGAGAAATAGCATGAAACCGATCTTCATCCAGTTGCAATGTGCCCCGGGCACCACCTATACTGTAGCCGATGTGCTTTATCAGCGCGAGATCGTTTCCGAACTCTATTCAACCAGCGGCGAATTCGAGTTGCTGGCGAAAATCTATATCGAAGAGGGCAAGGATATCGGTAAATTTATCAATGATAACGTGCTTGATATTCCCGGCATTACCCGTTCGTTGACAACACTGACGTTTACAGCTTTTTGAGGTTTGTTCGACAGCTAAAATGACATACGACCGGTTGCAAACCATCAATCGTTTATTGGCAAGCCTGTTGCTGGCCTTTGCGGTGTTTATGCAATCAATGGTGATGGCGAAAGCAGGCTTGCCAGCCATTACGCCGAAGCTGGATGCCTATGGCAGTGTTATTTGTGGTTCCGATACCGTTGGCGGCGGCGCAGAACACCAAAGCGCTCCAGCCTGTTGCTTGAGCGGATGTATATTGACGGCCGCTGGAACCCATTTCAATCCGCCGGATTTATTTTTAAGTTTGCATATGCGGTCAAGCGAAGCGCTGCCACTCATGCAAGCGGTTTCATCGCCCCATCTGGTTTATCGCCTAAGCCATGAAGCCCGTGCTCCGCCAAATCCCATGATGTTTTCACCGTTTTAACATTGCTGCCTATCGCCTGGTGGCATATCAGCAGTCCAAAATATGAAAAGACCGGCATGTTGACATGCCAAACATCATGGAGTTTCCAATGTCTTATATTATTCCTAAGCAAAGCACTGGTTTGAAATTGCTTTTTTCTACTTTCATTGCTGTCCTGTCGCTGGCATTTTCAGCAACATTTTCGAATCTATCCGCCCATGAATACAAGGTTGGTGACCTTGAAATCATCCACCCTTGGTCACGTGCCACGCCGAATGGCGCAAAGGTGGCAGGCGGCTATTTCAAGATCATCAATCACGGCAAAACACCAGATCGTCTAGTTTCCGTTTCCTCTGAACTTTCTGATAAGGCAGAGATCCATTCTATGGAAGTGACGGATGGCGTGATGAAGATGCGTCATCAGCCCGAAGGCATCGTCATTCCCGCCGGCGGTGAAATCGAGTTCAAGCCCGGTGGTTACCATGTCATGTTTATGGATATCACCAAGACCTTGAAAAAGGGCGACAAGGTTACTGGCAAGTTGAATTTTGAAAAGGCAGGCAGCGTAGATGTCAATTTTGCCGTCGATGCGATGGGTGTAAAAAGTCCCGGTGAAAACAGCAATAGCGGCGCTGAGCACCAGCACTAAAGCTTTTTCGCAATATCTCATGTTCAAAAATGACGATAGGCAGTGAATCAAATTGCCTATCTCTGCCGTGTCTGCCGGACAAGAAACATGCATTCGAGAGTGATGTTAAACGTGCAGACGCTCTCTATGTACGCTGCTGGCGATCCATAGCAAAACGGGATAGGTTGCAAAAATTGTTTGTTTAGGGCGCTTTTCGACCGATGCTATCCGGCTGGCGCGTCTCAAGCTTTTGATTTGTCGCGGTATCTTATCCGGTTGCTGATTCACGTCAATCGGGAACCGCTTTATTGCGGTGTCACACGGCGAAGCGTCAGGTTTATGCGCCCTGGCGTTTTAAGCAGTGTCGACGTATCCGGGTAGATACGGTCTACTCCGTGATAAGCCAGTCTGGTAGCGCCGCCAAACATGATCACATCGCCGCTATTCAAACGGATAGAATGGGTTTTGCCACCACGGGTCGTGGACCCCATACGAAAAAGGCAGGAATCACCGAGCGAGATCGATATGACAGGCGCTTCAAGGGCGTTTTCATCTTTGTCTTGATGCATGCCCATTCGCGCATCGGGGGCATAAAAATTGATAAGACAAGCTTCGGGCGGCGCAGAAAACCCCGAAAGTGTTTCCCAAAGATCAAGCAATTGCTCTGGAATATCGGGCCAAACCTGCTTTGTCACCGGATGGTGTGCTTGATAGCGATAACCGCGCTCTTTGTCTGTTACCCAGCCAAGTTTTCCGCAATTGGTTTGCCGCACGCTCATTGCCTTGCCTGTATTGGGCATGATTGGCACAAAAAGCGGCGCTTTAGCCGCCACCTGTCTTACCTCATGAAGAAGCGCCTCCTGTGCGGTCCGGTCGAAATAATCTGGAAAATAATCAAAGCCGTGAAGTTTCATCGGTTAAAAATAAAGCGGCGGGAGACCCGCCGCAAGAAGTTTCGATCAAAAACGCTTTTCACCAGGTGCAAAAAGCGTGTCAGAAACTTTAAGCCTGATCAAGTTCAGGAATACGCAAAAGCTGACCGGGGTAGATTTTATCGGGCGAGGTCAACATTGGTTTGTTGGCTTCAAAAATGACTTTGTTTTTATCGCCATGGCCTTTACCATAGACCTCTTCAGAAATTTTCCAAAGATTGTCACCTTTTTTGACCTCGTAAAAACGCGGTTCTTTGCCCGCACCTGCGTTGGCCACCTGAAGCTGGTCTGTATCGACAGATTCGATACCCAATGAGTTGCCAACTGCCAGAACAGCTTTTTCAAGCGTTTCCTGATCTTTGACTTCGCCGGTCAAAACGGCTTTACCATTTTCAACCTTGACGTCTACCTTGTCGGTGCCGAGATTGAAATTGTCGAGTGCAGATTTGATGTTCTGAGCCTTGGGCTCATGATCGCCGATTCCAAGCTTTTCACCGACAGATTTTACAAAGCTAAAAAGTCCCATTCCATTCTCCTTTCAGGAAATATCACCGTGCTGCCCTTAAAGCTTAACGGTTGCTATATGACAGGGACATTGTGTCCCTCGCTGTAAAGAAACATAGGGCGCAATCTGAACTTTCAATCCTCCGATATTTTTCCGCGCATTTTTTTTATGCCGGATCGGCTGGTTTTTGCTTTCAACCGTCGTTCGACCGAGCCTTTGGTGGGGCGCGTTTTCTTGCGTGGCGGCGGCGGCGGTTCTGCCGCCTTGGTGATCAGGGCCACAAGCCGGTCACGCGCATCTTGACGATTGCGCTCCTGTAATCGGAAGCGTGAAGCCTCGATGAGAATTTCCCCCTCTTTCGTGGCGCGCTGGCCTGCGAGTTTGATCAGACGATGATAGACATCGTGCGGCAAACTTGCCCGATAAGCAAGAAACCGCAATTGGACAGCGGTTGCAACCTTGTTAACATTTTGTCCGCCTGGGCCGCTGGCTCGAATGAAGCTTTCTTCCAGATCGCTTTCACGGATCCGGATTGTTGCGTTAATGAAGATGCTGCGGCTTGTTTCACTCATACTGTGATTATAACGAATACACGCCAATAAAAAAGCCCGACTGAAACAGCCGGGCTTTTTTTAGACGATCGTCTTATTTTCAAGCGTTTGGCGCTGCATTCTTTACGGCATCATCGACATGGGCGGCAAATTTCTCGAAGTTTTTGATAAACATGCCCGCAAGCTTTTTCGCCTGTGCGTCATAGGCTGCCTGATCTTTCCATGTGGAACGTGGATCGAGAATGCCGGTATCAACGCCGGGTACAGCCTTTGGCACCATGAAGCCGAAGTTTTCATCCTTACGGAATTCGACATTCTTAAGCGAACCGTCTAACGCCGCTGTCAGCAATGCACGGGTGGCCTTGATCGGCATACGGCTGCCAACGCCATAGGCGCCGCCGGTCCAACCGGTGTTGACCAACCAGCAATCGACCTTATGTTCAGCGATCAATTCACGCAGCAAATTGCCGTATTCCGAAGGGTGGCGCGGCATGAAAGGAGCACCAAAACAGGTTGAAAATGTTGCTTCCGGCTCGGTCACGCCTTTTTCGGTGCCGGCAACCTTGGCCGTGTAGCCTGACAGGAAGTGGTACATTGCCTGCGCCGGTGTCAATTTGGAAATGGGAGGCAGAACACCAAAAGCATCGGCTGTCAGCATGATAACATTTTTCGGCTGGTTGCCTTTACCGGTGGCGCTGGCATTGGGAATGAAATCGAGCGGATAGGCAGCGCGGGTATTTTCCGTCAACGAACCATCGTCAAAATCGGGTTGGCGGGCTGCATCAAGCACCACATTTTCAAGCACAGTGCCAAAACGCTGGGTTGTTGCATAGATTTCAGGCTCTGCTTCGGCTGAAAGGCGGATAGCTTTGGCATAACAGCCGCCTTCGAAATTGAATACGCCGTCCTTGCCCCAACCATGTTCATCATCGCCAATCAATGTACGGCTCGGATCGGCAGAAAGGGTTGTTTTGCCGGTGCCGGAAAGACCGAAAAAGATTGCCGTGTCACCCTTCGGCCCTTCATTGGCCGAACAATGCATCGGCATCACGCCCTTGGCAGGCAGGATATAGTTTAATGCCGTGAAGACCGACTTTTTCATTTCGCCAGCATAGGAGGTGCCGCCGATCAACACGATAAGGCGTGTCAGGTCGCAGGCAATAACCGTTTCAGAACGGCAGCCATGACGCTTGGGATCGGCACGGAACGACGGCAGATTGATAATCGTCATTTGCGGCAGATAACCGGCCAATGCCTTTTCCTCAGGCCGGATCAACAGATTGCGAATGAAGAGGGCGTGCCACGCATATTCCGACGCAACGCGGGCGCGAATGGAATTCGCACTGTCGGCACCGCCAACCAGATCCTCCACGAACATGTCGCGGCCTTTGGCGTGCTCGATGAAATCGGCGTAAAGCACATCGAAGTGCTCCTGACTCATCGGCTTATTGTTGTCCCACCAGACATGCGGTTCTGTCTCGGCCGTGCGCACGACATATTTGTCCTGTGCAGAACGGCCCGTGTGTTGTCCGGTATAGGCCACGAGAGCACCCTGTGCCGTCAGTTTTGCCTCGTCACGACGGATCGCTTCTTCATAGAGCAATGCCGGTGTCAGGTTGTAATAGACATTGCCGAGGTCTTTCAAACCTGAAGTTGTCAACGATGCTGCCGGGTTAAAGGTGCCAATCTCTTTCATAATATCTCCGCATATTGCTTATGAAACAAGGATTTTGCCCGTATGAAACGGACGGTCGTGACTTCACAAGCAGAAAATCCATGCAGTTTCAAATATTTAATCGATTTAAAGAAAATTTAATTTTTTTAAATTCTGTGGAAAGGGGCCAAAACCATACCGCGCTGCGTTTGATAAACGATGGCCAAGCGGTGTTATTTATTATGGAAACAGCGGGTTTTATTGCCTTTGCCACAATTTGTACCACATTTGTTTTGCAAAACACCGACGGTTCAACCATATAATGGCTGCACAAAGACAAAAGGCCGAGCGGCGGTTAGGCCGACAGAAAGGGCAAGAATATGAAAGATATTGCAACGACCACGCAGACGATTGCACTTGTCGATGACGATCGCAACATTCTGACATCGGTGTCGATTGCCCTCGAGTCGGAAGGCTATCGTGTCGAGACATATACAGATGGCGCCTCTGCGCTGGAAGGGCTGACAGCACGCGCGCCCAATCTTGCCATTTTCGACATCAAGATGCCGCGGATGGACGGTATGGAATTGCTGCGTCGTTTGCGTCAGAAGTCTGATCTGCCGGTGATTTTCCTCACCTCGAAAGATGACGAAATAGATGAGTTGTTCGGCTTGAAAATGGGTGCTGACGATTTCATCACCAAGCCGTTTTCCCAACGTCTTCTGGTCGAGCGTGTCAAGGCAGTGCTGCGGCGTGCCGCTGCCCGTGGAGAACCGGTCAAGGCGGGAGCGCAGACGTCATCTTCGCTCGAGCGTGGAAACCTTGTTATGGATCAGGAGCGCCACACATGTACGTGGAAAGGCGAGCCCGTCATCCTGACAGTAACCGAATTTTTGATCCTGCATGCATTGGCACAACGCCCCGGTGTGGTGAAAAGCCGTGATGCTCTTATGGATGCTGCCTACGATGATCAGGTCTATGTCGATGATCGTACCATTGACAGCCATATCAAGCGGCTGCGGAAAAAATTCAAGCAGGTCGATGATGATTTTGAAATGATCGAAACGCTTTATGGTGTTGGCTACCGCTTCCGCGAAGCTTAAATCCGCGTGGCATAGGTGCTGATAAATATATGGTGCCTATTGTCTGGCTATCCGCGTGATGGCCAGCATTGAAGAAGCAACAGAAGGAACCATGTGCCCCTGATGGTCACACAGGAAGCTCAAACCGAGGCAAATGCCAAGATGGATGCGAAAAAGCCGACGCGCAGGCCGACAACGGCAGCGCGTTTGCGCATGCGCGGGCATCGTCTGTTTGAGCAGCTTTTCTTTTCCAGCCTTACACGCCGCATTGTTATTCTTAACCTCGCAGCTTTGTGTGTTTTGGTTGCCGGTATCATGTATCTCAACCAGTTTCGCGATGGGTTGATCGATGCAAAAATTGAAGCCCTGCGCACACAGGGCAAGATTATTGCCGGTGCCATCGCGGCTTCTGCTACGGTGGATACCAATTCCATCTTGATTGATCCGGAAAAATTGATGGAATTGCAGGCGGGGCAAAGCATCACGCCCAAGCCGGAATCCACCGACAATTGGGACTTTCCCATCAATCCCGAGCGTGTGGCACCATTACTGCGCAATATCATTTCGCCGCTCACGACCCGCGCACGTATTTATGACCGCGATGCCAATTTGCTTCTTGATTCGCGCGTTCTCTATTCGAGCGGGCAGGTATTGAGTTACAATCTGCCGCCGATAGCAGAAGACCAGCCCGGTATTTTAGAGCGCTTGCGGTATTGGCTTTCCAATACGATTTACGGCAGCGATATTGTGCTTGATAAGGATCAGCCGGGTGGCAATGGTGCTGTTTATCCCGAAGTGATCAAAGCCATTAACGGGCTGTCGGCGACTGCGCAGCGTCGTAACAAACAGGGGGAACTTATCGTTTCCGTTGCTGTGCCGGTGCAGCGTTATCATGCTGTTGTCGGCGTTTTGCTGCTTTCGACCGTCGGGTCTGATATTGACGATATTGTGCGGGCTGAGCGGTTGGCCATTTTCAAGGTGTTTGCCGTTGTTGCTGCGGTGCTTTTGGTTTTGTCGCTGTTTTTGGCCTACACGATCGCCAATCCGTTGCGCAAACTTTCCGCTGCGGCCGATCGTGTACGCCATGGCAACAATAAACGCGTGGAAATACCGGATTTCTCGGAGCGGCAGGATGAAGTGGGACATTTGTCCACCTCGATCCGCGATATGACAGATGCACTTTATGCCCGCATCGAGGCGATTGAACGCTTTGCTGCCGATGTCAGTCACGAGTTGAAAAATCCTTTGACGTCACTGCGCAGTGCGGTGGAGACATTGCCATTGGCAAAAAATGATGAATCACGTGTGCGATTGTTCGAAATCATCCAGCACGATGTGCGCCGTCTCGACCGGTTGATTACCGACATTTCCGATGCTTCCCGTCTGGACGCGGAACTGGCCCGTGAAACGGCTGCGACTGTTGATATGACAGCCCTCTTGGAAAGCATTGTGCGTGCTGCACGTGAGGTGCGGCGAAACAAAGTCACGGCCAATATCGAGTTGGATATTGCACCGCGCACCGGCGGTAAATCCTATCGCGTTGCCGGACATGATCTGCGCTTGGGGCAGGTCATATCCAATTTGATCGAAAATGCCCGTTCCTTCATTCCGGTCGATGGCGGAGAGATCCGTATTGCGATGAAAGCGGACGGCAGCAAGCTGGTCCTAACGGTCGAAGATAACGGCCCAGGCATACGCGCTGAAAAAATCGATCGTATTTTTGAGCGCTTCTATACCGATCGCCCCGGTGCGGAATCTTTCGGTCAGAACTCCGGTCTTGGGCTATCTATCAGTCGGCAGATTATCGAAGCGCATAACGGAACGCTGAACGCCGAAAATATCTATGCCGCAAAGGACCCTCAAACCAAGCGCGGCGCGCGTTTTACCATTGTTCTGCCGCTTGAAAAATAACGGGGCACTGAAATGCAGCAAGTTCTTGAAACGATCCACGCCAATTGCCTTCGCTTAGGCGACAAGGGTGTGTTGTTAACGGGGCCATCGGGTACAGGCAAGTCCGCACTCACGCTGTCCTTGATCGAGCGTGCAGGTTGGTCGGGCAGGCAGGCTTGCCTTATCAGCGATGACTATACCGCGTTGCGTGCAGAAAATAACAAGGTGATTGCGGCTTGTCCGCCTGCTTTGGTCGGCGGTTTGGAAATCCGCGGTGCCGGTCTTTTCCAGATACAGCATCAAAACCAGATTGCATTGGATATGGTGGTTGCTCTGGGTGATGACTATGAGCGCTTTCCCTCGGGTGAGCAAATCACCTTATGCGGCATCGAGCTGCCATTGTTTAAGCTCCCGGGATTGAATAACGCCGATAGCGCAGCCATTTGTCAGGCCATCGAGGCGTTCTGTTTTAGGACCCGCTGGCAAAATTCCGCCTGAATTGTGACAGTTGCAGAGAGCGCACGCTTTTTTTTATGAAACATGAAAGATTTTTCTTGGCACTGGCAACAAGCCCTGTCACAATGGAGAACCCGCTGCCGACTGCCATGGTTCAAGACGGTCGGGTCGTTGATGACAGGAGCTTTTTTGAATGATCGGACTCGTGCTTGTGACGCACGGCAGATTGGCCGAAGAATTTCTTCATGCTGTAGAGCATGTTGTAGGACCCCAAGAAAAATTTGCCACTGTGTGCATCGGCCCGGACGATGACATGGATCAACGTCGCGACGATATATTGGCGGCGGTAGCTTCGGCTGATGAGGGGCATGGCGTTATCATTCTCACCGATATGTTTGGTGGAACGCCTTCCAATATGGCCATTTCAGTGATGAAGGAAGGACGTATCGAAGTGATCGCGGGTGTTAATCTGCCGATGTTGATCAAGCTGACATCGGTGCGTCAGTGTAATGATATTTCCATGGTTGACGCATTGAAAGCCGCACAAGATGCCGGCCGCAAATATATCAATGTACCAAGTATGATCTTGTCGGATGAATAAATGAGCGAACTTGCTGAACAGTTGGTGGGTGGCATGTTAAGCCGTCGATTGGGTATTTGTAACAAACGCGGGCTGCATGCGCGCGCTTCGGCTAAATTCGTCCAGACCGTCGATGCTTTTGATGCGGTGGTCGAGGTGGAAAAAGACGGCCAGACAGTCGGTGGCACATCGATTATGGGCTTGATGATGTTGGCAGCCTCGCCGGGCTGCTGCGTGGTGGTACGGGCAAGCGGCCCGCAGGCAAGTGATGTTCTGGATGCTCTGGAAACCTTGGTCAATGATAAATTCGGCGAAGAATGCTAGGGTCAGCCTTTATCAAGCTGCAATCTGCTTCATCGAAAAACTCAAACGAATATACCATCCGCTTTTCGCTTTCCTTGGCGCGGCTCGCGATTGATGTGAATGATCAATCGGATAAGATAGCGCGATAAATCAAAAGCTTCAGACGCGCCGGCCGGATAGCATCAGGTCGAAAAGCGCTCTAGCGCTTCAATATGACAGTCCAAACAACTTTGGGTGAGATGACAATCCAGCGATAGACGGTTGAATGCAATTTGCTATCATGGTGGCCCCATCACCTTTTTGGAGAAAGCCCATGGCCACGTCGCTCAATTCAGCAATGAAACAATTGGAACCAGCAATTGACGCTCTGGTGGCACCGCTGACAGCATTATATAAAGACCTTCACCAACATCCCGAACTATCCATGCAGGAATTTCGGACTGCCGGTATTGCAGCCGAACATCTTAACAAACTCGGCTTTGAAGTTTCTGAAAAGATCGGTGTGACCGGAGTTGTCGGTATACTGAAAAACGGCAAAGGCAAAACCGTGATGTTGCGGGCCGATATGGATGCGTTGCCGATGGCCGAGAAAACCGGTCTGGATTATGCCAGTACAAAAACGGCGACCAATGATGACGGGGAAACCGTTCCGGTATCACATATGTGCGGTCATGATATGCATGTCAGCTGGATGATTGGGGCGGCTGAGATATTCGCTGCCCATAAAGATCTTTGGCAAGGAACGTTAATGATAGTCTTTCAGCCGAGTGAGGAGGTTGGTAAAGGGGCGCTAGCCATGCTGGATGACATGGATGCGTCTTTTCCCAAACCCGATATTATCTTGGGCCAACATGTCATGGTCGGTAAGGCTGGCACGGTGAGTTATCGCGCCGGAGCGGTCTTGACTGCCGGTGATAGTATGCATGTCAAGTTTACAGGCCGCGGGGCGCATGGCTCGATGCCGCAAAACTCTATCGATCCGGTGATGATGGCCGCCTATACCGCGGTGCGTCTGCAGACGATTGTTTCGCGTGAGACGGCACCGCTGGACAGCGCGGTCTTGACGATCGGTAGCATACAGGCTGGCACCAAAGAAAATATCATACCTGATGAAGCGGTCATCAAGCTGAATATGCGCAGCTATAAAGATAATGTACGCGATAAGATGATGGCATCGGTCAAGCGGATTTGTTGTTGCGAATGTCAGGCTTCTGGCAGCAATGTGGAACCGCAATTTACTGTTATCAGCAGCTATCCGGTGACGGAAAATGATGTGGCGGCAACGCAAAAGATCCAACATAGTTTCGAATCATTTTTTGGTGCGAACGCTTATGAGGCTGAACCGGCTACCGCCAGTGAGGACTTCAGCCAGTTTGGGCGCAAGTGGAAAGTGCCTTATGTTTTCTGGTTTGTCGGTGGCACCAATGAGGATGTCTGGAACAAAGCGGTGGAACAGAATGCCGTTGAATCCATACCGGCCAACCATTCATCGCTATTTCAGTTGCAGCTTGATCCCACGGTAAAAACCGGTTTGGAAGCAATGGTGGTTGCGGGACTGAGCTGGTTGACGGGAGATGCCACGGCTTAAAACCGTCAGTTTTAGGGCGGCAAACAACGCCATGACAAGTTTGCCGCTGTAACATGAAGTGTTTTATGATGTATTTGCCTTCCACAAAAACCTCTGTATTTCAGGCGTTTGGTGTGCAATCTCCACCGCCTAACTGTGATTGGCGAGAAAGCCGTCTTAACTGCTGGTCGTTTGGCTTGCTTTTCTAGCTTGCGGCATGAAGACAACAGCAGGAACGCAAACAAAGGTTGCAGTCTTTGCAATGCGCTGTTTGCAATAAGCCGAACTTCTGTTTATTGACGTTATGCCTTTGGCCTATCTGTTTCATTGTGTGTTTGGATAAAAATATGCTGCTTCACTGGATTGATGTCATTGGTACGTTTGTTTTTGCGCTGAGCGGTACAAGTGCGGGCATTCGTCGCGGGTTCGATATTTTCGGTGTATTCGTGGTGGCGACGGTGACTGCCTGTGGGGGCGGTATTATCCGCGATGTCTGTATCGGTGCCACACCGCCTGCCGGCCTTATCAACGCGGAATATTTCATTGCCATTATCGTTGCCATCATTATCGGTATTTATTGCCAAGGGCTGATTATCAGAATGGAAAAGCCCACACTGTGGCTTGATGCTTTAGGGCTTGGTTTTTTTGCGGCTTTTGGCGCCGACAAAGCGTATCAGATCACCGGCAATATCCAGATTGCGGTTATTCTTGGTTGTGTCAGCGCGGTTGGCGGTGGTTGTGTGCGTGATGTGCTGACGGGTCGGTCACCGGTCATTTTCAGTAAGGAAATCTACGCCAGTGCTGCCATAGTAGGGTCGGCAATTGCGCTTTTGGGTTCAACCCGTTTGATCAGTCCCACTTATAGTATCTGGATCGCCATCGGCGTTTGCACGGCCATTCGCATTATCTCCATGCATTATCAGATCAATCTGCCACCGGTCACGTTGAAAACACCCAACAGACCAAAGTAGCGGTCATGCCGCAATCGTGACAGGGCAACTTGATTGACAGCACCCGACAAGCGGTTCATCCTCTCAGGCAATTTGTATGGAAGGATTGAAACGATGGAAACGATACGTTCAAAACGAATTGTTCTGGCATCCCGTCCTAAAGGCCAGCCGGTAGAAGAAAATTTTGCATTTGAAGAGGTAACCTTGCCCCGGTTACAACAAGGGCAGGTGCTGTTGAAAATATTGTTTCTGTCACTCGACCCCTATATGCGCGGTCGTATGGATGACGGCCCCTCCTATGCCAAGCCGGTTGCTGTTGGTGACGTTATGGAAGGGGGAACGGTTGCTGAGGTTATTGGCTCTCGTCATGCTGACTATGCAGTCGGCGACAAGGTCCTGTCCTATAGCGGCTGGCAAAGCCATAGCATTGCCGAAGGTGAAAGCCTGGTCAAGCTTAACCATTGGAAAGCACCGCTGACAACGGCTTTGGGTGTTTTGGGCATGCCCGGTTTTACGGCTTATGCCGGTTTGCGTAATATAGGCAAGCCGAAGGCGGGTGAAACGGTGGTTGTGGCTGCGGCAACCGGGCCGGTCGGTTCCATGGTAGGGCAGCTTGCCAAGATTGCCGGTGCCAAAACCGTGGGCATCGCCGGCGGTATGGAAAAATGTGCCTTCGGACGTGATATCCTTGGGTTTGATGTCATGATCGATCATAAAAATCATGCATTTTCGGAGCATCTGGCTAAAGCCTGTCCCGAAGGTATCGATGTCTATTTCGAAAATGTCGGCGGCGCGGTTTGGAATGCCGTCTTTCCCCTATTGAACGACTTTGCACGTATACCGGTTTGCGGTTTGATCGCGCAATATAATGGTTTGGAAGCATCCCGACAGGCGATTGATAGGTTGCCGGAACTCATGAGCCATATTTTGCGCAAAAGTTTGACACTGCGTGGGTTTATCCAGCGCGAATATATCGCCCAACGAGAAGAGTTTATTGCCGAAGCGCAAGACTGGCTGGCTCAGGGGCGCATCCATTATCGTGAGGATATTGTGGACGGGCTGGACAAAGCGCCGGAGGCTTTCTTTGGTTTGTTAAAGGGTAAAAATTTCGGCAAGCTGATCATACGTTTATAACGTAAACTCTGTCGCTTTTGCTTGTAGGCCTGTTTCATATCATCGAGAAGCCGCCTGCTTAGCGTTTCGCGGCTTTAGTTGTGAAAGCTTCAGTAAAAGCCGACAGGAAAATAGCGCAGATATAATTCCGTTAGCTTGCCTTTGCGCTCGAGTTGCTTAAGGGCATAATCAAGCGCATAGACAAGTTGCGGATTGTTCTTTGCCACGGCAATGCGCATGCCGCTTTGCAGAAATTGCGGGGCGAGATAAGCCTTGCCGACGAAATGACAGCAATGTTCCGATTGTTTGTCGTTCAACCAGAGTGAAAAGCCCATACCATCGCCAAAGGCGAGGTCGATTGATTTGGCTTTCAACGCAGCCCGCAACGCGTCCTCATTATCGAATGGTTGCCATTTGAGCTTTGGAAAATAGGCGGCAAACAGCTTTTCATGGGCGCTGCCGCGTACAATGCCGATTTTCATTTTCCGTAATTTTTCAGTGATCGGTTCCTGAAGATCGATATTGTTTGCTGCAACAAAGCGCGCTGGAAAGCGCAAATAGCTTTGGGTGAATGAAAGGTTTTTTGCGGTATCGGGTGTTTCCCTCAAACCGGCAATGATGGCTTCACCGCCCTGCGCTTGTAGGTGCGGAACAAGCTCATCCCACGGCAGAGCCTCCACCTGACAGATCTGTTCAAGCTTCAATTCGCTGCAAATTGCCCGTAAAAGGTCGATATTATAGCCCGAAAGCCGGCCTGTCTGATCGATAAAGTTAAAAGGCGGAAAGTCCACAGTGGTGAGAAAACGCAGCCGCGTAAGTGTCGTCACATCGGGACGGTCCAATCGTTCCTGACTGTCGAAAAAATGCGGCAGACCAGGATTATTCGCCGATTGGGCAGAAGCGCCGGATAGTACGCCAAGGCCGATTAACGCCGCGATAAATAGTCGATAGAGAATGGCAAAAGAATGCATCTTCATGATCAACATATGTTGCTTTCCTCGAAACGCGTGCAACATATATCAGCTCCTTAATCTATCGCCTTTGTCAAACCTGATACGGCGTGTCTTTTTCCATATAGACCACATCGCAAAACTGTCGCTGTAGCGGATTGCATGGCAGCCACGCAATCGCCTCGTCACGGGTTCAGTCATTGCGCAATTTCACCATCACTTCAACTGGTTTGACTGAGAAATTCCGGCCCTATTCCGATAATCTTTTCGTCTTCCGGTCCAATCGCTTTGATATCGCGGTCGGCATAGGGAATGGAGAGCAAAATTCTTCGGATGACCGCCAGCCTTGCACGCCTTTTGTCATTTGACTTAACGATTGTCCACGGAGCCATTGCCGAGTGGGTGCGTTCAATCATACGTTCTGACGCTTTGGTGTAGGCGTCCCACATAGCCATGCCCGCCTCGTCCATCTTCGAATATTTCCAATGTTTCAACGGGCTGTGGCGGCGGTCATGAAAGCGTTTGAGCTGCATTTCCTGCCCGATATCAAGCCAGATTTTGAAAAACCGGATGCCGTCGGACACAAGCAGCCGCTCGAATGTCGGTGCTTCAGCAAGAAAATTTTCTACCTGGGCAGGGCTGGCAAAACCCATCACCGATTCAACCCCGGCGCGATTATACCAAGAGCGGTCAAAGGTGACAATTTCACCATGGGTAGGAAAATGACGGGCATAGCGTTGGAAATACCATTGCCCGTCTTCGGTTTCATCGGGTTTGGGCAGTGCAACATTGCGTGCCGAGCGCGGATTCATATATTGGCGCAGCGTAAAGATGGTGCCGCCTTTACCCGCGGCATCTCGGCCTTCAAACAGCGCGATGACCCGCTCGCCGGTTTGTTGCAGCCATGTCTGCAGTTTCACCAGCTCTATCTGCAAGGCTATCAATGTTTCTTCATACTCTTTACGTGGCATGCGTTTGTCATAAGGGTAGCCGCCAGATGCGAGAGCATTCTTTTCTATCCAATCGGGGATTTTGGGTTGATTGATGTCGAAAACGCGCTTCTTGCCGCCGATTGTCAGCTTTATGCCCGCACCGTCTTTATCCACCGTCGTTTTCTTCGGTTTTGTCGCCACGATCGTCCCCTTTATCGGCCAGATGCTATCGCTATAGATTGTTTCATCAATTTCGCAATACAATCCATCTATTTTGCCGTGTCATATAGTTGTAAAAAAACTGTAATAATTATCATACTGGCTTTATGCTGCATGCAACCAATCAAGCGCGATTATAGGGCCTCGTGTAAAAAAGAAAATCGGCATTTCTGCTGCAAGGACATAAAAATGGAAAACAAGCGCTTATTATGGTGTGTGGCAGGCGGATTGATTGTGCTTTGTGCTATCGCGCTCCTTCCTGCAATGGTTGCGGCACCGCTTTCATTGCTGGTATTCGGTATGGCATTTTGGTGGCAGAGACCGGTCGATCCTGAGGGAGCAACCGGACAGCTCAACCAGCCCGTCGCCCCCTCCAGTGAGCATAACAGCATGCTTGACGTACACGCACTTGCCGATGCGCTTCCCGACGGCTTGTTTTTTCTCGATGGCAATAGCGACATTGTGTTTTTGAACAAAATGGCCGGTGAAATTTTCTCCGGCGTCAATGCTGGACAAAATTTTATCACGCGGTTTCGCGCGCCCGAACTTGTCAATGCGGCGCGCAGATGCCTGCAAATGCGCCAGACGGTCAAGGTGGATTATCTTGACAAGAAAAACAACGAACGTTTCTTCATCGTTCTGTTTGTGCCATTGGACGGCAACCATACTTTATGCATCTTTCGTGATCGGACTGAAACCCGCATGTTGGAGCGTATGCGGTCGGATTTTATTGCCAATGCCAGCCATGAGTTGCGCACGCCTTTAACGTCATTGCGTGGCTTTATCGAAACAATCCGTGGTCCGGCCAAGGATGATGCGGCGGCGCGCGACAAGTTTCTGTCTATCATGCAAGAGCAGGCTGAACGGATGTCGCGTCTGATTGACGATCTTCTTTCTCTTTCCAGATTAGAGATGAAAAGCGGTCTTGATGGTGCAGAGCCGGTCGATATCCGTGGTGTACTAACGCATGTCGTCGAGACACTCTCGCCGCTTTCACAACAATTGGGTGTTCAACTGACATTGGATCTGCCAAAGCTGCCGGTACAGGTTTTCGGGCGCCGTGATGATCTTATCCAGCTTTTCCAAAACCTGATTGAAAACGCCTGTAAATACGGTCAAACCGGTGGCAAAGTTGAAATTGGGGCCAATGTCGATGCCGCACAAGTGGCTGTCATGGTGCGTGATTTCGGCCCCGGTATTGCTGAGGAGCATATTCCGCGCCTGACGGAAAGGTTTTATCGGGTCAATGCGGAGGCAAGCCGCTCGCATAAAGGCACCGGTCTTGGGCTGGCCATTGTCAAACACATCCTTACACATCATAGCGGCAGGCTGACGATTCAATCCAAACCGGGAAAAGGCGCTCGTTTTACCGTTGCGCTTCCAATTATAAACGCGTAAGAGCGCGAGAATTGAAAGTCGGGAGGGTTTATCAATGCGTCATGTCGCCATTCATGTATCACTAGCTATTACGGTTTCTCTGTCTCTGGTAGGTTGTAGTTCAAAGCAACAGCTTTCGCCAGAAATGCAAATCAAGCAAGCGCAATTATCCAAACTGCAATTTACCTATATGCTATCGGAATGCACCGTGGCAGACCAAATCAATCAAAATCGTCGGACAACAAAACCCGCAGAAGTCACTATACCGCAAGATGATTGCAACTATTTCCGCTCCAAAGGGAAGGCCGAAGGTTACATGCCAATGTCGTCCAAGATTCCTTCATTGAGCATTAATGGCATACCGCTGCCATTCCACGAGATGAAACTTTTGCAAGAAGGCATGCAGACCCGGGCAAATAGTCAAAGAGCATCGAATGCGCAGGTGCCTGCAGCGATTAGCGCAAAAGGCGATGGCGCAACAACCGTTTATAGAAATTTGGTCTATCGCGGTTTTCGTGAGGATGAAGTGAACAAAATTATAAACAGTTCGGGGTTCCAACAGGCGGTCGCCAATTATAACGCTGTGCAAGCCTATCGTTTCGATTAGGTCTTCCGGATTTTCTGCATATAGCATCTGTCGGGAGCAGCAATGTCCCGACAGTATTCTCCTGGTCGATCTTGGCATGGCGCGTCTTTTAGACGCGTGACCCTTACGAATCGCAAAAGCATTGGCGTGTTTGATAGCTTAAGGGATTTTGATTGATCTGTTCAAACAGCAAAACAGGCCGGGCAGTTTTTTTTGATGCACCAAAATGGTGACATCCAGCATATAAACGATAGACGCAATATGGGCTGAACATGAAAGGGTGAATTAATGGCTTTGGATAGCGTAACGTGCCGACTATACCGCGAAAGCGACCGGGATGGTGTTGCGCGTTTAGTCATAGCACTTCAGCAATTCCATAAAATCCCGTTGCAGAGCTACGATACGATATGCGCGGACTTACAAAATATGCCGGTTTCTTTCGAGCTATGGGTGGCAGTCGATCTCGATGACAATATATGCGGTTTTGCATTGCTTTGTCTTTTTCCCGGTCCGGGCGTTTCATGCGGCCTTTATTTGAAAGAACTATTCGTTGCCGAGGAAAAACGCAATCAGGGTATCGGCAGACGCCTTATCCAGACAGTCGCTTCTTCGGCGATCAAGCGCGGCTTCTCGCGTATCGACTGGGTGACTGGCAGGGGAAATGCTGCTGCACGCAAACTCTATGATGATTTGGGTGCTGTCGCCGATCCGGAGAAGTTGTATTATCGCCTTCAAGGCCAACCACTGGCAGACAAGGGTACATGTAGCGAACCGCAATAACCGAGTTGTCTTTCCGGTGCAGTATTACCAGAAAGAGTTGCATGATTTTTTCGTCCGGAAAATACCATAAAATAACGAGTGGGAATGAATCCGTGACTCTATCCAAAACGGATTCACTCTAACCGGCGACAATCAGGCCGAATCCCATAGCTCAATAGTCGACTTGTGTCAGATATAGGCCGGAAGGCGGAGCCACGACACCACAACGTTTACGGTCTTTGGCTTCCAACGCCGCTTGCAGGTCGTCTGCTGTCCAACGTCCAACACCCACTTCCATCAAGCTTCCCGCAAAGGAGCGGATTTGATTGTGCAAAAAGGAACGGGCGCTGGCATAAAAGTCGATTTCATCACCGCGACGAACCACATCCAGCCGGTCAATGCTGCGCACTGGACTTTTTGCCTGACACTGCGTTGCGCGAAAGGTTGTGAAATCGTGTTGACCCAGCAGGCGCTGCGCTGCTTCATGCATGGCTTGCGCATCAAGCGGTTTTGGCACCCACCATACGCGATTGGCAAGAATGGCAGCCGGTGCGCGACGATTGAGAATGATGAAGCGATAATGGCGTTTGCGGGCAGAAAAACGGGCATCGAAATCATCAGCAACGTTTTCTACCTTCAAGATGGAAACGGTTTCCCGATTTTGCACCAGATGGGCATTAAGGGCATCGCGCACCACATCGCTACGCCAGTCTTTCGCCAAATCGACATGCGCCACCTGACCTGTTGCGTGAACGCCTGCATCGGTACGTCCCGCCGTCGTAATGCTCAATTCTTCACCACAAAAGCAAAAAATCGCCTGTTCGATGGCAGCTTGCACGGTATGATGGCCGTCCTGCCGCTGCCAGCCTGAGTAATTCGTGCCGTCATACTCAATCGTCAGTTTGAAACGGGCCATGTCAATAAACCGCGGAAACGTGGAAACCGCGTACAAATGTGTCACAATCCAGTGCTTTACCGCCAGATTTCTGCAAACGCGTTATGGAAACACAATTATCTCCGCAGTGGACGGTGAGCGTTTGCGGATCAATATGACCAATGCCGAGGGATTTGCCCTCAACGAATTTTGCGCCAAGAATTTTTACGCGCTCGCGCTTGCCACCAATGTCCATTTCGCACCAACTGCCCGGAAACGGCGAAAGCCCGCAAATCTGTTTTTGTATAAAAGCAGCCGGTTTCGACCAATCGATACGGGCTTCATCCTTGCTGATTTTGGCAGCATAGGTCACACCATGTTCCGATTGCGGTGTGAAGGACAAGGTGCCACGTTCAAGTTGCGCCATCGCATCCACCATCAGATCCGCACCCAAGCGGGAAAGCGCATCATGGAGTTCACCAGCCGTCATTTCCGCCGTGATGGGAATAGATTTTGAAAGGGCAACCGGCCCCGTATCCAGCCCCTCGTCCATCTTCATAACCATCATGCCTGTCTTATTGTCGCCCGCCATGATCGCCCGCTGTATCGGGGCAGCACCACGCCACCTTGGCAAAAGCGAAGCATGGCCATTAAAGCAACCATGTTTTGGCGCATCCAGAATGGCTTTTGGCAATAAAAGCCCATAGGCCACAACGATAGCCGCATCCAGTTCAAGGGCGGTAAAACTGTGTTGCTCGTCCTCATTTTTCAGGCTTTTGGGTGTGTGAACAGGAATATTCAGTTGCTGGGCGGCGAGTTGCACCGGCGAAGGGGTCAATTCCAGTCCGCGCCGTCCCGCAGGGCGGGGCGGTTGACTGTAGACGGCCACAATGTCATGGCCGGCACCTTTAAGAGCATGCAGGATAGGCACTGAAAAATCCGGCGTTCCCATGAAGGCAAGCCGCAACGCCATTAGAGCACCGTCCCGCTTTTGGCTTTTTCTTTCGCCAGTTTTTTGAATTTGCGTATCACCATATCGCGTTTCAACTTCGATATATGGTCGATAAACAATACGCCGTTGAGATGGTCGATCTCATGCTGCAAACAGGTTGCCAGCAAATCATCGGCCTCGCATTCCGCCTTCGTGCCATCGCGATCCAGAAAGCTGACACGGACGCGTTTCGGCCGTTCCACTTCGGCATAATATTCGGGAATGGACAGGCATCCTTCCTCATAGACATTGCGCTCATCTGATGACCAGACGATTTCGGGGTTGATAAAGACTTGTGGTGCCTTCGGCTCGTCTTTTCCAGCAACATCAATCACCAGCAAGCGCACCGGCTTACCGATCTGGATTGCGGCCAACCCGACGCCGGGCGCGTCATACATGGTTTCCAGCATATCATCGGCAAGTTTCCTGATTGCACCATCAATACGCTCGACAGGTTTTGAAACCTCGCGCAAAATGGGATCGGGTAATATCACTAAAGGTTTTATCGACATAAATCTGAGTTAATCAATCACTGCTTATCCGTCAATGTCGAATTGCATCTTTGTTCTTGTTTTGATCGCTTTGTTGCAGGAAAACCTTTAAGCTTTCGCCATGATTGATTCGTCTTCGCAACCTTTATTCACCATTGCCGGATGGCCCGTTGATCTCATGGGGCTATTGATGGCGGTCCTTGTGTTCTTCGTCATCATCATGGTGTTGGCAATTTTCAGCGGCAACCGGCGCCGGTCGATGTTGGAAATCCAGACCGCAGAACGGGCGCGGGATGCGGAGATGCATATGAATGCCTTGCTGAAAACCCAAGCCGAAATGCAAGGCCGTATGCAGACAATGGCCGAAATTTTCGGGCGTCGTCAGGCCGAGCTTAACCAGTCGATCCGCGAACAGCTTACCGGGATGACAAGTAATCTCGGTCAGACAATCAACGCGCAAACCAAATCCACCCACGAAAATCTGGCGCGCTTGCAGGAAAGGCTGGCGGTTATCGATACCGCCCAAAACAACATTCAATCCTTGGCAGGGCAGGTGGTGCAGCTGCAAGCTATCTTAAGCAATAAGCAAACACGCGGCGCATTCGGACAAGGCCGCATGGAGGCGATTATTGCCGATGGCTTGCCGCAAAATGCTTATGCATTTCAAGCAACGCTTTCCAACGGCAATCGGCCGGATTGCGTGGTATTTATGCCCAATAAAGCACCCTCGCTGGTTATTGATGCAAAATTTCCGCTTGAAGCATGGAATGCCATGCGTGAAGCGGCTTCCCCCGAAATACGTCAAGCAGCGGAGCGGCAATTTCGCAGCGATATCGACATCCATATCAAAGATATTTCCCAAAAATATCTGATAGCGGGTGAGACACAGGACACCGCTTTTATGTTTGTGCCTTCGGAATCCATTTTTGCGACAATCCATGAAGATTTCGAAGCTGTTGTGCAAAAGGCCAACCGCGCCCGTGTCATTATTGTTTCACCTTCGCTTCTGATGTTGTCGATACAGGTGGTGCAAGCCATCATGAAAGATGCGCGTATGCGCGAACAGGCTCATCTCATCCAATCAGAAGTTGGCAAACTGATGGAAGATGTCGGCCGTCTCGACGACCGTGTCCGCAAACTGCAAACCCATTTCCAGCAAACTGGCAAGGATATTGACGATATTCTTGTCTCGACCGGAAAGGTCAAGCGACGCGGCGAACGTATTGAGGGACTTGATTTAAAAGCGCCAGAAGCAGCCGTGGCCGCCTCGGAAGAAAATGCGCCGCGCTTGCGTCTTGTTGATGAGGACTGAAATCCTGGCCGAGAGTGTGTCGACATCGGCCTGACCCAAGAATATTTTCAACAAACGTTGATAGACTTGTGTGTCAGGAAAACACGCCAAAACAAAGAGATAGAGTTAATTCATGACTCTATAAAAACAGATTCACTCTTCAGCCTTCAGCCTTTTCCGAAAAGTGTGAAGCGCATCCGTGGGGAAAACGATTCAAAGGATCGTTTTCTCAATCCCACTCCTATCGGACAAAAAATGCGGAAAATCCAAAAACTTAGAGCACGTATTTGGTTCATCAAATACCGAACGTGCTCTAAGGCGTATTCGTCTTGCCTGGTCACCAAAACGGCAATGCTGTGAGAAAAAGCGCACTTGCGTGTCGGCTTGCAATCCTGACCGACACGCAGCAATATTTAGCCTGATCCATGCATATTGCTATGCTACATGCATGGATCTTGACGATTGTTCGGCTGCTTTATTACCAGCGGTAGCCCAAGCCGACTTTTCCAGAAATTTCCTCACGTTTTCCGGCAACGCCCTTAACACCGGCATTGGCCGTCCAGCCTTGCATACCGGGTACAGCTTCGAACTTTCCACCCAGTTCAAACACCGCACTGGCTCCGCTGAAGTCTGGTTTATCGACGCTGAAGCCGTCAAGCTTGCCACCGGTTTCCCCGTCAAGCTCCTGCTCCCACGCCGCACCGGCGTAAAGCTTGGCCTGCTCGGTAACCAGGTGCTCATAGCGGGCGCCGAGATGGGTGCGTACTGAACGTGCCTGATCAAAATCCAGATATTCACCAGCATGCGAAGTGGTGGAGAAATCTTCAATTTCGCTCCACAACAAGCGACCATTCAAGGTGACTTTATTGGTGGTTGAGATTTCAACCGCCTTTCCGCCGCCAATATGGAAACCGTAATAGTTCGAGCTTTTGTCGTCAAAGCCACCGTCCACCATGCTGGAGCTTGAGAAGTCGCGTTTGACGCGACCGGCCCGTGCCGAGCCATCCAAAAACCAGCCATTGTCCCAGCTTTGTTTGGCATAAACACCGCCACCGGTATAGCTAAGGTCGCCTTTCCCATGGATGGATGCATGGTAGGTATCATAGTCGCCGTCACCATGTTCTATAAACACCGTAGCCAAAAGGTTGCCCTGTTCCTGATGATAGCGAATACCGGCGCCGCCCATCAGGTGGTAGCCGTCATTTTCAATGTGACTTCCGGTTTCAACCGTCTGGTTAAAGCCGCTGCCTTGCAGGAAGACGACACCTTCAACCGGTTCGCCAATTTTCTTTATATCCATGGGCAAGACATAATCATCAATGGATGCAATTTGATCGGCTCCGAAATTAATCGCGTTAAGTGCCGCTGCATTGCTCTGGAAATAGGCTTTCGCCTTGTCGCGGTTAATTGTCACCGCACCATAATTATCGGTGTAGATGTTGCCATTGCCGTCATCCCTGCCAATAAGACCGCCCGGATTGCCGGTATTGCCTTGTCCGCTGCCTTGATCGCCGGCATTACCGCCATTGGCGCCGGTGCCAGTGTCGCCGCCGCCGGTTGTCGAGCCGGGTAAAGACGCAGTTAGATTCTTGTTTTGCGTGGCGATCTGGAAATTCCATTCTTTTGCGCCATAGCTGACAGTTTGCGCAGTTGTCGCAGCGTTGCCGCTCACATTGCCTTGTATCAGATTGATACTGTCGCCCGCCTGCAACTGGCGCAAATCTGTGCCTGCCAAACGTAAATCTACAGCGGCATTGTCAACGATGATATTGCCAGTACCGCTATTGTTCAGAATCACGCCGCCATTGGCGATATCTTCCGGCAGATAAAAGGTTAATTTCGACTGGCTACCGAATTTCAAATCCGTCGCGGATGAAAAATCTGCTGCGGTTAAAGAATTCTGCCCTTCGCCGCCAATAGTCAGTGCCGAAAGGGTGTAAGCGCCATCACCGGTAATGCTGACCTTGCGGCCCATACCCATCATGAGCTCGCCAAAGGTGACGCCTCTATTGTTGTTGTTGCTCCAAGCTTTTGTCCCTTGCAGATCAATGGATAGATTGCCTTTTGTGGCATCGAGCTGTTTGGTTTGGAAATAGAAATCGCCATCTTTTTGTTCGAGCGTTAAATTGACGTTTTTATCCTCGCCAACAACCAATTTGTCAGCATAAAACTCGACAGTGCCACCACGGCTTTTTTCTGCAATTGCGTTACCTGAAGCACCACTTGAAACAGTCAGGCTTTGATTAAGTGTAACCGCGTGGCCGGTCGCATCGAAACGAACACCGCCGCCCATACCGCCGACACCGACTGGATCGGTGCTGCCGCCCGATGCTGTGCCAGAATCACCACCGGCACCTGCTTCAAGAATCAAATTTTCAACCGTGATGTCTTTCGTCACTGTCGCGGCAACATCGCCGCCTTTTCCACCCCTACCGTAATTGTCGTTAGTGCCATCAATGCCGTTGCCGACAGTGACAGTTGTAACGCCATCGATAGGCTCGCTCAAAGTATTTTGGCCGTTTTGACTATCCGAGCCGCCTTTTCCGCCTTGACCACCTTCGGGTGCCGCTCCGGCAGTCCCTTGACCTTCTGTTGCAGGTCTTTGTGACGCGACCAAGCCACCGGCGCCGTTACCTCCAAGGTTATTGAAAGCACCGCCACCGCCGCCGCCGCCAGAAAGAAAGAGTGACTGCGCCTGTGTAGGTAATGGTGCAGCAGTCGCCAGGAATACCAGACTGAGACTTCCGGCCAATGCGGTTGCACCAAGCCAATTCGTGCGACTTTTTCGACTTACGCCGTTCATTTCAAATGCCCCTATTCGAAAAACACAACAATGATAAAAAGAGTTTATTTTTACCCGTCATGTTCATCGCCAACTCTAAACAAAAGGTTGCCGATAAGGACAATACGGCCTGAAATGGGGGCTCGAGCGCCAAAAGCTTGCATTATGGTTAACGCGGAAATTAACAATCTGTTAAGACGCCCGCTATATCCTGCCCAGTCAAAATAGAGGTATTGATCATGAAGCGCATTTTGTTTCTCGTGGCGCTTGTGGTGATGCTGGGTGGTTGTGCAACAAAGCCCCCGACACGCACAAACAATGTCTGCGCCGTTCTTGACCAGAAAGACGGGTTCTTCAATAACTGGGAAAAGGCCGCTAAAAAGGCCGAGGCCCGCTATGGTATTCCGATGCCGATTATCATGGCGACGATGAATACCGAATCCGGTTATCGTCATAATGCGCGCCCGCCGCGTACAAAACTATTCGGCTTTATACCGTGGAAACGCCAATCTACCGCTTATGGCTATTCGCAGGCGCTTAACGGGACATGGGACCACTATGTGCGTGCGACCGGCAATCGCGGTGCCAAGCGCACGAATTTTGCCGATGCTGCCGATTTTATCGGTTGGTATCATCGCGAAAGTGTGCGCCGCAATGGCGTCAGTCCCAATAATGCCTATGCGCTTTATCTCAATTATTATATGGGGCACGGCGCTTATGCGCGCAGTGGCGGCAAAGCAAGCGGCATTGGTGCCAGAGGTGCGCAGCGTACAGACCAGATGGCGCGCCGTTATGACCAACAGTTGCGGGCATGTGGGCGGCGTTGATACGCCGCTTGATATTTGTTTGACACCTGTTAATGCAATAGGCTGCTTTGGAGATAGTTGCGGATAATTTCAGCGAGCATTTCAAGGCTTACGCTTAATACGCCGTTAAACAAACGGGGCTGCCGGGGCAAACTACCCTAATGCGCCGCTTTCTTCATATTGGACCAAATCGGGCAGACAGGTACTTATTTATATTTTTTCATTTCCAGCCGGTGGCGTGCCAATGCCGCATTGCGATAGGCATTGATCTGGCGGATCAGTGAATCGCGGTTGGTATCAAGGCGAAAATTGAAACCGGAGATCATCAATTTCTTCTTCTGCTTATCATAATAGGAACCGCCGCGGCATTTTTCATTTTCTTCCGGCAGATACCGGTCGGCAATAACGAATTCCATTCCAACAGCAATATTCATCGAATTGCTCTTGGAAGAATTGATCTGGAAGTCTTCGATACCGCGCCACGGAACCGGCGTTTTAAAAACCGTTGTTTCCAGACCTTCAGGCGTTAACGTCATGAATGGGACGCGTCGTCTGATAAGCGTGCGGAAAAGAATGAAAAACAACAAAAGGGCGAGGGCACACAAAATGGCAACCGTCATCATTTTGCCGATCATCAAGTTCTGATATGCCGTCCCCAATAGCGCAACGCCAAGGACAAAAAAAGCTGCAGGAATGAAAAATCCCCCCTCCCAAACGGTGAAAGTGCCATTGGCGCCCTCGGCCATGGCTTCCAACGTTCTTCTGTCATTCGGCAGCTTTACGTCGCTGATCAGGTGGGTTTCTTCTAATTTGCGGTCGACCATTTGATACTCCGGCGTGCATGAAGACAAAACCTCATGCCGGTATGTTGATTGCAGTGTGATAAAATCCTTGTTACAGGCCAACTCTTATAGGCCTGAATGAGCCTATTAGCTATCGCTTTATCGTCGCAGGCTCAAACCGGATGCTTTTGTCGGGCACGATTTTTGCGTTATTGCGCAGCAAGCCGCTATCCCGACAGCAAGGAAAATAGACACGTTTCTTTTTCAATTGCCACCCGATTGTTGTGGCCGATGAAAGGCATGGACAAAGGCTTATAATTCTGTAAATCTCGAAGGCTGAACCGGCGTGAATCGCCATGCATAAAACCAATGGCGAAGGGCCTTTCAGATGAATTGGCTTAAATCTATAAAATTATCCGACCGGGCAGTTTTCTTCGGTATTCTTTTGATGCTCCTGGGCGACTTTATGTTTGCCGCCAATGATGCAATGGGCAAATGGCTGGTCGTTTCTTTTTCGGTCGGGCAAGTTTTGCTGTTGCGCTCCGTCGGGGCCTTTCTGGTCTTAGGCCCGATGCTGACCACAGTAAGCGCCAAGGCCCTGTTCAGGCCTAAAAAACCGGTTTTGATTTTCATCCGTGTGGTTTGTGCCACAATGGATACCGGTCTGTTCTATGCCGCAGTCGCCTATTTGCCACTGGCGGATGTTTTAACATTCTACATGGCAGCGCCGATATATGTTGCTGCGGTGTCCCACTTCTTTTTAGGAGAAAGAATCGGCTGGCGTCGTTGGCTTGCCATTATGGTCGGTTTTATCGGCGTTATCATTGCATTGCGGCCTTCCACGGCCATGCTCTCATGGCCATCGGTTTTTGCGATTCTCGGCAGTATGGGTTTTGCCTTGGTGATTGTTTTCAGCCGCGTTTTGAAAGATATCAGCGACACGGTTCTGGTGACATGGCAAACATTCGGCGCGCTGGTTGTCGGCCTTGTATTGACCATCCATCAATGGAAAGACCCGACTTTGACCCAATGGGGTGCCATGGCATTGCTCGGCATCGTTTCCTGCTCGGCCCATTTGCTTATTTCCCGTTCCTTGAAAATGGCACCGGCATCGGTTCTGGCGCCGTTGCAATATACATTGCTTCTATGGGGCATTATTTTCGGCATTGTGTTTTTCGGGAATTATCCCGACCCTTATATTGTCGTGGGCGCAGCTATCATCGTTATTGCGGGGTTGTTTATCTTCCACCGCAAACGCGTTGTCGACAACGAAGTGCCCGATGAAGATGTGGCCAATATTAAACAATAAATAATAAGCACGAGGTGCCAAACCTTGCGAAGATTTAATTAAACTTCGCAGAATTGGCACCTTTTCACCGCATTCCTGCCTTTTTCGGTGCCCAAATTAAACTCCAAGCAAAATGTTTTGCTTTGTGGTCGGTAGAGACCCTCACAGTATCTGGAGTTTTGACATGAAAAAATTTATTCTCGCATCTGTTCTGGCATCATCCATGGTTGCGCCTCTGCTTGCATCAAGTGCAATGGCAGAACCGACACCACCACCAGCCCACGGCGAGCATAAGCCAAAACCTCCACATGAAAAGGGTCCAGGTCATAAAGGCCCTGAGCATAAGAAAGGCCCGCACGGCAAGCATAGCGGCATGCGCATGGCGGAAAAGCTTTCTGCGATGGAAACTGCTGTCGGTATCCGTTCGGACCAGCTCGACGCTTGGCGTAAATATACATCCAGTTTCGTCGATATGACGGATATGACACCTCCCAAGCCTGAAGAAGCTGCAGCAGAGGCGAAAAACAAACCCATTTTCGGTGAGCGTATGGCCGATATGACCATCGAGCGTGCTGAAAAGGCGGCGAAGTTCAAAACCGCCGCTGAAGAATTGCGTAAGGTGCTTGACGCGGAACAGCTTAAGAAGATGGAAGAATATGGCAAGCATCCCCATGGTCCGGCACATGGCGGTCCGGATGCACCTAAAGAACATCCCAAGCCTTAATGCTGAAGCTGGATGATGGCGCGTCACGCCAAACATTGAAGTGAGGACGCGCTCTAAATCCTGCTTTTGGATTAAAACAACTTTCGAGTGGCGGTGCGAACAGGCAGAATGATTTGTTAATCGCCACTCGAGAAGCAAATTTCGACCTCTCCAGTCCCGGCCTTTCAGGCCGGTTTTTTTTTGTGCTTCCGAAGCTAGTGTTTTCACCGTACGTCTTGCATATTAGAGCGCTTTTTGACCTGATGCTATCCGGCCGGAGCGTCTCAAGTTTTTGATTTGTCGCGGTATCTTATCCGATTGATGTTTCACATCAATCGGGAACCGCTTTAAGAGCGGTATTGTCTTGGCAGGCGGAACGCCAACCGGGAACCTTACCGGATTTTGTGGATTACCCTGATATAAAAGGAGCGATCGTCATGCGTGACAAACAAAAATATGCAGTGGGTTTGGTACTGGTTCTCGGAGCGATGCTGGGTGGACAGGCGAGGGCCGATGCGGGAGGCATCGTCGCGGGAACCCTTATTTGTGATAGCGATGGCGGATTAGGAAAAATCTTTACGTCGGCCAAAGCGTTGGAATGTCGTTTCAAGCCATTGGGTGGACGCGCGCAGCAGGACCATTATCTTGGGCGAATTGATAATTATGGCTTGGACCTTGGTATCACAGGACGCACCAAGATGGTTTGGTCCGTGCTTGCCAGTTCCCGCCAGCCGCAAATGTCTGGCGCTTTAGCTGGTACCTATCATGGTGTGGGGTCAAGCATTGGGTTTGCTGCCGGTGTAGGGAGCCAACTTCTCGGTTTCGGCCCGGTAGAAGGCTGGACATTACAACCTTTGAGTATTGATGTGCATGAAGGTGTCAATCTCGCGCTCGGCGTATCGAAAATGACACTGACGTCCGCTTACGAGCGACGTTGAACGCGTGTTGGAAATCGCGCGTTGGTTCAAGAGTGGCGTTGGAATAGTCATCAGACAATTACAAGAGATCAAAACAGCATGGCTGCCTTAAACTCATATTTTGTTTGATAATATCAAAGTATAAATACAATTCATTCGACCAGTCAGCCATCTGTTCTGTACCTCAAAGACCACTTTGGCAGAAACTATCCCACAACCCTCGCGCAAGCTTGAGAAACTATATTAAGCAAATAGAATTTGCGAGGGTGTTGGTCATGGCGAAATTGGATATGTATCACGAGCATAATCTCATTCATCCAGTTGTTTACGGTGACGAGGATATGGATCTCCAGCGCCGCGACAGGGCTGAAAATACCGCGTGCATGATTGCATTGATTGTTTGTGTACCGTTTTTCATCGCCGCCGCTTTTTACGGCCTGCATGATTTTGCAGCCTATATTAAAAGCGGTGTCGGGCACATGACGACACTCGCAGACATCTTCTCAACATCGCCTATTTCTGGTGGTCATCATAGTGGTCTGATGACAACCTTATCTTTCATGCCCGCATGTATTGTGTTTTTTCTGCTCGCCGCTTTTTTACCCTTCGCGGTTTTGAAGGTACTTTTCCGGCTGATGAAATAATCTCTACCGGCGCTGTTTGCGTGGGCAATTTTGAACGACAAATTGCGCCGCCTGTTTTAAACCTGCCATATCTGAAAACTGTAGCTGAATAGCCCCCTTCAGGTCTTGTGGTACTTGAATTCCATTAAGGTAGGGCGCATCAACACGCCAATTCTGGGGCGGTGTTTTTGGCAATTTTAATGAATAGACAATACGTCCTTCTGAATAATTGAATTGTAGATCGGTGATGGGAATCCCCATTCCCCAAAGATCCATTTTTGTGGCGGCCTGGCGATAATTGTCGAAGCTTGCCGCATCGTAGCGGGTCGGCCCGCTGATTTCTAGAAAGGTGGTTTTATGCATATCGCAGTAAAGACGTGCCGTGGTTTTTTGGTCATCACTCAAAGCCACAGCCGAAAGCGCATTGTCTGCCGGAACAAGCTGCCATCGGCCAATCATATCGGGTGAAAATCCTAACCTGAAAGTGGTTTTTTCCTGTTCGGTATAGATGTGCGGATCCGCATGTTCCCAATCGATGAAGGCAATAGCCGGATCAAAACCCATTTCGCGTGCATAGTCGGAAATATAGGCGATATCGGCCAATTGCTGTTTGCGCACATCCACTTCCTGTCCCGATGTGGTGCCTGCTTCGTCAAGAGGTGGCCGGTATGTGCGCATTTCAAGCACACCACTATCGGCATTGCGTGCCCGGCCGCCAAAAAATGCCCATAGGCAAGCTTCCTTACACATGCCAGAGGCCTTGGTTTTTGATGTCTTGTCCTCTTTGTCAGGTTCCGCCGCCACTTGTTCGATCGTGGTATCAAGCCCGCGGCGGCGGATATCGCGGCCAAGGGCTATTGCAGCCAAAATATCGCCACCATTGGAATGAAGTGCCAGCGTCAGTCCGCTTTGGTAGCTCGCAACATTATCCAAATGATTGTCGGCCATAAAACGGCTGAATGCTGCGGGTGTCTCGGGCGTGATATCGCCTTGTGCGCTGATCCACCGACAGCTGGCGCAGCCTTTATCATTGTTGATAAGTGAAAATTGCATCGCGCCGTCAGGCGGATTGGCGATATCGGCTTCCGATTCTGCCTGGGTGGTTTGCGCTGCTACTGCATCATGGGGTTGATGCGCTGTGTTATCCTCTTCCGCAACAGCATAGAGCGGCAAAACAAGCGATAAAAAAAAGGCAGCAACAACTGATTTCATCATGAATACACCGCTTGAGGAATAGAATAACCTTGTCCGATCCTACCACTGCGCTTGGTCACGCGCAACGCTAAGCCTGCGCTATCCTTTTGATACCAGTCGTAGAGCTGTTTGATACCAGAAATGGAACGAAGCCCGCGCAAAATAGTTGTAACTTTCAGAAGATTTGAAAAGGAACGTAAAATGGCAACGCATATAGACCAGAAAACCGACGAGCAGAAGCATGTTTGGGATCTGATTGAAAAAGTCCGATTTTGTATGTTTACCACACGCCATGGTGAAATGATGCATGCCCGCCCCATGGCGGCATATGTCGACAAACAGGATGGCTATATATACTTCCTTACTGATAATACCGGCGACAAGATCGACGAGATAGAACAGCACGATGACGTCTGCTTGTGTTTTGCCGATACGGGAAGCCAGAAATACGTTTGCGTGATGGGTAAAGCGCAGGTTCAAAATGACCGCGCGAAAATACACGACCTCTGGGGCACACCGGCAAAGGCTTGGTGGAATGATCCGGAGGATCCCAAAATCCGTGTCATCAAGGTTGCACCGCAAAGTGCGGAATATTGGGATGGCCCGGGCAAGCTCGGTTCGCTTTTCAAAATGGCACTTGCGGCTGTAAGCGATCATCGCCCCGATATGGGCGAGACCGGACATGTCAATTTGGCTTGATTTATTTAGAGCGTCGGTCTGATCCCAGCAGATCACCGCTCTGATCGGTCTTACCGTGATCAATTCGGGTGCGTTTACATATTTTGCCCCGACCATGAATTTTTTCAAAAAGCGTCCCTCAGGGCGCTTTTATTTTGTTCGACTGCCGAATCGTACATATTTACAGCAGGAAAGCACATACCAGCTTGCCATCGCAGCAGGTGCTAACAACAACATAGACCAGCCGATATGATCATAAAAAAAGCCAAAGCTGATACCGAGATAGGATGTCGGAAGGAATATGCTGCAAAGTGACGTTGCAAGGGCCGCACCGAACATCCAAGTAAAATTGATAGATCGATGCCAAAGGCACAGCGCCAGTGTGAAGAGACCAAAAATAACGCCTGCATGCATATAGGCCAAAGATAGGTTGGCCGTAAAAAATGTCACGGGTGGCAGTGCAAATAACAAGGCGCGCCATAAAATAACACCGCATTGCCAGATGGGCGGTGCAACAATGCAGATGATGATGGCAGCAAAGGGTGCAAATGCCCGCAAGGAACCGCTAGCCAAAAGGGGGGAAGGACGGATGCATGTGTCCATACGGTGCCCACGAAATGAAACACCCATCATACGTAAAAGCCCCCCACCGAAAACCGTAAGGCTTATGGCTGTTGCAAGATAGACACCGAGGTGATGCATTCCGGTTTTTTGCCAGTCGGCTTTAGAAACAGCCAGACTATCCACAATCCAGAAACATAACGCGATAGCAATGCTGACCGTGAGCAGCCAAATCCACGACAGGCTGCCTTCCAGACGCAGCTTGCGTACGGCAGAAAAAACAATCAGCGTAGTCAGCATCAAACCGGCAGTGTTGATGTCGCCCGAAAGCGGGCCCTGCGCTGCCAGAAATGCCAGTTCGGCACCCAACATCAGCCATAATGTCGCTATGGCATAGAGCATAGGGCCGAATATGGCAAAAACCAATGTCACCTTTGCAGCATCGCTCAGCCGCACACGTTCATCCGCTTTATAGCGTTTGCTCAGTCCGCTTAATGCCAGAACACACCAATATAATCCCCCTGCAAAAAACCATGCACCGACCCAGTAGAAGAAAGCCTCATTTGCCAATCCGAGGTCGGCCATTTTCTGTGGCCAGATGGATATGAGAATACGCAAGCCGGCATCAAAACCTATGGCAGCCACCAATGATGCAATCAGGCAGAAGCGTAGCGAAACACTGCCCCAGCTGGCACTGCGCAATGCCGTTAAAACCACGATGACGCAAGCAGTTAAAAAACTTGGAGGATAAATCTGATAGGGTTTGAAAAAAGCGGTTGCCAGGGAAAATCCGAGGGTCTGGAACCAGCCACCGAAGGTCAGGAAGAAAAACGCCCATAAGCTTGGTAAAACAACCATGCCGGAAATCCCGACAAGGATTGCCTGTAACAGACGTGCTTTCCAGAAACTTGCCTCTGGTTGCGGCCCTGTTGCGTGTCCTGCCATTATACCGCTTTTTTCGTAAGTCGGCATAAAGCCAGCACAAACCAGACAAGAATGCAGGCGATCAACCAAATAGGCCAGACTATAGCGAGAATATCAAAAAAGCGCGATGTCGCCTCGATCCATGTGCAAATGGCAAGTACAACAAGCAATGTAAGCACGGTCTTGAAAAAACTCAGATAGACGTTCCATGCCGCCATAACGGCAAGGACAAGAGCGCTGACAAAGCTTGGGCCAAAGTGGAACCGATAAGAAGCCAGATAGGCCTCCGGTGAAAAACGGCCAACAAAATAGGTCAGCACAGACGGCAATGTTTCCAACCTGACCTGTCCCACCGTATTATATGTCGATACCAGATAGGTTGCGAAGACATAGAGCGGCCCTGTGATAATAAACACCACGATCAACATTGTGATCGCGCGCTTCCATGCAGCTTTTCTTCCGTTCATAAAGTCCTCAATTGATTGTCAGCCGGTGTTGCGCAGGCGGGGCAGGTGTTCCCTTTGCAACTTAGGCGTCTCCACTTTGATGGGGTTGCGTTAAAGCCGATGCAGGCGTGTGGGCATGAAATAGACGTAGAAAATTCCAGCATACTGCCGATGTCACAATCCATACAAACAAATCGACCAACATTGTAGGCGAAATATAATCTTTTCCATCCGGCGCAAACAGGATGCTGAAAATAGCCAGAGCCAGCCACAGGCATAAAGCGCCCGCTATCGAAAAGCGCAAAGATACGCCCTTATTTTGCATGGCTCGCAAGGCCACTATAATGCCAAGGATTGTCATGAAGGGAAGAAAAGCCGCATAAGCCAGACTTGGATAGCTTTCGACCGGCCCGTTGATAAACTTCTGGAAGCGGGCTGCTATCGTATCGGGATTGGCGGCTGGGGCATCGAGGGGCAACAGGATGTCGCCAAGACCAATTAAAAGAAAAGTGATGATCGGCCCCATGGCCATATAAACCAGCAGAGCAATCAAAGCTTTTCTTGGCTGCTTTAACATCGACGCCTAATCCACAACCGGCTTGTCCAGCCGGAAACCGGTTGCTAAAATCCAACAGATCCAGCCCACCCCGATCCATTGGATCAAACCGAAGAACAGGCTGCGCACAATGTTTTCACCCGCGACGTTTTGCATATAGGGTTGCGACATCAGAAGATAGAACACTTCCACGCACAGGCTGACCAGAATGGTGCGCCAGATAGAGCCGGAAAGCGACAGGCCTTCCCCGCGTGATGGCGGCAGTGAACAAACAATACCGCTGAGGAAAACCGACGGCATATAATAGGAATAGCCCGGCAAAATTCGCGGCCAGGCTTCCTTGCTCAATACATCGAATATCTCAACCAAGAGGTTTGCGCCCCCCACCCAATGGTGGAACAGATAGGTGCCGACAATGGTTTGTACCGCGGGGCCCAGTGCCAAAAAAATCGCAACAATGCCAAGCCCGCGCATCGGGTGGCTGTAAAGAGGTTTTCTGCTCGGGTCTGGCATAACAATCCTAAAAATAAATTGACACCGAACTTTTAGAAGCTGTGTTGAGGCTTCGCAAGCCAATAAATGCGCAATACCGCATATGCAAACCATATCGGCAGAAATATGCAGATCAACGGCAACACAACCACATAAAATGCGACCGATTCCATGGGCATGGTTACGCGCGCCATATTGAGATAAAAAGCAATGCCGATGACACTGACAAAAAAGATCGCGCAGGAATATGAGAGCGCAAATGCGAATGGAAGTTTTTGGGTCGTATAAAAATAAAGCGATGGCAGAATGGATATGAGACAGGCGCTGCCAATATTTTGCGCCACGAACCAGCATAGCAGTTCGCTATTGCTGAAATTATTCATCATTTCATTGAGGAAGCGGTCGTTGTGAAAGCGCTGTGAAAGAAGATAACTATAGGTCAGGCGACCGGCCAAAAGCGCCAATCCGCCGAAAACGGACAGAATAATAAAGACCAAGGCCGTTTTAAACCGCAAATTCACCCCCTCTGTCACTCCTTCGCAATGGGAAAAGCGGTAAGTCCAATACCGTTTCCATAAAGCCGTTTTGGGTGCGGGGTGATGCATTGTGATAGCCTATAGTCCCTCTAAGCTATCGTTAAGCCACCCATCGTCCCAAATCCCTTCCGCATCAATATGCACAAACCGGCTGCCAGCTGATACCGTGGCGTCATCGCGACGGTAGTTTTTGCTCACCTTGCACATATCACACCCCGATCTAACATCGAGACGGTGTGGAAATAGCTATAATACAATTATAACGGGAAGGAAACGGGGAAAACTGCGGCAATGTGAACCATGAAGGTTCAGAAAGTCCGCCAAGCTGACGAGTCCAAGACGTTCGTTAAAGGCAGCCTTGCCGCCGTCATGTCGGCAAGGCCTATCGCCACAAAATATTAAAGGGGTTCCGGATTGAAGTGAAACATCAATTGGATAACACACCGCGACAAATCAAAACCTTGCGACGTGCTGGCCGGATAGCATCAGGCGCGAAAAGCGCTCTAATGCAGCGTGACGGTTTGTAATTCGTGATCATTTGCCCCTTCCAGCGCTTTTGCGCGGGCATCGGACAGAATAATCGGTTCACCGGCAGCGCCAAACAGACCCCAAAGCGAAATGCCGGGTGCCATTGGCGGCATGTCGGGAAATTTTTGTGCCAGCTCATCGGTGCGGATTTGACGCAGATAGGCAATCTGGCCTTCGCCCAACAAAGCAAATTCTTTTAACGAAAGTGGCTGTTTTTCAGTTTTCATTTTATTCTCCTCTCGCATTACTCGTCGTCGCTTGCGGTAATGGTAATGCGTTTGACGCGCTTTTGTGGTGTTGGACGCTCCAGATCAATACATAAAAGGCCATTTTTAAGGTCAGCCGCGCCTACGCGCATACCGTCTGCAAGGACGAAGATACGCTGAAATTGACGCGATGCTATACCTCGATGCAAGAATTCGCGCTCCTGCGCGTCTGTTTGCCTTCCACGAATGATAAGTTGGCTATCCTCGACTGTGACATCCAGTTCTTCTGGCGCAAAGCCTGCGACTGCCAATGTAATGCGCAGACGAACATTTTGATCCTTCTCGCAAAGCCGTTCTATATTATAAGGAGGATAGCCGTCGCCAGACTTGGTCAGACGATCCAGAGTTTTTTCCATTGTCTCGAAGCCCAGAAGCAACGGGTTGGAAAAAGGTGTCAAGCGTGTCATACGATAGTCCTCTTCGAAGCGACCATATAGGTGAGAACCCGTTAGCGGCATTCTCATTTCAAAACCATATATGGCAATCGGCTTGGAGCAAATCAAGATAGTGTATCGCAATGCCATTTTGCGGTGCCTTCAGGGCTTGCTCGGCCGTGTTTGTTTTGAAAGGTTTGCTTGACCAAAGGATGTGGCCGCAATGAACGAACATACAAAAGAACGCCGAATTGCCGGAACGCTTTATACCAAATCGGAAGTGGCCGAAATTTTTCGTCGCTTTTCCGTCCAGCGTCCAAACCCGCAAAGTGATTTGATTTATCATAACCCTTTTACATTGCTTGTCGCGGTGGTGTTGTCGGCGCAGGCCACCGATGCCGGCGTCAACAAAGCCACCAAGCCGCTGTTTGAAATTGCCGATACACCGCAAAAAATGGCAGAGTTGGGTGAAGAGGGTATTGCAGATTATATCCGCAGCATCGGCCTGTGGCGTGCCAAGGCCAAAAACGTTTATGCGCTTTGCAATATATTGGTGGCGCAATATGGCGGAATGGTTCCCGACACGCGTGACGCTTTGATGGCACTTCCCGGTGTGGGAAGAAAAACGGCCAATGTGGTGCTCAATGTCGCCTTCGGCCAGCCCACCATGGCGGTGGACACGCACATTTTTCGTATCGGCAACCGCTTGGGACTGGCACCGGGCAAAACACCGGACGAGGTGGAAAAGAAGCTCGTCAAAATCATTCCGCCGCAATATATGGATCATGCCCACCACTGGCTGATCTTACATGGCCGCTATATCTGCAAAGCCCGCAAGCCCGACTGTCTGCATTGCATTATAGCCGATATCTGTCAGGCAGCCGTTAAAACCAACGTCATTCCCGCTCCGTTGGTGGAGATTAAAGGCAATGGCGCACCAGTTCCGGTTTAGGGCAGAATGAAATTGCCATTTCCATCAATTTCGGCAAAAGGATTATGTGCAACCTCCCAGAGATGGCCGTCAAGGTCGGCAAAATATCCGCTATGGCCGCCCCAAAATACATCCTGGGCCGGCTTGACGAGGGTCGCTCCGGCGCTCACGGCTCTCTCCAGAATGGCCGCGACCATCGGCTTGCTTGCAACGTTATGGGCCAATGTCATTCCGCGAAAACCGATGTGACTGTCGGCTAAGGCAGGCGCTAGTGTTGTATCTTCTGCAAGTTTTTCCCAAGGGTAGAGCGAAAAGGCAATCCCGTTTAACTGGAAAAACACGATGTTTTCCGTGCTAACATTTGCTGCTTTCCAGCCGAGCCCGCTTTCATAAAAATTGCGGGCCTTTGCAAGGTCGTTTACGCCCAGTGTGATAAGTGACAGTCGTTGTTCCATATCGCCTCCCAAATGTGCGAACCATGTTAGTTGTGTTGAATAGTGAACGTTTTATTTTTCAGTGTTTCTTCGCAGAAGGTTTTGACCAGCTTTTGCAAAATTTCGATGCGCTCGAAAAGCCATATCAGTTCTTCCGGCGTGATCTTGTATTCAGACGAATAACGCGCTTCCACATAAGCGCGTTGCAGCAGCTCAAACCGGCTTTTGTAAACCCTTAGATTTTGTGGCCAAGCCGCAACAACGCTGTTGGTGTATGCCTCAGACAGCGCGCGCAATCTTCGTAAACTATGCAGTTTCGGGCTGTAGAGTGAACGTGTCAGCAGCAGGCAGTGATAAATATGTTCCGTTGCTTGATGCGCTTCAAATGCAGCACTTCTCAAAAGCAAGTCTATTTGTTTTTCATCATTTTCTGATTTTATTTTGTTAAGACTATATTTTGCTAGGTCGAGGCTTAAGAGTGATTTTCTGTACCAAGTATCAAAATATCCTTCTGCTTCCTCCAGCATTTCGCTTTCGCTCAAGTCAATTTTTGCCGTCGTGTCAATCGGGTAACGGCTTGAATCAAAAAGCGTGATGCCATCGCGCATAATGTCGACAAAAAATGGCTTTCCTCGTTTGAGTTCTGAGACTACTTCACCATAGCCATGCACAATAAACTCGACCGGTGTTTTGATCCGTTTTGTTATTAACCATTCCTGATCCAAACGTAGCTCTGCCTGCTCCCAATAATCGGATTTGGTGAAGATTGGGTTGTCTACAACAACCAGCAGGTCATAATCGGAAAAATAGCCGCCAATGCGGTCTTCCACCCAATCGCCACGCGCATAGGAACCAAACAGCACCAGTCTGACAATATTGCCCTTGACGCGGCCAACACCGACTTCTTTTTTCTTGACCTTGGCCGAGGCGATAAACTGTTCGAAAATGATTTCGGCAACACGGCCAAGCTCACGCCGTTTTCTCAGCGGCAGGTGCTTCAAACGCTCGTCAAAATCTTCCGGCAGTGAACCCATCGTGCCCCTCAAAGCATGTTCTCATGTCCCATCGTTATAAACATATATTCGGTGAAAACAAAACAATGCAAAATAGCTATAAAAATGCCTGCCTGATTTCTGGCGCACAGTCTTTCATTTTTGTCTATATTGCTTGCCATGACATTATTGATGCACAACTCCGACCAACTTTATGATGCGCTCATCAACAAAGACCGTTCTTATGACGGGCATGTTTTTGTTTGTGTCACTACGACTGGTATTTTTTGCCGTTTATCGTGCTCTGCCCGTAAGCCGAAACGCGAGAATGTATTCTTTTGCGAGAGTGTCGCCGCCTGTCTGGAGCAGGGCTATCGCCCATGTCAGAAATGTCGACCGTTGGAAGCGGGCGGCCGCGTTGATCCGCTTTATCGCGATTTAATGGCAAGGCTGGATGCTGACCCTGAACATATATGGTCTGAAGGGGATTTGGCGCGTTTGGGGTTCGATCCATCTACGGTGCGCCGTGTTTTCAAACGCCAGATCGGCATGACATTTCTGGATCTTGCACGGTTGAAGCGTGCGGGCCGCGGTGCGGCCGTACTGGCCGAGGGGCAGCCGGTCATCGAAGCGCAATTGACCGCGGGCTATGATTCCGGCAGCGGCTTTCGCGAGGCTATCCACCGCTTGATTGGCAATCCGCCGAAAGCGTTGCAAAACCGGAGCCTGCTGAAAGCAGCATGGATTGAAACACCGATAGGCCAGATGCTGGCAGTTAGCGATGCCCATGTTTTGCACCTATTGGAGTTTTTTGACCGCAAGGGCTTGCCGGCCGAGCTTAAAAAGTTACAGGCCACAACGCGCTCGTCCATTACATTCGAGCGGACAACGGTCATTGATCAGGTGGAAGCCGAGCTTGCGGCCTATTACGAGGGCAAATCCTGCCATTTTGAAACGCCGCTTGCCAAGGTTTCCGGTGGTTTTGCGCCGTCTGTCTGGGCTGCGTTGCGCGCAATTCCGCCCGGTGAGGTTTGGTCTTACAGCCAATTGGCGGTGAGTTTGGACAAGCCAACAGCCATGCGAGCGGTGGCGCGTGCCAATGGCCAAAACCAGATTGCCATTATCATTCCGTGCCATCGTGTCATTGGCGCCGATGGTTCGCTGACTGGCTATGGCGGCGGCTTATGGCGGAAAGACTGGCTTTTGCGCCACGAAAAAAAGGTTTTTTCCTGAGAGTCTGCTTGCTATTTCGGCCATGCTGTTTTATGAGAGCACCGTTCAAGCCGTCCGGCAGGGCATGCCGTGGCGACTTTCATGCTTGATCAGACTTTGGTCAGTCTGATCATCAATCACAATAATGGAGAAGCAAAATGCCCAAGATGAAGACCAAATCGTCTGCCAAAAAGCGGTTCAAAATCACCGCAACAGGCAAAGTCAAAGCGGCTGCCGCAGGTAAGCAGCATGGCATGATCAAACGTTCCAATAAGTTTTTGCGTGACGCTCGCGGCACGATGGTTCTGGCTGAACCAGATGGCAAAAAGGTCATCAAAAATTATTTGCCGAACGGCCTTTGAACCTGACGTCTTAAGGAGATTATGACATGGCACGCGTAAAACGCGGCGTTACCGCCCACGCCAAGCACAAAAAAGTTCTCAAGCAAGCTGAAGGCTTCTACGGCCGTCGTAAAAATACGATCCGTACGGCAAAAGCTGCTGTTGATCGTTCCAAGCAATATGCTTACCGCGATCGTAAAAACCGCAAGCGTACTTTCCGCGCATTGTGGGTTCAGCGTATCAACGCTGCTGTCCGCATGGAAGGTCTGACCTATGGCCGCTTCATTGATGGTTTGACAAAAGCTGGTATCGAGGTTGACCGTAAGGTTCTTTCTGACATTGCAATCCATGAACCGGCAGCATTCTCTGCTCTGGTTGCTTCTGCAAAGAAGGCTTTGGAATATCTGAAAGAGACAACCCCGAATGCTTTTGAAGGCGCCGTCAAGTAAGCCGGTCGCGTTCCTTTCAAGCAAACTAAATTCGGAACCCGCACTGGCCAACCGCCGGTTGCGGGTTTTCTCTTTTGAGGATTCCATGGTTGTTGAACCCCATCATGAAATGCACGAGGCAGCTAGCCACGACCGCCAGCTGATTGCCAGTTGTGCCGGCGAGCGTATCGCCACGGTTATGCGTGATGGTCAAAAGGTTTGGATCAAGCGGCAGGGCATAGAGCGACGGCCCTTTGGCAAAAGATTGCACGCCGCATTTTCGTTTCTTCTGCCCGCCGCTTTTATGCGGGCCTCTCCGGTGCGCGATGCTGTTGCCATGAATGAACAGGAAGTGCGCAAGATCAACGCCTTTGCCAAAGCTGGCATCGCCGTGCCGCAAATACTGGCAATTGATGGCCCGGCTTTGATGATTGCCGATGTCGGGCAGACCGTGCAAAAGCGTCTGGATGCTTTGCGTAAAACCAACCCTCAAGCCCATGATGCTCTGCTGGTTGAATGTGCGGCCGCTTTGGGAAAAGCCCATGCCAGCGGGCTGGTGCATGGCCGTCCGCACCCGCGTGATATGTTTTTGACTGATGGTGGCCTTGGTTTTTTCGACTTTGAGGAAGAGCCGGAAGCCGTTATGCCGTTGGCTACCGCGCAGGCGCGTGATGCATGGTTATTGTTTTTTCAAATCAGCGCGCAGGCAATCGCCAAAGATCAAACGCAGGACGCGGCTTTTAGCGCATGGGCGGGGAGTGTTTCCCGTGAATCATTGCAGCAGCTCGGCAAGCTCGTGCGGTTTTTCTCAATATTTATCACGCCATTAAAACTTGTCCGCCCGATTTATCTTGGCGGTGATGGCAAGCGCATGTTAAGCGCAATGGAGTTTCTTTCATCTCATCTAAAAAAACAGGCAAAGACATGAGCGATATTGACAGTCTGGAACAGGAAATTTGTTCAGCCATTGAGGCCGCAGAAGACGAACAGGCACTGGAGACCGTGCGTGTAAATGCGCTGGGCAAAAAAGGCAGCATTTCAGAAAAATTGAAAGGCTTGGGCAGTATGGGCGCAGAAGAGCGCCAGATTGCAGGCCCGGCATTGAACGGCCTGAAAAATCGCGTCATGGAAGCGCTGGCAGCCAAGCGCAATGTTTTGAAACGTGCAGCCACGGCTGCCCGTCTAGCCAATGAAACGGTTGATGTAACCCTGCCGGTTCGTGGGTCCCCTGCCGAGCGTGGGCGCATTCACCCGATTGCGCAAGTGATAGACGAGATTACCGCGATCTATGCCGATATGGGTTTTTCCATTGCCGAGGGGCCGGATATCGAAAGCGATTATTACAACTTCACCGCGCTGAACTTCCCTGAAGGCCATCCGGCGCGTGAAATGCACGATACGTTCTTTTTCAATGCCGATGAAAAGGGCGAGCGTAAGCTTTTGCGCACCCATACATCGCCTGTGCAGGTGCGCACGATGGAAAAGCAACAGCCACCTATTCGCATAGTTATTCCGGGCAAAACCTATCGTATGGATTCGGATGCCACCCATTCGCCCATGTTCCATCAGGTTGAAGGTTTGGTCATCGACAAGAAATCCACCATTGCCAATATTATGTGGATCCATGAAGAATTCTGTAAGGCGTTTTTTGAAGTGCCTTCATTGAAGATGCGTTTCCGCCCTTCCTTCTTTCCATTTACCGAGCCTTCTATGGAAGTGGACATTCAATGCGACCGTTCCGGCTCGGAAGTTAAATTCGGTGAAGGCAATGACTGGCTGGAAATTCTAGGTTGCGGCATGGTGCACCCAAATGTGCTGAAAAATGTCGGCTTTGATCCGGATGAATATCAGGGTTTTGCCTGGGGCATGGGCATCGACCGTATCGCCATGCTGAAATATGGCATGCCGGATTTACGCGCTTTCTTTGATGCCGATGTGCGCTGGCTTGACCATTATGGTTTCCGCCCACTCGATATTCCAACTTTGTTCGGCGGCTTGAGCAATAGCTGATCTTTCTGCGCTAGAGCAGATCCATTTTATGTTGGGTCATAGATCTGCTCTAACTCTTTGTTTTACCGCAATTCTTATCCGAAAACCGCTTCACACTTTTCGGGAATTGCTCTAGCGTTTAAAATGAGGTTTTTAAAATGAAATTTACATTGTCCTGGTTGAAAGATCATCTGGAGACAGACGCATCGCTTGAAGATATCTGCGAAAGATTGACCGCCATTGGTCTGGAAGTTGATGATGTTAACGACCGTAAAAGCATCAATGCTTTTGTTATTGCCAAAGTGTTGAGCGCTGAAAAGCACCCCGATGCCGACAAGTTGCAGGTATTAAGCGTTGATACGGGTGAAGGCAAGCCGTTGCAGGTTGTCTGCGGTGCTCCCAATGCGCGCGCCGGTCTTATCGGTGTTTTCGGCCCTCCCGGTGCCTATGTTCCCGGCCTCGATGTCACCCTGTCCGTTGGCAAAATCCGCGGTGTGGAAAGCTTCGGCATGATGTGCTCCGAGCGCGAGCTTGAACTTTCAACGGAACATAATGGCATTATCGAATTGCCGGAAGATGCGCCGGTGGGCACTGCCTTTGCCGCCTATGCCGGTTTGAATGACCCGATCATTGATGTCGGGCTGACACCGAACCGTCCCGATTGCACGGGCGTTCGCGGTATTGCCCGCGATCTGGCTGCCAGCGGTATTGGCCGTTTGAAAGAGTTGAAAACGCCTGAAATTTCCGGTTCTGGCGCAGCCTCGGTGGATGTGTCGCTGGACTTTGGTGATACAGCCCCGCTTTGTCTGGGCTTTGCATGGCGCGAAATCCGTAATGTAAAAAACACCGCTTCGCCAAAATGGATGCAGCAGCGCTTAACCTCCATCGGCTTGCGCCCTATCAACGCGCTTGTCGATATGACCAATTATCTCACCTTTGACCTTGGCCGCCCTCTGCATGTTTTTGATGCTGACAAGGTCAAAGGCAATTTGACCGTGCGCCGTGGCCGCGAAGGCGATACCCTCTTGGCTTTGAATGGCAAGGAATATAAGCTTGGCGGCGACAATTGCGTGATTGCCGACGAAAACGGCGTCGAGTCGATTGGCGGCATTATGGGTGGTGAAACCACCGGCTGCGATGAGAACACCAAAAATGTCATCATCGAATCGGCCTTGTGGGATGCGCGCAACGTTGCCATGACCGGCCGAACATTGGGCATTATTTCCGATGCGCGTTATCGTTTTGAGCGTGGTGTTGACCCTGAATTCATGCAAGCCGGGCTGCAATTTGCCACAAAAATGGTCACAGAGCTTTGCGGCGGCGAGCCCTCGGAAGCTAAAACCGTTGGCTATGAAAAACCTGTGCTGAAAGTTATTGATTTTCCCTTTGCTGAAATCAAACGTCTGACCAGTCTTGATCTTGGCCATGACGCAGCAAGCGAAATCCTGACCCATCTGGGGTTCAAGGTCGAGGGCAAGGGGAACGTGGTGAAAGTTCAGGTGCCGTCATGGCGACCCGATATTGATGGCAAGGCTGATCTGGTCGAAGAAGTCATGCGTATCCATGGACTGGACAAGATAACACCACAGCCGCTTGATACCCATGCGGCCATTAATGGTCGCATTCTTACAACCATACAGACCCGCTCTCGCAATGCCCGCCGTGCGCTGGCTGCCCGCGGCATGATGGAAGCGGTCACATGGTCGTTTGTGTCTGAAAAACAGGCCAAGGCTTTTGGCGGCGGCAAGCAGGAATTGAAACTTGCCAACCCGATTGCTGCCGATATGTCGGAGATGCGCCCGTCGCTTTTGCCGGGCCTGCTTGCAGCCGCACAGCGCAATGCCGACCGTGGTTTTGCCGATCTCGGCCTTTTTGAAGTGTCAGGCACCTATGAAGGAAACCAGCCGGAAGACCAACGCCGCGTGGCTGGTGGCATTCGTCGCGGCACATATAAGCTTGATGGTTCAGGCCGCTTCTGGTCTGGCGCGTCAAAGCCCGTCGATGTGTTTGATGCTAAAGCCGATGCCCTTGCCGTGCTTGAGGCCTGTGGCATGGATGTCTCGAAACTGCAGGTGGAGACGGGTGCACCGGATTGGTATCACCCCGGCCGGTCTGGCGTGGTAAAACTGGGCCCCAAGGTGACACTGGCGCATTTTGGCGAGTTCCACCCCGACACATTGGAAGAATTGGACGTGAGCGGCCCGCTCTGCGGCTTCGAAGTGTTCATTGATATGGTGCCGGAACCGAAGAAAAAAGCAACCAAAACCAAACCGCCATTGGAGCTTTCAGCTTTCCAGATGGTGCGGCGCGATTTTGCTTTTGTGGTAGATAAAACGGTGGCTGCTTCTGTCATCATCCGTGCCGCCAGCGGTGCCGATAAAAAGCTCATCCGCTCTGTTCAGGTGTTTGACTTGTTTGAGGGTGCAAGCCTGGGTGAAGGTAAGAAGTCGGTTGCGATTGAAGTGTCGATCCAGCCGGTCGAGCGTACATTGACGGACGAGGATCTAGAGGCACTGGCCACCAAGATTATTGACAATGTTACTAAGTCCACCGGCGGGACATTGCGCGGCTAAGACTCTGGGTTATGTCACCTCGGCTATAAGATTATTTTTTGGCATGACATACAACCGTCATGCCAACAAAAACTCTATCAACGAAATAATGACTATTAGTGTGATGAGAAATTAGCGTCTGTTTCAAAGCTTCAAACCTGTGTTATTGGTATTTTGGAGGGGAATGTCATGCGTCGATTTCTACAAAATCACCTAATTTGGTTTGTAGCACTTGTTGGGGCTGCCATTGGTGCACTGCCTTTGGCATTGTCCACTCTGCGGGGGGCAGACTCAATTGGTCATGGTTTTGTATTTTTTATTGTTATTGTATTATTTTTTCTCCCTGCCAGTCTTATCCTTGTACAACTCATCAACGTATCGATTTGGACATATCAGCAGATAAGATTGTATGTTTGGTTTTGCGCGCTTCCTTGCATGCTCCTTCCCTATTGGCTTTTTGCGCAGCTCAACAATTCATTGTCTCATTTTACCCGATTGCTTTTACCGTCATTGCCAAGCTTTTTTGCTGTAGTGATTTTGGTTGTGGCTTGGTTGGTGATGAATATCAGGGACGATAAATTATCTATCTCTTCGGACGTGCTTATCATTGCTCGCAACAAAAAACCAAATTTCCAATCCATGTTTGATGCTTATATGGCAGGCACGATTGGAATATCGCTTGCGGTCATTTTGAGCTTGGCTTTACTGAATGCGACTGAAACAGCTCAAGAAATAATAAAAAACATCGTTACAGATACGGGAACTTATTTAAACATCGCTGCCTTTTCTGTCATTGGCTTTTTGCTTTGCCGAGATTTGCAAAAACATGGTCAAATCAACCGCCGTTATTTTATCAATAGGTCAGTTGTTGTTGTCGCATTGGCCAATGCGATGTTGTCTATCTATATTTGGCTTGATGGAACGGATGGGGACGGCCCTATCGCCTTTCCTTTTTTAACAGCAATTATCGTGTGGATCGTCCAGACACCTTTATGTGTCTTTCCTGCCCTATGCGGATTTTGGCTGGTCGAAAATTTTTGGCTTTCAACCAAGTTAACGAGCCGTTCTTCCGATTGATATCTATTAAGTAGAGTTCAATCAATAGACTGTTCGGCTTCTATACACGATGGCGTCACGCTTTTCGATTCAAGCCGAAATCCCCCTACTTCTCTCGCTGCGCCATCCAAGCCCCTTTCGCGAAAGTTGCGTGTTTCCTAGCGCTACCTTTACCGGTTGTCGAGTTAAGCAGTGGGTCGTATGTCGCTGTCTCATTCTGGAACCTTTATCGATCTTCAGCATTCTATTGCCTCAGGACAACATTAAGGGATGGAATGATGAAAGTGGTTATATCAATAGGTTTGGCACTTGGTTTGGCACTTACCGCGGCGGGTTGCACAGCGCGTGAAAAGCGCACTGCCGGTTATGGTGTAGGTGGCGCGGCGCTTGGCGGTTTAACGGGTGGTGCTATTGGTGGTGGTAGCGGCGCCGCAGCGGGTGCGGCAGTTGGTGGAGTTGCAGGAACAGTGATCGGTGCAAACCGCTAGAGAATCCGACTTTGGATTTTCAACTGGAATCGGCGAGAGACAAATAGCGTATCGTCGTCATCAATCCTGAAGATTGAAGGTTCCGGTGCGTTTGCATCCGATATTGGGCGACGGGCGTCCTCCCCGAAAGGGAGGGCGTCCGATTTGTTTCCGAGGCACGTTCCAGAAAAATGCGCCGGTTCGGACACTGACCCTTGCTATAGTCGCGTCTTTTCCATAATCCTGCGGGGCAGAATGTAATTGCAAGGATTATGCCCCGTTTGGCAAATCAATCGATGATGAGGCTCTTTATGGTGTTCCGAGCGATACGACTCTATCTATTTCTTTTGTTCTATGGTCTGGTCGCCAGCATTCTCGTTGCTATACCGGAATTCTTTCCAGTTTCATTTTTTTCAGCACTTGCCGACCCTACAAATGGAGGCTTTATCGCCCGTCCCTTTGTCGCCAGCGCAATATTCGCAACAGTTATTTCCTGTTTGATCACCAGTTTTTTTGGCGTCGCATCTTGGGTTTGGCTCAAAAAAATCCATCCGCTTATGTTCGTTTTGTCACTCGCATTTTGCATTGTCATTGTGGGTGGAATTTTCTTGCAGGCCTATGGCGCAGACCTCTTGGGCCTCATGCTGATCACTTATCTCAGTCTTTATGCGCAAGTATTGAGCATCATTTGCTGGTTCGCCAAGCAGGTTTACGACATGCGCGGCCGTACCATCGCGATCCATATTATAAAGGATCAAGATCGTACTCAGCAGGCATGGATGGCGGCAATCGGCATCTTGGTATTTTATGCATTCATTTATGTTTTATGCTTGGTTGTGCCGCGCATCATCCTGGCGGTTGCTGTCGGCACGCTTGATAGCCTTGACATAGTAAGTTTGGTGAGTGGACCGAGTTTGCTCGTCGCATTGCTTCCGGGGCTGCTGTTGGCAATCTATGTCACGTTTTATTTGAAGCGCCACGATGCAATGCCGATGGTGAAGTTTACGCGCATAGCGATTTTGGTAACTGTCTTGCTCATGTTGATAGCGGGTTGTCTCGCCCTCTTGGCGCAACCCCTCCCATCGGTCAGCTATCTGGGAATATTTGCTCTTTCTCTTCTGCCGACGATCCTGACGGCCATTTGTCAGGTTTCAGTAATCTTATCCCTGTCATTCTGGCTAACCATGAAACTACTCGATGTTAAAAATAGCCGAACAACAGTGAAAGGTTAATTGCCATTGTGATGCCTATGCCACGAGGGCGCGGTATTTTGGCATCAAAGTTTTCTATCATCGGGCAGGTTTTTGTTTTAAATTTTTAAAGGGTATGCTGGGCATTGGCTTGAGTGGAACGAGCTCATATATACAAAAAAGAAGTAAAATATCGGGAAGAAAATACGAAGACGATTGATGAGCAATGCGTTCAATAAATGTGCCGATGATCAAGGATACTATGATGACAGAGCCTGATGATGTTTAACGCGTTGAGCGAAAACGAGCGGCTATAAGATAATGCTATGAAAGAGCGTCAATTTTGAAGAGCTTCCCGTATAATGGTTCACACGGGAAGCTTTTTGTTAAATCTAGCGGCAGCGTGCCTCATAGAGGCGGCCATTGCGATCACGATATTGGCAATAACGCACACCGTCTTTTGTGCGGATATAGCCGATCAAACCACCGGCAAGCGCACCAACAGCTGCGCCGGCCATAACAGCGCGTCCACCATTACCAAGAACAGCACCACCGAGCGCACCGACGGCTGCACCGCCAACACCCCATTTCGTCACTTCTTTTTCTGTCTGCGTGCAGGCAACCGTAGCGAATGCGAGTGCGGAAACGGTAAGTAAAGAACACAATCTTTTCATGATAAAACTCCAAAACCCTCAATAGCACCCTCTATAGCACAAGCCCAAATGCGCCGCCTTAAAATAGTTTGTGATAACGTTGCTTTTAGACATAACAAAAAAGCGCCTGACGACGCTTTTTTAAGTACCGTGAATGGTGCGAGCAAAGCGCCGCTGGTCGCGCTATCGCATCTTATTGCATAAGAATGGCGCAGTCTTCCGCAGGACAGCACTGTTGCACGCAACTATGTTGTCAGAGAAGATGGTTCAGATTTTCACGCCATTCTTGTAAGTACGAGCGTTTTTAGCAAATTGCCCGTGCGGACGGAACCGCCAGAGATAGGCAGGAAGTACAGCTTCCATGGCGCGCGCTTCAATGCCGACGCCTTCAAGGGTACGGCCTTCACGTTCTGCGTCATCGGATACGACACTATCATATTTCAGCATCTTGATCTGTTCGGCGGTGGCGATTGTCGGCAACATCGGTAGTTTGCCAATGAGGCCGAAAATGCCCCCCATCACAGTTCCGACAGAGAATGGAACGGAAAGAAGAACCTTTTTGCGCAGGATTACTTTCAGCATTTCTTCCATGGCATGGCGGAAAGACAGAACCTCTTTGCCGCCTAACTCATAGACCTTACCCGGCGCTACCTTGCCTTCTAATGAACGGATAACAAATTCAGCAATATCGCCGACATAGACCGGCTGTAATTTGGTTTTGCCACCGCCAAACATCGGCAATACCCATGTGAAGCGCGACATATCGGCGAATTTGTTGAAGAAGGAATCTTCCGGCCCGAAAATGACTGATGGGCGCATGATGATGGCATCCTTATGGGCCGCTTGTACGGCCTGTTCGCCTTGCGCCTTTGTCTTGGCGTAGGAAACAGAAGAATGGATATCGGCGTTCAAAGACGACATATGGATAAGCGGAATGCCAGCACTATTGGCCAGCTCGGCGACATTTTTAGCGCCTTCCACCTGTACATTGTTGAAATTGTTTTTGCCTGATGAATAGAGCACACCAGGAAGAAAGACAGCCGCGTCCGCATCAATAAGCGCACGGGCCACAGACTCACGATGGCGAACATTGGTTTTGACCATCTGTGTCTGCCCGACCTCGCCGACCTGCAACATATAATAAGCTGTCTCTGGACGGCGCACAGCAATGCGCACGCGATAGCCGCGTTTGGTCAGCGCTTCCACAACATGACGGCCGACAAAGCCGGAGCCACCAAAAACAGTAATGAGTTTTGGGTGTTGGTAAAGATCGGTGCTAAGCGTCATGGATGCACTCCTGAAAGTCTTAAATCTTGCCTGATATTGGTTTAACTTTTTTTGGCCGAAAGGCAAGTCTTTAGAGCCAAACTCATCAAGAGTTGAACGCTTTCACCCGATTTTCGACGTTTTAAAACTTGTATAAAAAATGAAGGTTTCACAGCTGCTTGAAACAGTCTTGACGCTAGGCATGAAGGTGTGATCCTGTTGACCGTTTAGCGCTGGCAGAAGCGCATTTACGTTGGTGGTGTGCCATTCTGTTTCAAGAAGTCACCCGCAAGATAGAGGGATCCGCCAATAAGGATGGTGTTGTCGGGGTTTGTCGCTGCGATACGGTGGAGCGCAGCCTGAATGCCCGTCATCGCCTCGGCATTGAGGCCGGCACGTCGCGCCGTTTCGGCAAGCTCGTGCGCGGGCACGCCGGCATCGCTGGAATGCACCGGCACGGTATAGACTTTTTCAACAAGACCTTTAAAGGCAGAAAAGTAGCCGCCTGCATCCTTCGTGTTGATCATGCCGGCAACCATGATAACCGGTTTGGCGCCTGTATATTGCTTTCGGCGCAGCTCTTCGGCAATAACCTTTGCGGCTGCCGGATTATGTCCACCATCAAGAAAAACCTGTTGGCCTGCTGGCAACATATCGACGATGGTGCCTTTGTCCATGCGCTGCATGCGGGCAGGCCAATCAACATTTTGCAACGCTTTGGCAATATCGGCTTCTTCTAGCTTGAAACCGGCTTTAAGCACTGCTTCTATGGCGGAAGCGCTGTTGGCAATCTGGTGTTGTCCGCTTAACTTTGGCCGTGGCAAATCCATTAACCCGTTTTCATTTTGGAAAACCATGCGGCCATGTTCTTCATAGGCTTGAAAATCTTGACCGAAAACGGCCAGCGGCGCGCGGTGTTTTTCAGCTAAGCTGCGCAATACATCAATGGCCTCATCGCTGTCCTGCTTGCCAACAACAACCGGAACATTGTTTTTAATGATGCCGCCTTTTTCAAATGCAATTTTTGCAATCGTATTGCCAAGATATGCTTCATGGTCGAGCGCAACCGGCATGATGAGGGAAACTGCCGATGTTTCAATGATATTGGTGGCGTCAAAGCGCCCACCCAAGCCCACTTCCAGAATTACCGCATCAGCGGGATGTTCAGCAAACAGTACAAAGGCTACAGCGGTGAGGATTTCAAAAACCGTAATGGGCTGGTTGTCATTGGCCTTGGCCACCCGTGAAATGGCGTCGGCCAAAGTGGTATCATCCACCAATTGTCCGCCGCCTTTTCGGCCCAGCCTGTAACGTTCATGCCAGTGAACGAGGTGCGGCGAGGTATGAACATGAACGAGATAGCCCGCACTTTCCAGCAATGCACGGCAATTGGCTGAAGCGGAGCCTTTGCCATTGGTGCCGGCGATGTGGATGACCGGCGGCAACTTCAGCTGTGGATTGCCGAGAACCGCAAGCAGCTTGGTTATGCGCTGCAGAGAAAGGTCGAACCCTTTCGGATGCAGCTTCATCAAATCGTCAATAAGCTGTTCGGCGCGGGAATCCTGCATCGTCTTCAGGCGGCGCTGCTGCCCTCAATCCGAGATGCCGGTGCAGTATAAGCTGGCTGTTTCATCATCAGGCGCAAAAGTTTGGCGATTGTTGCCTTCATTTCCAAACGCGACACGACCATATCGACCATGCCGTGTTCCTGTAAATATTCGGCACTCTGGAAACCTTCGGGCAGTTTTTCCCGAATAGTCTGTTCAATCACGCGTGGGCCCGCAAAGCCGATCATGGCACCCGGTTCTGCGATATGGACATCACCCAGCATCGCATAGGAAGCTGTTACACCACCGGTTGTCGGATTGGTCAAAACGACGATGTAAGGCAGCTTGGCATCTTTCATCATCTCGATTGCCACGGTTGTGCGCGGCATCTGCATCAACGACAAAGTGCCTTCCTGCATACGCGCGCCGCCGGAAGCGGCAAAGAGAACCAGTGGGCGTTTTTCTTTAATGGCCGTTTCAAAGGCTTTAACAATCGCTTCACCCGAAGCCATACCCAGCGAGCCGCCCATAAAGGCAAAGTCCTGCACGGTGGCTATAATCGGCAGGCCTTCGATCGTGCCGCGGGCATTCATAATATTGTCGTCGACACCCAGTTTGGCGCGATAGTCCTTCAAACGGTCGATATAACGCTTTTCATCACGAAATTTCAGCGGATCGATCACCACTTTCGGGTTTTCCAACAGCTCATAGGCGCCATTGTCGAAAAAATGGGTTAAACGGGCCTTGGCCGGTATGCGCATATGGTGGCCGGAAGCGGGCACAACATACTGGTTCTTTTCCAAATCCTTATGGAATACCATTTCGCCGCTGGCCGGATCCTTGATCCATAGATTTTCCGGCATCTCGCGACGACCCAACATCGAGTTGATTTTCGGACGAACATAATTGGTAATCCAGTTCATCTTTTCACCCTTATCCTTATCATCTGCGGTTACATTCCGTCGCCCTATTGACGGGCTGCGTGGACACCGGCACTTAATTCCTTAACCAGCTCGCTGGCAGCTTTGACAGCATCACCTTTTGGCCGACCACTATCGTCTAATGTTGCTGCAATAGCGTTGACAATGGCACTGCCGACAACCACACCATCGGCGGCTTGTCCAACTTTTGTGGCCTGTTCTTTTGTCTTGATACCAAATCCCACGGCAATTGGTAAAGATGTATGTTTTTTTATCGCCTGGACAGCATCAGCCACAATGTCTGTATTCGGCAAAGCCTGTCCGGTGATGCCGGTCATGGAAACATAATAGACAAAGCCCGATGTATTCTCCAGCACTTTCGGCAAACGCTTGGCGTCGGTGGTAGGGGTGGCAAGACGGATGAAGTTGATTCCCGCTTTAACGGCTGGAATGCACAATTCCATATCCATCTCCGGCGGCAGATCGACAATCAACAAACCATCTACACCGGCAGCAGCCGCATCTTTCAAAAACTGTTCAACCCCATGCACATAGATCGGGTTGTAATAGCCCATCAAAAGCACCGGTGTTGTGTCGTCGGTTTTGCGGAAATCGGCGACCATTTGCAACGTCTTGTTAAGCGTTTGCCCGGCTTTCAAGGCACGCAAACCTGCCGCCTGAATGGCGGGGCCATCGGCCATCGGGTCTGAAAAAGGCATGCCAAGCTCAATCACGTCGCTACCGGCTTGCGGCAACGCTTTCATAATGTTCAGCGCGGTTTGATAATCGGGATCGCCAGCCATCATATAAGTGACAAGGGCAGGGCGGCCTTCTTTCGCCAAAGCGGCAAATTTAGCGTCAATTCTTGTTGTCATAACCGCTCTCCTTACATTTCCATGCCAAGCAGGGTGCCAACCGTATGGACATCCTTATCGCCACGGCCTGAAAGGTTGACGATGATGATCTGGTCTTTATCCATTTTAGGCGCTCTTTTTACGGCCTCGGCAATCGCGTGGGATGATTCAAGCGCCGGTATAATGCCCTCACAGCGTGTCAAAAGCTGGAAAGCATCCAGCGCTTCACCATCAAGAATAGGCACATAGTCAACGCGGGCTGTGTCTTTCAGCCAAGAATGTTCCGGTCCAACGCCGGGATAATCAAGGCCGGCAGAAACGGAATGGCCTTCTAGAATCTGGCCATCATCGTTTTGCAAAAGATAGGTGCGGTTGCCATGCAATACACCGGGGCTTCCCGCAGTCATCGAGGCGCAATGTTCCACACCGTCGAGGCCACGGCCGCCAGCTTCAACACCAACAATCTTCACAGACTTTTCGTCAAGGAAAGGATGGAAAAGCCCAATCGCATTGGAACCGCCGCCAACAGCGGCAATGATCATATCCGGCAAGCGGCCTTCGCGCTCCAATATCTGCTCTTTGGCTTCCTGACCGATGACTGCCTGAAAATCGCGCACCATTTCAGGATAAGGGTGCGGGCCTGCGGCCGTGCCGATAAGATAATAGGTATCGTGGACATTGCTGACCCAATCGCGCAGCGCTTCATTCATGGCGTCTTTCAATGTGCCGTTGCCTGCTGCAACCGCGTTCACTTTAGCGCCCAAGAGATTCATGCGGAACACATTGGGTTTCTGGCGTTCCACATCTGTCGCGCCCATATAAACAGTACACGGAAAGCCAAAGCGGGCTGAAACGGTTGAGGCGGCAACACCGTGTTGCCCTGCACCGGTTTCCGCGATGATGCGGGTTTTACCCATGCGCTTGGCAAGCAGGATCTGGCCAAGACAATTGTTAATTTTGTGACTGCCTGTATGGTTCAAATCTTCGCGTTTAAGATAGATTTTCGCGCCACCCAAATGCTCGCTCAAACGCTCGGCGTAATATAGCTTGGAAGGGCGACCGGCATAATGGGTGGAAAGCGCCTGAAGCTCGGCCTTGAAAGCCGGATCATTCTTGGCCGTTTCATAGGCTTCCTGCAATTCCAGGATAAGCGGCATCAGGGTTTCTGCAACAAAGCGTCCGCCAAAAATGCCGAACATGCCATCTTCATCAGGCCCCGTGCGGTAGGAATTGAGTTCAGCCGACTTTTCCACGTCAGTCTCCTTTGGTTTTTAGAGCTTTTTCGACGCTGTCAAAAAAACCGTCAATCAATTTCACATCCTTTATACCGGGTGCGCTTTCCACACCGGACGATATATCAAGGGCAGCAGGTTGTGCTATTGCAATGGCCTCGCCAACATTAGCCGCATTCAGCCCACCCGAAAGCATGGTTTGGCTTGCCGCGTCAAGCGTTTCGTCAAGCTTATGCATTAACGACCAGTCAAAGGAAACTCCGTTGCCGCCCGGTAGATTGGAACTTTCGGGCGCTTTGGCATCAAACAAGAATTGGTCTGCTATAGCTTTATAAGCTGAAACGGTGTCGAAATCGCCAGCTTCCCGAATGGAAAAGGCTTTGATAATCGGCAACTGATAGCGCTGCTTGATCTCGCTTGCACGTAGCGGTGTTTCCGATCCATGCAGCTGTAAAATGTCGGGCCGGATTTTCTCGACGATTTCGTCCAGCATTGTGTCGTCTGCATTGACTGTCACAGCCACAAGTTTGACCGGCTTTTGAATGTGTAAACGCAAGCGTGCCGCGTCCGCAATCGGCAAATGGCGTGGACTTTTTTCAAAGAAAATAAAGCCGATATAGTCGGCGCCACGTGCAATGGCGGCCGCTATGGCTTCGGGCGTTTTCAGCCCGCATATCTTTATTTTTACATCCATGATTTCTTGTTGTCATAAAAACATGTCAAAGTCGAGTTCAAGCCCGCGATAAAAGCCTGTCATTTTTACGTGACAGGCTTTTATGCAAATGCGTCATAAGCGCAGCCGCAAAAAGCGGTGTCAGCAAATTCAAAAGGGGCACGGAAACAAAAAGCGCAATGACAAGTCCGCCGCCGAAGACTGTCAGCGCATTTTGTCGGTAAAAAGCATGGGCTTCTGCTTCAGGTCGCAAACGACAGGCGGCAAATTCAAAATATTCCCGTCCCAGAAGATAGCCGTTGATTACGTAAAAAGCGATCAAATTGACGCCTGGCACAAAGAATAAGATCAACGCCACAATATTACCAATGATACTCAAACCCACAAAGCGCAATGAAATGACAAGTGAGCGGCCAAGCGGCATTTCTACACCGGCTTTGTCCTGGGGATAGTCGTTATCTTCGATGATTTTTGCAGCATCATCCATAAACAACCCGCCAATCATAGCGGTGATGGGGGCAACGAGCAGCGCCATCAGCAGCGCGAGGCCGATGGAAAACACAATCGCGCCAATGAAACCGAGCCAACCAACCCAATGAGGCAGTGTGGGCAAAAATTCTGCGATCCAAGGCCAGACAAAGGCAAAGAAGACCTCTCGAACCAGAAGCCAAAGCAAAACCAGAACGAGTAAAGTTGCGCCCAAGGCTTTCCATAGCATGGAGCGGTACTCAGGGGTGAAAATGCGCTGGAAGGCGCGGATCGCTGCGTCGAAAATCATGGATTAGTAAATAAGAAAACAGCGGATAATAAACAAGAGGCAGGGCTTGCTCTGGCAATTTCATTTCGCAACAGGTAAACGGATTGGATTGAAGTGAGATGGAGCAGAGTGATGGCCCAATTCGATGTTTTGACAATCGGCAATGCGATTGTGGATGTAATTGCACGGACTGATGATGATTTTCTTGTCAATAATGGCATTATCAAAGGCGCAATGAATTTGATTGATGCCACACGGGCGGAACTGCTTTATTCACGCATGGGGCAGACCGTTGAAACATCTGGCGGCAGCGCTGGTAATACAGCTTCGGGCGTTGCCAGTCTTGGTGGTAAGGCTGCTTATATGGGGAAGGTGGCAAATGATCATCTTGGACAGGTATTTGCGCACGATATGCGCGGTCAGGGCGTGGCTTATGATACAAGGCCTCTGGAAGGCGGCGCGCCGACAGCACGTTGCATGATTTTCAATACGCCTGATGGCGAACGCTCAATGAACACTTATTTGGGTGCATGTGTTGAATTCGGGCCGGAAGATGTGGAAGTCTCCAAGGTGGCCGAGGCGAAGGTTGTCTATTTTGAAGGCTATTTGTGGGACCCGCCACGCGCCAAGGAAGCTATGCGTCTCGCCGCAAAAATTGCCCATGAGAATGGCAATGAAATGGCCATAACACTTTCTGATTCCTTTTGTGTCGACCGCTATCGCGATGAATTTTTGGAGCTGATCCGTACCGGTACGGTCGATATCGTTTTTGCCAATGAGGCTGAACTTCTTTCACTCTATGAAACGTCCTCATTCGATATGGCAATGACAGCGATAAGGAATGATGTGCGTGGCTTTGCTTGTGTGACCTTGGGTGAAAAAGGTTCAGTGGTCATGCGCCGTAACGAGACCTTTTCGGTCAAGGCCTATCCGGTGGACGAGGTGGTTGATCAAACAGGGGCCGGAGATGTCTATGCAGCTGGTTTCCTTTACGGTTACACAAATGGCTTGTCGTTTGAGGATAGTGCGCGTCTTGGCTCGCTTTGTGCCAGCACCATCATTCAGCAGGTTGGCCCGCGGGCACAGTTTTCGTTGCGTGATCTTGGTGTGCAGGCAGGACTCATCCAGCCCGAATAAAGCAACTCGGTTTCAAGATAGAAATGTCCCTTCAACTTTTTAGATTTGAGGGGACATAATTATAAATTTTTCTGCGCGTTGAATTGCTGGCAAAGCCGTTTGGGTTAGCCGCCGATTTCGCGCGAAATTCGAACAAACCTGTGCGTCGTGGTATATCTGATATTTCGTCTAACGATAGAAGGCGTTCAGTCCTTGTCATTTGCAATTCGTTAGATAACGACCTTTTTCCCGATGTGTAGTGTTAAGATTGTTACTTTACGGTGGGGGGATGAAAAAATGATCTTCGTCCATTGTTCTCTTTTTGGCAAGCCATCGTCTGTAATGGCTGGTTGGAAAGGTAAAGATTGGGGAACAACATCTCAAAACATAATAAAAGCATTACAGTCCGCGAAAAGTACTTTAACAACTATGCGTGAAATGAAAGACGCAGTGGGCGGAGATAAAAATTTTATTTATTTTTGGAAACCATGCTTCAGTATAAGCAGCCATAGAAAATTTCTGAAAATATAAGATAAAAATGCCTCATGAGAGTTCGTTATGCAATATCATTTTATAAACGCAACAAAAAGTAAAATGTTTCATTCGTCAATATAGCCAACACCACGAATGATAGAAATTTAGCCAAATGTAATGGTCGGGCGGTAAAGTAGACGAGTTCGTATGCACTGCAAGTCTAAGTGCAATTAATGTCCATAAATCCTATTATATTTTGATGCTGTACGATAAAATGCAGCCGTTATAAATTAGCGCTAATTCAATTTTTTATAGAGAATAATATTTCAGCCGATGGAGCAATCCAATAACTTCATCTAAAAAATCATAGATTTTTTATTGGAGCTGCTTTATCGTTGCATCCAAGAAATGGGTGCGCATGACCATTTCCTGCGCTTTAGAAGGCGCTCGAGCGATGCGTTAGACTGTTCAGGATAACGCAATATCAATGCGTTTTCCTTAGTGTTGAATATTTGCTGGCTGTGCCATCGGTACAGGCAGATGTTTTGCTATGTGGAACAATCTAACTCCCCAATCCTTATTGAATAGGGCGGGGAGCGTCTGTGTGTTCAGGTGGTATCTTGCGCTCGCGCAAGAGGCTGTTCCAGCCGTCATGGATGGAAGAGTCAACACTAAAAGCAACGACCATTTCGTTCGAGTGGCTTCTAACTCTCCGCCTCAAAAGTGTCTGCATCATGCGCAGCAGACCGCACGGGGGACGCTATATGACCCAAACAAAACACCATCTGCACGCCAGGCAGAATGCCGTGGGCATGCCGGATATGAAGCAGAGACAGGCCTGGCTTGACAGCAATCGCGATCAGGATGTGCGCAATACCGTTGCCAACAAGCTTAAATATCTAAGAAAAGCGGTCGGTGTAACGCAATCGGAAATCGGTGCATTTATGGGCGACATTTCTTTTCAGCAAGTTCAAAAATACGAAAACGGTTCTAATTTGGTTCCGCTAGACCGCCTTTCCATGTTGGCAAAGAAGTTCGACCTTTCAATCGAATTCTTCGTCGACGCGGAAAACTACAATATTGCCGATTTCGTCAAGCAGACAGACGAAGAACGCGTTTTGCCTTTTTATAGCAACACAACGCTTGAGCTGGCAGAGATGATTAGCGGGCTTCCTGAAGAGAAAAGAAAGGCTCTGCGTGTCCTATGTGAAATGAAATGACCCCCGTAGATGGTCTCGGGGGTCATCATCGCAATTGTGTTTTATCGTTAAGTCCGTTCCTATTGCTTTAGGCGATTGGCGATAGCGTTGAACATCAAGGAAGCTTCCAAGGGTTGCTCCAAGAATGAAGGTTCGGCCTTCGGCCAAGTGGACCACTGGATGATAACAAGATTTTCTTTCTGGTTGATCATCATCATCTGGCCGAAAATACCCAGACCCCACATTGTCTCGCTATTATCGAGGCCGGTTTTAGGGGAGACATCATGAGCGTCTTGAGGTACTGAGTTGTTCCACCATTCATAGCCGTAAGTACCTTCGGGGTGGGCGCTTGTGACTGAATTTTTAGCCTGGTTCCATGACCGTGCATCGGCAACCCAGTTGTCAGGCAAGATTGTCTGTCCATTTGGCAGGGCGCCATTTTCAAGCACAAACTGGCCGAATTTGCCCCAATCTTCCAATGTGGCGTTAAAGCCATGCGCTCCGACGTCATGCTTGCCAACCTGATAACTATGCCACACGCCATCATTGACCATGCCATAGGGTTGCCAGACCTTTTCCTGCAGATATTGCGCAATCGGCATGCCGACGGCTTTTTCAAGCGTATCGCCTAAAAGCCACGCTCCACCAGAAGAATAAGACCATGCTTCGCCGGGCTTGGCATAGGCTTTGCGGTTTTTGCTGATGATAAGGTCGTGCACACAGGAATAGGTGTCTTTGCCTGCTTCACATTGTGTCAATTGAGCGAAATCCGACTTTGGATTTTCGTAATTTTCTGACCATTCGACGCCTGATGTATGTTGCAGCAATTGGCGAACACTGACATTTTCCCATACAGTACCAGCAACGTCGGGATTATATTTTACGATTTTATCATCAAGGGATTGGATTTTACCGTCTTTGACAGCAACACCAACCAATGTCGATACCACCGATTTTCCAACCGAGCGGGACGTCCACAAGGTCTTGGCTGTATTGCCTTGGCCATAATATTCGACAACCACGGTGCCGTTTTTGATAACCATCAAACCGGTAACGTTATTGCGGTTGATGTATTGTTGCAAATCATAGCCATGGTTATCGACACTATAGGACACGTTAGAAAGATCCTGAATGTCACGCGGAAGCGGCCGCGGTGTCGCATGCTTGAAAACATCACCCGGATACGAACGATAATCGTTACGGAAGCCGACGACACGGTCCTGTTTGTCCCAAGTCAACATATCTTTGACGGCCGGAAGTGTCGTATCAAGCGGCGTCGGGCACTGAGTCAACGCAGGTACACCGCAAGGAGACGCGGCAAAAGCAGGTGTGTAGGCACTGATACCTAGAATAACAAATCCAAATCCTGCTAATAATTTTTTCATCTCATTCGCCTTTCATGCAAATTGACGTTTCAAGCTACTTTTCGATGGTGCATGACATGTTGCCATGCTGATCGAGTAAGCCCTGCAGCCAATAGATGTGTTTGTCTCGTCCAACAATTATGCAGCGGACAATATCTATTGGCTGGCGGATAGAATTGCAGGCCAAACCCGTTCAATCAACACAATTATAGGTGAAAATAGAACAAAAGACCGAAATGAAAAGCTTTCGCACCCAATTCTTTTCAAAATGGAATGTCTTGCGCAAATATCTTTCCAGCATCTAAATAATCAGATCGCCGTATGGTTATTTCGTTCAGTCTTAGATTCGAAGTATGTTGATTCACTCTATCGGCGTGCCATCGAGGCGCTGCCGGTCTAAGATTGTTCATCGAACCAACGGGCAATATAGCCGGCAAGTTTTTCCGCAACTTGCTGCTTGGTCATTTGCGGCCAATCCTCCACGCCGTTACGGCTTATAAGGTGGATAGTGTTGCTATCACCGCCCATCACACTCTCACCGTTTTGCCCAAGCGACACATCATTGGCAAGGATGAAATCCGCACCCTTTTTGTCCAGCTTTTTTTGCCCATTGGCCAAAAGATCGTTGGTTTCAGCAGCAAAGCCGATCACCAGCTTCGGTCTATTTTCAGCATGGCCAATAGTTGCCAGTATATCAGGATTTTCCACCATCTGGATCATTGGTGCAGACTGGCCTGCCTGTTTTTTGATTTTCTGCTGTGCTGTCTGTTCGGTGCGCCAGTCGGCTACAGCGGCCACAAAAACCGCAGCATCGGCGGGTAGTGCTTTTTGCACCGCTGCCAGCATTTCCCGCGCGGTTTCCACGTGGATTGTTTCCACTCCATTCGGGTCTGTCAGGCTGACAGGGCCGGAAATAAGCGTCACCTTTGCACCAAGCTCGTGCAATGCGCTGGCAATGGCATGGCCTTGTTTGCCAGATGATCGGTTTGCCAGATAACGCACCGGATCAATCGGCTCATGCGTGGGGCCGGAGGTGACAACAATATGTTTGCCCAAAAGTGGTTTATGTATTGTACCAAGGTGATATTCAACGGCGGCCACGATGGCTAGTGGTTCGCTCATACGCCCGCGCCCGGCCTCGCCACTTTCGGCCATTTCGCCGCGCTCCGGGCCAATCATTTGAATGCCGTCGGCTTTTAACGTGGCCACATTGCGCTTTGTGGCAGGGTGCGCCCACATGGCAGGGTTCATGGCTGGTGCCAGCAATATGGGGCAGTTGGCGGCAAGCAGCACGGCACCGGCCAGATCATCGGCAATGCCCGTTGCCATTTTTGCCATGCGGTCTGCGGTAGCGGGTGCCATGATAATCAGGTCGGAATTACGCGCCAGCCGGATATGGCCGACATCCTGCTCGTCGGTGCGTGAAAACAGATCCGTAAACACATGGCCGCCCGCAAGCGCACCAGCGGCAAGCGGGGTGACAAATTGCTGCGCTGCCTGCGTCATCACCACGGTCACTTCCGCGCCGCGCTCACGCAAACGGCGGATAAGATCGAGCGATTTATAAGCGGCAATGCCACCACCGATGATAAGAAGAATGGATTTTGATTGCAATGATTGCATAGTGGGTGAAGAAACTGCAAGCGGCATCGCAATCTCTTCCGGTGGTGTTGAAAGCATGCGCCGTGCTTGCTCTTCCATGGAAACGCTGTTTTTAGCCGCGCGCAAACGCAGTTCATCCTTGGCTTCGATGGAAAGGTTACGAATGGTAATGCTGGCCATGGCTTTTATCCAATTGCAATCAATGCAATCAAATTTAGCACATTTTATCGTTTAAAAAAGCCTGCAGGTGATAATAACCATACAAATTGCTATCACAACAAGCGCATAACGGCCAAAACGGTTTTGCTTGGCTTGCGCGCGTGCCATTCTTTTGACCGTGGGGGCATCAAGATGGATGCCATTTTGCGCCATCTCATCCATACCTTCCTGAATGCGCTGAAAGCTTTGGGCGATTTCCGGTGTGCGGCGGGCCAAAAGCAGCAAGGATTCAGCCCCTTCGCGCAGGTCCTTGACCATGCCGACTGGCCCCATATTCTTCGCGATCCATTCCTTCACCACCGGATCGGCAGCTTTCCACATATTGAAATGCGGATTCAGTGTGCGGGCAACACCTTCCACCACCACCATGGTTTTTTGCAAAAGCAAAAGTTCGGGCCGGGTTTCCATATCGAAAAGCTCTGTCACCTCAAACAGCAATGTTAAAAGTTTGGCCATGGAAATGGTTTCGGCGGGTTGGCCGTGGATAGGCTCTCCGATAGCGCGGTTGGCCTGCGCAAAACTTTCAAGATCATGGTGGTGAGGGACATAACCCGCTTCGAAATGCACTCTGGCAACACGGCGGTAATCGCGCGTGATAAAGCCATAAAGAATTTCGGCCAGAAAGCGCTTTTCCTTTTTGCCAAGGCGCCCCGTAATCCCAAGATCAACCGCAACAATGCAGCCAGTTGGGTCAACAAACAAATTGCCCGGATGCATGTCGGCATGGAAAAAGCCATCGCGCAATGTATGGCGCAGAAATGACTGCATCAAAGTGACAGCAAGCGCATTAAGGTCAAAACCGGCATCGCGCAGGGCGTCGACATCAGACATCTTGATGCCGTCAATCCATTCCATTGTGAGCACATCGCGGCCGGTGCGTTCCCAATCCACAAGCGGCACGCGAAAACCGGGGTCTTCGGCTGTATTTTCATTCAACTCTGAAAGGGCTGCCGCTTCCAGCCGCAAATCCATCTCGATCTTGGTTGACTGCGCCAACATGTCAACCACGCTGACGGGGCGCAAACGGCGGGTAGCGGGCACATAGCGCTCCTGCGTTTCGGCCACCATGTAAAAGCCTTCCAAATCCTTGGCAAAGCGTTGGCGCACTCCCGGGCGAATAACCTTGACCGCCACCTTGCGCAGACTGCCGTCTGCATCGCGCACCGTCGCAGGATGCACTTGCGCCATGGATGCTGCGGCGATGGCAGGCCCGAATTCAACAAACAAGTCGTCAATCTTGCGGCCAAGCGAACCTTCAATCTGCGCAACAGCCTGCTCATGGGGAAAGGTGTAAACACGGTCTTGCAGTTGTGCCAAATCCTTGGCCACGTCAGAGCCGACAATGTCGGGACGCGTCGCCAAAAATTGGCCCAGCTTGATATAGGATGGCCCGAGCTTGTTCATCGCCCGCGACATATTTTCGCTGCGATCGGTATTTTTTGTTTTACGTCGTGCCACCCATCCGGCCATGCGGTGGGCCAATGCTGGCGGGCCTTGCAAGCCATCGCTTGGCAGGGCGCTTAACACACCTTCACGCGCCAAAATCCAACCGGCGCGCATCAAACGGAATGAGGCGGAGATTTTCGACATTCAAATTTTCCAACCAGAATGCATGGCAGCAATGCCACCGGTAAGATTACGGTAGGATACGCGGGAAAAGCCCGCTTTGGTAATCATGGCGGCAAAGTCGTCTTGCTTGGGAAATTTGCGGATGGACTCTACAAGGTAACGGTAGGAGTCTGCGTCACCGGCGATCATCTGCCCCACACGCGGAATGCCGTGGAACGACCACATGTCATAAACCTTGTCGAGAACAGGCATTTCCACTTCCGAAAATTCAAGGCACATGAAACGCCCACCGGGTTTTAATACGCGGAATGCTTCTGCCAAGGCTTTGTCGATATGCGGCACATTGCGAATGCCGAAAGCAACGGTGTAGGCGTCAAAACTCTGATCGTCGAAGGGCAGCTTTTCGGCATTGGCTTCAACGAAATCGACATATTGGGAATAGCCTTTTTTGTTGGCGCGTTCTGCCCCCACTTCCAGCATGGAGCTGTTAATGTCGAGCACGGTGGCATGGGCATGGCGGTTTGATGCGTCGATAATGCGGAAGGCGATATCGCCCGTGCCGCCAGCCACATCCAGCACGCTCCAACCGTCCACATGCGGTGGCGAAAGCCAGGCAACGAAAGCATCTTTCCATAAACGATGCATGCCCATGGACATCACATCATTCATAATGTCATATTTCTTGGCGACAGAATGGAACACTTCGTTGACCATGGACTGTTTCTGGTTTTCTTCAACTTTTTTAAAGCCGAATGATTCTTCCATACCGCCTTTGGCGCCAACGCGAGCTGTCTCAACAGTCATTTCTGTGACCTTTCAATATTATCTGCCTTTTTATCTATCGCAACTTGCGCACTTATGGAATGGTCAACAAACGAAAAAGGTAAATTGAAGGCAGTCAGCATCTTTTCATCTTTTCCATGAAAGCTTATAGGCCTAATAAGTTGCACAATAAGGAGAAAAGTCCATGGCCGTGACAATTGTTTCCCATCCGCTGGTTCAGCATAAATTGACCATGATGCGCAGAAAAGAAACATCAACAGCCGAATTTCGCCAGCTTGTGCGTGAGACCGCCTTTCTCTTGGGCTATGAAGTTACCCGCGATCTGGAGCTCGAAAACGCTGCCATTGAAACGCCTATGGAGGAAATGGAAGCGCCGGTTTTGAAAGGGAAAAAACTGGTTTTGGCCTCGATCCTGCGTGCTGGTGAAGGGCTGCTTTTCGGCATGCTGGATCTGCTGCCATCAGCGCGTGTTTGCCATATCGGCCTTTACCGCAACCACGACACACTGGAAGCGGTGGAATATTACTTCAAAGCGCCTGAAGATATCGCCGAGCGGCTGGTGATTGTGGTGGACCCGATGTTGGCTACCGGCAATTCAGCCGTGAAAGCCATTGACCAGTTGAAAAAACGCGGGGCAAAGCAAATTCGCTTTGTGTGCATTTTGAGCGTGCCGCAGGGCATTAAACATTTGCAAGAAGCCCACCCCGATGTTGACATCTATACCGTGTCGGTTGACCGCGGGCTCGATGCTGCAAGCTATATCCTGCCGGGCTTGGGCGATGCGGGCGACCGCATGTTTGGCACGAAATAGGATTTAGAGATGAAAAACTCGCTTTTGGCTATCCGTCATGGGGGCTTTGAGGATTTGGGTAGTTTTGCTCCGCATTTTCAAAACGCGGGTTACGAAATAAACTATTTCGACATTGGCGTTGATGATATAGCAACACTTGATTTGGTCGCGCCGGATATGGTTGTTATTCTGGGTGGGCCCATTGGGGTTTATGAAGAAACGGCCTATCCGTTTCTGGTTTCTGAAAAGCTGGCTTTAAAAGCACGACTCGATGCAGGAAAACCAACTCTCGGTATTTGTCTCGGCAGCCAGCTGATTGCCAATGTTCTTGGTGCTGAAGTAAAAGCAACCGGTCACAAGGAAATCGGGTATAGCACACTCCATATCACGCAAGCAGGCTTGAAAACTGTTCTGCGCCACCTTGATAATGTACACGTTCTGCATTGGCATGGTGATATGTTTGAATTGCCGCAAGGATGTGTCACATTGGCTGAAACATCGCTTTGCAGGCATCAGGCTTTTATGGTGGGGTCGCATGTGTTGGCGCTGCAATTCCATCCTGAGGTTGTATCATCGCGGATAGAGCAGTGGCTTGTCGGACATGCTGCAGAATTGGCCAGTGCAAAAATCAACCCGGCTCAAATCCGTAAAGATGCGGCGGTTCTTGGCGAGAGGCTGGATCATGCTTGCAAAATCATGATTGAAGAATGGCTGGCCAATCTATGAGAATGCAACGATAAAGTCAGTGACGATGCTCAGTTACCGGCCGGCTGCCAAATGTGTTTCGCAGATTGTTTTGACCTCTGCTTGTAGCAATTCAATCCGCTCGAACAACCATTTCAGTTCTTCCGCAGTAATTTCATAATGCTGCGAATAACGCGCCTCCACATAAGCGCGTACCAGACGCTCGAACGAGCGCTTGTAAAGTCGTTTATTACGCGGCCAGATAGCTATGAGTTCTGGTGCAATTTCCGCACCCATATCGCGCAATTTCCAGATATTATGCATCTTCGGGCTGTACAGTTTCAATGTCAGCAAAAGACAATTATAGGTATGCTCTGTCGCTTGATGGGCAAGAAAAGCTGCCATGCGCATATCCGCTCCCATCTTACCTTTTGATTCATAAAAATGAAATTTGGCGCCCTTAAGCGCGGATTGCGAAAGCGGGAACCACTCATCAAAATACTTTTGCGCTTCTTCGTGCTTTTGCTCATCGCTCATATTGCCCGGCTTGGTAAAACCGCGGCCACCGCCGTCATAAAGCACAATGCCATCACGCAAAATGTCCAGAAAAAACGGACGACCGGCATTGAGCTGCTTATTGATGTGGCTTATGGAATGCACAATCGGCTCTGCCGGTGTCTTGATGCGCTTGGTTACAACATATTCTTGTGACAAGCGCTTATCAGCATCATACCAATAGTCAAAGCCTGCATATCTTTCCTTATCCACCACGACAAGCAAATCAAAGTCGGAAAAATAGCCGCCTATGCGGTCTTCCACATAGTCGCCGCGCGCATAAGAGCCATAGAGCACAAGTTTGAGAATGCGGCCTTTGGGGGCAGCTTTCAGCCGTCTTTTTGATTGGGCCTGTTCAAATTCCTCGAACAGAACCTTAGCAATATAGGCGAGCTCTCGCCGCTTGCGCAGCGGCAGATGTTTCAGCTTTTCTTGCAACTGGTCGGCGTCATATTCCATAAAACCACTTAAAGCATATCACGAACATGTTGCAAACAGTCTCTTGCATTGCTGTTTGTCTGCCAGCCTTAACCCACATCATATTGCCAAAATGGATGACTGCAAACCATGCTGACAAATATTGTCATGCAAGCGGTCTATGAAACGGGCTTATGAAAAACTGCGAGATCAGGGATGATGAATATGCACTATTGGCTGGCAATCGCTTCTGCCAATCATGTCCAAAGAGGTGTCGATGGCGGTTTTATGCAAGTTTGCCATGGCAAAGAGCGCCCGTTAAAAAGGCTCCATCAGCATGATCGTGTTGTCTATTATTCACCTTCAAAAGTGATGGGTGAGAAAGACGGTTTTCAGTCGTTCACATCTGTTGGACATGTTTGTGATGATGTGCCCTATCCCTTCGATATGGGCCATGGCTTTCAACCCTATCGCCGCAATGTCAATTGGCTGGCAAATGCGGCGGTGCCGATCAAACCGCTCTTACAGGTTTTGGATTTAACCCGCGGCCAGAAGAATTGGGGCTATGCTTTCCGCTTCGGGCTTTTGTCGCTGTCGGAGAATGATTTCAATGTCATCCTTGAGCGCATGAAACAATTGGCCGGTACCGTCAGCGAGATAGGCCCTCAACAGGGCTAAACACCACGCGCAAGCCGCCAAGCGGACTTTGCTGCAAAGCCAACTGCCAGCCATAGGCTTTTAAAATACTATCGGCAATGGAAAGGCCAAGTCCGGTGGACGAACTGCGTTCATCAAACCTGATGCCACGTTCGACAGCGCTTTCCCGCTGTTCCGGGTTCATGCCGGGGCCATCATCGTCTATGACAAGATGGTTTTGCGCGCTCATGCTGATTTTGACCGTCGATTTTGCATGGCGGGCGGCATTTTCCAACACCGGCCCCAAGGCTTCCGCCATATCGGCACTATCCAGCGGCAGCATGGTTTTGGGTGCGATAGGACTTTGCCAGTCAAGCACTTCGCCATAAGCGGTATTGGAAAGGACGCGCACCAACTGTTGGACAAGCGCTGCAATGTCACATGAGACCGGCCCTTTTTGCACCGAGACTTCCGCGCGGCTGCGGGTCAGCTCCCGCTCGATCTGGCGTTCCAGACCCAAGCCAAGGTCACGCAGATTTTGCGCGGTTTCACTATTACCTTCATCCGACAAACGTTGTGCCAAATTGCGCAAGGCGGCCAGTGGCGATTTCAGGCCATGGGCAAGATCGGCAGCACGTTTGCCCGCCGCATCAATGGACTTAGCGCGCGCATCCATCAAATGGTTGATGGTGCGGGTCAGCGGCTGCAACTCGGCCACAAAATCGTCGCTCATGCGGGTGGAAGGGTTGTTCATGAGCTTTTCAACCGCGCGATTAAGCCCGCGAAGCGGCAGCAGCCCCAGTTCGATTTGCAGCCAAATCAACAAAACCAGCACCAAACCCAGCAAAGCCAGATAGCGGGCAAGATCGCTTGCAAATTCATCACGCGCCTTGTCAATCAAACTGGTGGCTATGGCCACATCGATGCGGACCCGCCGTGCCATGTCGGCAGAAGACAGGGTAAGATCGCGCGAAAGCATGAAAACATCACCTTGCCTTGTAGCTTGGGCATTCAGGGTTGTTTGTGGCAAGGTTGTTTGCGGCAAGTCACTGTCCCATAGCGAGCGGGAGCGCAAAACCTGCCCATCTTCAAGGTCGCTCACCCGCCAATAATATCCACTGAGCGGGGCATCAAATTGCGGGCTTAACCTTGAGGCTGAAAGGTGCAGTGCATTGTCTTGGCCGACAATCAGACCGGCGGCAATGGCATTGAGATGGGCATTTAGTTCATCAGAAAAACGGCGCTCAATATGGCGTTCAAACAGATAGATAAAGCCGAAAAAAGAAATCAGAAGCGCAATGGCAATGGCAATGATACCCAAGGCCAATTGGCGCAGGCGTAAAGACCGCATCGCGCTCATACATCACCGGCGAAGCGATAGCCAAAGCCGCGGCGTGTTTCGATGGTGCCGGCACCAATTTTGCGGCGTATGCGGCCAATCAAGGCCTCTAATGCATTGGGGTCGCGCGCATCAACATCGCCATAAATATGCTCGCTCAATTCGGTGGGCGAAACAATGCGGTCGTGATGGAGGGATAAAAAATGCACCAGCCGATATTCCAAAGCGGAAAGCTCAACCATTTTGCCTTTGACGGAAACACGCATCAACCTTGTGTCGATCTGCACATCGCCAATTTGCAAAACCGGATCGGCCTGTCCGGCACTGCGCCGGATAAGGGCACGAAGCCGCGCAATCAGCTCGATCATTTCAAACGGTTTGGCCATATAGTCGTCGGCACCGGCATCAATGCCTTCCACCCGTTCCATCCATGTGCCGCGGGCTGAAAGGATGATCACCGGAACGCTTACACCGGCTTTGCGCCAAAGTTTCAACACGCTTAACCCGTCTTTGACCGGCAGCCCGAGATCAAGCACAATGCCATCGTAATTTTCGGTGTCGCCCATAAACCATGCGGTTTCGCCATCGGCGGCCTCGTCGGTGCTGAAGCCCGCCTGCGAGAGTGCCTCGCTCACATCTTTGCGCAATTGCGCATCATCTTCAACAACCAGAACTTTCAAAACATTCCCTTTATGACCACCATCAGTCATCAATTTCAATATCAATGATCTCGCCTGTCTTGGCGTTCATTTCCACTTCGCGGATGACACCGCCCGCATCAATCACCTTCAGCTCATATATGTAAAGACCATCATCGCGGTCAAATTCAACCTTGATGACGCTGTTTCCCGGCAAAGCTTTCTCCAGCGCCGCAAGCATATCCTTAAGCGGGCGGATTTCGCCGCGCGCCAAGGCGGCACGTGCGGCATCCTGATCGTCATCGGCAATGGCCGGTACTATCCCGGCGAGAAGGGCGCTCAACGCGCATATGTGCAACCATTTCAACATGGCCTCATTATGCCTCAATGAAACTGACAGGACGCTGACAGGGGGTGTAAGATTGCCGTCAGCTTGCCTATGTTATTGATAGGCCATATTCCGGAAACAGCAAAATCGACCGGATTGAGATAAATTAAAAAAGGAGACCAACCATGTCAATGAAAACAGTTCGAATGATTGCTTTGGCTGCAGCTACTACCGTTTTGGGCGCCACCGCAATTGCCACGACAGCTTCCGCACAAACGCCCGATGCGCGTATCAGTTGGTCGCAATTGACAAGCAAGCTCGAACAGGCCGGTTATCAAATCCGTGATCTCGACCAAAAGCACGATGGCTGGGAAGCCGAAGTGACAGACAAGAACAATCAGCGTCTGGAACTTCGTCTTGACCGTCAGGGCAATATCACCCGCCAAAAGATTGATGATTAAGACAGCGATAGAGTGACACAAGCTTAATATTTGTAACAAAATATAAGTTTAGATTGGAATGCCGGTTGCCATGCGCTTCCGGCATTTTGATGTTCTGACCCTGTATTTGTTGATTTTGTTTGGATGTGACACTATGATGAAATCGTCATAGTCCAAGAACAAAGAGTTTTTATGAGTGAGAATGTAATCAGCAGATAATTGCCGCCAAGTATGAAGGCGCAATTATCAATTCAATGTTTCATTGCTGGCAGTGATGCCGGCACAGTTGAATTATGATTACTGCATAGAGTTCCTCATGAATATCTCAAAACTTGAACAAAGGACGTTACACGTTCTGGCTAAAGGCGGACATATCGACTATATCCGCGACGATAGTGGTAAAATCTCCGAAATCGAATGTTACACACGTGAAGGTTTTCTGCTTTCCGATTGTACCCTGGATATTTTCAAAAAACTGAAAGCGAAGCGGCTCATCCAATCCAGAGATGGCGATGCTTATAGAATTAGCCGCAATGGGTTGCTGCATACGCGTGCTCGCCTTGATAATCGCTAGGCCGCGGTGACAAAAGCAAAGAAGCACATTTGAAGGTTCAAGTCTGTTTTAAGCTTTGTTCGTGTTGCTTTTGACTGTCTGATAAAGCCGGCATTTTTCACATTTATGGGATGCCGGTTTTTTTACAAGCTGGATTGCCACGTCAATATGCGCGATGGCATAACCTTCGGGCACAGGCGGATGATGATCAAACGGCAGTGCAGCTTGAGGCGCAACGGCAACCGTCCCATCTTCGTAGTGGTAAAGGGTAAGGTTGCAACATTGCGTTGAATAAAGTTGCTTCTGCGCTTTACCCGCAACAGGGCGGATCATTCCGGCGGCAGAAAAATGATGCAATGTGTTATAAACGGTTGCGGGAGAGATATTGCCGCCGCTGAAAGCAATCTCTTCATAAAGCGTTTCTGCATCCACCAATCGGTCTTCTTCACCAAATAGATGTGCGGCAATTGTCAGGCGTTGGTTGGTTACCCTGAGCCCAAAACCTTCGAGAATTTGCCGCAGGCGATCATCATCAATTTTCGAGCGCTTCAGAATTTGGCGCATTTGCGGGGTAACGAGCAGCATGAGAAATCTCCAACGATGGAATAAGAGACGTTATTGCGAATAGTTTGCATTTGCAATTCAGAAAAACTCTGCTAAGTATTATTGTAAATGCAAATCATGTGCAATAAGAAAGTGGATATAATGTTGGTTGTAGAAAAATCTTTAGGCTCGCTCCCTAAGGCCCGCAGTTTGAGCCGTGCGGCATTTGCGGTCGGGCTCATGATGTTCGGCCTGTTGTCACCTTCGGTCTCGGTGGCTGCCGAAAAGTTTAAGGCTGTTACGACATTTACCATCATTGCCGACATGGCGCGCAATGTTGCCGGTGATGCGGCGGATGTGCAATCGATTACCAAGCCCGGTGCTGAAATTCATGAATATCAGCCCACGCCGCAGGATTTGATGCGCGCGCAAGGGGCCGATCTTATCCTTTGGAACGGTTTGAATCTGGAACTATGGTTTGAAAAGTTCTTTGATAATATCAGTGATGTTCCAAGCGTTGTCGTATCAAATGGGGTGGAGCCGATGAGTATTTCGGATGGCCCTTATGAGGGAAAGCCTAACCCGCATGCATGGATGTCGCCAAGCTCTGCCTTGATCTATGTCGATAATATCCGTGATGCCTTTGTCAAATACGATCCCGAGCACGCCGCGACCTACAAGCAAAATGCGGAAAATTATAAGCAGCAGATCCGCGCGCAAATCGACCCGATTAAAGCCGAGTTGGCCGCATTGCCGCAAGACCGCCGTTGGCTGGTGACAAGTGAAGGGGCGTTCAGCTATCTCGCCCGTGATTTCGGCTTGAAGGAACTTTATCTCTGGCCAATCAACGCCGACCAGCAAGGCACTCCGCAGCAAGTCAAGCGCGTGATCGATGCCGTGCGCGAACATCACATTCCGGTGGTGTTTTCCGAAAGCACCATTTCGCCAGCGCCTGCCAAACAGGTGGCACGTGAAACCGGTGCCAAATATGGCGGTGTGCTTTATGTCGATTCACTGACCGAAGCCGACGGTGCCGTGCCCACCTATATTGATCTGCTGAAAGTCACAAGTTCCACCATTGCAAAGGGTCTGGCAGATGGAGAAGGCAAGCAATGACAACTGGAGCAATGACAACAGGAATTTCTGCCTGCGGTGTCACGGTCACCTATCTCAACGGCCATACAGCTTTGCGCGATGCCAGCTTTGAAACACCAACCGGTTCCATTACCGCGTTGGTGGGCATTAACGGTTCTGGCAAATCGACGCTGTTTAAAGCGATCATGGGGTTTGTCGGCTTGTCCAAAGGTACCATCAGCGTTTTCGATATGCCGGTGAAAAAAGCCCTGAAGCAGAACCTTGTGGCCTATGTGCCGCAAGCCGAAGATGTCGACTGGGATTTTCCGGTTCTGGTGGAAGATGTGGTGATGATGGGGCGCTATGGCCATATGAATTTTCTACGCCGCCCCAAAGCCGCCGACTATGCGTCTGTCACCGATGCTTTGCAGCGCGTCAATATGCTGGAGTTTCGTAAACGCCAGATTGGCGAATTGTCCGGCGGGCAGAAAAAACGGGTGTTTTTAGCCCGCGCCATTGCGCAGGAAGCAAAAGTCATTCTGCTCGATGAACCGTTCACCGGTGTCGATGTGAAAACGGAAGACCAGATTATCGTGCTGCTTAAGCAATTGCGTGATGAAGGGGCGGTGATGCTTGTTTCGACGCATAATCTTGGATCTGTACCGGAGTTTTGCGACCGTACCGTTTTAGTTAAAGGCACAATTTTGGCTTTCGGGCCAACGCGCGACATCTTCACACAAGCCAATCTGGAAGAAACCTTTGGCGGCGCTTTGCGCCACCATGTTTTGGAAAGGGTGGGGGAACGCCAAGTCAATGTGCTGAGTGATGATGAAAGCCCGCTGTTTCTTTATCCTGAAAAACAAACGGAGCCTTCGTCATGAGCGCATGGTTGCTGGAGCCGTTCCACTATCAATATATGGTCAATGCCATGTGGGTTTCCGCATTGGTGGGGTGTGTCTGTGCTTTTCTTTCAGCGTTTTTGATGTTGAAAGGCTGGTCGCTGATTGGAGATGCGCTGTCTCATTCCATCGTGCCGGGTGTTGCGGGGGCCTATATACTTGGCCTGCCATTTGCCTTGGGCGCTTTCTTTTCCGGCGGTTTGGCAGCTGCCGCCATGCTGTTTTTCAATCAGCGTACCAAGCTGAAAGAAGATGCGATTATCGGGCTTATATTTTCGTCATTTTTTGCACTCGGCCTGTTTATGAAGTCGTTAAAGCCCATGGCCGTGAATATCGACACCATTGTTTTGGGCAATATTTTGGCCGTCAGCCCTTCAGATATTTTGCAGCTTGCACTGATTGGTTTCGTATCGCTCATCATTTTAAGCCTGAAATGGAAAGACCTGATGGTGACGTTTTTTGATGAAAGCCACGCCCGCACCATCGGCCTGCATACCAATGGTTTGAAGATATTGTTTTTTGCACTGCTTGCCGCTTGTACCGTTGCGGCGATGCAGACAGTGGGGGCTTTTCTGGTTATCAGCCTGGTGGTCACACCGGGAGCCACGGCCTATTTGCTCAGCGACCGTTTCCAGCGTCTGCTTGTCATTGCCGTGGTAATTGGCACATTCACCAGTGCCGTCGGGGTCTATCTCAGCTATCTTTTCCATGCGCAGACAGGCGGGGTCATCGTGCTTTTACAGGCGTTCATTTTTGCATTGGCGTTTTTCTTCGCCCCCAAACACGGGTCTATCGCGGCAAGACTGCGCGCAAAGGAGGCCCGCTCATGACAAGTTCCATGATGGATACGCTGCTTTTACCCTTTCAATTTCCTTTTATGGTCAAAGGAATGGTGATTACCATGACGGTTGCCGTGCCAATGGCGATGTTGTCCTGCTTCTTGATATTGAAAGGTTGGTCGCTTCTGGGGGATGCGATTTCACATGCCGTCTTTCCCGGTGTGGTCTTGGGTTATATGGCAACGCCTTGGGCCGTCGGTCTTATCAGCGCGCTGCCATTTATTTCATTGACCCCCATCAACACTGCAGATGTCACCATGGCGATGATGGCTTTGGGGGCTTTTATTGCCGGTATGGTTTGCGCGGTTCTAACCGGTTTTTTAAGCGCCAATAGTCGCATCAAGCAGGACACGGTGATGGGCGTTGTTTTTTCGTCAATGTTCGGTCTGGGGCTGGTTATTGCCACCAGCATTCAAAGTGAACTGCATCTCAACCATATTCTTTTTGGCAATTTGCTGGGTGTCAATTGGCTTGATATCGTACAAACGGCGATTATCTCTTGCGCCATAGCACTGGTGCTTGGCACAAAATGGCGCGACTTTATGCTGTTTGTCTTCGACCCAGTACAGGCGCGGGCCGTGGGCTTGAAAGTCACCTTTCTGCATTATGCACTTTTGACCATGATATCCCTGACAATTGTTGCAGCACTCAAAGCCGTGGGGATCATTCTGTCGATCTCATTATTGATTGCTCCCGGTGCTATTGCCTATCTTATCACCAAGCGCTTTTCGTTTATGATCATCATTGCCGTGCTGATTGGTGTGGGTTCAAGTTTTCTGGGTATCTATCTCAGCCTGTTTATCGGTTCTGATTCAGCCTCCACCATTGTTTTAATGATGACCGTTCTGTTTATACTGACCTTTATCAAGGTATCCCTTTCAAATCGTCGAGCTGCTTTGGGCGGTTGAGCGCTGCCGTCAAACGAAATTGGGAACCATTGGCAGATTGCGTCGTCCGTGATAAGCACTAGGCCTGATTAACAGCGACGCAATTGGGCTTTATGAAACATTATGTCATCAATCTCGACCGTTCCAAAGACCGTTTGGAGCATGTGGAAGCAGCCTTCCAGCAAGCCGGATTAGATTTTCTTCGTGTCAGTGCGGTGGATGGACGGGCTTTGCCTGATGAAGACTTCGAGCGGTTGACCCGTATACGCAACTGGTCAAAGCCATTAACGCGCACCGAGGTCGGTTGCTTTTTAAGCCACCTTGCATGCCTCAAATTGATTGCCGAGGGCGACGATCCCTATGGCGCTATTTTTGAAGATGATATCAATCTATCTCCCAATGCGGCTCTATTCCTGAAGGACTGGAAGTGGATTCCAAAGGGCTGTGACATCGTGAAAATAGATACTGCCGAGACGGTTTGTGTCCTGGGCCGCTTTGATACTACCCTGCAGCAGAATTATAGGCTGGCACCGCTCATCAGCAAGCATTACTGTGCCGGTGGCTATATCGTTTCAAAAGCCTGTGCGCGGTATTTATATGAAAGCAACCAGCAGGTAACAGCGCCGATAGACGAGATCTACTTCAACCCTGAATGCGGCGTGCTACAAACGATGAAAGTCGAGCAAATGGTGCCGGCTATTGTTGTTCAAGCCGGGCTTGTCAGCACAATTCGCGCACCCATGCAGAAAAAGAAACATAAATCATCTAACCGTTCACTCGCGCAAAAGCTTGGGCGTGAGGTGATACGCTTGGAAAAACGTTATCTTTACCCCTTACGGATGAAGATCTTTCGAGGCTATTTCTGGGGTGTTGTACCCTTCAAATAAGGCACATGACGGCCATGTTAATTGGCCATTTTGATATGCATATCAGCTATGCATTATTGTGCGTTGTTGGTGCGAATGATATCGGCTAATTATCTTGTCACCGGGTTACTCCTCCTCCCAAACCCGGTAGATGAATGCAGCACCTCCTCCTCCCAAAAGCTGCATTCGGAATCAAAAGGCTGCGCACCTCCTCCCGCGCAGCCTTTTTTCTTTTCTGCTTTCAGATTTTCCAAACACTAAGCCTGCATGATTAATCGCGCCTTTATGGTCTGTGTTGAAAACTAAAGAGAATAGTAAAAAGTGGGAACCGCATCCGCAGATCAAACAGTCCGGATGCCTGTTTTCGATCAGGAACCTGTCGGATAACTCTATGCGGTAAAACAATCAGCGCAATTATGGGACAAAAAAACACAACTTATAGTAGAAATTTGTCTTATTGCGTCATCTCGGTGGCTTATGGTTAACATCCTATTAACCCTATCGGCATTAACTCGGACAATATTATATTGATTCGTTTTTGACTACACTGTCAGACTTTGTGAGGGGAATTATGCGCTTTAAATCTGTTTTGATTGCGGCTGGACTCTTGGCGGCTTCTGCACTCACCGGTTGTACAACAACGGGTGGGCCATCTGGCATGACGTCCACCTATCCTTCTGTGAATGATGGCGGATATGTCATTCCGGCGGTGCCGCAAGATAAGATCAAACCGGAATATCGCCGCCAAATCGTTAATTATCCGACCAGCGAAAAGCCCGGTACGATCATCATCGAAACCCAGACGAAGCATCTCTATTTCGTGATGGAAGACGGTAAAGCCATGCGCTACGGCATAGGGGTTGGCCGTGATGGCTTCCGTTGGAGCGGTAATGCCAGCGTTGGCCGCAAGGCTGAATGGCCGGTTTGGACACCGCCACCGGCCATGATGGGTCGTCAACCAGAATTGCGCAAGTTTGCGGGCGGCATGAAACCCGGCTTGACCAATCCACTGGGTGCGCGGGCTCTCTATCTTTATAAAAATGGTCGCGACAGCATGTATCGGTTGCATGGCACACCTGAATGGTGGACGATAGGCAGCAATGTATCATCTGGCTGCGTACGATTGATCAATCAGGATATCATCGATCTATATAATCGTGCTGCGGTTGGTGCCAAGGTCATTGTTCGCTAGAGCATTTCCAGAAAAGTGTGAAGTGGTTTTCGGATAACAAACGCGTTGTAAACAATAGATTATAGCGTCGATCTGATTTAATCAGATAGACGCTCTAATAAACGCTGCGTTACTCTGAATTCAGACAAAACACATAAGCCATCTGTTTATTGCGTGTAGCTAATGGATCGGCATCGGATAGAAATACAGGCCGCAGGGCTATCTTAGCGATGCAAGCTGTCGTCATTTCAAGGCGACGCTATAGATTAAGCGAAAAAACATATAGCGAAAAGCGCGGCTCAGCCGCGTTTTTTGCGTTTTTAGCGATAAGTTTGCACAATAGCTCCTGACCCTATCGGGATGGGCGCGTGAGAATATAGACCGAGATTGCCGCCAAGACGATGATGACGCAAATTGCAAGCCATAGAACCGGCTGGGCAATGAGCAGGAATGAACAAAAGCCTACGGCCATGCCGCCAACGGCAAGGAATTTGACAAAAGGCGCAATAACGCCCTGTTCTTCCCATTGTTTGATTGGCGGCCCAAAAACCTTATGGTGATGCAGCCAATGATGAAAACGCGGTGATGAGCGGGCAAAGCACCATGAGGCGACCAGTAAGAAGGGTACAGTCGGCATAATCGGCAAAACCGCACCGATAACACCCAAAACAATCATCAGGCAGCCCAATACATAGTAAACCAGACGCAACGGCCCCGGTGTATTAAAATCTTTCATGACGCTCCTGTACCACCAAACTTTGTTCTGATTTGTGCAACCATGCCTTAAAATGGGGCAACTTCACGACAAATGCGGCGAAATTGCCTTCTGAGGGCCATTTCCAGACCACATAGCCGCGTTATTGAGCATGCCTCGCTTTTCTTATCTCAAAACAAACCAGTTAGCAGGATATGTGTTCTTTCATTAATAAAAAAACCCTTATTTCGCTGATAACCGCAATTATTGTTGTTATTCTTCCTTCAGTCAGTTCTGCCGGCCAATGTGGCAAAGCATCATGGTATGCCCTGCACTCCAAAACAGCTTCCGGTGAAATGATGAATCCATCCGGCATGACGGCTGCCCATAAAACACTGCCGCTTGGCACCAAGGTTCGTGTGACAAACAAAACCAATGGCAAATCCATTGTGGTGCGTATCAATGATCGGGGTCCGTTTATTCGCGGGCGTGTGCTGGATCTGTCCAAGGGCGCAGCCCGCCAACTCGGTTTCATTCAAAGTGGTCATACCAATGTCTGTTATGAGCGCCTTAGCTAAATAAGGACCTATTTATTGCAATGAATAGGTTCTACCCTCTCGAGTTTATCGCTGCGGCAATAAAAAAGACCGGTAAAACCGGTCTTTTCATTTTATAGTTTTGAAGAACAACCTTTTAGACTAGCCATTTGACTGCCGGATAGAGCGCAGACCAAGTGAAAATGCAATCCAACTCCAACCTTGGAAAATCAGGTCGATGGAGAGGAAAAGGCCCAAAATCCACAATGTGTTTGCCGGCCATCCGGTTGTAATGACAATGCCAGCCAATGCGGTAATGACGCCCGCTGCAATGATCCAGCCAGAACCTTTAAGACCTCTGCTTTGAAAACCGACGATGATACGGATAACACCGGCAACAATCAGCATAAAACCGAGCAGGAAGGTAAACACGGCAGCAGCTAGGATAGGCTGGGTGAAACAGATAACCCCACCTACCGTATAGAGCAGACCGGCAAGCAGCCAGTAAAAGAAACGGCCCCAGCTTTGCACGCCAAAAGCGTGGATCAATTGTGTTACACCGGCGAAGACCATCATAATGCCGATGTAGATTGCAACTGCGGCGGTTGCGAAAGGCAATGTCAATGAAGCGATGATGCCGACGATGAGCAAGATGATGCCCATGGCCATGAACCATCCCCATTTGCCTGCAACTTCTCTGCCACGTTCAGGGAGATTCAAATTGTCTGCTCTCACCATGGTATTTCCTTTTCAAAATGATTGTTCCAGCGGAACGTTTTTTATGGCATTGCTTTGTGACATAAGTGGTATAGCACAAACTGTCCTATTTATAGAATATATGGCAAAATAACGGCGTGAAAAGGGATCATTGATCACGATTGCGGCAATCGTTCATAAGCACAAACAGGAAGATACAAGATAACCGATGGATGTATTTCTGGAAAATTATTGGCCGCATATTCTGGCCGTTCTTTCTCTCGTTCTCGGGCTTGTCGCGGCCATCCATGCAACCATGACCAAGCAGGAAGTGCGCACCGCCATCGGCTGGGTCGGTGTCATTCTGCTTTCACCGGTTCTTGGGGCGGTTATCTATGGGCTTTTCGGCATCAATAGGATGCGTAGCCGCTCGGTCAATGAAAAACGCCGCCACGCTATTGCCAATACCTATTTCCATGCAGCCGATTATGATTGCAAAAACGAAGATATACTGAGCCGTTTTGGCAGGTTGGCACTGCCGATGAAAAAATTGGGCGACCATGTCAGCGTTAGCCGCATGACGTCGGGTAATACCATGGATGTATTGGAAAACGGTGATGCTGCCTATGGTGCCATGCTGGAAGCGATCAAAAATGCCCAGCGTTGCATTATTCTTGAAAGCTACATTTTCGACCGCGATGCAATGGGAGAAGAATTTGTCGATGCACTTTCAAACGCTGTTCAACGCGGTGTCGAAGTCCGTGTTTTGATTGACGCGGTCGGTGCGCGCTATTCTATACCGAGCATTGTACGCGATCTGCGATTGAAACACGTGCCGGTTGCGGTTTTCAATGGCAATATTATCATCGGCCTGCGTCTTCCTTATGCCAATCTGCGCACGCACAGAAAAATCCTGGTGGTTGACAATCATCTGGCCTTCACCGGTGGCATGAATATCCGTGCAGGCTTTTCTAAAACATTGAGTGGCGGTGCTGCCGCAGACGATACGCATTTTAAGGTGGAAGGGCCAGCTGTCATTGATCTCTTTCATGTTGCTTCCAATGATTGGCGTTTTGCAACCGGAGAAGCTCTGGAAAGTGACAAATGGGCCATTCCTCCGCCTGACCTGAAACCCGGGCAGGGTATGTGTGTCCGTGTGGTTCCGACCGGACCGGACCGGTTGATAGAAACAAACCAACGTATGTTGATCGGTGCTTTCTCGGTAGCGGAAAAACACATTCATATCATGACACCCTATCTCTTGCCGGATCGGGAATTGATCAGTGCGCTGGTGACGGCCGCACGACGGGGTGTAGAGGTGGATATTGTTGTTCCCGGCAACAACAACCTGAAACTTGTTGACCGTGCCATGCGGGCGCAATTTGACCAGCTGCTTCGTGATGGTTGTCGTATTTGGCGGGCGAATGGCCCTTTCAATCATTCAAAACTCATGGCAGTCGACCATATCTGGAGCTATGTCGGTTCGTCCAATCTTGATGCGCGTTCGCTCAGACTCAATTTCGAGATTGATTTGGAAGTTTTTGATGAATCGCTATCCCATCATCTGTCTGAAAAGATCGAGATGGAACGCAAGGATTCGACACAGGTTCTTTTAAAGGATTTACAAAAGCGGCCTTTTATCTTCCGTCTAATCGACAAAATTATCTGGCTTGGTTCACCATATCTCTGAGGGATTGCGTTGCTGCTGCCAAATCCACTTCAGCCTTGATGGGAAGGTGATCGGATGCAACCCTTGCCAAAGGTGAAGAATGGCTTTCGATACTTGAAACCAATTGGTGGGGGAAGGCGAAAACGCGATCGAGTGCGAGAAACGGAAAACGCGATGGAAAGCTCGGCACGGTGCCTAAAGTCACATCGAAATAAGGTGCAAGATTGGTTAAGGACGATCCTTTGCCAACGCGCCATTCGTTGAGATCCCCGATCATGATGGTGGGCATGACATCGCGTTTTTCAAGCAGCGACAAGATCATCTTGGCTTGCTGGTTTCGGGAATGTCGTAGCAGACCGAAATGAGCCGCCACAATCCGTATCGGCCCTGCTTCCATATCCAATTCTGCAATCAGTGCACCACGGGGTTCAATGCCGGGAAGCTTGATTTGTAAAACATCCCTTGCAGTACCATTTCGGAAAAACAAGGCATTGCCATGCCATCCATGGCCATTGGGCGACATCGCGTTGATCGGCACAGGTACAAGCCCCGTTTCAGCACGCAAATGGTTCAGGTCGAGCAAACCGACACGTTCACCAAAGCGCTTATCTGCTTCCTGAATCGCGATGACATCGGCTTCGAGTTCTCCGATGACGCGAACGATGCGGGCCGGATCGAAAACTTTGTCCACCCCGACGCATTTATGCACGTTGTAAGATGCGATGACCAGATCGTGCCCGTCTCTATCGGCATCGACAGGGCGATGGCCACGACGGTTGCGGATAGCACGCAGCAGGTTCTGGTGGATGGCTTTCTGGCTCAATTGGCTGGGCCAGCCGAATTTGGTGTTCTTTAGTATTTCGATCATTTGTCCATTCACACTTATGAAGGATGACCCGCTTCATCGCAACACTATGGAGCGGCTCGCGACGAAGCGCAAGCCGCCTCGCTAAGAGTTGAAGACCACACATTTTCGCGCTTGCTTGAAAAGATTGGCTTGAACATCCATACTATATTGGAAATAGGGCGATTTCGCGGGTGTAAATGCCCCAAAATGGAGTTTTTTCTCCTGAAGGATTGCGATGCGTGAGAGTGATACGAACGAGGTGATTGTTATCACCGCCTTTTCTCAAACACCCCAGACACCAAAACGGGCCGGGCCGATTGCCTTTAACCGTACAGAGCTTGATGCCATCCTGCGCATCTATGGCCAGATGGTTGCCGCAGGTGAGTGGCGCGATTATGCCATTGACCATCTGGATGATAAGGCAGTTTTTTCGATCTTTCGTCGGACAAGCGAAGTACCGCTTTTCCGCGTCGAAAAAAATCCGAAACTGGCGAACCGGCAGGGTGCTTTTAGCGTCATTGCTGCCAGTGGCATGATTTTGAAACGCGGGCAGGACTTGCGCCAGGTATTGCGGGTGTTTGATAAAGCACTGTTGAAAATCGTTTAAACCAAGCAACAGGACATCAGCTGACATTGATGTTTGCAGGATCGTCGCTTGTTATGCCTTATCTTTTTCGTAAAAAGCTGGTTTTGCTTCGCAGCCAATGACAAGCGACAGGAAGATCGCCAGACTATGGCGCAAAAAAAAGCCCCGCGGCAAACACCGCGGGGCTTTTTGAAACTGTAATATGATCAGTTACGGTTTGAACCGAGGAACTGCAGCAAGAATACGAACATGTTGATGAAGTCGAGGTAGAGATTCAACGCGCCCATAATGATCTTACGGCCACGTGTATCGTGCTCGTCACCTTCATAATACATCAACTTAATGGTCTGCGTGTCATAGGCGGTAAGGCCTGCGAAAATCAGAACGCCAATCACGGAAATCGCGAACTGCAACGCACTTGAACCGAGGAAGATGTTGACCACCATGGCCAGCAAAATACCGATCAGGCCCATGAACAAGAATGAACCCATGCCCGTTAGATCGCGCTTTGTTGTATAGCCATAAAGCGATAGCGAAGCAAAAGCTGCTGCGGTGATGAAAAATGTCTGTGTGATGCTACCTGGTGTGTAACGCAGGATGATCGACGACAAGGAAAGGCCGACCAAAGCCGCATAGACAAAAAACAGCGTGCGTGCAGAACTCGTGCTGAGCGTGTTGATCTTGAAGCTGAGGAAAAATACAGCTGCAAGAGGTGCAAACATAACGACATAGGCCAGCGGCGAGGTGTAGAATGTCACACCGAGAGATGTCAGCAAAACACCGTTGCCCAACTGCCCGGCGGCCTGAGCAACATCATCCGTTGTTGCCATTGATGAAATAGCAAGAGCAGCAAAAGCCGTGATGACAAGCCCGATCGCCATTGTGTTGTAGACGCCCAGCATGTAGCTGCGCAGCCCCTGATCAATGGATGCATCGGCCCGTTCCACGGTCGCTGAACGTAAGTTTTTGAAATCAGCCATTTAAATTTAGTCCTTTAGCGTGTGTTCCGTCGGGTGTCGGGATGGAAAATGCATGATTGTTGTTTCCCAATATCTCCCAGGCTCCGCTGGCGGAACCCCAGCATGCCTGAGTGTTATTATGGGAATTTATTTGCAAATTACAAGTCTTTCTATCATCGGCCAACCTTACAAATCCTTAAGGTAGCGCGAAGGCTTCTGACCTAAAACACGCCAGGTTCCGACCAATCCAAAGCCAACGCTGAGAACCAAAGCCACTATGATGACGCTGATGCCCGTTCCCACCAGAATGCCGGCATTGGACAGTTCCATTTTGAAACGCGCTATGGCCCAACCGGCAAAGCTACCGGCAATGAAGGCAAACACCGCCGTTGCCAATCCCAAAAGGGCGTATTCATAAATGAACGCCTTGACCAGTACCTTGCGGGTGGCACCCAATGTTTTCAATATGACAGCATCATGGGCCCGCGCACGGTTGCCGGCTGACAATGCACCTGCAAGAACCAGCACCGAAGCCAATAGCGCAATGGAAGCAGATGCGCGAATGGCGGTACCGATCTGTCCCACAAGCACTTGCGCATCGGCCAATACCTGACGCACCGGTACGGCAGTTACCGATGGGAAATCCTTGGAAATGGACCGCATCAAACCTGCTTCATCGAAATTCGCGCCTTTGGCGCTCTTGAATGTCGCAAGCCAGACATGAGGCGCCCCTTTCAACGCTTCGGGTGAAAAGATCATCACAAAATTCATATTGAACGAATCCCAGTCAACATCGCGGAAGCTGGTGATCGTGGCCGTAATGTCGTGACCAAGGACGTTCACCGTGATCGTATCACCGATTTTCAGTCCGAGCTCTCCTGCTTCCGGCTGCGAGATAGAAACTTCAGCCCCTGCTGTCGCCTCATTTTTCGGATCGCTCGGCCACCACTTCCCTTCTGACAGATATGTGCCTTCCGGCATGGTTGCTGCATAGGTGATGTTGCGGTCACCACGCAAAACCCAGGCACTATCGGGATGGACTTTTGCATCCTTTGCCGCCACATCGTTTAGCTTGGTAATGCGGGCGCGCAAGGTCGGCATGATTTTGAGCGTGCCTTGCGGGTCTTGCTTTTGTAAAAATGCGGTAAATGCGTCGGCATCATTGCGTGCAATATCCATGAAAAAGAAATCGGGAGCTTTTTCGGGAACGGAATTGGCCAACTGTTTGCGCAAATTGCCATCTATAGTGGCGAGGGCGACCAATAACGTTAGTCCAAGACCCAGCGCCAGTACAACAGAGGGAGTCAAAGCGCCCGGCCGATAGATATTTCCAATCGCAAGCCGAAGCGGCGTGGAGCGTACATGTACGCATTTGCGTGCAATCCATTGAATGACGATTGATACCAAGCGCAGGACAATGAATGCACCTGCTACAGCGACAAGAAAAATAACAGCCATACGGCGGTCATAGGCATTGTAGACAGCAAGGGCTGCGGTGATGGCCAGCAAGAAGGCCACCGCAAAGACTGCGCCTTTTTGCGCGCGCAGCCGGTTTGTTGTGCCAAAGGAACGCAACAAGGCCGTGACAGGAACCGAGCGTGCACGTGAAAGCGGTAAAATGGCGAAGGCTGCTGTTGTAAGCAAAGCAAAGACAATGGCAACCAATAAAGCGGATGGGTAGAGATGAGCGGTGCCGAGAAACGGCAGATAGTGACGCAGCAGTCCCGCTGTTGCAAAAGGAATGAACGCCGCAATGATCAAGCCGATGAACACACCGATCAAGGCAATCAGCATGATTTGCAGAAAATAGATTTCCATAACCATGCGACCGCTGGCGCCAAGAGATTTGAAGGTGGCGATAACAGCGCGCTTTTCATCCATATAAGCGCGCACTGCATTGGCAACACCTACGCCGCCGACGATAAGTGCAGTCAGACCGATAAGGGTCAGAAACTGCGAAAAGCGCTCGATATTTTTCGATAGAGCAGGCGCGGCGTTGCTGCGTGTGCGAACAGACCAGCCGGTTTCTTCGAAATCCTTTTCAGCTTTATTTTTAAGCTGTTCCAATTGCGCGTCGCTCGCGCCTTTGATGGCTATCTTGTAGATATAGGCATAGAGGCTTCCAGGTTGCAAAAGGCCGGATGCTTTGATCGCATCCAAGGACACAAATAACCGCGGCCCGAGCTGGAAACCCTCGGACAGAAGGTCGGGTTCTTCTGCCAGAGTTGCCGTTACAACAAGGTCGAGATTGCCGACTTTAATTTTATCACCGACGTGGATCTGCAGCCGGTCCAGCAGTATCTGCGGTGCAACAGCTCCATAGGTCGATCCTTGTTTTGCAAAAAGTTCGGTCGTATCTTTTTGCGGCGTCGTTTTCAAAGTTCCGTACAGCGGATAGAGCGTGTCTACGGCTTTGATCTCAACCATCGTTTGATCGCCGGAGTCAGCACGGCGCGCCATCGACCGCATCCATATGGACGTGGCGACATTGCCGGCTTCGGTGAGAAAAGCCTTTTCTTTTTCATTCGCCTCACGCTGGATAAGGCTGACGCGCATGTCGCCTGCCAGGATGGTTTGGCCTTGCCGGGTCATTTCCTCGTCAATGCTGCGTGAAACCCCGTTGACACCGCCAATGGCCGCTACTCCCAAAGCGATACAGGAGAGAAAAATATAAAATCCCTTCAAACCGCTGCGCATCTCGCGCAAGGCAAAACGCAGCGACAGGGAAAATTCGCGTATCAGCGTCATTCTCCCAGTTCTCCAGCCATTTCGATAACGCCATTTCGCACGTGGATCTGTCGGTCACACCGCGCAGCCAAGCCAAGGTCATGCGTCACCAATATTGTGGTGAGCCCACGGTCTTTGGCACGCTGAAAAATGAGATCAGCCGTGGCGGCACCGGTCACTGCGTCGAGATTGCCAGTTGGCTCGTCGGCCACAAGAATATGCGGATTTGGCGCTAGGGCGCGTGCGATGGCGACACGCTGTTGCTCGCCGCCCGATAAAGTACCGGGGTAATGGTTGAGACGGTGGCCAAGGCCGACCGTTTCCAGCTCGCGGCGGGCAACGTCAAAAGCATCGGCTCTGCCAGCAAGCTCCAAGGGTACAGCGGTATTTTCCAAGGCTGTCATATTGGGGATGAGGTGAAAGGACTGGAAAACGATGCCGATATTCTTCCCCCGAAACAGCGCGGCTGTGTCTTCATCCATCTGGTCAATCCGTTCACCTGCGATGGTAACTTCGCCCTGATCGACCTTTTCAAGCCCAGCAAGCACCATCAACAGCGTTGATTTGCCCGAACCAGAAGGCCCGACAATGCCTACAGTCTCACCACGGGCGATTTGCAGGGATAGGTCTTTCAAAACATGCACACGTGAAGCGCCATCACCTAAAGTGAGGTCAATATTTTTTAGTTCAACCAGCGGACTTGCCACAAATAACTCCTGATCTTATCTCTAAGGTTAGTTTTTAACGCTGACAGGTAAACAAATGTTGCGATCCTCACTATCGGCACTAATCGGGCTTTTTCTGGGCCTGTCGATGATTTCACCCATTTCGGCTCAAGAAACCGGATTGGAAGAGGCGGTGACACCGCCGCAACCGTTCCAGATTGTGGGCCTTGGCGACAGCCTCATGGCGGGCTATCGACTTGACAGCGATAAATCTTTTACGGCACAGCTTGAAAAAGCGCTGCACGACAAAGGCTATAATGTGACCGTCACCAATGCCGGTGTATCAGGGGATACATCGACGGGTGGGCGTGAACGCATTGACTGGTCGGTACCCGATGGCACAGGTCTGGTTATTCTGGAGCTTGGCGCCAATGATATGTTGCGCGGCATCACACCGGATCTCACGGAAGAAAATCTTGATTTCATGTTGGCGCGCCTGCAAGAGCGCCACATCCCGGTATTATTGGCCGGTATGTTGAGTGCTCCCAATCTTGGACAGGAAAATGCCGATCATTTCAACCCGATCTATCCGCGTCTGGCCGAAAAATACCACGTCGCATTTTATCCGTTTTTCCTCGATGGTGTAGCAGGAAATACCGCGCTTCAGCTCGATGACGGAATGCACCCCAACGATCAGGGTGTCGGCATCATGGTCGAAAAAATGCTTCCGTTGATAGAAAAGCAATTGGCCGCACTTGGTGTTGCCCATTAAGGCGCTGTCGGTTTTCAAACATCATTGACCTGACGCATGAAACGGTCATTTATCAGCCAAAACAGGAAATCTATGCCCATTATTAATTTGCATAAAGACCACCCGCTGGAAGACGGACGTCAGTCTGAAAAGGCATTGCTGGTGCGCCGCGGGGTGCAACGTTTATTCTTGCAGCTTGGCATTCCAGTTTTGAGCGAGTTGCCATTGGCTGATGGACGACGCGCCGATCTGATCGGCATAAACCGGAAAGGCGAAATCTTCATCGTTGAAATCAAGTCATCAATCGCCGATTTAAAGGCCGACCATAAATGGCAGGATTACCGAAACCACTGCGACAGGCTCTATTTTGCAAGCCATAGCGAAGTGCCGATGGAGCTTTTTCCCGACGATTGCGGATTTATTCTTGCGGATAGTTTTGGTGGACATATGGTACGGGAGGCACCGGAACACCGCATGTCTGCGCCCACCCGGAAAGCCTTGATGCTGCGCTATGCCCGCGTTGCGGCACGCCGCCTGACAAGGGCGGAGCTGGATGGCTTCGACCTGCCCGATGACAGCGAGGCAAAGGAGAGCTGAACGATCGCTTCAGCGCGGCGCGCGTTTTGCCAGAATGCGTTGCAGGGTGCGCCGATGCATGTTGAGACGACGGGCTGTTTCCGACACATTGCGGTCGCACATCTCATAAACGCGCTGGATATGTTCCCAACGCACACGGTCGGCAGACATCGGGTTTTCCGGCACCGGCACCTTATCATCAGCATGACGGGTCAATGCCGCAAATATATCGTCGGCATCAGCGGGTTTTGACAGATAGTCAATGGCACCAAGTTTGACGGCATTGACAGCGGAAGCGATGTTTCCATAGCCTGTCAACACGATCATATGCGTATCGTCACGGCGGTTACGGATTTCTTCAATCACATCAAGGCCGTTGCCGTCACCCAGCTTCAAGTCAACCACGGCATAAGCAGGCGGACTGAGTTTTACACTTGCTATGCCATCCTGCACAGATTCGGCCATTGTTACCTTGAAGCCGCGGGTTTCCATGGCTCGTGCCAAACGCTGGAGAAACGGCCTATCGTCATCTACCAGAAGCAGAGAGGCATCGGGGCCGATAGCTTCCTGATTCTGTTCGTCCTGCATCATGTGTCGTCTTTCTGTTACATTCAATGATTCACATGAAACCATCGGCGCGGACATTAGCCTTGACTGCGACATTTTGTCAAATTTCGCCGTGTTTTATGCGAGGTTCTTGCGGTTCCATGCAAGGTAGACTTCTGCGCCCAGTTCTTTTTTGGGGCTGTTGCGGAAACGCAATTGCGCGCCTGATCGTTCCAAAAGGGTTTTGGCAATAAATAATCCCAGCCCGAGCCCGCCCCCATGACTGCTGGCTTGACGGCTTGTTGTATAAGGCTCCCCGATACGATCAAGAACCGAAGCGTCATAGCCAAGCCCATCATCAATGATTGTCAGCCCGATGTAACGCTCATTCCATTTGTACTGGATTGTCACTTTGGAACGGGCAAAATCGACAGCATTTTCCAAGAGGTTGCCTAAGCCATACACAATGCCCGGATTGCGTTGGAAAACCGGCTCGTCACCGACGGTGTCGCCTTTTTCCGTTATGATATCAATGCCGAACTCGCGTAAGGGCGCACTGACTTCTTCAATCAACGTTGTCAAAGACATACGCGCCAAATGATCTTCACCCTCGGTCGCCAGACTGGTCAGGCGCTTAAGAATATTGCGACAGCGCTCCGTCTGGCTTTTTAACAGTTCCAGATCCTCGCTGACGGCCGGGTCATCTTTGAGGCCGTGATACATTTCTTTGACAACGAGCTGAATGGTGGCGAGTGGTGTACCCAGCTCATGGGCGGCAGCGGCTGCCAATCCATCCAGTGCGGAAAGGTGCTTTTCATGTTGCAGCACGAGCTCTGTGGCGCTCAATGCATCGGCAAGACGCCGTGTTTCTTCAGCAACGCGATAGGCATAGGCTGTCGTAAACATCAGCGAGGAAACGATAGCCGCCCATATGCCGTCGATCAGAAGTCGTGGGAGTTCGATGATTTGTCCCGGATACCAAGGCAAAGGTTCCGAATAGATTGAAAGTATGCTGGCTGAAATAATGACTAGGAAATTAAGCAGGATAATATGCAGCACTGGCAATGACGTTGCAGAGATAACGGCTGGCGCGATCAATAATACGGAAAACGGATTTTGCAGACCGCCGGTCAGGTAAAGAAGCGTTGCCAATTGCAATACGTCGAAACTTAGAATTGCGGTCGCGGCTTTTGACGATAAACGATGGTTGATGGAATAATGAAAGGTCAGAAAAATATTTAACCATGCGGACGCAGCAATCAACACGATGCAGGATGCAAGCGGAAAAGGAAAGCCAAGATAGAGTGCAACAAACATGACAGCTATGGTCTGGCATACGACCGCAAGCCACCTTATGCGCACAAGCGTTGTGGAGCGCAGACGACGGGAATAGGCGGAGGTACGTTGTGTAAATTCCTGATCCATCAGACAACCTTTTCATCGCCAATGTTTGGCTAGAGTGAACCCGTTTTTGATAGAGTCATTGATTCACTCTAAGCTTCTATCTTTAAGTATTTTCCGAACGAAAAAGTCATTCAACTTTTTGTGGAAATAGTCTAGAGCCTCCCTTAAGTCGTTCCAGCGACAAGTTCAACTGCCACGTGGTTTCGCCCGCCTTGTAGGGTCGGCAAGCAGCGGATTTTCCGGCCATGGATGTTTAGGGTAGCGCCCGCGCATATCGGCCCTTATATCAGCCCACGAACCGCTCCAGAAGCCTGGTAGATCACGGGTAATCTGGATTGGCCTGTGGGCGGGTGAAAGGAGCTCCAGCAACAAGGGTACTGTACCATCGGCAATTGCGGGATGTTCGCTAAGACCGAATAGTTCCTGCACGCGCACAGAAAGTATCGGCGCTTCCCCATCATAGCGTATGGCAATATTAGAGCCGGTAGGAACGACAAAATGGGTGGGGGCTTTTCGGTTGATGTCTCGTTGTTGTGCATAAGGCACAAGGGAGATCAAAGCCTGTTGCAGGGTATGGCTGTTGATCGAATCCAACCGCGCATCTCCTTTCAAAAACGGCAACAGCCAATTCTCCAGTTCGTTTAGAAGATTAGCATCGGACATATCCGGCCATGGCGTACCAAGGCCGCGATGCAACCATTGCAGCCGATGGCGCAGCGTCTGTGCTTCCTTGCTCCATGGCAGAAGCTCAATGCCATACTGTTTTATAGCGTCAATTATCGCAAGGTCAGCCCCGTCACCCTGCGGGGGAGGACGCGTTTTTTCGCTCAGCGTCAAGGCTCCGAGCGTTTGCAGTTCACGCGCACGCAGGCTGCGCGACGTAGGATCAAATTGCAGCGCCACCCGACACGCGATGTCATCTTTCAAAACGCTGCGGATTGTGTCCTCGTCAATGTCGGCGGCAGCCAGTATCCGCGCCTGTTCGGCACTGCCGGACATGTCTGCAACCACCAGATACCGGGATTTTGCCAAGGGCGACAAGTCGTCAACGACCACGCCGCGCCCGTTTGCGAGGACGAAACGGCCATGGGTGCCGCGCGTTTTGGCCACGCGATCAGGCCAAGCCGCCAATAGGAGCCGGGCTGCATCATGTGGCGATGCCCTTGCGGTTTCTCCGCCAAGGCGCCTGGCAAGGCCGCGGGCCTTTTGCCCGCGTTCGGATCGGTCTTTGCGAAAGTTTTCTATGCGCCGTTCAATGTCAATATCCGCGCCGCCCAAACCCCGTTCGGTTAGAATAACAGCAATCTCGGCGGCAAGAGCTGCTTCCCCGGTTTCCTCCGCTTTTATCAGCATGGCCGCCAAGCGTACTGGCAAGGCATTTTCCCGCATGGCCTTTCCGATCGCCGTTATACGCCCATCGCCATCCAATGCTCCCAGACGGATCAAAAGAGCGCGCGCCTCATTGAGTGCAGGCAAAGGCGGTGGATCAAGAAAGGTGAGATTATCCAAATTGCTAACGCCAAAAGCGGCACTATCCAGTACAAGGTTCGAAAGGTCAGCGGACAGAATTTCCGGTTGGGAGAATTGTGGCAATGCCGCTGTCTGACCTTCATGCCAAAGCCTCACCGCAATACCGGCTGTCGTGCGCCCGGCACGTCCTGCCCGTTGGTCTGTCGAGGCACGTGACGACCGGATGGTTGTCAAACGTGTGACACCGGTTGCTGGTTCAAAGACCGGCACCCGCGAAAGGCCGCTGTCAATGACGATACGTACACCATCTATCGTCAGCGAGCTTTCAGCAATCGACGTTGCCAGCACAATCTTGCGTTTTCCTGTCTCTGCCGGACGGATAGCAATATCCTGCGCATGGCCTTCCATCGCTCCAAATAGTGGCGCGAGAATAGTATTTTCCGGCAACCGGTTAGCAAGCAGTTCTACTGTGTGCTTGATTTCGTTTTGGCCGGGTAGAAACGCCAGAATGCTTCCATCTTCCCGTGCCAACCAACTCTTGATGGCACTGGCCATAGCCTCTTCCAACCTTTGGTCGGCTTTACGCGGCTCATAGACAATTTCCACCGGAAAGGCCCGCCCTTGGCTTTCAATAACCGGCGCGCCGTCAAGATGGGTGGCAATACGGGATCCATCCAGCGTAGCTGACATAATCAGCAAACGCAGATCCGGCCGCAGCCCCTGATGGACATCCAATGCCAAAGCGAGGCCAAAATCTGCATCAAGACTGCGTTCGTGAAATTCATCGAAAACCACGGCGTTAATGCCCGATAATTCGGGGTCGTCAAGGATCATGCGGGCAAATACGCCCTCTGTTACGACCAGAATGCGCGTCTTCGCTGAAATGCGCGATTCAAGCCGCATACGATAGCCGACTGTTTGCCCGACCTCTTCACCCAAGATGGATGCCATGCGTCTGGCGGCGGCGCGTGCGGCAAGCCTGCGTGGTTCCAGCAGAATGATCTTTCCGGCCCCCATCCATGTTGCATCCAACAGATATAACGGCACCAAGGTTGTTTTTCCTGCACCTGGCGGTGCGACCAACACAGCTTTGCCGCTGTTTTGCAGTGCGCGTTCGATGTCCGGCAAAACTTCGGTTACCGGTAATTTTGGAAGATTCAGACGCATGCTGCTTTGTAATGATCCGTAAAAGGGGTGGTACAGAGATAACGAGATAGGATAGACAAATGCCTGATATAGACAATAAATATTGTCGTTAGAAAAAAAATAAATGTTAAATTACCGTATTTGAAGGTGGCCGGATTTCGTAAATGGAACCAATAGTGTTTGTCAAAACGCCGCTTTTCATTTGCAAAAGGTTGAAATCAGGAGACAATAATGGAAATTATAAAAGCCGATGCCGAAACGACAGCACGCTATCTGCGTTTTGATCGATTGGTGGATGTGCTTGATCGCGGTTTTGCGGCAGGCTGTGTTGTTCCCGAGCGTCACCACCATGCAATGCCGAAAACAGATCAGGCCGATCCCACACTGTTATTGATGCCGGCTTGGAGCCATCCCGATGACGAAAAACAATATTTGGGTGTCAAGATTGTCAATGTCTATCCCGATAACCGCCTGAAGAACCTACCCGGCCTGACATCCACCTATATGCTCTATAATGGTGCCACAGGTGAAGAGCTGGCGATCCTTGATGGAAATACCATCACCGGGCGTCGCACCGCGGCAACATCGGCACTGGCCGCCCGCTATCTATCGCGGCCGCAATCGCGCAAACTTGCTGTGATCGGTTCGGGCCGTGTCGCAAGCCTGATGCCGGATGCTTATCTGGCCGTCCGGCCGATTGAAGAGTTTATTATCTGGAATGTTTCGCCCGCGGGCGCCCACGCCTTGGCTGATTCCCTAAGCTCACGCGGTTTGAATGCCCGCGTAGCCAACAGCGTTGAGGAGGCCGTTGCAGAGGCTGATATTGTTACCGCAGCTACATTGTCGACGCAGGAGTTGATCCGTCATGAATGGTTAAGGCGGGGCGCACATGTCGATTTGATCGGAGCATTCGCACCGCATATGCGCGAATCCGATGATGCTCTCATGAGACACGCGAAAATTTACGTCGATACCAATGAAGCGCTGGATGAGGCAGGTGACCTGACGCAGCCGATTGCTGCCGGTATCTTGGCTGAAAGCGATATAATGGGCAATCTTGCCGAGTTGACAAGCAAGCAAAAAACAGTTGAACGTGATGATGATGATATCACGGTTTTCAAAGCTGTCGGTTCTGGATTGGCAGATCTTTATGCCGCCAAACTGGTCTATGAAACAATCACGGCCTAAAGGTTGGACGTGAAAAGAAAGGAAAAGGGAATACTATGACAATAAAGCGTATTGGGGTTGGCGATCGTATGAGCGAAGCTGTTGTTTTCAACGGCATGGTGTTTTTGGCGGGGCAGGTTGGCAGCCCGGGAAAAACGACCAAAGAACAGACCGTTGAAGCATTGGCTGAAGTTGATCGTCTGTTGAAGGAAGCGGGTACGGACAAATCGCGTCTTTTGTCTGCTACTATTTGGCTTGCCGATATGGTCGATTTCGATGTGATGAACTCGGTATGGGAAGATTGGGTCGTTAAAGGTGCAACACCTACCCGTGCGACATGCCAGGCACAATTGGCATCACCGCAATACCGTGTAGAGATCATTGTGACAGCGGCACTTTAAGCATCAGTCATCGAAAATGAGAAAAAGTTGAAAGCCCGGTTCTACCGGGCTTTTTGTATAGCCCGTAGCTATACTAGCAATATCTAATAAATATTTTTCAAAGGCTAGTAGATAGAGGACTATGGCTGTCATAGGAAAAAATCTAAACGGGAACAGTCATGACCAGAGAAACACCCCATGGAGCCAATCATATAAAGTCGAATATGCAACGTTTATGGGACACGCTTATGCAGTCGGCTGAAATTGGTAAGACTGATAATGGTGGGCTACGGCGGCTGACACTATCTGATAGTGATGCAGATATGCGTCGGCTTTTTATTTGTTGGTGTAAAGACGCCGGTTGTGAAATCCGTATTGATGCCATGGGCAATATCTTTGCAGAACGGGCAGGAATTAATCCGCGAGCAAAGCCTGTATTGGTAGGTAGCCATTTGGATACGCAGTTTCATGGCGGCCGTTTTGACGGTATATTAGGCGTGCTGGCAGGCGTCGAACTTATACGCAGCCTCAACGACAATCGTGTTGAAACGCATCATCCAATTACGATCGTCAATTGGACAAATGAAGAAGGAGCTCGGTTTGAACCTCCGATGATAGGCTCTGCTGTTTTTACCGGTATGAAGCCACTGGAATTTGCCTATTCACGTTGTGACAAGGATGGAATAACGCTTGAAGCGGCTCTTGAAAAAATAGGTTTCAAGGGCAAAGATTGTTTAGGGCCAGACCAATTTGATAGTCTTTTCGAGCTGCATATCGAACAGGGGCCGAAGCTTGAGGACGCAGGCATACAGGTCGGCGTCGTAACAGGTGCATTTGCAGTACGTGGATTTGTCGTTCAGGTTTTTGGAGAAACGGGTCATGTTGCAGCGACCCCCATGCCGAAACGTAAAAATGCGATGATTGGTGCTGCCCGCGTGATGCTGGCTAATGATGAAATTGGCTGGCAATATCATCATGTCGGAGCAAAAACGACAACAATGCGGATTAAGGCTGAGCCCAATCTTTTGGGTGCCATACCCAATTTTGTCGAAATGACCTGCGATATGCGTCATCCAGACGATGCGGTGGTCATTGAAATGATGGAGAAGTTTCTCGCGCGGATTCCCGATATAGAGCAAAAAACGCAATGTCGTATTGTGGTGAAGGAAGGCTGGGCCTACGGTGGCATGCGCTATGATCCTGATTGTGTCGACATGGTACGTCGTGCTGCTATCAATCAGGGATATAGCCAGATGGATATACTCACAGAAGCCGGACATGACGCGATGCATGTGGCAGATTATCTGCCCACAGCCATGATTTTTACCCTCTGTGAAGGCGGACTATCGCATAATGAGGCAGAAAATGTAACGCTCCAAGACATAGAGCCAGGGGTTAATACACTCATACAGGCGGTGCTTGAACGGGCCAATCGACGATCATAGCGATGTAGGTGCTATCGGTTTGCCAAGGTCGAACAGCGCCATCTGATAGATGTCGAGGAAAGCGCGTTCGGCAGGCGTCGGTTTCATGTCGGGATTGCGAACGAAATAGACGTCGGCACCCAGCGTATCTTGAAACGTGGATAATAACCATAAACGGCCGCTTTTTACATCGTCCGCAACGACATCTTTGGGGAGAAGACCAATGCCTATACCTGCTGCAATCATTCGGTGGACTTCTTCCAGATTGCGGCTGCTGCCAACCGTCCACGCACCTAGCCCCACGCCATCGCGTAAGGCGATCATCGGTTCAAACGCTTGTCCCTGTTCGGCACAGGCAAATGAGATGAAAGCTTCCTTACGCAGCTCTTCCATGGCAACATTTTTTTGGCCGTACAAAATATGCCCAGAACCGCAATAAATCCCGAACTCTTCACGGTAGAGATAGTGGCAAGCAAGCGACGCGACAGGTTTCTGAAGCAGGCAAAACCCGAAGGGAAACTGTTTTTGTGCGATGCCGCGGATGATATCCTGACTGCTCGATACTGCAATTTCGATTGCTACGGACGGATAAGTGCTGCGCATCTGACGCATGGCGTGTTCGAGTGCAGGTACGGGGATGTGGGTGACCAGCTGGATGTGCACCATACCGGTCAACCCATCTTCCACAGCGATAAGCTCCTGACCTATGCGTTCGACGCGACGGGTAATTTCCAGACATTCCTGACGCAGGATTTCACCATGGCTTGTCAGTACAAACCGACGGCTATCGCGTTGGATCAACTGGCACCCCAGTGTTTCTTCGAGTTTTTGCAAGGCAGTGGTCACGGTGGGCTGGCGCACAAGAAGGCGGTCGGCAGCGCGGGTGATGCTACCTTCTTCAACAATAACCAAAAATGTGCGCAACAGATTCCAATTGAGGTTTTTTATCCGTGGATAGGTGGGCGTCATAAGCGGCGACCTTTCTTCTTAAAAATGCCAGTTTAAAAGTATGTCAAAGTTTTGACAAACCGACGGACGGGTAAGTCGGCTCAGAAAAATAGAAAGGTATCAGATGAAACGCGAAATCATAGACGTTCCGGTTATATCCAAAGCAATTCGCAATCTTGGCGCGCCAACCTCTGCTATTGTTCGTTGTGATGGAATGGTCTTTACTTGTGGTATGCCGCCTATCGACCCCGTTAACGGACAAATCGTTGCTGGTACGATGCGTGAGCAGACAACGGCATGTATGGATGCACTGAAAGTCGCCCTTGAATATGCGGGCTCGTCTATCGATGATATCGTCAAAGCTGTTGTCTATGTCTCTGATCCTGATGGCATGGGCGATGTTAATGCGGTGTATCAAAGCTACTTTACAAAAGGCTATCCGGCGCGAACATCTGCTACAATCCATCCTTGGAAACTGCCTTTCAATATTGAGATTGAATGTGTAGCAATCGTTAGCATCTGATTCATGATAAGATAGCCAATAACCGGCGCTGATGGCGCCGGTTATATTTACGAAGGTTGATAGGGCTTTATGCCGACGGCTCTTCGGCAATCATACTTCTTCCGCGCTTGACTGTTTCAGCCAACACGATAAGCGCAATAGCGGATAATAGCGCCGAGCCGATCATATACCACGCAACGGAAGACCCTTGTCCGGTTTTCGCAAGAAGCCACGTTGTCACTGTCGGGGTTGCCGCACTTCCTAAAAGTCCACATAGCATATAGGCAATTGAAAGGTCTGAATAGCGTACTTTGGTTCCGAAAAGCTCTGCAAGCCAAGTGGCAATCGGGCCATAATTTGCAGCGAATGCGGTCATCATCAGAAGGTATCCCAGCAACGCACCTATGAAGGTTTTGGTATCCATTAGCCAGAACATTGGAAAAGCCACCAATGCTTCTCCCAATATGCCGCCGAGAATGACAGGTTTGCGACCGATTTTGTCTGAAAGCCAACCGAAAAACGGTAATAAAAAGACGCATACCGCACACGCAATCAGCACGATCATAAGCATTTCGTTGCGTGTGATTTCCAAGGTTTGTGTGCCGTAGCTAAGGCCAAAAGCGACGATAAGATTAAAAGACGAGCCGGTCGACATAGCAGCAACTGCTGCAAGCAGTACAGTTTTCCATGAACGTCGAAGCAACTCGAAAAATGGAATTTTCGCCGTTTCCTGTGTTTCTTTGACTTTTTCAAAAGATGGCGTTTCCGTTGTGTTCAGTCGGATATATCCGCCAATGCCTACCAAAATAATACTTGCCAAAAACGGGACACGCCAACCCCACGAAATGAGCGCATCTTCGGGCATTGACGCGGCTATGATGAGAAAAACCAAATTTGCAATCAGTGTCCCCGCTGGAACGCCTATTTGTACCCAGGAACCATAGAGGCCTTTTTTATTCGCAGGTGCGTGTTCCACAGCCATAAGAACCGCGCCGCCCCATTCGCCACCCAGTGCCAACCCTTGGACAATTCGGAGTGCAAGGAGCAGGATAGGTGCAAGTATTCCGATCGCGTGATAATCGGGCAGAAGGCCGATAGCAAATGTCGCAACCCCCATCATTATCAATGATATGAGCAGCATTGACTTGCGTCCGAGGCGATCGCCGAAATGGCCAAATATAATGGCGCCGAATATTCGTGCGAGGTAGGCGGCAGCGAAAGTGCCAAAAGCCAGAAGTGTCCCTACCAACGGGTCAAAACTGGGAAAGAAAACTTTGTTGAACACCAAGGCAGAAGCCGTGGCAAAGACAAAAAGATCATACCATTCGACTGTCGTTCCGATGACGCTCGCAATAGCGATCTTGCGCATATCAGGCTTTGGAGATGGATCGTGTGATGCTGAAAAAGTAGACGATGTTCCCATTTTTTATTCCTTCCAAGATCGGCGAATATGTGCCGATAGGCTGAGCAGATAAGTGCCGCGGGCGTTTCCCAGTCAGGAGATTGATCGATGTTTATGGAAGTTAGGTCCCATTTCGATTCTTTTGACAGGCCATCTGTTTTTCTTGCGGCCTTTTTCCCCTTTTTATCCAATCCAACATGCCGAATAAAAGGGTGTTTTGACAAATAGATAATTCTTATGTCTGCCATAGACGCCTTCAAAAGATATGCCGGTTATTCATTGTCGCTTTTGGGCTCATTGGTATGCTCAAGAGCAAAGTTCATTGACGTACGTGGCTGAAATACCGATACTGCGCAGAGAACAATCATATGGGAGAGCCAAAAATGAAATCTCGTGCCGCGGTCGCTTGGGAAGCCAATAAGCCTTTAACGATCGAAACCATTGATATCGGCGGCCCGAAGGCGGGTGAAGTCCTGGTGGAGATTATGGCCACCGGCATATGTCATACCGATGCCTACACTTTGTCCGGTCTTGATTCTGAAGGACGTTTTCCCGCTATTCTCGGTCACGAAGGTGCAGGGATCGTGCGCGAGATAGGCGCAGGGGTGACATCGGTAAAGCCGGGCGATCATGTGATCCCGCTTTACACACCGGAATGTCGCGGCTGTAAAACCTGCCTGTCGCAACGTTCAAACCTCTGCACGGCTATCCGTTCGACACAGGGGCAGGGTCTGATGCCGGATCACACAAGCCGCTTTTCCTGTGACGGCGGCGAGGTTTTTCATTATATGGGATGTTCGACCTTTTCGAACTTTACTGTGTTGCCTGAAATCTCCGTTGCCAAAGTGCGTGAAGATGCTCCGTTTGATAAAATCTGCTATATTGGTTGCGGGGTGACCACAGGGATCGGTGCGGTGGTTTACACAGCCAAGGTTTGGGCCGGTGCCAATGTCGTGGTTTTTGGTCTTGGCGGTATCGGTCTCAACGTTATCCAAGGTGCGCGGATGGTAGGTGCCGATAAAATCATTGGTGTTGACCTCAATCCTTCCAAAGTGGAAATGGCTCAGAAATTCGGCATGACGCATTTTGTCAATCCAGATGAAGTCGGGCGCGATAAGGTGGTGGAGGCCATTGTTGATCTCACGGGCGGTGGGGCCGATTTCTCCTTTGAATGTATCGGCAATGTCCACACCATGCGCCAGGCTTTGGAATGTTGCCATCGCGGCTGGGGTGAATCGATCATCATCGGCGTGGCACCGTCTGGTACGGAAATCTCGACGCGTCCATTCCAATTGGTCACTGGACGCGTGTGGAAGGGCTCGGCATTTGGTGGTGCGCGTGGCCGAACCGATGTACCAAAAATTGTCGATTGGTATATGGAAGGCAAGATCGATATTGACAGCCTGATAACACACACCATGCCGTTAGATGAAATCAACACGGCTTTCGATTTGATGCATGAAGGCAAGTCCATTCGCTCTGTCGTACTTTATTGATGGAGAAATAGGCATGAAAACAATAAGCGAGAACCGGGCATTTGAAGGCATTCAGGGCGTTTACGCCCATGATTCACATGAAACACAATGCACAATGACCTTCGCAGTGTTCATGCCGCCTCAGGCCGAAAATCATAAAGTACCATTGCTGTGGTATTTGTCCGGTTTGACGTGCAGCCACCAGAACGTCATGGACAAGGGAGAATATCGTCGTTTGGCAGCAAAGCTTGGTATGGCTATTGTTTGTCCTGACACCAGCCCGCGTGGTGAAAATGTTGCTGACGAAAAAGACAATTGGCAATTCGGTCAAGGTGCGGGCTTCTATGTTGATGCGACTGAGGCACCTTATTCTCGGAACTACCGGATGTATTCCTATCTCAAACAGGAGCTACCGGAACTGCTCGGACAAAACTTCTCCGTCGACTTGGCAAGGCAATCTATTTTCGGCCATTCCATGGGTGGGCATGGCGCATTGATTATGGCACTCAAAAATCCGGGGCGGTTCCAATCCGTTTCTGCTTTTGCACCCATCATGCAGCCCATGACTGCCGATTGGTCGCGCCCCGCATTTGCCAAATATCTAGGCGAAGATGAACAGAACTGGCGTGCTTATGACAGCACAGCCCTTATTGCTGACGGCGCGAAGGTTGACCACATTCTGGTTGATCAAGGCACAGATGACGGTTTTCTGGACAATGGGTTGCGGCCATGGCTCTTGCAGGAGGCGTGTAAAAAAGCCAATATCTCTTTAACACTCAATATGCGCGCGGGATATGATCATTCCTATTATTTCATATCGACTTTCATGGACAACCATTTGCGCTATCATGCTGAAAAACTCGGCCTTTAGAGTTATCCATGTTGGTTGAAACGCCAGCAATCAGGCTTTCCGTCCACTTTACCCCATGTTGAGTGGTTATCTTTATCGGCTGTAATGACCATTTCGCTCACTTGAGATTTTATCGGAAGTTTGGTTATGTGTCGTGTCATCTAAGTTTATGGGGCGATGCGGGACAATGTTGATCGGAATAGACCTAGGCACCATCAATAGTGTGGCTTCTCGTGAAAAGGTTAGCAACGCCACCTCATTCACGATGCGCTGGGCGACTATCTCTCCCCTTCAGTTGTCAAAGCTTTTCATGTCAGGTTTTTGTGGACAGTTTCGGCAATGCGTGTGCGTAAGGCGCAAAAGCCCCACCAGATACAGTCTGTTTTTATAGGTCAAACGGAAGATAAGACTCTATTGGCATTGCAAACGAAGTTCATCGCGCTGGCATATGATCTGTCCTTTGGTAATAAGACGGTTGTTGGGAGGTTTATCTGAATATGATCATCTTTATTCACCAGGTCTTTTCACAGTCATGTCGATGCAATTTTGTAGGCGTATAGGTGTCGCCAGCGAATAATGCAAACCATCAGTAACTTGGTTGAGACAGGAAGCGCCAGCGTTTTGGCATGACTTATTTCGACTTTTGCCTATCCACGGAAAATTGGCGAAAAAATTTGGGTTTTCAAGGTACTTGGCGTATAACTAAAGGGCTTGTTTGCCGTGATTCGCGTTGCGGTGTAACATCTTGTTTTTGAAACAGAAATGGACCAGCTTATGAGTGATGAAACAACGCCGCAGGCCAATGGCGAATATGGTGCCGATTCCATTAAGGTTCTTAAAGGCCTTGATGCCGTGCGCAAACGTCCGGGCATGTATATCGGCGATACCGATGATGGCTCCGGTTTGCACCATATGGTCTATGAAGTTGTCGATAATGCGATTGATGAGGCATTGGCGGGGCATGCTACACTTGTCACCGTAACACTGCATGCCGATGGCTCCTGTTCGGTCACCGATAACGGACGCGGCATTCCTACCGATATCCATCCGACCGAAGGGGTTTCTGCTGCCGAAGTTATTATGACACAACTTCATGCCGGCGGTAAATTTGACCAGAATTCCTATAAGGTTTCCGGTGGTCTGCACGGTGTCGGTGTTTCTGTTGTCAATGCGCTTTCTGTATGGTTGCGTCTTCGTGTTAAGCGCAAGGGCAAGCTTCATGAAATATCCTTTACCCATGGTGAGGCTGATGGCCCGCTGAAAGTGGTGGGTGACTGCGGTGATGAAACCGGAACTGAGGTCAGTTTTCTACCCAGTACGGAAACGTTCACCATGGTCGAGTTTGACTTTGATACGCTGGAACGCCGCTTGCGTGAACTGGCTTTCTTGAATTCCGGTGTACGGATTCTCCTGACAGATCGCCGTCATGCCGACGTCCATCAGGTGGAATTGCATTACGATGGCGGCTTGATTGAATTTGTTAAATATATTGATCAAACCAAAAAACCGCTGATTGAAGAGCCTATTTATATTATGGGCGAAAAAGACGGTATGACGGTTGAGGTTTCCATGTGGTGGAACGACTCATACCATGAGAAGGTGCTGTGCTTCACCAATAACATTCCGCAGCGTGATGGCGGAACGCACTTGGCCGGGTTCCGCGGTGCATTAACTCGTCAGGTCAACGGTTATGCGGAAACATCCGGTATTGCCAAGAAAGAAAAAGTCAGCCTGACAGGTGATGATTGCCGTGAAGGATTGACTGCCATTCTTTCGGTCAAAGTGCCCGACCCCAAGTTCTCGTCACAGACGAAGGATAAGCTTGTTTCTTCAGAAGTACGTCCGGTTGTGGAAAGTCTTGTGAATGAAGCGCTGTCTTCTTGGCTTGAAGAACATCCGGCTGAAGCGAAAATACTCATTGGCAAGGTTGTTGAAGCCGCAGCCGCGCGTGAGGCCGCGCGCAAGGCGCGTGAATTGACACGCCGCAAAGGTGCTTTGGATATTTCTTCGCTGCCAGGCAAACTCGCCGATTGTCAGGAACGTGATCCGGCTAAGTCTGAAATCTTCATCGTTGAGGGTGATTCCGCCGGTGGTTCGGCCAAAAGTGGCCGTTCAAGACAAAATCAGGCCATACTGCCGCTGCGCGGTAAGATCCTGAATGTGGAGCGTGCACGTTTTGACCGTATGTTGTCATCGGATATGATCGGCACACTTATCACGGCGCTTGGGACGTCGATTGGCAAAGACGAGTTTGCGCCGGATAAATTGCGCTATCATAAAATCATCATCATGACCGATGCCGACGTTGACGGCGCGCATATTCGCACGCTGCTGCTGACCTTCTTTTTCCGTCAAATGCCGGAATTGATCGAGCGTGGTCATCTTTATATCGCCCAGCCGCCGCTTTATAAGGTCACACGGGGCAAATCCTCGCAATATATCAAAAATGAGGCCGCTTTTGAGGAGTTCCTCATTGATACGGGTCTTGATGAGGCTGTGCTGGAATTGGCAAACGGTGAAATGCGTGCCGGCGCTGATTTGCGACAGTTGGTTGAGGATGCGCGTATGTTGCGCCAATTGCTGACCGGTCTGCACACGCGTTACGATCGTGCTGTGGTGGAGCAGGCGGCAATTGCAGGTGCTCTTAATCCTGAAGCCCTTTCAACGCCGGAAAAAGCCCAGGCTGCAGCAGATCGAGCCGCATTGCGACTTGATTTGATCGCCGAGGATATGGAGCGTGGCTGGACAGGCCATGTCGGAGAAGATGGCGGCTTGCGTTTCGAGCGTGTTTTACGTGGTGTCAAAGATGTTGTGGTGCTGGATATGGGGCTTATCGGTTCTGCCGATGCGCGCCAGATCGATCGGTTGTCCCAGCGTTTGGGCGAGGTTTATGGACAGCCGCCTGTGCTAAGGCGCAAAGACAAAACCGAGCCGATGTCTGGCCCTGTAGCATTGTTAGATAGTATTTTTGCCAATGGTAAAAAGGGATTGGCGCTGCAGCGTTATAAAGGCTTGGGCGAGATGAATGCAGAACAGCTTTGGGAAACAACGCTTGATCCCGATGCTCGCTCACTTCTGCAAGTCAAAGTGACGGATGCGACTGACGCCGATTCATTGTTCTCACGGTTGATGGGTGACGAAGTAGAGCCACGGCGTGAGTTTATTCAAGAAAACGCCCTGAGCGTTGCAAATCTCGACGTGTAAGATCGTATTGATTTTAAAAGCTATGAAGAACCGGCTTTCGTAAAGAAAGTCGGTTTTTTATCGTCTTTCTATACACGCACTGGCTTTGCTATCCGTTCCGCATTGCCGAAAAAGTCGAGATAACGCTGCAGCTCATCCGGTTCTCCCGTTGCCTTTTCAGGATTGTCAGAAAGCTTCACTGCCGGTCTGCCATTGGCATGGGTGACTTTGCAAACCAGTGAAATAGCATCCAGCCCTTTAATCTGTTTTGGCGCGCAGCCAACGAAATCATTGGTGAGGTTGGTTCCCCAGCCGAAGCTCATCCTAACCTTGCCATCAAAGTGCTGATAGGTTTCTTCAATCGTGTCGACATCCAAAGCATCGGAAAAGATCAAAAGTTTTTCGCGCGGGTCTTTGCCCTGTTCTTTCCACCATTTGATAATGCGCTCTCCTCCTTCAATGGGCGGGGCACTGTCCGGCCTGAAACCGGTCCAGTCGGCAACCCATTCGGGTGCATTGCGCAAAAAGGCAGCAGTTCCAAATGCGTCAGGAAGTGCAATCAAAAGATTGCCACCATAATATCGGTTCCAGTCTTGCATCACCTGATAAGGCGCATTGCTCAGTTCGTCATCGGTATTTGACAAAGCCGCTACCACCATGGGTAATTCATGGGCATTGGTGCCCAATGCTTCCAAATCCGTATCCATAGCCAACAACACATTGGAGGTGCCGGTGAAGGAGTTACCGATTCCTTCCTTCAATGCTTCCACACACCAGCGTTGCCATAAAAATGAATGACGACGCCGGGTGCCGAAATCAGATATTTTAATGTCGGGCAGTTTCTTTAACCGCTCGACCTTGCTCCACATTTTGGCTTTAGCGCGGGCATAAAGCACATCCAGCGCAAAACGACCAAGGCCCTTCATGGCAGCGCGTGAACGTAATTCGTTGATAATGGCAAGCGCTGGAATTTCCCACATGGATGTATGCGTCCATGGCCCGTCAAAATCCAAGATATACTGCCCGTCTTTGCGGGTCAGTTGATATTCGGGAAGCTGAAAATCTTCCAGCCAATGAAGAAAATCCGGTTCGAAAATCTGCTTGCGACCGTAAAACGTATTACCGGCAAGCCAGATCATTTCTTTCTTGGTAAAACGCAATGTGCGGGCGTGATCCAATTGCGCACGCAGTTCACTCTCGTCAATATCATCGGCAAGATGCACTGATTTTGTCCGATTGATAAGAGAAAAAGTAACATTGACATCCGGGTAAAGTCCCCAAATCATCTGCAGCATCAATAACTTATAGAAATCCGTATCCAGCAATGAGCGGATGATGGGATCAAGCTTCCATGCGTGATTATACACACGTTCTGCAATATCAGTACGGGCCATGGCTCAGCTAATGCCTCCGGTTCAACCTATAATCTGTGCTACAAGGGGCATGTTGCCCCTTGCGTCAAGATTTCAAGGTCACCACAATTTCATGGCTTCCAGTTTTTTTCAACCCTATGCCGTCATCAGCCTTGCTGAGCTTTTTTCCATCCAGCTTGGTCGATGATGTCGTACCTCGATTGACTTTGACAACATAGGTCGCCTCGTCAAATGTCAAAGTGGCTTCATATCCGGGCCAGCTGGATGGCAGGTTTGGCTCGACAAATAACAGATCACCCTGACGTCTTATACCAAGGATTGCTTCCGTTGCTGCACGATAGAACCAGCCAGCCGAGCCAGTGTACCATGTCCAGCCGCCCTGACCGCGTCGCGGTTCAACCGAATAGATGTCGGCGGCGATGGCATAAGGTTCCACGCGGTAGATATCCGGATTCTCTCCATGATGGATCGGGTTAATCATAGAAAACACATCATAGGCTTTGTCTGGCTCACCCATTTGGGCCAAAGCCAGAATGCTCCAGATGGCACCATGGGTATATTGCCCGCCATTTTCACGGATACCGGCAGGATAGCCTTTAATGTAACCAGGCTCCTGCTCTGTCTTATCAAAAGGCGGCCAGAACAAGCGGATCAGACCACCTTTTTCGTCCAACAAATGATCAAGCATGGAGTCCATTGCCTGTTTTTGACGCTCGATGGGTGCCATGCCGGAAATAACACTCCAAGACTGGGCAATCGTGTCAATCTGGCATTCATCGCTTAAGTGCGAGCCAAGCGGTTCGCCATTGTCATAATATCCACGGCGATACCAAGCGCCATCCCAGCCATTCTTTTCCAAGGCTTTGGTGAGCTTTTCAAGATGCTTCGTCCAAGCTGCAACGTGTTTTTCATCACCGCGGGCTTGAGCAATCGGAATGAAGGCTTGCAAGGCATTGCCGAGGAACCAGCCAAGCCAGACACTTTCGCCTTTGCCTCTAGCACCCACTAGGTTCATGCCATCATTCCAGTCACCGCCCAGCATGAGCGGAAGGCCGTGGCCGCCGGTACGTTTGATTGCCAGATCAAGCCCCAGAGCGCAATGCTCATAAAGGCTGGCATTTTTAGGCGAAACAGCCGGCTGGAAATAGCTGTCATGCTGGCCGTCCTTGAGTGCATCGCCTTCAATGAAGGCAATCGACGTATCCAGAAACTCCTTGTCTCCGGTGGTGTTGACATAAAGCGCTGTACCATAGGCAAGCCATGCCACATCGTCTGAAATAAGGGTTCTGACACCCGCACCGGTGGCGGGCAGCCACCAATGCTGGACATCACCTTCAGGAAATTGCCGTGAAGCGGCGTTCAACAATTGTTCGCGCGCAAGCTCCGGTTTCAGTAACAGCATCGACAATGTATCCTGCAACTGGTCGCGGAAACCGAACGCGCCACTGGCCTGATAAAAGGCTGCACGTGCCATAATACGGCAAGCATAAGCCTGATAGGGCAGCCAATCATTGACCATAATGTCAAATGAAGGATCCTGTGTTTTTACCTGTAGGCCAGATACGAAACTTTGCCATTGCTGCTTTTGCTGTTGGAGCAGTGTGGCAAAGTTTTCCTGTCTGATTTCATCCAGCAGCTTTTCAGCCTGTTTCTGATGATCGGTATTGCCGAGATAGAAAACAATCTCCTTAGTCTCGCCTGCTTGCAGGTCGATATCATAGGCAAGGGCCGAACAGGGATCGCGTCCTGCTTCAACCATGTTGGAAAGAGCGCCTGCTTTGCGGATGGCAAAGGGGTGTTTTACCGTACCGGTTGCGCCGATAAACTCCATCCGGTCAGCGGTAACACTTGATGGTAGTTGCGAGGCGGCAACAAAGCTCACCTGATCGGATTTTTCCGTATGGTAAGGATTGCGCACAAAAAGGGCGCCACGTTTTGCATCATGCTTCGGCACGATGAAAGGCGCGTTTTTGGCACGTACATTCCCCAACACCCACTCAATATAGTTGTAAAGCCGCAGACTGCGCGGTGTCTGGCCCTCATTCTTGATAACCAAGCGCGACATGCGCACCGGACGCGTCGTGTCAACCGTGTGGGTCAACTCCAATGCAATGCCTGAATGGCTGGAGGTAAATGTCGAGAAGCCAAACCCATGCTTTGCTTCATAAAGCGCGTTATCATCACATTCGACCGATGACACCGGTGAAAAGCGTGTTTGTGACACACGGTCAACCAGATAGAGCGCTTCACCCGGCCGGTTGGAAACCGGATCATTGGCCCATGGGGTCAACTGATAGTCACGGCTATTGCCTGCCCATGTAAATGCCGAACCTTCGGCGGAAACATGGAAACCGAAATTTTCATTGGCAATGACGTTGATCCATGGATGCGGTGTCGGGGTGCGGCCGGCAAGACGGATGACATAGGCATTGTCCTTGTCGAAACCGCCATAGCCGTTCCAAAATTGCAGCCCTTGGCCATCAGCCTTTTGTGTTGGCTTATGGTCATCACCAATAATACCGATCGAGGTAAACTGCCCTTCTTCCGGTATAGCCAGAACTTGATCTTTTTTGCTGTTTTTCTTTTGCGCGCCACGTTCGGCGGTTTTTGCCAACAGCTCGGCATCGCTATTGCGTGCTGCAAGGTCTGAATCTATCGTTTCCATGCGTTTTAGCTGTTCTGAAAGCGGGCCGTTTTGTGCTTGCAGCACAATGCGGGCCGATGCCAGAAGCGTCTGGAAGCTTTGGTCATTCATCTGGTCGCGACGCACGGTAAAGATATGCTGGCGGCCATCGGCTTCTGCGGTGCGGTTGCGATAGCCCTCACAAATCCACTCAATGGCGCGCTGCGTATCCTGCGCATAAGAAAATGCCCGTTCGTTGAGCACAACCAGGTCAACCGTCAAGCCGCGCATACGCCAATATTCATGGGCTTTGAGGAGCCCACGCAAGACGCCGATGTCGGCTTCATTGTCTAAACGCAACAGAAAGATCGGAAAGTCGCCGGAAATCGACATCGGCCACAAGTCGGATTGTTTGCCAAGATTTTCCGCCAAAGCTTCCGGCGGCAAGCGCCATGTGCGGTCGGGATAAATCAGCGAGGTTGCAAATTTTTGATAATCCACAGCTTCACTGGGTTTAATACCGATCTGGTAAAGCGAGACCTGCGACCGTGTCCATGACATGGAAAATTCACGCTGGAACACATTGGGTTGGCGATAATGCTCGATATTGCCTTTGAGCATATCCTTGGTTTCAGCTGCAAAAGTCCAGAAAATCAGGTCAACCTTTTTGCGAGCCGGAACACGAACACGACAACGGATTGAGGCAATGGGATCCATCACGCAACCTTGGCTGCCGGTGAATTTCGCATCGCGGTCAAAGGCTGCCGGACGGCGGATAGAGCGCCCGCGACCTATAAAGACGCGGCGGTCGGTTTCAGCCTCGGCTTCACGGATGGCCCCGGAGGCATCGGTGACAAAATGTGTCATGTGCATTTCGCGGTCGCTTGGCGCGCGCTTGCGCCGCTTGGCAAAAATTGTTGCACCCTGATCGGATATTTCGGTTTCCACAAACATGCGCGAGAACACCGGATGGGCGGAATCCGTATCGCTCGTCGTCAAAACCAGTTCGGCATAGGATGTTACTTCGATAATACGGTCTTTGGTGGTGGTGTTGATAAGCTCGATACGGCGCCCTTCACCATCACCTTCCGAGGCGACAATGCATTCCACTGTTGAACGGATACCATCGACAGACTTTTGGAACTCACCTTTTTCGTCTGTAAAGACGGTAATCGCTTCTTCCTCGGCTACCCGTGTCGGTTCACCGGTGGCGGACCACCAGCGGCCTGTACTCACATCACGCAGGAAGAAGAATGTACCCTGCTGGTCTTCGGCTGCATCGGCCACAAACCGGGTCACGGCAATATCGCGCCAGCGACTATAGCCGGAGCCGTTGCCGCTCAACATGGTGGAATAGATGCCATTGGACAAAAGCAGCGTTGACCGCGGCTTGGTCAAAGGCGCGGTGATAACACGCATTGGCGCATCTTCGAAACCACCGGAATCATTGCGCATCGGGTTGGCGGTTTTTGCATGCACCATCGGGATTTCACGCGGGGCTTTTTCCTGTAGCAAAAGCTCGGCAGCCTCGATGACCGGATCGCCATGAAAGCGATTGCGCATACGGCCTTCAAAAATCACATTGTTGACCGCCAAAATCGACATGCCATGGTGGTGGGCATAATAGTTTTTCACCACGGCACATTTTTCACCCTCACGCACACGGGCTGGGGTGAAATCGACAGAGTCGTGATAGCCATATTCACCAAGTGCACCAATATCACGCAGGCGCTTGAGATTGGCGACAGCTTCCGTTGGCATATATTGCGCTGCCAAAATGCTGGCATAAGGGGCAATCACCGCATTGCGCGATAGTCCGCGTTGCAGCCCGAGGCTTGGAACACCAAAATTGGAATATTGATAGTTCATCATCGGATCGCGCGCATTGAATGCGGCTTCCGAAATGCCCCATGGCAGACCACGTTCATTGGCATATTGAATTTGACGACGCACCACCAAACGATTGGTCTGGTCAAGCAGCGAACCAAGTGGCTCACGCATAACCAGAGGCGGCATCAAATATTCAAACATCGAGCCTGACCACGATAGCAGTGCACCCTTCCAGCCAACGGGAATGAGCATGCGGCCAAGGCGGAACCAGTGTTCAACCTTGACATCACCTTTGGCGATCGCAAACAGGCTCGAAAGACGGGCCTCCGAGGCTAGAAGATCGTAGCAGCTTTCATCGAGTTCATTTTCCTGCACGCGGTAGCCGATCGACAAAAGCCGACGTTCAGGGCGCTCCAGAAAGTCAAACTTCATATCGAAAGCAAATTGGCGTGCCTTTGTTGCAAGCGTATTGAGCTTTTGGCGCAATTGATCGGTATTGTGTTCACCCGTGGCATCATGATTATGGGCCTCGCAGGTTTCGATCAGACAGTGGGCCCAGGATAAAGCACGGCGCGATTCTGGCGAACCAATCTCGCTATGCAATTCCTGCGTCAAGCGTTCGATGTCGTGGGCGGCAAGCGAAAGATTAATGGTGCGGAATGTTGCCGTTTCCGGTTCATCCATAATGGTGCGCGTTGCGCGACGGAAATTGGCAATGCGTTCTTCAAGGCGGCGGCGTAATGGGCGCAAGACCCGACGGTCATCAGGTATTTCCGCCAGCATTTCTTCCAAAATGTCGTTCACATCAAGCAAGCCCTCAAGGTCTCCTTGCAAAAAGACGGAAGGGGCCTCCGCCCATTCTTTAAGGGCGCTGGAAAGGGTGACAAGATGACCGGCAAAATTGCCCGAATCCACGGTTGAAACGTAAGTAGGCAAGAGCGGACGCAAGGTATCGGTTTCATACCAGTTATAAAGGTGGCCGCGGAATTTTTCCATCTCTTCAACGGTGGCCAAAGTGCGCTCAATCCGTGCAATGGCCGCATCAAAACTGATCCAGCCAAAGTCACGGGCAGCAACTGTCGACAGAAGATAGACGCCAATATTGGTGGGCGATGTCCGTTTGGCCACAACAGGCTGTGGTTCTTCCTGATAATTATCAGGCGGCAGGAAATTGTTTTCCTCATCGGCAAAGGTTTCGTAATAAAGCCAAGTGCGGCGTGCAATGCGGCGCAGATCACCCTTATCGGAAGACCGCACTTCAAGCGAATCCTGAACGGCCGCCGAGCGGCTGACGATCCATGCGATCAACGGCGAGAAAAACCATGCAAGTCCAAAGGGAAGCGCGACAAAAACCGCTGCATTGTGAAATGAAGCCGGCAATGCTATCGCCAAAACACCAATCAGCGATGCCGGCCACATGGTCATAATATAGAACCATAAGGTATTGGGTGCCGATTTTGTGGCAGCTGAGGTTTTCCATTCGAGCAGATTGTGATGCGAAATCAACATGCGATAAAGCGTACGCACGATGGCATCGACCATGAAATAGGCCGAATGCGCAATGAAAGTTGTCCGCAGCGCCACATCCGCTGTATTGGACGCAATGTTGGTCAAGACTGATTGGAAATGGCCGCGCAGCGAATTGTCCATACTGGTCGGCATAATATTGCGCAAGACGCCGAGTGTTGGCGCTGTAAACAGGCCAAGCAGCAGGAATATCTGCCAGATGACAGCGCTGTGCAATGGCAAAACACACCAACCGGCAATAGATGCTATGACCCAAAGCAGCGGTGTCAAAGAACGGCGCAAATTGTCCTGCATTTTCCAGCGGGTAATCAGACTGATATTGTTGCGGGTAAAGAGATAGGGCAATAATTGCCAATCACCACGGATCCAGCGGTGATGACGCGCGACGTCGACATTGTAAGCGGTGGGATAGTCTTCCACCACTTCAACATCTGTCACCAGAGCTGCCCGTGCATAGCCGCCCTCCAGCAAATCATGGCTTAAGACGGCATTTTCTTTGACACGGTCGTTCAGCGCCTTTTCGAAAGCATCAATGTCGTAAAGCCCCTTACCGGTGAAGGTTCCTTCACCCAACAAATCCTGATAGGTGTCGGAGACGGCAAATACATAAGGGTCAATACCGCGGTTCATCGAGAAAACACGCTGTAGGAATGAGGCCTCGTCACCGGTTGTTAAAGACGGTGTGACGCGCGGCTGCAAAATGCCGTAACCTTCAATAATGCTTGACGTTTGCGGGTCAAAAACCGGACGATTGAGCGGATGGTTCATTTTACCGACAAGCTTGGTTACCGCTTCCGGTGTCAATCTTGTGTCGGAATCAAGCGTCATGACAAAGCGGCAATTCAACGGCAGGCGTTGGTCGGGCTTGAAGAAACTGGTATCCTGATCGCCACGAAGCAACAGGTTCAATTCATGCAGCTTGCCGCGTTTGCGCTCCCAGCCCATCCAGCAGCCTTCGCTGGCATTGAACAACCGCTTGCGATGCAGAAGGAAGAACAGCGGTTCACCCTCGCCGCGATAATGCTGGTTGAGATCCGCAATGCTTTTTTGTGCATAATCAAGCAGGTCAAGATCATCTTGGCTTTGCTCATATTTGGAATCTGCCCAATCGGTTACAAGCGCAAAATGTACGGCCCCTTGCGGGTTGGACAAATAGTGCACTTCAAGATTTCTTACCTGCTCGTCGATACTATCGCGCGAGGTGATCATGGTTGGCACAGCCACAAGTGTGCGCGCTTCGGCAGGAATGCCTTCCTTATATTCATAACCAATCAAACGGCTTGGCGGTACAAACCAGGCAATAAGAGTGTTGAACAGCGCAAAAGCCGTGTCCATGGTCGGGAAGAGCGCCAAGGCGGTAAAGACAAAAGACATGGTGTGTGTCAGGCCGGAATAGCGCAAAAGCGCATAGACACAAGCCAGAATGACGATTGTCAAAACCGAGACGGGAACAGCAATGCTCCATATCTTCATATTGCGATAGGCACGCATGAATTTGGTTGAAAATGGTTTTTGATATCCGCAGGCTTCTTCAAAAGCCGGGCGACCGCTTCCCATGAGATAGCGTGCGACCGAAGCGCCAGTCTGCTGGTCATCGCCACCTTGTGATGCTTTGGCCATGTCCAAGGCTTTGCGGGTAACGTCAAGCTCACTCAAAGGCGAGCGACGGGCGATTTTTTCAATAACAACACGATAGGCATTACGCGAGTGAAAATCAATTTCGGCGAAATCGCTCTTTTCCCGCAACATGAAATCAACATGGCTGACGCTTTCAAACCATGATGTCCAGTCGACATCATCAATGGCCTTCAAAGCGCGAATGATATTGCCCATTGTCACGCCGCCGGTTGCTTGACGGGCATGTTCTTCTGCTGTCGCCGCTTCCGGATCACTGCCATGATGATGCAAGCGGTCTTCAAGCCAATTCAGTGCCGCGGTCGAATCAACCGATGCACCGCGCAAGCGGTAAAGCAGATGGGTGGCAAAGGTCGCGTCTGCGGTCAGCTCGTCATAGAGGCTGAAAATTTCTTGTAATTCGCTTTCGGATTTGACCAGAGCCATTTTATCGGCAGCCTGATTGGCAAAGCGCCGCATCCGGCGCGCCCGTTCGATGCGTATGGAAAGCCTACGGGCATTTTCAATCAAGATCATCCGTACCGCTGAGGGCAGCGCCCATAATTCGCCGATCTGGAAGCTTGCAACTTCCTGATAGCCGTTGACCATGGCTGTCAGCGTCTTCAGTGAAAAACTGCTATCGGTATGGGCGACATAAAGCCAGGCAAGCGCAAAAATACGCGGAAATTCCGTCTCTCCCTTGTAACGGGGCAACTGCTTGACAAAGGCTTTCGGAAAATCCCGTCGTGCCTGCTGTACGGTTTTATCTATGGTGTAATGGTTGTCGAGCAACCATTGGGCGGCGGGGGTTATGGTGTCGTTATTGCGGGCTGCGGCATCGGTGGCGCGAAAGGCATGAAGGATGATCTTGGCATTTTCACTGAGGCGTTTGCCGAAATCGAAATCCACATATTCAGGTAGGGCAATGGTTTCGCCCGCAGCCATGTTGTGGGCAAGCTGGCGCAATTCATCTTCAGACTTATAGGAAGCTCGAATAGGAAAAGTTGTATCCGGAATATAACGGACTTCCGTTTGTTCAGACAAAAACCACTTAATTGAAGACGCCGTTTCGGCCATGTTATTCTATCCCTCACCATACGCATATGCGATCTACAGGCATTTTAATCATTATAGCATTAAACTATCTCTTTTTTATTAAATCGGCATTTTTAAGTTTTTCTGCAAAACCACAAACACATTATATTACACGCTGACAAAATCAGCGTTCAGCATGAACACGGTTCGGTCTGTTGGGGGGGAGAGAATTCAAAGAGGCAGACTGCTCTAAGCATGAGCGGCAATGCAAATGAGAAACCGATATTGCACCGGTGAAATACAGGGCCAGCCCCGCTTTTCAACGGGGCTGGTTGGATAGGGTCAGGGTTTACTTTGTTGCATTATAAGCAGCAATAGCCGCCATGTTGACAACATCGGAATCGCGTCCGCCAAGCGGGACAATCTGCGCGGATTTTTCCAAGCCGATCAGGATCGGCCCGATAATGGTTGCGCCACCCAGTTCCTGAAGCATTTTGCTGGCAATAGAGGCCGAATGATAGCCCGGCATAACAAGCACATTTGCCGGCTCACTCAACCCCATAAACGGATATTGCGCCATCATCTTCGGGTTAAGCGCGACATCGGCACTCATTTCACCGTCAAACTCGAAGTCGACCTTGCGTTCACCCAGAATTCGGACGGCTTCCTGTATGCGCTGCGCACCTTCACCCTTCATATGGCCAAAGGTTGAAAATGCCAGCAATGCAACGCGCGGTGTATACCCCATACCTTGGGCAAATTTTGCGGCCTGCTCTGCAATATCCGCCATTTCCTCGGCATTGGGATGTTCATAGACGGCCGTGTCGGCAATAAACACTGTGCGTCCACGGCAGATGGCGATGGAAACACCCACCAACCTTTCATGCGGTTTGACGTCGATCACACGGCGTACGTCTGCAAGACCGGTTTCATAGTTTCGTGTAACACCGGTAATCATTGCATCAGCATCGCCCAATGCTACCATACAGGCGGCAAAATGGTTGCGGTCATTGTTGATATAGCGGTGGCAATCGCGCAACAACCAGCCTTTGCGCTGCATCTTGCTATAAAGATAGTTGGCATAGGCATCTTTACGGTCTGACAGCCTCGCGTTGACAATTGTCAAACCTGCGCGGTGTAGATCAATACCCGCGGACAGAGCGGTCTTTTCAATCATCTCTTCACGGCCGATCAATATGGCCTGACCTAGATTCTGGTTTACGTAGGAGATAGCCGCCCGCATGACCTGTTCTTCTTCACCTTCGGCAAAAACAACGCGCTTGGGCTCTTGACGTACGCGGTTGTAAACGCCCCGCATTGTCGAGGCGATAGGATCACGCCGTGCCTTCAGATCGCGTCCATAGGCCTCCAGATCTTCTATCGGTTTGCCTGCCACGCCGCTTTCCATAGCAGCTTTTGCTACCGCCGTCGGGATGGCAGAAAGCAGCCTCGGGTCAAACGGAACAGGAATGATATAATTGGGGCCGAATTTAAGACGGCTGCCGCGATAGGCTTCGGCAACATCATCCGGCACCTCTTCGCGCGCCAATTGGGCGATTGCTTTTGCCGCCGCTATTTTCATATCTTCATTGATGGTGCTGGCGCGGACATCAAGCGCACCGCGGAAGATATAGGGGAAGCACAAAACGTTGTTGATCTGGTTGGGGTAGTCGGAACGGCCCGTCGCCATGATGGCGTCATTGCGAACCTTGGCGACTTCTTCCGGTGTAATTTCCGGATCAGGATTTGCCATAGCAAAAATAATCGGATTTGGCGCCATGGACTTGACCATGTCTGGCGTGAGAGCGCCTTTTGCCGAAACGCCAAAGAAAATGTCGGCACCATCAAGTGCTTCTGCCAAACTGCGCTTGTCGGTTTTAACAGCATGGGCCGATTTCCACTGGTTCATGCCTTCCTCGCGGCCTTGATAAACGACACCCTTGGTGTCGCACAAAATCACGTTTTCCGACTTGAAACCCATCGCCTTGATCAGCTCAATGCAGGCAATCCCCGCAGATCCGGCACCATTACATACAAGGCGCGTATTTTTCATATCACGACCGGTAAGATGCAAGGCATTGAGCAGGCCGGCTGTTGCAATAATCGCCGTGCCGTGTTGGTCGTCATGGAAAACAGGGATATTCATCATTTCCCGCAAACGACTTTCAATAACAAAACAGTCCGGTGCTTTGATGTCTTCAAGATTGATGCCGCCAAAAGAAGGGCCGAGATAGCGAACAGAGTTGATGAATGCTTCAATATCGGTTGTGTCGACTTCCAAATCGATCGAATCAACATCGGCAAACCGTTTGAAAAGCACCGCCTTGCCTTCCATAACCGGCTTGGACGCAAGCGCGCCGAGATTGCCCAAGCCAAGGATGGCTGTACCGTTGGATATGACCGCAACAAGGTTGCCTTTAGCCGTATAGTCATAGGCCAAGGACGGATCGACAGCAATTGCATTGACCGGAACCGCGACACCTGGCGAATAGGCAAGCGAAAGATCATGCTGGGTTGCCATCGGTTTAGTCGCAACAATTTCAAGCTTTCCCGGACGGCCGCGGCTATGAAAATCCAGCGCTTCCTGTTCTGCTGCACTATAGGTTGTTTTTTTTGCGGAATTTTTCTGTTCGTTTTTGCTCATTTTTCTTTCTTTTTCTCCGGAAACGTTGCAAATCCTGCGTATCGGTCTGTAGGGAGTGGTTGTCGTTTAAAACTTTGATTTATCGAGCGCTAATCGCTATGGTTGTATAACGTGAATCCGGTTGCGGTTTGGTATTGCCAAGGGATAACGATGACAGGCGTTGAAGTAAATATAAAAACAGACAATAAGAAGGCCGGTTGCTGCGGGGAATAGTCTTATGCGCGGGGGTCATGGGTATAATCAAGAAGTATAAGCGGCGATGAAATGGCGGATGACAGAGTGAATAATACAGTTCTGACTGGTGGTGACAGCCTTGAAGGCACCGAGCGTAAAGAGCGCCCGACACCGATGATGGAACAATATATCGAGATTAAAGCGGCAAACATCGATTCGTTGCTGTTTTATCGCATGGGCGATTTCTACGAATTGTTTTTCGACGATGCGGTGGAAGCTTCCAGAGCATTGGGGATTACGCTCACCAAACGCGGCAAGCATCTGGGCGAGGATATTCCCATGTGTGGCGTGCCAGTACATTCAGCAGATGACTATCTGCAAAAATTGATTGCCAGCGGCTACCGTGTTGCCGTTTGCGAACAAACCGAGGATCCGGCCGAAGCAAAGAAACGCGGCGGTAAATCGGTTGTCCGTCGTGATGTGGTCAGACTTGTTACGCCAGGCACTTTAACTGAAGATAAATTGCTCGACCCTTCGCGCGCTAATTATCTCATGGCGCTTTCGCGCGTCAAAGGTGGTCAGGGAGAACATTTCGGGCTTGCTTGGATCGACATATCAACAGGTATTTTCAGGGTAAGCGAGACGACGCAGGAGCGCCTTTTGGCCGACATTATGCGGGTTGATCCAAGCGAACTGATCGTTGCTGATCCACTTTTTCACGATGAAGCGCTGCGCCCGCTTTTTGATGTTATCGGCCGCATCGTTGCGCCGCAGGCAGCAAGCCTTTTCGATAGCAGCATGGCCGAACGCAATATTTGCGATTATTTTCAATTGGCAACGCTTGAAGGTTTGGCAACTTACAGCCGTGCTGAACTTTCTGCGATTTCTGCTGCTATTCGTTACATCGAGAAAACCCAGATTAACGAGCGGCCGCCTCTTATGCGGCCGGAGCGCGAAAGCGAAGGTGCAACCCTGTTCATTGATCCGGCAACGCGGATCAATCTGGAACTTGCAAGGACGCTTTCAGGCCAGCGCGATGGCAGCCTGATCAAAGCTATAGACCGTACAGTCACCGGTGGTGGAGCCCGTCTTCTCAGTGAGAGATTGATGGCACCTTTGACCTCGCCCGTCGCCATCGACGAGCGATTGGATTCGGTTGCTTTTTTTCTCAATAATATGCGTCTTGCGGAAGCCATTCATATCACACTCAAAGGCGCACCGGATATGCCGCGTGCGCTTTCACGTTTGGTGCTTGGTCGTGGCGGCCCGCGCGATCTGGCGGCTATTCAACGTGGGTTTGAAGTTATCGAAGAATTGTCCGAACTGTTGGCGGGTGGTTTGTTGCCGCTGGAATTGAGTGAAGCACAAGGTGTACTCGGTGATTTGCCGAAGGCATTGCATCATCATTTGGAACGCGTCCTTGCTGACGAGCTGCCGTTACTCAAGCGTGATGGCGGCTTTGTCAGGAGCCAATACAACACCGAACTGGATGAGCTGCGCGGCCTGCGTGATGAATCGCGACGCATCATTGCCGAACTACAAGCCCGTTATGCCGATGAAACGGGGGTGAAGGCCCTTAAAATAAGACATAACAATATTCTGGGTTATTTCATTGAAGTCACGGCAATGCAGTCCGCAGCTTTGACCGAGGGTGCCGATGCAAAAAGCCGCTTTATCCATCGTCAAACCATGGCCAATGCCATGCGGTTCACAACAACCGAGCTGGCTGAACTCGAAAGTAAGATTGCCAATGCTGCTGATCGTGCACTAACGATCGAATTGGAGATCTTCGACAAGGTTGTTGATGATATTGGCGGTCATGCCGATTTTATCCGTAAAGCCGCGCAGTCGCTGGCAGTGCTCGATGTGTCTGCAGCTTTCGCGCGCTTGGCGGAAGAGCAGGGATATTGCCGCCCGCAAGTCGATCAATCTTTGGCTTTCGAAGTGGTTGCAGGACGTCATCCGGTTGTGGAACAGGCCCTGCGTAAGCAGGCGTCAGACCCGTTCGTGGCCAATAATTGTAACCTGTCGCCCGATGGCCATGACCAGTTTGCGGCCATCTGGCTGCTGACCGGCCCCAATATGGGTGGTAAATCGACTTTCCTACGTCAAAATGCGTTGATTGCCATTATGGCACAGATGGGATCTTTTGTACCTGCCGGTTCTGCGCATATCGGCGTTGTCGACAGGTTGTTCAGCCGTGTCGGTGCCTCGGACGACTTGGCCCGCGGTCGATCAACCTTTATGGTGGAGATGGTTGAAACGGCTACAATCCTCAATCAGGCGGGCGAGAGATCGCTTGTTATACTGGATGAAATCGGCCGCGGCACCTCGACGTTCGATGGTTTGTCTATCGCGTGGGCTGCGGTTGAATATCTGCATGAGGTCAATCACTGCCGTGCGATATTTGCCACCCATTTCCATGAAATGACGGCATTGACCGAAAAGCTCAACCGTTTGCATAATGTCACGATGAAGGTGAAAGAATGGAATGGCGACGTCATCTTCCTACATGAAGTTGGCAAAGGTGCTGCGGACCGCTCTTACGGCGTTCAAGTGGCTAAATTGGCGGGACTGCCGGAAGTGGTGGTTGCGCGGGCCAAAGATGTTCTGCATCAACTTGAAGAAGGCGAGATGGCCGGAAAAGGACATAAATTGATCGACGATTTGCCGCTTTTCTCTGTGACCATGTCGCAGACGGAGCAGCGGGCCAAGTCAGCTCAATCGCTGGTCGAACAAGCTTTGAAGGCTGTTAATCCTGACGATCTTTCGCCAAAGGAAGCGTTGGAGGAACTCTATCGGTTAAAACAGCTGAGCCTTACAGCGCATTAGAGCATTTCCAGAAAAAGTTGAATCAGCTTTTTCGTTGGACAATGCGACAAATAAAAAATCTGGAGCAAATCCACGCCCCAACAAAAAGAAGATTTGCTTTAGAGCATTTCCAACAAAAGTTGACAGACTTTTGTGTCAGGACAATGCGATAAAACGGAGAGTTAGAGCATTTTCCGAAAAGTGTGAAGCGCATCCGCAGGAGAATTGATTCACCGGATCAATTCTTTACCCTGCTCCTATCGGACAAAAAATGCGGCAAAAGCAAAGGCATAGAGCGCATGTTCGATTCATCGAACAGCGAATGTGCTCTAGAGTGAATCCACGCCTCAATTAACAAACGGATTCACTCTAAGAAATGGAATATCCTCGGCGAGTGCCTGCCGCGGATTTTCCAATGCCGTTGATTGCAAGAAACGACAGCACACGGTCAGTCTGCACGATAGGGTTTAAACATCGAGCTTAAGCCCATGCCGCCGCCAATACCCATCGTTGCAAGTGCTAACGCTCCCGAAGGCATACCCTTCATCTGGAAAAACAAGCGCGTTACCATAACGGCGCCGGATGCCCCGAACGGGTGGCCGAGTGCAATCGCACCGCCCTGCCTATTAACGGCATCCGGTTTGATTTCCAACGCATCCAACGAGGCCAGAACCTGCGCCGCAAAAGCTTCGTTGAATTCTATCAAGGAAAAATCTGCAATTTTCACCGTGGGATTTCGAACCAGCAATTTTCGTGTTGATGCAACCGAACCAATCCCAAGAAGATTGGGGTCAACACCGGCAACGGCACTGTCAACGAAATGCAACCCATGGCCTATGCCCAAGCGCTTTGCCTCGGCTTGCGAGGTGACAAGCACCAGCGATGCACCATCATTGAGCGGACAGGCATTGCCGGCGGTGACACTGCCTTTCTCTAGAAATACCGGTTTCAGTCTCGCCAGTGTTTGCAATGACAAGCCACTGCGTGGGCAATCATCTTGCTCAAACAAACCTTGCGGCGTTTTAAGGGGCACAACCTCGTCATCGAAGGAGCCTGCTTTTTGCGCTGCAACTGCGCGTGTATGGCTTTGCAGGGCGAAAGCATCCTGCCTTTCTCTTGTGATATCATACTGTTTGGCAACATTTTCAGCAGCAATCCCCATTGTCGGATCGCCAACTTCATCGGGTGAGAAACGAGCCTTGTTGAAAAATTGCGGCATTTCGACGGGCTTTTTCGGGCGGTGTACGCGCCATGGGGCCGTACTGACACTCTCGGCCCCACCCGCGATATAATAGGAACCCGCACCTGCAGCAATCAGGCGGCATGCTTGAATAATAGCTTCAAGCCCCGAGCCGCATTGGCGATCGACTGTCTGTCCGGCAACGTCAACCGGCATGCCGGCTGTCAAAGCGGCAAGTCGGGCCAGATTGCCGCCACCGCCGGCAGCGTTGCCCATGATCACATCGTCAATCGCGCCAGCCGCAACATTGGTTTCAGCTAAAAGCGCTTTAATGAGAGGCGCTGCAAGATCATGGACATCCACCATGCCAAGTGCACCGAAAGCGCGTGCAATAGGTGTCCGCAAGGCGGCAATAATAACGGGCTGGCGGGTTTCATCCATTGTTACAATCTTTCCAATTGACCTGTGGCTTTTTCGAGTATGGCCATCACCTGCACCCGCGCGATTTTTCCGCTCCACGTCATTGGCCATGTGTCGATCACATAGAATTCTCTGGGCAGTTTAAATTTAGGAAGTTGTTCAAGACAAGCTGCAATAATCATATCTTTGGAAAGGCGTGCGTGATTTTCAAAGCGGATGACCGCAACCAAACGTTGCCCATAAATATCATCATCAAGACCGAAAGCGACTGCGTCTTCAATGCCGTCTATGGCTTTGAGTACCGTTTCTATTTCAGCCAGATAGATATTATTGCCACCGGAAATAATCATATTCCCAGCCCGCCCCAAAACGAAAAGATTGCCATTCTCATCCTGTACACCGAGGTCGCCGACCGTGGCACCATAAGCGGTTTTCTTGAACGACTGGCCATTATCACCCCAGAGATAGCCTATGGCAATCAATGCGCTCTCGACAAATATAGTCCCAATGTCGCCACATGCACAAATCTTGCCGTTCTGGTCGCGTATGCTGACTTTTACCCCTGGGAATGCCTGGCCAACCGGAGACATCATTGCATTGCCTTCCATCAATGCCGAGGCCATTTCGTTCACTGCCACAAAGCTCAATTCCGAAGCGCCGTAATATTGCAGGATCTTTGTTGATGGAAACAGCCGCTTTGCCTGTTCAAAATGCTGTTTGTCAAATTTGGATGCTCCGGTTACAAGCTGGCCGAGGCGTGGGAAGACAATGTTGTTGGTTTCGGCAGCCTTACAAAGCACAGTCAACATGGTTGGCACACCGATAAAACGATCCGCCTCCGGGAGGATTGCGAGCAGTTTATCGGCTTCGAAATGTTGAACGCCATAAAACGTCTGACCGCTATCCAGACATTCTGCCAAAGCATAAAGTGTAACACCATGTGCCATAGGGCCGGGCGCTACCGTGTTTTGCATGGGTTTTAAAGCAAAAACATCCCGTCCGCCTTCAAGCGACTTTCGCCAACTGTCCCGTGTGCGGATAAAAGCTTTTGGCAGTCCGGTTGTTCCCGATGTAAAGCCGATAAAGAACGGATGATCGGGGCAGTCTTCATACGATAGAAATTCAGCGCCGGCTTGCAGAAAACGTTCATAATTGTTGTCGGTTTGGCCGCCATCGTCAACAGCCAAAACCCGCGCTCCCGATTGTTGGGCAATTTTTCCCACGATGCTGTCCGCTTTATCACAGACAATCAGATCGGGCTGCAAGCGCTTGATAATTTCGGTTATCTGCGCGGCCGGAGTTTCGACAGAAAGAACAGCGACACAATGGGGCGATGCCGATGCGCCGGTAAAGATTTCTGCAAAAAGATGATGATTGGGCAGCGCTAAAAGAACCAGTCGGCCGTTCTCTGGCAGGTTGACCGATTGGTTCTGCCTTTTGTCGATCGTTGCCAGCGCATAGCGGAAACGCTGTGCATGCGCATAGAGCGCCGCATAATCGAGTGTGCAGCCATCAATGTTGACGGCGATGGACCGAGGTATCTCATCAGCATATTTGGCAACGGCATCGATGATCGGCATAGGCGCCCTCCCTTTGCAATAATATCGCCTTGATAAAGGAGATAATGGGGACGCATGCAAGCTTTATTTAAAGCAAAACGCCTTACCCAGAGCATAACATACAGCCATGGGTAAGGCGTTTTAACAGAAGGCTAGATCTGTCTTACGGCACCTTTTGCGGCCGAGGTGGTCATGGCAGCATAAGCTTTGAGTGCCTTTGATACTTTGCGCTTACGTACTTCTTCCGGTTGCCATCCAGATGCCCCTTTCTCTTCCATCTTTTCACGACGACGGGCAATTTCTGCATCATCGACAGAAAGATGGATTTTACGATTGGGAATGTCGATCTCGATGATGTCACCTTCTTCGACAAGACCAATTGTACCACCTTCGGCGGCTTCCGGCGAAACGTGGCCAATAGATAGGCCGGACGAACCGCCCGAAAACCGACCGTCGGTAATCAAAGCACAGGCTTTGCCCAATCCTTTGGATTTCAGGTAGCTGGTAGGGTATAGCATTTCTTGCATGCCCGGCCCGCCACGCGGCCCCTCATAACGGATAAGCACAATGTCACCCGGTTTGATTTTGCCGTTCAGAATAGCCAATACAGACGAATCCTGACTTTCAAAAATGCGGGCAGGGCCTTTGAATTTCAGAATGGAATCGTCAACACCGGCAGTTTTTACAATACAGCCATCTTCCGCCAGATTGCCATAAAGAACAGCCAGACCGCCATCCTTCGAATAGGCATGATCAAAATCGCGGATAACACCCTTTTCGCGGTCAAGGTCAACCGCATCATAGCGCCGCGATTGGCTGAAAGCGGTTTGCGTCGGTATGCCGCCCGGTGCGGCACGGAAGAATTCATGCACCGCCGGATCATTGGTCTGCTTTACGTCCCACTGACGCAATGCGTCTTTCATTGTCGGCTCGTGGACTGTGTAGGTTGTATTCTCAATCAGGCCTGCGCGATCAAGTTCAGCCAAGATTGCCATTATGCCGCCAGCGCGGTGAACATCTTCCATGTGCACATTGGCGACAGCCGGCGCCACTTTACAAAGGACAGGTACGCGGCGTGATAGACGGTCGATATCCGCCATGGTAAAATCGATTTCGCCTTCTTGGGCTGCTGCCAGAAGATGCAGAACCGTGTTGGTTGATCCCCCCATGGAAATATCCAATGTCATCGCGTTTTCAAACGCTTCAAAAGAAGCAATCGAACGGGGAAGAACTGTCGCGTCATCATTTTCATAATAACGTTTTGCAAGACCGACAATGCGTCGTCCGGCTTCTTCAAATAGACGCTGGCGGTCTGAATGGGTTGCCAATGTCGAGCCATTGCCCGGCAAGGAAAGGCCAAGAGCCTCGGTCAAGCAATTCATGGAGTTGGCGGTAAACATACCTGAGCATGATCCGCATGTCGGGCAGGCTGCACGCTCCATATCGGCAATTTCCGCATCGCTATTGTTGTCATCGGCTGCAGCAACCATGGCGTCAATCAGATCAACCGAAAGATCCTTGTCTTTCCACTTGATCTTACCTGCTTCCATAGGGCCGCCGGAAACGAAAATGGTCGGGATGTTCAAGCGCATCGAGGCCATCAACATACCGGGTGTGATTTTATCACAATTGGAAATGCAAACCAGAGCATCGGCACAATGGGCGTTGACCATATATTCAACCGAGTCGGCGATAATCTCACGTGATGGCAATGAATAGAGCATGCCGTCATGCCCCATGGCGATACCGTCATCAACGGCGATGGTGTTGAATTCTTTTGCGACTCCGCCGGCTTTGGCAACTTCCTGCGCGACCAATTGGCCCAAATCTTTCAAATGGACATGTCCGGGCACAAATTGCGTAAACGAGTTGGCGATAGCAATAATCGGCTTACCAAAATCTCCGTCTTTCATACCTGTGGCGCGCCAAAGGCCGCGCGCACCGGCCATGTTGCGGCCATGGGTGGAGGTTCTAGAGCGATAGGGAGGCATTTTTCATTTCCTTGAATAATTCCAATCTAGCTTTTGTTGTGCAGCAGACAGCCGCCAAACGCAAGGCTTTTGACCGCCTTTTTGATAGGAGATGCGATCACATTTGGCTTATAATTGCAAAATTAAAGACTAAAATGCGCAATATTATTGCGCATCATCGGGCCATGTTTCATAATAGATCAGCTGCTCCAGCGGTACGCGCTGCCGCCAGCCCTTTTGTTGCAATTCCGGTGTTTCATAGAAATGGCTGACATAGCCAATGCAAAGATAAGCGATGATTTCGATATGTTGAGGAATTTTCAGCAGCGCCCGTAAATCAGGTTCATGGTAGATGGAAACCCAGCCAACGCCGATATTTTCAGCGCGTGCTGCCAACCAAAGGTTTTGTACGGCACAGACGCAGCTATAGGCTGACATTTGTGGATTGTGGAAACGGCCAAGACCCTGCGTGCCGTCTCGCGCCCGGTCACAAGTGACCACGATGTTAAGGGGGGCCTTAACAATCCCTTCCAGTTTAAGTGCGTGATATTGCCTTTGTTTCTCATCATCGAAAATAAGGGCTTCTTCGGCTTGCGCGCGGGCAAAGATTTCTTTTACCTGCGTTTTGCGAACCGCATCGCTGATAAGCAGAAAGTTCCACGGTTGTTGGAAGCCGACGGAAGGCGCGTGATGGGCCGCGTCGAGAAGCCGCATAATCACGTCGTCTTCCAGTGTTGTGGGTAAAAATTCATCGCGTACATCGCGGCGCGCACGAATGGTGGTGTAAATATCTTCAAGCATAAGGCATCATGGTGCTTTTCAGTTTAAAAACCAACCCGCAAAATAATATTCGCGATATGAGCACGCGAATGATTCATTGCTATTATAGCCGGTGAAGGACTGGCTGCTTAGACAAAGTGACGGCGTTTACGCGAGTTGAAAAAGAAGTTGGTGGAGCTAAGCGGGATCGAACCGCTGACCTCTTGCATGCCATGCAAGCGCTCTCCCAGCTGAGCTATAGCCCCAATCCATGCCGGATTGGCAAAGTGCAGATGAACTGCTTGGGCGGGTTCATAAAGTGAGACACGCCGAAGATCAAGAGGGAATTTGCAATCTTGATAAAAAGACCGCACCTTCCCTCATGAATTTATTAGATATCGTCGTCGTTTGGAACGCCGCCGCCAAGGATGCCGCTGACATCATCGTCTTCGTCATCTTCATCATCAGGCAAGAACGCATCGTCATCGTCACCAAGGTCGACATCATCATCGCCCAGATCAGGAAGGTCATCGTCGCCCTTGTTTTCATCATCCGCATCTTCCAGCGAAATGAATTCAGGCTTTTCCAAAGCTGTATCCAGCTCTTCGGCTTCTTCTTCCTGCTCTTCACCCTTGGCTTCGGCTGAAGCTTCGAAATAAGAACGCGGATAGGAAATGCCAGTATAGGGAGACACAATCGGATCACGATTGAGGTCATAAAATTTCTTGCCCGTTTCCGGGTCTACACGTTTGGTTCCAAGTTCAGGTTTTGCCATGGACCGAGCCTCTTTGGTTGGTCGGGTGATTGACGGTTTGCAAAAACAACCCGAAATAATCCGACGCCTTTGTTTAGGTGCGTTTTCAAGCAGATGTTTCAATCCCGCTTATAATGAAAACGCTCTATGGTTTCATCAAAAAAATCTTTTCACGGTGCTTAAGCGCAAATTAGTGCATTTGTCAAAGATAAACAGTGCTGTTGCTATGCATTTTCCCATGACGGACACAAAAGCTTATGTTAGAACCCATTCATTTCCCGCGAAAGACAATAGAAAACAGGTAGCCATGCAAAAGCCGATACCCGCCATTGCCAAGAAATCCGAAAGCCTTTCCGGCCATATCCGTATTCCCGGCGACAAGTCCATATCGCATCGTTCATTCATGTTTGGCGGTTTGGCAAATGGCGAGACGCGCATCACCGGTCTCCTTGAAGGTGAGGATGTGATCAACACCGGCAAGGCGATGCAAGCCATGGGTGCGCAAATCCGCAAAGAGGGTGATGAGTGGATTATCAATGGTACGGGAAATGGCTGTTTGCTGGAAGCTGAAGCGCCTTTGGACTTTGGAAATGCCGGTACTGGAGCAAGGTTGACGATGGGGCTTGTCGGCACCTATGCAATGAAAACCAGTTTTATCGGTGACGCATCATTATCGAAACGGCCGATGGGGCGTATACTGGATCCATTGCGCTTGATGGGTGTGCAGGTTGAAGCTGCTGAGGGCGACCGCTTGCCATTGACATTGCGGGGACCGGTGATGGCAAGCCCGATCACCTATCGTGTGCCGATGGCTTCGGCGCAGGTCAAATCGGCTGTGCTTCTTGCCGGTTTGAATACGCCGGGTATCACGACGGTGATAGAGCCTGTTATGACGCGGGATCATACAGAGAAAATGCTTGTGGGCTTCGGTGCCGACCTTGAAGTGGAGACTGATGCCGAAGGTGTTCGCCACATCCAGTTACAGGGGCAGGGCGAGTTGCAGGGGCAGATCATTGATGTGCCGGGCGATCCATCTTCTGCGGCTTTTCCATTGGTGGCGGCTTTGCTGGTGGAAGGCTCTGACATCACGATCGAGAATGTTCTGTTAAATCCCACCCGCACAGGATTGATCCAGACATTGTTGGAAATGGGCGGCAATATCGAATTCGAAAATAAGCGGCAGGCTGGAGGCGAGGATGTCGCCGATATCCGTGTCCGCTCTTCGGTGTTAAAGGGTGTGACGGTGCCGAAAGATCGTGCACCATCGATGATTGATGAATATCCGGTGCTGGCCGTTGCTGCTGCATTTGCCGAAGGCAAGACAGTCATGGAAGGGGTGGAGGAACTGCGCGTTAAAGAGTCAGACCGCCTTTCTGCTGTGGCAAACGGTTTGAAGGCCAATGGCATTGAATGTCAGGAAGGCGAAGATTTTCTGGTTGTCTTCGGGCAGCCGAGCGGCAAAGGGCTGGGTGGTGGAACGGTAACAACGCATCTTGACCATCGCATTGCCATGAGTTTTTTGACATTGGGTTTGGCTTCGGAAAAACCGGTCAGTATTGATGATCGACGCATGATCGCAACCAGCTTTCCGGAATTTATGGATCTGATGGTGAAACTTGGGGCAAAGATTCAATGACATCTTTGAAACGGGCCAAGCCATTCGTCATTGCCATAGATGGGCCCGCCGCATCAGGTAAAGGCACTTTGGCGCGAAAGCTCGCATTGCATTATCACCTGCCCCACCTCGATACCGGCTTAACCTATCGCGCTGTGGCAAATGCTCTTTTGCAAAAAGCTTTACCGCTTGACGATGAGAATGTGGCCATTTCGGTGGCACAGTCACTTGATTTAAGCAGGCTTGATCCTGCCGAGTTGTCGAGCCACGCAATTGGCGAGGCCGCATCAAAAGTGGCGGTGATGGCGAATTTACGTAAAGTCCTTGTCGCCGCACAAAGACAGTTTTCCCAAATGGGCGTTGGCGCCGTCTTGGATGGCCGCGATATCGGCACGGTAGTCTGTCCTGATGCCGATGTGAAACTCTATATTCTTGCCTCGCCGCAAGCGCGGGCCGAGCGCCGTTACAAGGAAATCATAGCAAAAGGTGGCGCGGCTGATTATGCGGACATTCTGGCTGATCTTGAGCGGCGTGATGAGCGTGATATGAACCGCGCCGAAGGCCCGCTGAAACCGGCGGCGGATGCGCACTTGCTTGATACAACAAAATTGAGTATAGAAGCAGCGTTTGCAGCAGCCTGCGCCTTGATCGACCCTGTTCATCAAAGCTTTGGCGATTGAAAACATTTAAAATATAGTTTTCGGCCATGCGCCAAAATACTCCCGTTATATACGGGGCGGTTCGGAAACTGTGTGGTCTTAACACTAACCCGGCGCTTGTGCCTGACATTTTTGGCACTTTTCAGGAGTTTCTATGTCACAATATAATCCCACAATGGCGGATTTCGAAGCCCTTTTGGCTGAATCCTTCCAGACCAATGATTTGGCCGAAGGTTCGGTTGTTAAAGGCCGCATCATCGCAATCGAAAAAGACATGGCTATCATCGATGCCGGTCTGAAGGTTGAAGGCCGTATTCCTTTGAAGGAATTTGGAGCCAAGGGCAAAGACGGCACGTTGAAGCCGGGCGATGAAGTTGAAGTTTATGTCGAACGCATCGAAAATGCGATGGGTGAAGCTGTTCTTTCGCGCGAAAAAGCGCGCCGCGAAGAAAGCTGGGTTCGTCTTGAAGAAAAATTCAATGCGGGTGAACGCGTTGAAGGCGTTATCTTCAGTCAGGTCAAGGGTGGTTTCACTGTTGATCTTGATGGTGCAGTTGCCTTCTTGCCGCGCAGCCAGGTTGATATTCGTCCGATCCGTGACGTAACGCCATTGATGCACAACCCACAGCCATTTGAAATCCTGAAAATGGATCGTCGTCGTGGCAATATCGTTGTATCACGTCGTACAGTGCTTGAAGAAAGCCGTGCAGAGCAGCGTTCGGAAATCGTCCAGAACCTTGAAGAAGGTCAGGTCGTTGAGGGTGTGGTTAAAAACATTACCGATTATGGTGCATTCGTCGATCTCGGCGGCATTGACGGTCTGTTGCACGTCACCGATATGGCATGGCGCCGTGTCAACCATCCTTCTGAAATCCTCACAATCGGTCAGACTGTGAAGGTTCAGATCATCCGTATCAACCAGGAAACACATCGCATCTCGCTCGGCATGAAGCAGCTTGAAAGCGATCCTTGGGATGGTATCGGTGCGAAGTATCCAATCGGCAAAAAGATCACCGGTGCAGTCACAAATATCACTGACTACGGTGCATTCGTTGAAATCGAGCCAGGCATTGAAGGTCTTATCCACGTTTCAGAAATGAGCTGGACCAAGAAAAACGTTCATCCTGGAAAACTTCTCTCGACCTCGCAGGAAGTCGAAGTTGTTGTTCTCGAAGTGGATCCGGCCAAGCGTCGTATTTCTCTCGGTCTCAAGCAGACCCTTGAAAATCCATGGACAACTTTTGCTGACAAATTCCCTGTCAATTCGCAGGTTGAAGGCGAAGTCAAGAACAAGACAGAGTTCGGTCTCTTCATCGGCCTCGAAGGCGATGTCGACGGTATGGTTCACTTGTCAGATCTCGACTGGAACCGTCCGGGCGAACAGGTCATCGACGAATACAATAAGGGCGATGTCGTAAAGGCTGTTGTTCTTGATGTTGATGTTGAAAAAGAGCGTATTTCGCTCGGTATCAAGCAGCTTTCAGGCGACAAGGTTGGTGAAGCAGCAGCATCTGGCGATCTTCGTAAGGGTGCGGTTGTAACCTGTGAAGTCACTGGCATCAGCGACAACGGCGTTGATGTGAAGCTGGTTGACCACGATCTGGAAACAACCATCCGTCGCGCCGACTTGTCGCGTGACCGTGATGAGCAGCGCCCTGAGCGTTTCACCGTCGGCCAGAAGGTTGATGCACGTGTGATCGCTTTTGATAAGAAGAGCCGCAAGCTTTCCGTATCGATCAAGGCATTGGAAATCGCTGAAGAAAAAGAAGCTGTTGCCCAGTATGGTTCAACGGATTCCGGCGCTTCGCTTGGCGATATTCTCGGTGCTGCTTTGAAGAAGCAAGAACAGGACTAATATCCTGTTGTTAAAATAGTCTCACGATTGCCTGTTAGGGGTAATTGATGGAATGAGAAAGCCCGCCTTTTGGCGGGTTTTCTTTTTTGGTATAGCATGTCGCCCAAAAGTGGGAACCGGTTTTGGGATAACGACATGCGATGGGAAAGTTCATGTCGCGCAAAAGTGGGAACCGGTTTTGGGATAACGACATGCGATGGGAAAATTCATGTCGCCCAAAAGTGGGAACCGGTTTTGGGATAACGCCGTGCGATGGGAAAGTTCATGTCGCGCAAAAGTGGGAACCGGTTTTGGGATAACGCCATGCGATGGGAAAGTTCATGTCGCGCAAAAGTGGGAACCGGTTTTAGGGCAACGCCATATCTGAAATTTAAGCTTTGTTTCTCAATAGGGGCTGCCCGTATGCCAGATAGTTGTTCACCGCAAGAATGCCGTTCCAAAACGTGATGTCTCATCGCACCAGTGCGGATGACGAGATGTTTGAAAACCACAGCTATTTGCCATGCATGACAACTGACGGCCTTTGAGAGCAAGATGACAAATCATTTGGTCTTGAAATGTGGTGGATGGTTTGACGGGGTGCGATAGACCGCACGATATCGGAAAACAATTCCTTTAGTTTCTGCATCCGTAGCAAGCGCTCTTTTGTCCATTGAAACCATAAAGTGGCTATCGCTATTGAATAAGAAGGGTAGCCGATACCCACGCAATAAAAAACACCCCTGAAGTGATCTTCAGGGGTGCTTGAACGCGCATCTTCAAGTCATACAATGACAAGAATGATGACTATTTTCAAGAAGGCTGAACCTGCGCCCGTGCCTGCTCTTCAGCAATACGTTTTTGGAAGAGCCCGGCAAAATCGATAGGATCGATCATCAATGGCGGGAAGCCGCCATTACGTGTTGCATCTGCGACGATCTGGCGTGCGAAGGGAAACAACAAACGTGGGCATTCGATGAATACCAACGGCATAACGTGCTCTTGTGGAATATTTTTGACGCGGAATACACCGCCATAGACCAATTCCACGTTGAAAAGCATGTCTTTGCCGTCGCCTGCTTTGGCGGAAAGGCTAAGCACAACATCATAATTGTCGTCGCCAATCGGATTGGCGTTTACATTGATGCCGATATCGATTTCAGGTGCCTTGTCGCGCGGGCGCAAAGCTTCGGGCGCATTCGGGCTTTCAAATGAGAAATCCTTGAGATACTGCGTCAGTACTGTGAATACCGGTGTTTCGCCATTATTGTTTGCATCGCCTTCGGCCATGTTCAAAACCTTCTCTTGTCGCTGGCAAGGGCCTGCCATCTGGGTTTAAAGATGCTCTTGGCTATCATGTCACGCATCATCTTGCAATAAAAGCCCGCATCCCTTTCACATTTTTCCGTGGTTCCGGTCAGGGCAAAAGCCGGTCACTATCGTTTTTCTTCCATGGAGAATGATCTGGGTCTGATGAATGATAATCGTCGGCGTCAAGATCGATCGTCTGCCCATCTTCGTGACGAAAATTGCCGCGAAATTCAGTTTTGACGCTGACACGCTTTGAAATAAAACGCCAGATAACATCACGCACCGGCGGGATGAAAAGCAATATGCCAATAATATCGCTGACGAAACCCGGTATAATCAGCAAAATAGCACCCAAAATCATCAAGGCTCCATGGGCAATTTCGCGGTCGGGAACTTTACCAGCTGCCAACTCTTTCTGCATGGTTGTCAAAAGGCTAAGGCCTTGCAGCCGCAACAATATACAGCCCGCCAATATGGACAAGACGATGAGACCAAGGGTGGCCAATACGCCGATCTCGCTACCAACGACGATAAATCCGGCAATCTCGATGAAAACCGCAGCGAGGAATATCAATCCGGCAATTCCGGGCTTTGCTTGATAAGAACGATTCAATGTTTCTTTTCCTTTCGGGGCCACTGTCGGGAACCCGCATACTATTATAGCATTGCGTCTTTAAATAGGAATTGAAAAGCAATATTTGAATGATAGCTTCAGGTGTTCTATATGTTTAACGGTATCCCGCCGCTGTAAATCATAGTGCAGCAAAAAGTTTTGTTTTTTTGGAGATTGGCCGCGCTGATGGAATTCGACATTGTAATGGTTATAGCACTGGTGATTGCTGTTGTGGTGTTCTTACAGCTACGAAGCGTATTGGGCAAAAGAACAGGATTTGAGCGTCCGCCTTTCGATCCGAATGCACCGGAAATGAGGAAGCAGTCGGATGATGCACCTTCCGATAATGTCGTGTCTTTGCCCAAACGTGAAGCAAGACAGCCAGATGATTTTTCCGATATTGATAATGTTTCTGCGGCAGGCAGTGAATTGAATGATGGTTTGAGGGCTATCCGCAAAGCCGATCCGTCATTTTCGCCGCAATCATTTGTCGATGGCGTACGGGTGGCCTATGAAATGATTGTTACCGCATTTGCCAATGGTGATAAAAACGGTTTGAAGGCGCTTTTGTCGAAGGATGTCTATGAGGGCTTTTCACAAGCCATTGATGCCCGAAAGAAAAATGGTGAGTCAGTTCGTTTCACATTTGTCGGCATCGACAAGGCTGAAATCGTTGACGCTGAAATGCAGGATGCAGATGAACTTGTAACGATGCGTATCGTCAGCGAAATTATTTCTGCTACTTATGACAGTGATGAGAAGCTGGTTGACGGCGATCCTGAAGTGATTGCAGAAATCACGGATATTTGGACTTTTTCGCGCAATAGCCGTTCGCGTGATCCGAATTGGAAACTGGTTGCAACGCAAGACGACCAATAGAGCATTTCCAACAATAGTTGATGGAATTTTGTGTCCGGATGATGTGAAAAAAAGAGATAGAGCAAATCTGTTGGCCCGAAATATAGACGATTTGCGCTAGGCCGCGGTGACAATTTTACTATTTATTGCGCCATAGCAAAAATGGCCATGTTTTAGGAGTGAAGAGGAAAACATGCGGTGCATATTTGACGATAAACGACAACAAACAGGGCCATTTTGGCAAGGCCCTGAAAGGGTTGGGCAAAAATCTTGCCTGAATGCGTCGAAAATTCTTGGCGGTGGGCTACACCGTTTGCGATTTTTCTCCTATTTAGCCAAAATTTTTGCACCAACGCAATGAAAAGTTAAATTGTCGCCGCGGCCTAGAGGTTGGTAGAACAATGTTAAGTGTCGCTTGGCGCGGTCACCACAAGGGTATTTCAAACAATATGGCAAAAGGCGCGCAGCAGCAGAAACATGGTTTACTCCATGCTGAAGACCGCATCCTATGGGACGCGGTGCGCCGGAGTGCAATCCCGCTTCATCGCAACGAAGTTGAAATGATCGAGATCGAAAGTGCGAGCGACGTATTCGCCCGTGCTGTGGGAGAGACACAGTTGATCCGGGCAGAAGCATCGCCCAAATCCACCACGAAGGCAGCGACCGACACAACGCGTTTACATCCCTTCGATAAACCAACGCACCGAAAAATTGCTAAAGGCCGTATCCATATTGATGGACGGGTTGATTTACACGGTCTGATCCAAAGCGAAGCCTATTCGCTCTTGTTGCATTTTTTGCAGTCGGCCAATAGTCGGGGATTGCGCCATGTGCTGGTGATTACCGGTAAGGGCACGTCACCGGGTAGTGACGGAATATTGCGGCAATCGGTTCCCCATTGGCTGTCCACGCCGCCTTTTCGCCAGATTGTCTCGTCATTTGAAGATGCCGCCCGCCATCATGGCGGTCACGGCGCGCTTTACATTCGCTTGCGTCGGATCGCTACGGTCACGCAACGATGACACCGTTTGGTGAGAAAATCCGGCAATTGCGTGCCGAACGTGGATTGTCGCAAAAGCAGATGGCCGAAGGAATCGGTGTATCGCCCGCCTATCTTTCAGCGCTTGAACATGGAAAACGGGGAGCCCCAAGTTTTCCTCTCGTACAGAGGATGATCACCTACCTCAATATTATATGGGATGAAGCGGACGAGTTGATTGTCCTTGCGGGAATATCACATCCGCGCGTGGTCATTGATACGTCTGGACTTTCCGTTGAGGCAACAGCTTTTGCCAACCGTTTGTCACGCGAAATCGGGCGGCTATCGCAGACGGATATCGCTGTCTTGGCTGAACGTCTTGATCAATCGGCGAACAGCGATAATCAATCAAGCGCGTATGACCAAAGCGATATCGAGCTTGTCAGTAAAGACTGATCCACGCACGAAATAGTTTGTTGGCAATGCCGTTAGAGTGAATCCGTTTTTGATTGTGGCATGGATACGCTCTAACTCTTTGTTTTGTCGCATTATCCTAACACAAAAGTCTGTCAACTTTTGTTGGAAATGCTCTAGAATAATTTTTTCAAATCATCGATCTTGGAATTTACAAACCAACCGTAGTAATTTTCTTGTGGCAGTTTTGGGGTGCCGCCGCTACTCAACGCCTGTTTGTTTTGCGCAGCGAGTGCGCGTGCTCGCGCTTCTGCGCCGCCAGTATTGTAGAGTGTGGCTGTAAGACCGGGATTTTGCGAGATATCAAAACCGGCGATTTGACGATAGGCATCAATTGATTGGCGAATGGTGGCAGCAATATAGGGAATTGTAAGGTCGGGATCCATAATGGTTTTATAGACCTGACCGCCATTTTCGGCGTTTAGCTTCGGCAATCCTGAGATACGGTTGACACGATCGGACATCATCAACGCCGTCAGCGGGTTTACCTGTCCAAGTCCGAAGGTCTGACCGGCAAAAAACGGCTGGAAGAAAACTGCGCTAAAACGGTTATTGGGATATTTGACGCCATCTACGGTTTTTCCGCGAAAATCATTGTCCCAAACGGCCTCGCGACACGTCCATAGACGATAGCTGTCATTCATGCTTGTACAGGATGAAAACTGTGGACGTTTGACAAAATGGCTCACATCTTCACCATTATAGGCAAATTGAACGCCCTGATTTACATAGGACATGCCTTTGACATAATAGGTTTGCAAACGGTCATAGACGTCGACATTATAGGTGTGTTCGCCGATAATGGCACCGGCAATATGGATAGGGTCTATGCCATATGCTTTTGCAGACGCGATAATGCGGGCGCGCAATTTAGGATCGTTTTTCAATAACGTGTAGATTTTGGTGTATTTTGCAGCATAACTTGTTTGCAATTCGCGGGTGCGTTTTGCTGATGCACCAGGTATTGGCGGTTGTACGCTATTGCGGTTGCCGGGCGGAACAACGGTTATAGCCTGTGCTTCCAGCATAAACGTGCATGAAAACACCACGATCAGACATAATTTTGCAATAACGGTCCGCAAGGCTCGACCCCCTCCTGAAATGAAGTGACATTTTCTCTTAGGAAACGGGCGTTGGAGAGTCGAGTATAAAAGTGCTGAACCTCGAACTTTATCGTATTTGCGCGACTTATCTGCCACGCAAAATATCAAACAATGTCCTTTTTCTCGGTGGTTGCTGTTGTTCTCCAATGTCAGCTGGCGGGCGCGGCGCCCAATAGCCGTCATTATTGTTCTGCACAGCCGGATAAGGTTGCGATGTCGATTGATCGCTTTCGGGCAGAATATCGCTGCCACCGGGAATTGCGTTTTCCAAATTGTAATTGCCGGGGAGGGGCGTAATAGGCAATGATTTTTCGGCGACACTCATATAGGCTTTCCAAGCACGCACCGGCAATGATCCGCCCGATATGGTTTTCATGGATTGCCCGTCATCATTTCCAAACCACACGCCGGTGACATAATCAGCAGTATAGCCGATGAACCAGGCATCGCGGAAATCCTGGCTGGTGCCGGTTTTTCCGGCGGCAGGGCGGCCGATAGCTGCGTGTTTTGCCGTACCATTTTCGACAGTTTGTGCAAGCATCGCATTCATCATGCCCACAATATCCGATTGTATAACCCGGGTGGCGGTGATGTCACCAAAGTCATAGAGTGTTTTGCCTTGAGTATCTTTCACGCGCGCGATCAAGCGCAATTGGGGCTTATAACCGCCATTGGCGAAGGGCACAAAAGCGCCGGTCAACTCCATCAGGCTCACTTCCGATGTCCCAAGGGCTATGGAAGCATTGTCCGACAGGGCAGAGTGGATACCAAGCCTATGGGCCACTTCGATCACCTTGTCGGTGCCAACCTCCATAATGAGCTGGGCTGCTACCGAATTCAACGAATGCGAGAGCGCTGTCGTCAGCGTCACTTCGCCCATATATTTTCCACCATAGTTTTTCGGGGTCCATTTTCCGATTTTTACAGGTGCATCATTGCGCACCGAATTGGGGGTGCGGCCAGCTTCCAGCGCTGCTAAATAGACAAAAGGTTTAAAGGTGGAACCCGGTTGGCGTTTGGCATCGGTAGCGCGGTTAAATTGACTTTGCGCATAATCTGCACCGCCGACAAGGGCACGGATGGCACCACTTTTGTCGATGGAAACGAGCGCGCCCTGACTGACATCGCGTTTCTTGCCATTCTCTGCGATCTGATCGCGGATAGCCTCTTCGGCAACACTTTGCAACGACATATCCAAAGTTGTTTCCACGACAATGTCCTTGTCGCTCTCGCCGATGAGAAATGGAAGCTGGGCAACAACCTGATCGGCAACATAGTTTTCTGAACCCGTCCAATAGGCTTCGGCACGCGTCATCGGTTCAGCCTCGGCAATGGCCACTTCCGCATCGCCCACCATACCTTCTTCCCGCATGGCGCCAAGCACCAACTTTGCGCGGTCATTGGCAGCCTTCGGGTCGCGTGCAGGTGAAAGTCGCGATGGCGCCTTGAGCAATCCCGCTAAGGTGGCAGCTTCCATCAAATTGATATCTTTCGCAGACTTATTGAAATATCGGCGTGAAGCGGCTTCTACACCGTAAGCACCCGAGCCGAGATAGACACGGTTGAGATACATTTCCAGGATTTGATCCTTGGTGTATTTATGCTCAAGCCACAAGGCAAGCAACGCCTCCTGCACCTTCCGTTCCAACGTACGATCGGGCGAAAGAAACAGATTTTTCGCCAATTGCTGCGTCAAGGTCGAGCCACCCTGTTTGCCGCTTCCATGAAGAATATTGGTCACCATAGCGCGCCCGATGCCCACCGGATCGACGCCGTAATGGTCGTAAAACCGACGATCTTCGATCGCTATAACGGCTTTGGGTATCCACGGGCTCATTTCTGCAAGAGACACGGCCTCGCCGCCCGTTGCGCCGCGATTGGCAATCAATACGCCGTTGCGGTCCACGATACGGACATTTGGCGGGCGCTGCGGAATATCCCATGTTGAGGCTTGCGGCATTTTCAATGCTACATAGCCAACATAGCACGCCAAGGCTACGCCGCCCCAAATGGCAATGACCAGACACCAACCGACAAGGCGCCTCAAAAGCCCACGATTTTGCTTTGGACGCTTGCCGTTTTTTGAAGCCTTTTTACGCTTTTTTTGCGCCGGTACTGCGCGGTCATCTTCAGTTACACGCATATGAACCGGCTCCCGTCGGGCGATATCGGGCTATAGAATAAAAACAAAACATCAAAACAATCTGTGCAATGTGTCGAAAACGCTTTCGTCTAAGGCTTAATTGCGGCAGTTTAACGAACAGTAAATGGTTTCCCTCAGAAGATACAAAATGCGTGTTATCCTATGGCTCCATTAGTCGCCGTCTTTATCCTCACCTGTATCTATTGTGTGCCTCTCTTGCCTCAGATTGCGCAAAAGGCATCGGATGGAAATTGGGGTGGGGCACTTGCCGACCTCCTATCACCAGCCGTTTTTTTCGGCATTATCTATGGTATTACCGCTTTATGCCGCAATTCAGGTTGGAAAAAGCTCGAGCCTGCGGCGCGGCGTAAAAGCAAGAACAACGCCGCATTGGTTATTTTCCTGCTGGCGTTGGCTTGGCTTTTACTCTCTCTGTTCGGCAAGTTGTCTCATGGAACGGTATGAATAAGCCGTTCGATCATGCTTCGTCCCGCGCACGCAGTTCTTGCGGTGTAAAGCGATAAACCGTGGAGCAAAATTCGCACGCGACGGTAATTTCACCGTCTTCGACACTTTCTTCAAGCTCTTCGGCTGAAAAACCTTTCAACACGCTTTCGATTTTTTCGCGTGAACACGAGCAGCGGTCGATAATCGGAGTTGCATCGAAAACGCGCACGCCATGCTCATGGAACAGCCGGAACAAAAGACGCTCGGTTCCGACTTGCGGGTCAGTCATTTCCGCGCTTTCGATTGTGGTGGTCAAAGCTTTCACTTCCGCCCAATGGTCGGCCAGGATCTTCTGGTTTTCCTTTTCATCACGCCCTTCATGCAAGGAAGATTGTGGCAGGAACTGCGCCAAAACTCCGCCGGCACGCCAACTCTGCTTTGGCTTGCCCTCCTCATCGCGGTCAAACAAGGTTGCCACTGCCAGACGGATATCGGTGGGAATTTGTTCCGATTGCTCAAAATAATTGCGCGCAATTTCTTCAAGGTTGGAACCGTCCAAGGCTACAATGCCCTGATACCGTTGCATATGTGCACCCTGATCGACCGTCAAAGCGAGCGTGCCTTTGCCGAGAAGCTGTTCGGGTGCGGTTTCACCATTGGCGATCGCATTTTGCAATCGCTCTTCATCAAAACGTGCATAGCCGCGCAGGCTGGAAGGTGTTTGAAAATCGCATACGAGAAGATTGACCGGACCATCGGAGCTGGTCTGGAAAATAAATTTCCCGTCAAATTTCAAGGATGTCCCGAGCAAAACGGTCAGCACCATGGCCTCGGCCAGAAGGCGCGAAACGGCATCAGGATAGCGGTGGCGCGCCAGTATCGAATTAATGGCCGCTCCAAGCTGCACTGAACGACCGCGGGCATCAAGACCTTGGACTTCAAACGGGACGACAGCATCATCTCCGGCGAAATGGAAATCGCCTAAACGGATTGCATCCTCGCCTGTACCGAATTGCTCACTCACGGTTTTTGCTTTCTTTTTATTGTTTTCAATTGTTGAAGGGCTAGATTTTACAAAACAAAAAATAGCCTGTCGGCCGATTTGGCCGACAGGCTATAGATAGGTATGAAATCTAGTCCTGCAAGCACCAGGCAAGCACGGCCTTTTGTGCATGAAGGCGGTTTTCCGCTTCGTCGAAAACAACCGAATGTGGCCCGTCAATGACCGCATCCACGACTTCTTCTCCGCGATGCGCCGGCAAACAGTGCATAAACAGGGCATCGGGTTTGGCCAATTTCATCAAAGCTTCGTTGACCTGATAGGGTTGGAATATATTGTGCCCACGTGCGCGGAATTCCTGCCCCATGGAAACCCACGTGTCCGTGACAATACAGTCTACGCCTTCAGCCGCTTCCTGAGCGTTATGCGTCAAGGTGATTTCAGCACCGCGTTCGCGGGCCCAGTCGACATATTGCTGTTGTGGCTCACTGCCTTCGGGTGTGGCAATGCGGACATTGAAGTCGAATAAAGCTGCCGCTTCAATCAACGAATGAAGCACGTTGTTGCCATCGCCCATCCAGGCAAATGTTTTGCCTGCAACGGATCCGCGATGTTCTTCATAAGTCAGAATATCTGCCAGAATCTGGCAAGGATGGGTATCGTCCGTCAAAGCATTGATCACCGGAACATCGGCATATTCGGCCAGTTCCAGCATACGGTCATGGGTGGTGGTGCGTATCATGATGATATCGACAAAGCGGGACAGTACCCGTGCAGTGTCTGCGATCGTTTCGCTATGGCCCAATTGCATTTCAGAACCTGTCAACATCAGCGTTTCCCCGCCGAGTTGGCGCATGCCGACATCAAATGACACCCTTGTTCGGGTAGAAGGCTTCTCGAAAATCATAGCCAAGGTTTTGCCGGCAAGCGGCTTTTCACCCTGACCCTGTTTCAGCGCGGTTTTTACCTTTTTGGCATGATCGAGAATGCCGCGTGCCATTTGCGGCGTCAGAATGGAAAGATCGGTAAAGTGGCGAATACTCTTCGTCATAATATTAAGCCTGTTTTTGTTTGTTGGCATGGGAAACGCGCGCAATTGCCGTTTCGATACGGTGCAGACCGTCGCGGATTTCGTCTTCTGTTACATTGAGCGGGGGCAGAAGTCGGACGACGTTGTTTCCAGCACCTACACTTAATATTTTTTCTTCACGCAAAGCTGTAATGACATCACCGTTGGGGACGACACATTTCAAACCGGTCAATAAGCCGGTGCCCTGAATTGCACTGACAACATCAGGGAAGCGGTCAATGATGGCGGCCAGTCCCTGTTTGAACAGGTTGGCCATCGCATTGACGTGATCGAGGAAACCGTCTTCCAGCATAACGTCAAGCACGGCATTGGCGGCCGCCATGGCAAGCAGATTGCCACCGAATGTCGAGCCGTGCGTGCCCGGTGTCATACCCTTTGCAGCCTCTGCTGTGGCAATGCAGGCCCCAATGGGAAAGCCGCCGCCGAGCCCTTTTGCCAAAGCCACAACATCCGGTGTTACACCCGTCCATTCATAGGCAAAAAGTTTGCCTGTACGACCAACGCCCGTCTGCACTTCATCAAACAGCAACAGTAGCCCGTTTTGATCACACAAGTTGCGTAACAGCCGCAATGTTTCATTGGGAACAATTCTCACACCGCCTTCGCCCTGAATGGGTTCAATCAGAATGGCAGCAGTATGGTCGTTGATTGCCGCGCGCAAAGCGGTCTCATCTCCAAAGGGGACTTGCACGAAACCGCCAGCTTTCGGGCCGAAGCCCTCAAGGTATTTTTCCTGCCCGCCTGCTGCCAGCGTTGCAAGGGTACGGCCATGGAAAGCACCTTCGAATGTAATAATGTCTGTACGTTCGGGGTGGCCGGACACATATTGATAACGCCTTGCTGTTTTAATAGCGCATTCCAACGCTTCCGCACCCGAATTACAAAAGAACACCTTGTCGGCAAAACTGTTTGCACAAAGCCGGTCCGCCAACTTCTCTTGCTCTGGCGATTGAAACAGATTGGACACATGCCAAAGCTTTTCGGCTTGTGCTTTCACGGCTTCAACAAGTTTGGGATGGCTGTGACCGAGCGCATTGACGGCAATACCGGATGTAAAGTCGAGATAACGCTCGCCTTTGTCTGAAATGAGCCATGCACCGTTTCCTCGCTCGAAGCGCAAGCCGATACGGGCAAAAGTATCATAGAGCGGTTGCGCAGAGGAATGGTTCATCATGGTCTCCTTTTCATTCCTTTATATATCAAATGTCATAAATGGTTTGCTATCGGTGAAAACATGTTTCACGCAGCGATTGTTACTATAGCTACATTTTGCTGAATGAAGCGTTAGTTTTTTTAAAAAACGCTCTTACTCATAGGTCACGCCAGACCGCAGGCCCTTGCGCACCCTTAATGATTGCCTCATTTACTATTCAGTGCCTTCATAAAAAAGTCAATTGACGCCACGTAATCACCATAATCAAAATATATCTTGCAAAAATCTATAAATTGGCCGTCGATTTTGCATTTTCTCGATAAAGTGATTCGCAAGTTGGGGAAAACCTCGCAAAACACCGTGTTAACCCATGTCGGACTCTTGTCACGGAGTCATGCCCTATTGTAGTTTGCTCAGACCAGCACATTTTGTGTCTTTGGCCGGATTATCAGGACAGATATAGTCGTTTTGCGCTTGTAGCAGCGCGATGATGGATTCCAGCATTAAGAACGAAATGGCAAAAAATGCGTATCGTCAGGCACATCCATAGATTGTGCCGCGATGAAAAGATTAAGAACGGAGTGCCGGTATGAACTGGACAGATGAACGTGTTGAACTGTTGAAGAAGCTTTGGAGCGACGGGTTGAGCGCAAGCCAGATTGCTGCCCAGCTTGGCGGTGTAAGCCGTAATGCCGTTATCGGCAAGGTTCATCGCTTGAAGTTGTCGGGCCGCGGCAAGACAACCAAAACCACACCACGTGCAAAAAAGGTTGCGGAAACTGTGGTGAATAATACCACAACGGCCGCCCGTCCGAGCCGTGTTGCAAGTGCTGCTCCTGCGGCATCTGCTCCCCGCACGACCGCGCGCAGTGTTGGCGCAACCGCTTTGAAGATGGAATTTGTCGCGGATGCTGTTTCGGAAGTTGAAATGCGTCCATCCGCTGACGTTGTTGTACCGATGTCCCGTCATCTCAGCCTTTTGCAGCTCAGCGAAAATACCTGCAAATGGCCGATAGGTGATCCGTTGTCGGAAGATTTCTACTTCTGCGGTGCGGATTCAGGTGATGCGGGTCCTTATTGTGCGTTCCACGCAAAGGTAGCATTTCAACCGGCATCCGAGCGTCGGCGCGTAAGGGCATAAAATTCTAATTATTTCGCGCGAATTGGAATGCGCATTTCGTGTTGTTCGTGAAAATTAGAAAATATAAACTGTTTTTTCTTTTAAATTAATAAAGTGTTTTTATAATGGGTCTCTCAATTTTGTGAGGCCCATTATGAATACACATGTTGCGAATGCGAGCTGGGATGCCCCTGCCTGTTGCAGCCGTCAATGGCTGCAAAACGCTATTGATATTATCGAAGCGGAAGCCAGTAGGTCAGCCGATACGCATTTGATGCGCTACGATTTACCGGCATCTTGTGGTATTACGCTTTATCTCAAGGATGAATCCTGCCACCCGACCGGTAGTTTGAAACATCGTTTGGCGCGTTCGCTTTTTCTCTATTCTTTGTGTAATGGAAAAATCGGACCCAACACGACGGTGGTGGAAGCTTCGAGCGGTTCAACGGCGGTCTCGGAAGCATATTTTGCCAAGTTGATCGGTGTTCCTTTCCTAACGGTGATACCGCGGACGACATCCCCTCAAAAAATAGCAATGATTGAAGCCTATGGTGGTCAGGTTCATTTTATAGATGACCCAAAGTCGGTCTATGTGACTGCGCAAAAACTCGCAGACGAACTGGGTGGTTACTATATTGACCAATTCACCTATGCCGAGCGGGCAACGGATTGGCGTGGAAATAACAATATAGCCGATTCCATTTTCTGCCAGATGAGCCGTGAAGCGCATCCGATACCTGATTGGATTGTTGCCAGCGCTGGTACCGGCGGTACGTCGGCTACACTTGGCCGCTATATCCGTTATCGTAAATTTTCTACCCGCCTTTGTGTAGCAGATCCCGAGGGGTCTGTTTTTCACCGTCACTATGCCGACCGTTCCATCCATGAAATTGATAGTTGCTGTTCCGTTATTGAAGGAATCGGCCGCGCCCGCGTTGAACCATCGTTTCTCCCCGATGTTGTGGATCGGATGGTGGTTGTGCCCGATACGGCAAGTCTGGCGGCGATGCGTGTAATCAGTCGTTTGATCGGGCGCAGCTGTGGCGGTTCTACCGGCACCAATATCTATGCGGTTGCCCATCTTGTCTCGGATATGATCCGTGCCAAAAAGCGAGGTTCGGTGGTAACACTCATCTGCGATAGCGGAGAGCGTTACCGTTCAACCTACCTCAACGACGACTGGCTTAAACAGAAGGGATTTGATATCGCTGAAGATATGCAGCGTCTTGAGCTGCTCTTTTGCGAAGGGGTTGCCTTGGAAAAGCTTTGACGCTTACAAGCATTGAGGTGGCACAATCGAGATCAGCATTTTCATTCTGATGCTTCGCTAGCATGTACCAAAAAGCGAGACCCGTCTTCGGATGAATACAAGCGGTGAGACATCGGAAGTGAGTGTGTAGCTTGAACGTCGTGAAAAGCTGCACATATTCGCGGCTGTGCGACATGTTGAGAATGACCTTAGGCACCTATGGCCATTTGGTCGCTTTTATGGTGGTCAGGACGGGCAATCCCGGTTCAGGACTAAATGCTCACGCGCTTCTTGGTCGCAAACAATAGACTGATTGATCAGCGGTCTATGCGGCTCTCGTATGCGAATTTTTCAATACTTAATTGTCGGGATGAACCGAACTCACCACGATATCGTCGCGTTGCTCGATCGCGACCCAGCGACCTGTCATTTGCGATGATTGGCGTTTGAGATAGGTGTATTCGGTATCTTTCCAATTATAGATTTCATCACGCAGATTATCGAGGATGAAATCGCCGCGATCTGTCCTGACCGTTAGCACGGCATGACCTTCACCGTCCGGCTTGCGAACCACAGTTATGAGCAGACTTGCGAGTGGCAGGCCTTTTTGATGCAACTCACGCTGCTTTTCCAACACGTAATCTTCACAATCACCGGCATTAACCGGATAGGCCCAGTACTCTTCACGGCCGTATAGTTCCATATCGGTCGCCGGTTGAATGCGGGTATTCACACTATGATTGGTGTCGACAAGCGTATCCCAAACCGTCTGTGTCAAAGCAATCGGTTGCAAAATGGTATTGCGGATTTTGCATTCTTTCGGCAGACGCTGACAAAATTCGTAATGACCGATCGGTTGCGACGTCTGGCCTGTGGTTGTCATAAATTCATCGGCAGCCTGCGACGACGCAGTTGACAATACCATGCCCAAAAAACACAAACCTGCCAGTTTAAACGCAAACAACATTTTTACACTCAACTCGAACTTGCCACGACAGTAATCGTTAACAAAAGGTTAAAGTCGAACTTTGGTTCCCAGTCAATGACGCGGATGCAACACTTGGTTAAGATTCGTAATATGGTTAAAATTTTTGGTAATATAAATCAATGGGTTAGTGTAGCGGTATGGTTAACGCGCGAAAATGTTTTTTGCCGGGTTATGTTTTTTACAGCTTTGAAGGCGCGTAATCGTGATGAAAGGCGTTGCTTGCCAATCTTGCAAAACGAGGAATATGTCATAATCATGCCACGAATATCCTATTTGCGGGATAACGAAACAGCGGTTCTGCTGTGCGAGAATTGAGAGTCTGCCCATGGGCAATTTGACCAGCCGTAATGCCAGCTTTGACGATATTGATGCACTTGTGGCCATAGAGGAGAGCTGTTTCGATGGCGACCGTATTTCAAGACGCTCGTTTCGCACATTAATTTCGCGCCCGACTGCCCGCACCATTGTTGCGCAATCGGGGGATGAGATTGTCGGCTATGCGATGATCCTCTTCCGCAAAGGAACAGCATTGGCACGGCTTTATTCCATTGCTGTTCAACCGCAGAGCCCGACCAAGGGTGTCGGCACGATGCTGCTTGAAGCCGCTGAAAAGGTTGCCTTCGAAGAGGGACGTATTTTCATGCGTCTTGAGGTGCGCGAGGATAATGCACGGGCAATTGCGCTTTACGAGCGCTTTCACTACCGTCCCATCGGGCGATATCTTGATTATTACGCCGACCATACACCCGCTCTGCGTTATGAAAAAACATTACGTGGCGACACGCCCGTCGAAACTTCAGTGCCGTATTATCAACAGACAACAGATTTCACCTGCGGAGCGGCATGCCTGATGATGGCGCTTAAATATTTCAAACCGCAGACGCGGATGGATCCGGTATTTGAAATTCGGCTTTGGCGGGGTGCTACCACTGTTTATATGCTTTCCGGGCCGGGGGGATGCGAACCCTTTGGTCTAGCCGTTTTGGCCCATGATTATGGATTGAAAGCAACCATTACCGTGTCGAGTGACGAATTTTTATTTATCAATTCGGTACGCAATAGCGAGAAACGCAAAATCATGGAATTGGCACAAACCGACTTTCGTGAACAGGCAAAGGCTGCCAATATCCCTGTCAAAATTTCGGCTTTTACCCTGCAGGATATCCGCTCCGCATTGGCGCGTGGTGCGGTGGTTCTGGTGCTTATCAGCTTCTATCATATGTTTGGTGAAAAAATTCCCCATTGGGTGCTGGCCCATGGGGATGATGGACGCCATATTCTGATCCATGATCCCTGGGTAGAAGAGGAAGAAGGAGAAACAATTGCTGATTCTGCCAATCTTCCACTGACCTATGAAATATTCGACCACATTGCGCGTTTTGGAAAAGACGGCCTGCGCGCTGCCGTCATATTGGAGAAAAAATAGCTTTCCATGTCTATTTGTGTGATTCTCGCCGGACGTCTGTCCGATCTCGATAATGGTGCCACACCGCATAAGGTCATGACCCATCGTGACTATCTCGCCAATCCGGCGCTTTTTGCCGGCCAGCGCCCCCGTCTGATCAATCTGTCGCGCGCCTACCGTTATCAAAGTCGGGCCTATTATGCCTCATTGCTTGCCGAGGCACGTGGCCACAGGGTTATCCCATCCGTTGAAACGATGATCGATCTGTCCGAACGTCGTCTCTACGAAAAGTCCATTCCGGAGTTGGAAGATTGTCTGAATAAAGCGTTGAAAGGGGATGGGACCGAGGCACCCGAAACCATTCGTATTTTCTTCGGTATTGCAGATGATAGCGACCAGGAAAAAAAGGGACGATTTGAGAAATTCGGACGGCTGCTCTTTGACTGGTACAGGGCACCGGCTTTGGAGGTAACGATAAAAGCGGGAGAGTGGGCGCGCATTCACAAGATTTCATTTGCCAATTGGCAAAAGCTTGAAGGCACGCACAGAACCGCCTTTTATGATGCGATGGAAAGCTATACGACGCGCGCCTGGAAAGAGGCACGTCAGAAAATCGCCCCCCGCTGGACCTTTGCAACCCTGTGTGATCCGAGGGAAGATTTGCCCCCGACAAGCGTTGCGAGTTTGAAACATTGGGCCAAGGTTGCAGCACGTCTTGGCGTCGAGGTCGAGCCCATCGGTGCGCGCGACCTTGCCCGTCTAGCGAACTACGATGCGCTTTTTATCCGTGAAACAACAACCATTTCCAACCATACTTACCGTTTTGCCCGTCGTGCAGAACAGGAAGATATGCCGGTTATCGATGACCCGATGTCGATGATCCGCTGCACAAACAAAGTCTATCTGGATGAGTTGATGCGGGCCAATAACGTGCCGGTACCACCAACAATCATGATTGCCGGTGAAGAAGATCTGGTAAAGGCTGCCGACTGTCTCGGTTTTCCGATGGTGTTGAAAATTCCTGATTCTTCTTTCTCTCGCGGCGTCAAACGCGTTGCCTCGATGGAGGAGCTTCGTATTCTGGCGCAAGAATGGTTGAAGGATAGCGATCTGCTATTGGCGCAGAAATATATGCCGACCAAATTTGATTGGCGTGTCGGTGTTTTGGGAGGTAAGCCTTTATTCGTCTGTCAGTACAAAATGGCGCGGCATCACTGGCAAATTGTCAAGCATGATCCAAAGGGCGGAAAGCCCTTGGAAGGCGGTTTTGCAACCTGCGCCTTGGCCGATGCACCGCCAGCCGTTATTGATATCGGGTTGAAAGCGGCCCGCTGTATCGGTGATGGGCTATATGGGGTGGACTTGAAAGAAACCGATGACGGCATTGTGGTGATAGAGGTAAACGATAATCCCAACATCGAGCATGGCGTTGAAGACGCCGCCGAGAAAGACGATGTTTGGCTCAATATCACCCGCTGGTTTATCGACAGGCTGGAGCGTGAGTAACTGCCCAAGATAAAGCCCGCTCATATGTGCAAGAACAATTTCCTAAAAGTATGAGCTCCATCCGCGGGAGGATGGATCACTCCTTTACCCTGCTTCTATCTGACAAGAATTCCGGTAAAACAGACCATCAGAGTAGATCTGCGACCCAATGCAAACCTAACATATCGCAGTTTGTAGCTTGTCGCACCTTCGGTGTCCGGCCCACCAGATGCGCGATTTTCATGGGGCCTTGTTAGAGCGCTTTTCGACCTGATTGAATCAGGCCGGCACGTCTCGAGTTTTTATTTGTCGTGTTATTTTATCCGATTGATGATTTACATCAATCGGGAACCGCTCTAAGCGCCTTTTCAATTTCGGGTAGGGTTTCGCGTGTATAGATTTCCGCGGTCAAAGGGCCGATATGCTTATAAAGAATAATGCCATCAGCGCTCAATAAAAAGGTTTCAGGCGGGCCGTAAACACCCCAATCAATTGCTGCGCGACCGGATGGATCGAATCCGATAAGTTTGAACGGATTGCCGAAATTTGACAGAAAACGCTCTGCATTATCGCGATTGTCCTTGTAGTTCACACCAACAAGATCAAAACGGTTATCCTTGCTGATTTCCATAAGAAGCGGATGCTCGTCGCGGCATGGTGGGCACCAGGAGCCCCAAAAATTGACCAAAGTCACGCGACCTTTGAAGTTTTTGGCATCAAACCGACCCTCACCCGACAATAAAGGTAGATCGCTTTCGGGTACCGGCTTACCGGCCAAAGCGTTGGGTACAAGGTTGGCACTGTCAGGATCACTGTTTTCCATATGGTTGAACATGATCGCGACAAGGACAACAAAAAGAATGAAGGGGCCGAATAGAGCCAGCATAACCGGCCAGCGCATCGTTTTTTTTGGGTCAGCCATGGGTGTTTCCAGCGTTTTTTGCACGGCGTGTCAGGCCGCTTGCTTCCAGCTTTGCCAATTTTGCTTTTTGGCGCTTTCCATCAATAAGAATATATCCGACGAGAAACAGCAGCACGATGGCCGATACGGCGTAGCTCAATATGACAATTTGTAGATGATCGAGGCTGCCAAGCCAGAAATCTATGCGATTGGAAAATCCGCCCGAAAAAGATGCTGTCGTGTCATTCATGCGTTGCTTTCCTTATCGCGGATACGGCGTGCAGCCAAACGCTGCATCGTGTGAATGCGCCGACGTGTGATTTCAGTGCGCATGGATACGAGATGCAAGGTAATAAGCGCCAAGGTGAACCCGAGTGCCATCGTTAGCAGCGGCCATAACATGGAGCTATCGATTGCCGAACCGCCAGAGCGTAACAGAGATGCGGGTTGATGCAGTGTGTTCCACCAATCCACGGAAAATTTTATAATCGGAATATTGATAAAGCCTACCAAGGTCAGGATTGCCGCGGCTTTTGCAGCTTTTGAAGCATCGTCAAACGCGCGTGAAAGGGCAATAATAGCCAGATAGATCAGAAATAAAACCAAAACGGATGTCAGTCTGGCGTCCCATTCCCACCACGTCCCCCATGTCGGACGTCCCCAAAGCGAACCGGTTATGAGTGCCAAGGCTGTAAATGTCGCGCCTATCGGGGCCGCACATTTAAGGGAAACATCTGCCAAGGGATGGCGCCACACAAGGGTACCAAGCGCAGAAATGGTCATGATGGTATAACAAAACATCGACAGCCAGGCAAAAGGCACATGCAGATACATGATGCGAACAGTCATGCCTTGCTGATAATCATCCGGCGAGCGTAACACCATAAACAGTCCACAGGCCAGAATGATAAGTGTTATTGCCGTTAACCATGGCAACAATGTTGCACTCAGGCCCATGAAGCGGGTGGGATTGGCCAGAGCTTGCCACCAATTTGGTTTTTTCTGTGTTAATTCCATCATCTCTCCATGATAGGCAGGCTTGCCGCTTGCGGCAACATGGTTTCGTTATTCTGACAAATATTTGAGTGTCATCGCCGCGGCAAATGGCCCAAGAATGCTAAAAAATAATGACAAAGCGATGAGAAACATCAAAGGTGTCAAAAAAGAAATTCCCGGACTGGTTGCGGCATAGGCCGCTGATACCCCGAATATCATCACAGGAACAGCCAAGGGCAGAACGATAATTGATATAAGGACGCCGCCTCGCGGCAGGGACACGGCCAAAGCCGCTCCCACAGCACCGATCAGCGTAATGGCAGGCGTTCCACAAAGAAGCGTCAGCATGACGCTGAAAATGGCCATTGCGTCAAGATTAAGCATAAGTCCCAAGACCGGTGTTATAAAAATCAGCGGCATGATGGTACCCACCCAATGCGCCAGACATTTGATGAACACCACCAGACTGAGGCTCTGGCGATGCCGTGCCAAAATCAGTTGGTCAAGGCTGCCGTCATCGCGGTCGGTCTGAAACAACCGGTCGAGGCCAAGCAGCGTGGCCAGCAAAGCGCCAACCCAGAGCATACCCGGCCCGATGCGAGCCAGGATTGCTTGGTCAGGGCCCACTGCAAACGGCGTGATAATGATGATTGCGGCAAAGAAAAGCAATCCGGTGAGCAGCGAACTGCCCGGACCTGTTGCCATTTTAAGATCGCGCCAGAAAAGGGCTCTCATTCATTTTCCTCCCATACGGGCAAGAAATCCGACATGGCAATGTTGCTATCCTCTTCTACGCCCAACGGGAGATGGGTTGCAGCAATCGCCATTCCATCCTGCAAAAGATGGTTTTGAAGGATCCGTGAAAAGATACCGCTTGCTTGCCTATCAAGACCGGAGGTTGGTTCGTCCAAAAGCCAAATTGGCTGGCTTGAAAGCAACAGGCGGGCAATGGCTACGCGCCGTTTTTGACCGGTAGAGAGGACACCGAATGGCAGGTGGTCGATACCAGATAGCTCGACAGCGCCAAGCGCTTCGGGCGGCGTCATTTTTGGACTGCCTTCAAAAGCCGTCCAAAAAGCAAGGTTTTCTTGCACCGTCAGATGTGGTTTCATCGCGTTGAGGCCGCCAAGATAATGGCAGGCGGCTGATACGGGAAATTCCAGCCCGGATTCCTCTATGACGACACGACCTTCATCGGGATCAAGAAAACCGGCAACGATTCGCAGTAAAGTGGATTTTCCTATGCCGTTCGGCCCGGTGATCGTCATCAATTGCCCGGTATGAAGTGTGAACCCAAGACGATGAAAAAGTATTTCATCACCCCGTCTTGCACTGAGATCGATAGCGGTTAATTGCATGTAAGCACCTGATTTTTATATGCTTCCATAACCTTTCTGACACGGATGGGCAAGTGAACACATTTTTTTGCTCAGATTCAGTCTGGAACAGTTCCAGAAAAGTCTCTATAAAGCAAAAACCACACCAGCGGTCGGTGTGGAACGAATTTTTGGGCCGGTCTCCAAGTCTGCCGATTTTGGCGGTTGAGGAACGGACAGCGGAAATGACTGCACCCGCACCGTATCTGCGATCTTGACCCGCAGTTTGTGGCGTTCGTTCCGGGAGCTTTTGGCTCGCAAGCATAAGGACGAACAGTCGTGTCTAAAATAGATAGTTTCAAGTGCCGCAAGACTCTCAATGTCAATGGCAAGGACTTTGTTTATTACAGTCTGATCGAAGCCGAAAAAAACGGTCTTGAAGGCGTTTCCCGCCTGCCGTTTTCCATGAAGGTTCTGTTAGAGAACCTCTTGCGGTTTGAAGATGGTCGTACGGTCAAGAAAGAAGACATTCTCAATATTGCTAAATGGCTTGTCGATAAGGGCAGTGCCGGTGCAGAAATCGCCTATCGCCCGTCTCGCGTTCTCATGCAGGACTTTACCGGTGTGCCTGCTGTTGTTGATTTGGCAGCCATGCGCGATGCCATGGTGAAGCTTGGTGATGACGCGGAAAAAATCAACCCGCTCGTTCCTGTTGATCTTGTCATCGACCATTCGGTCATTGTTGACGATTTTGGGAATCCGCTGGCGTTCAAGCATAATGTTGATCTTGAATATGAGCGTAACGGCGAACGTTATCGCTTCTTGAAATGGGGCCAGCAGGCATTCAAGAATTTCCGCGTCGTGCCGCCCGGCACAGGCATCTGCCATCAGGTGAACCTTGAATATCTGGCGCAATGCGTCTGGACCAAGGATGAAGATGGCCACACGGTCGCTTATCCGGATACATGTGTGGGGACCGACTCTCACACGACCATGGTCAACGGTCTAGGTGTTCTTGGTTGGGGTGTCGGCGGTATCGAGGCTGAGGCAGCCATGCTCGGTCAGCCCGTTTCCATGCTTCTGCCGGAGGTCATCGGTTTCCGTTTGACAGGAAAACTAAAAGAAGGGGTCACCGCGACCGACCTTGTTTTGACGGTCACGCAGATGCTGCGCAAAAAAGGTGTCGTTGGTAAATTCGTTGAGTTCTTTGGCCCGGGTCTCGAACATATGACATTGGCGGATCGCGCGACCATTGCCAATATGGGGCCTGAATATGGCGCAACATGCGGCTTCTTCCCGATTGATAAGGAAACCGTGCGTTATTTAAACATGACAGGTCGTGATGAAGACCGGATTGCGCTGGTCGAAGCCTATTCCAAAGCACAAGGAATGTGGCATGATGATAAAACCGCAGATCCTGTTTTCACCGATACGATCGAATTGGATATGGGCAGTGTCGTTCCATCGATGGCGGGTCCGAAACGTCCAGAAGGTCGTATTCCGCTTGAAGATGTTGGCAGCGGATTTGCGACTGCATTGGCCAATGAGTATAAGAAAACAAGTGGCCAGACCACACGTTATGCGGTTGAAGGCGAAGAGTTTGAAATTGGCCACGGCGATGTCGCAATTGCTGCCATCACTTCATGTACCAATACGTCCAATCCAAGTGTTTTGATTGCTGCCGGTCTTTTGGCGCGCAATGCCGTTGCCAAGGGACTGAAAACCAAACCATGGGTAAAGACGTCTTTGGCTCCCGGTTCTCAGGTTGTCGAGGCCTATCTGGCCAATTCCGACCTGCAAAAAGACCTTGATGCTTTGGGCTTCAATCTCGTTGGTTTTGGTTGCACGACCTGTATTGGTAATTCAGGGCCGCTTCCACCGGCTATTTCCAAAACAATCAATGACAAAGGTTTGATTGCTGCGGCAGTGCTCTCCGGCAACCGTAACTTCGAAGGTCGTGTTTCACCCGACGTTCAGGCCAATTATCTGGCTTCACCGCCATTGGTTGTTGCGCATGCGCTGGCTGGCACGGTTACCAAAGATTTGACAACAGAGCCTTTGGGTATCGGTTCCGACGGCAAGCCGGTTTATCTCAAGGATATCTGGCCGACCTCGCAGGAAATACAGGAATTCATTGAAAAGAACGTCACCCGCAAGATCTTTGCAGAAAAATATGCCGATGTCTTCAAAGGTGATGAAAACTGGCAGCAGGTTCAGGTTCCTGCCGGCGAAACCTATGCATGGGATGATAAATCAACCTATGTGCGCAATCCTCCTTATTTCGAGAATATGCCGAAGGTTCCCGCGAAACTTGAAAATATCGACGGCGCCCGTATCCTTGGTTTGTTCGGTGACAAAATCACGACCGACCATATTTCGCCGGCCGGTTCGATCAAGGTCGATTCGCCAGCCGGTAAATATCTGACCGATCATGGTGTGAAACCGGCTGACTTCAACCAGTATGGAACCCGTCGTGGTAACCACGAAGTGATGATGCGCGGTACCTTTGCCAATATTCGTATTCGCAACTTCATGTTGGGCGAAAATGGCCGTGAAGGTGGTTACACCATCCACTATCCAAGCAAGGAAGAAGAATCCATCTATGATGCTGCGATGCAGTATAAAAAGGAACATGTTCCTTTGGTGGTCTTTGCCGGAATTGAATATGGCAATGGTTCGTCCCGTGACTGGGCCGCCAAGGGCACCAATCTGCTTGGCGTTCGTGCGGTTATCGCTCAGTCATTCGAGCGTATTCACCGTTCAAACCTTGTCGGTATGGGTATTGTTCCGTTTGTTTTCGAGGATGGTGCCAGTTGGAAGTCATTGGGTTTGAAGGGTGACGAGTTGGTCACCATCGACGGTATCAATGAATTGAAGCCACGCCAGAAGACTGTTGCCAAAGTAACCTATGCTGATGGAACTGTAAAAGACGTGCCGATTCTATGTCGCGTCGATACGGTAGATGAGCTGGACTACCTGCATAATGGCGGTATCCTGCAATATGTGTTGCGTAATTTGGCCGCTTAGAGCGATAGCCAGGCTAAAAAATGGGGCGCAGTCGCTGCGCCCCATTTGTTTTTTACCGCAGGGTAAGAGAATCTGATTGACGTAGTATCAAAAGTTACGTTATAAGCCCGCCAAAGATAAGCGGCATATCGGCCGCAATTTGTGTTTTCAGGCATTATATGCCGTCCAGTTAGAAGAGAGAGATAGACTCATGGCGAATACACCTTCGGCCAAAAAAGCAGCGCGCAAGATTGCAGCGCGCACAGAGGTCAACAAGGCACGCCGCTCGCGCGTTCGTACATTCATCCGTAAATTTGATGATGCCGTTGCCGGTGGTGACAAGGCAGCAGCAGAAGTCGCTTTCAAGGCTGTAGAGCCTGAAATGATGCGTGCGGTTACCAGAGGCGTTATTCATAAGAATACAGCGTCACGCAAAGTGTCACGCTTGGCAAAGCAGCTTAAAGCGCTTTCAGCTTAATATACGTTTTGGGGCTATTGGCCTTTTTGATGCGATTGATAAAACCGGCTCCTGCAAAGGAGTCGGTTTTTTTGTTTTTTTGATCGTAATCAAACGAAAAAAACACCTCTGAAATTCAATATTTTTAGAATAAAAATTAAGTATAAATTAACGTAAAAAACTGTTTTAAATCATAAGGTTAATGAGGTTATCCACAGGCTTGAAATGGGTAGGGTGGAAGCGATTTTTGTCAAGCATTTTTTTTTAATTTTTTTTTAACGGTTGCGCCAATCGATCTCTTTGATCGATCGAAAATGAAAAAGCTTATTGAATCAAAGTGATTAGGCGTTTTGGTCATGCTCATGCCAGCATTTTCGGGCGCTGAGCGGGGTGAGATGCGTGGTTTTGCCCTCTTGCATTTATAGGTATCGTTTTTGTATGGTCTTTTGACGGGAGCCGTAAGCTTTCTTAATTTTCTGGTGGGGCCGGCCAATAGTGGCGACCGGGCGGAAAAGGCAGAAAGTAACGGCGCAGGGCTGCAGGGGCTCCATGGGGGTCTGTAGTGTTTGCGTCGCGGTTCGCCTGAATGGTGTTTGGAGGTGCAATGCCTCTTGGGCTTTCAGGATGTCTTTACAGGCTGTGTCTGGAAAAAATAATCCGGAACATGGTTGATGCGGAATGAAATGATTATCATTTGTTCCGGTCATTTGTAGGAACGGAATTGTTAGGGGTCTGAACGAATTTTTATTGGGCGTAAGAGCCATGTGTCGGCGGGTTTACTGAATCCGTCGCGGATGAATTTGTGTTTTTGTAGTGAGAGATGACGGATGGTGTAGTCGGAAAGCTCAATTGAAAGTTTTCATCAAGTTGCTACACAAAGTTGTTGTCAGAGAGAATGATGCGTAAAATGTCGAATGTGAATGGGATTGTGTCTGATGAAGCGGCCGTTGAAGACGGTATTCATCATTTGGTGGCACAAGAAGATGGTGTGGAGCTTTTTGCTCGCGTTATGGCACAATTAAAGGCGCAGGTTGGCACGGAGGCTTATACAAGCTGGTTCGGCCGCCTGAAGCTCGATGAATATAGCCGCAGCCTGGTTCGCCTTTCCGTCCCGACAGCTTTTTTACGCTCGTGGATCAATAATCACTATGCCGCCATGCTGACAGATTTGTGGCGTCAGGAATGCCCCACGCTGCTGCGTGTGGAAGTTGTTGTTCGTGGAATGAACCGCGTTACAAAACCAACCGTTGCAAAGCCGGGTGAAGAGGCCGGTGCCAATCTTGTTCGTGAACAAGCCTCTCCCGCATCTTTGCGGAACAGGATTGAACGTTTTCCGAGCGATGGGCAGCCGAGTGTATTTGGTTCACCTCTTGATACGCGCTATACTTTCGACAGTTTTGTGGAAGGGGCTTCAAATCGCGTTGCGCTCGCCGCAGCCCGTTCGATTGCTGAAAGCCATAAAAGTGCATTGCGCTTTAATCCGTTGTTTATTCATGCGTCTGTCGGTCTTGGTAAGACCCATTTGCTGCAGGCAATTGCTGCCGCTGCATTGCAGCGTCCGACACCTGTACGCGTCATTTATTTGACGGCTGAGTATTTTATGTGGCGCTTTGCCACGGCCATTCGCGATAATGATGCTTTGTCTTTCAAAGAGCAGCTGCGTGATATTGATCTGTTGATTATCGATGACATGCAATTCCTGCAGGGAAAATCGATCCAGCACGAGTTCTGTCATCTGCTCAATATGCTTCTCGACAGTGCAAAGCAGGTTGTTGTGGCTGCGGATCGTCCGCCAGCAGAGCTGGAATCCCTTGATGTGCGTGTTCGCTCGCGTCTTCAAGGTGGTGTCGCGCTGGAGATCGAGTCGCCGGATTTTGAAATGCGTCTGGAAATGCTGCGTCAGCGCTTGAAGAATGCCCAGCAGGATGATGCCGCCGTGGCGATTCCCGAAGATGTATTGGCGCATATCGCAAAGACCGTCTCTGGTTCGGGGCGTGATCTTGAAGGCGCATTTAACCAGTTATTGTTCCGGCAATCCTTCGAGCCAGATTTGTCGCTCAACCGTATAGACGAATTGTTGGATCATTTGACCCGTTCAGGTGAGCCAAAACGTATTCGTATAGAGGAAATACAGCGCGTTGTTGCGCGCCATTATAACGTCTCGAAGCAGGATTTGCTGTCAAATCGGCGTACCCGCACGATCGTAAAGCCGCGTCAGGTGGCAATGTATCTGGCTAAGATGTTAACGCCGCGTTCGTTGCCGGAAATCGGGCGTCGTTTCGGTGGTCGCGATCATACCACCGTGCTTCATGCTGTGCGTAAGATCGAAGATCTGGTGGGTGGTGATCAACAATTGGCCAAGGAGCTTGAACTGCTCAAGCGCCTGATCGGTGAGCAGGCGGCCTAGTCACAGCCTTTATCAACAGACAAGATAGCTATCGGATGCAGCATCACTTGCATTTGGAGCAGGAATGCTGCCATTTTAAACTTTTACCAACGCTATTGGGTGTGTGATTCCTTATTTTAACGGGGAAGCTCATCGTTGCGTTGGAAATACAGGTTTAATCGGCAGAGTATAAGCGAGTATCCAATATGCGCATTACAGTTGATCGTAGTCATCTTTTGAAGTCCCTTGGTCGGGTTCACCGCGTGGTGGAACGCCGCAATACAATTCCTATCCTGTCAAACGTGTTGATTGATGCCGTCAATGGTGGAATGGAGTTAAAGGCAACCGATCTTGATCTTGAGGTGACAGAGTCGACCGGTGCCAATGTTGAGCAGGCCGGATCGACGACTGTTCCCGCTCATCTCTTATATGATATTGTGCGTAAGCTCCCTGATGGCGGCGAGATCATGCTATCCGTTGGCGAAGACGGAAATGCAATGTCAGTGGTGTCAGGGCGGGCAAACTTTCGTTTGCAATGTCTGCCGAAGGCCGATTTTCCAGAATTGAGTGCTGGCCAGTTCAGCCATAGTTTCTCTTTGTCGGCCTCCGCCCTCAAGCGTTTGATTGATTGCACGCAGTTTGCCATTTCAACGGAAGAAACCCGATATTACCTCAATGGTATTTACTTTCATGTTATCGACAATAACGGTTTGAAACTTCGTACAGTTGCAACCGACGGACACCGTTTGGCGCAAGCAGAAACCGATGCCCCTTCAGGTTCCGAGGGGATGCCGGGTGTGATCATTCCACGGAAGGCTGTGGGAGAGTTGCAAAAACTGTTAGGCGAAGAATCCGATAATGAAATTCGTATCGAGGTTTCCGAATCCAAGATACGTTTCGTGGTTGCCTCTGTCGTGCTTACGTCGAAATTGATTGACGGTACATTCCCCGAATATCAGCGCGTTATTCCTGTCGGCAATGATAAAAAACTGACAATCAATCGGCAAAGTTTTGCATCGGCAGTTGATCGTGTTTCGACCATTTCGAGCGATCGCGGACGTGCCGTTAAGCTGACGATTGAGAATGGTCAGCTGACATTGACCGTAAACAACCCTGATTCGGGCAGCGCTGAGGATCAGATTGTCGCCGATTATGAGGCTGATTCTATCGAGATCGGTTTTAACTCACGCTACCTTTTGGATATCACATCGCAGCTTTCAGGTGATGAAGCCGTCTTCATGTTGGCTGATGCAGGTGCACCGACACTCATTCGCGATAACGATGATGCTGACGCGCTTTATGTGCTGATGCCAATGCGTGTATAGGGATAGTTTGCGTGAACGCGCTTGACGGGCAAGCACAAAGGGTGGTCGTCCGGCAGTTGCAACTTACCAACTATCGTAATTATAATTCTTTTGCCCTAGGTTTTTCAGGGCAGCATGTCGTCTTTACCGGCCATAATGGTGCCGGTAAGACCAATCTTCTGGAAGCGCTTTCTTTTTTGTCGCCGGGGCGGGGGCTGCGGCGCGCAGCCTATAACGATATTCCCGCATCAATGCGTTCCGATGGTGGCTTTGTCGTTTTTGCCCACTTGCAATCAGCTTTATATGGTGACGTCAATATTGGAACGGCACTCGAGGCCGGTGAGGGTGGGCGTAAAATCCGCATCGATGGCACGAATACACCCGCAGATCGTCTGGCGGAATACTGCCGCGTCAGCTGGCTCATACCGGCGATGGACGGATTATTCACTGGTTCAGCAGCCGACAGACGCCGATTCCTGGATAGGATGGTTCTTGCGATTGACCCCGCTCATGCTCGTCGCGTTATGGATTTTGAAAAGTTGATGCGTTCGCGCAATCGGCTTTTGCTGGAAGGCAGCCGGGATGGCAGCTGGTTTGACGCATTGGAAGTGCAGATGGCGGAGCTGGCAACCGCAATAGCTGCCGCACGTTTGGATGTCGTCAGATTGTTGGAAGAGATGGGTGCTGCCTATACGGCTGATTCTACCTTTCCGCGCGCCGCCCTGTCTGTTGATGGATTATTGGAGCAATCATTGACTATCCGCTCTGCCATTGATGTTGAGGAAGACTATATGCAGCGCCTGCGCAACGGTCGGGAGTTGGATCGTGCTACCGGACGCACAATGGAAGGGCCGCATCGCAGTGATCTGCAGGTTATCTATGCGGATAAAAACATGGCTGCCGCTCTATGTTCAACCGGTGAACAAAAAGCGCTGTTGACGGGCCTTATCTTATCACACGCGCAAGTGACCGCGAAGGTTTCGGGGATGGCACCCATTCTGTTGCTTGATGAAATGGCCGCGCATCTTGACCATAGGCGTCGTGCTGCTCTCTTTGATATTCTTGATGACCTTGGCGGTCAGGCATTTATGACGGGTACGGACCGCGCGCTATTCAATGCGTTAGAAGGGCGGGCTGAATTTTTTGAAATAGCGGATGGGGCTTTGTTCTCGATGTAAACATGGTAAGCTGGCGGGAAACCCCAGATCATTGCATAATCGAAAGTGTACCAATGCCGAAAAATATATTGATTCTAAATGGACCCAATCTTAACTTTCTGGGCAAAAGGGAACCGGATATTTATGGTCACGAAACGCTGGACGATATTGAGGCGCTTTGTCACAAGCGTGCTTCATCTTTCGGTCTCGGTGTTACGTTTCAGCAAAGCAATTGCGAAGGCGAGCTGGTCGGATGGATACAGGAAGCAATCGGGACGAAAGATGCAATCGTCATCAATCCGGCCGCCTATAGCCATACATCGGTTGCTATTTTGGATGCTTTGAAAATGTTTGCAGGCCCGGTCGTAGAGGTTCATCTTTCCAACATCCATCAAAGGGAGGCATTTCGCCATCATTCCTTTGTCTCGGCGCGGGCAGATGCTGTGATTGCCGGGTGTGGCAGCGCAGGGTATGAATTTGCAATTGAATATATCGGTCGCAAGCTGTCCAAAGTGTAAGAAAACAGCGAGAAAACCGCGCAATATTGACGCAGGGGGGCAAAATCCCCTTGCGAAATTCTACCCAAGGAGTAAGACGTGCCCAGATGATGCCACAATTGCGTTTGTGGCAACGTCATGTCTGGTTGCTATTGGGGTTGATTTTTTCAGAACCATAGACGGTCGGACAGGGAAAGTTGGAGAGGTGGAAAGCCGCTTTTCCTTGACGAAATGAACATAAATACCCTCGCGCAAGAATATGCGATGCATATAAAGAGGCAGGTAAGAATGAAAAACTTTGGTAAACTAACTGGGCTGTTGGGTGTTTTAGCATCTGCTTTGCTCTTGTCGGGTTGTGAATTTGATGTTCTCAATCCGGCGGGCTACGTTGCGCATCAACAGCTAATTTTGATTATTATCTGTGTTGTTGTGATGCTGTGCGTCGTCATTCCGGTGATGATTGCTATTGTTGCTTTCGCAATCAAATATCGTGCCACCAACACCGAAGCAGAATATCTGCCGGATTGGGGACATTCCAATAAAGTGGAAACCTTCATGTGGGGTATTCCAATCGTGATCGTGGCTGTTTTGGCAGCCCTGACCGCTTACTACACCTTTAAGCTTGAGCCATCTAAACCGCTTTCAACGGCAGTTGCTGGTGATGCCAAGCCTGTTCAGATCGACGCTGTAGCGCTCGATTGGAAATGGCTTTTCATCTATCCGGAATATGGTGTTGCTTCTATTAATGAGATCTACGCACCGGAAGGCCGTCAGGTTTTCTTGCAGTTGACCTCTGAAAGCTCCGTCAACGCTTTTTGGGTGCCTAAGCTTGGTACCGTTCTTTATGCTATGCCGCAGATGAACGCCAAGTTGCACCTTATTGCTGATCAGCAGGGCGCATTTAACGGCTCATCCGCAAACTATAGTGGTGATGGTTTCTCGAATATGCGTTTCAAGTGGCATTCAGTGTCACAGGGCGAGTTCGATAACTGGGTCGCCAAAGCCCGTGAGAGCGGTAATACGCTTGATCGTGCATCTTATCGTCAGCTTTCATTCGCCCCGAAAATGGGTGATGTAGCGGGTAAGGAAAAAGATGCGGAAGTACGCTATTTCTCGCAGGTTGAAAAGGGTCTCTATTATCGGATTGTCAATCGTTGTGTAGACGACGGTACAACGTGTAACGAAGACCAGATGAAACTTGCAGCGGCTCAGACGTTGTGGGGCGAACTGTGCTCCGTGTTTGATCCGGGTGTGGTTCAAAAGCAGTAAAACTATCGAGGAAGGGGCCTGCTCTCTTAACGGCAGTGTCCCCTCCAAACCGAAATTCATTTGATATGGGTTGAAAAATGTTTGGAAGACTTACAGACCCGGTAGCCGGAGCGTTTCATGCGCTGACGCATGAACCCATTGTCCTATACACATGCATTGCCATTGTTGTATTGGGTGTTGTGGTTCTTGCAGCCCTTACGCTCCTCGGCTGGTGGGGAATTCTGTGGCGCAACTGGATTACGACGGTTGACCACAAACGCATCGGTATCATGTATATCGTGCTTGCCATTGTCATGCTTGTGCGCGGCTTTGCCGACGCTATCATGATGCGTACACATCAGGCTTTTGCGCTCGGCACGGAAAATGCCGGTTACTTGCCGCCTGATCACTTTGACCAGATTTTCTCGGCGCATGGCACCATCATGATTTTCTTCATGGCAACGCCATTGCTGTTCGGCATTTTCAACTATGTTTTGCCGCTACAGTTGGGTGCCCGCGATGTGGCTTTCCCTTTCGCCAACAATCTGGGCTTCTGGATCACCTTTGCAGGTGCCATCCTTATCAACATTTCGCTCGGTATCGGTAATTTCGGTCGCGGTGGCTGGTTGATGTATCCTCCTTTCTCGGAGCTTGCGAATAGCCCCGATACAGGTGTGGATTATTATCTCTGGTCCTTGCAGCTATCCGGTATTGCGACGACGATGGGTGCAGTCAACTTTGTGGCGACAATCATCAAAATGCGTGCCCCTGGCATGACCATGATGAAGATGCCGGTTTTCTGCTGGACTGCATTGGTTTCAAACGTTCTTATCCTTGTAATCTACCCACCTTTGGCAGTTGCTTACGCATTGCTCGCTGGTGACCGTTACCTTGATATGAATTTCTTCACCAATACCGCTGGCGGTAACCCGATGGTCTGGATCAACTATGTCTGGATATTCGGTCACCCTGAAGTTTATGTTTTGGTTGTACCTGCTTTCGGTATTATTTCTGAAATCGTTCCAACCTTCTCGTCCAAACGTCTCTTCGGTTATACGTCGATGGTTTGGGCTGTTCTGGTGATTTTGATCCTTTCGCTTATCGTTTGGGGTCACCACTTCTTCACCATGGGTGGCGGCGAGGCTGTTAACACATTCTTCGGTGTTGCAACGATGATCATCGCGATCCCGACCGGTGTGAAGGTCTTCAACTGGCTCTTCACCATGTATAAGGGCCGCATTCGCTTCGAGCCTCCAATGTTGTGGGCTATGGGCATGATGTTCACCTTCGTCGGTGGCGGTTTGACCGGTGTTCTTCTGGCAATTGTTCCTGCTGACTGGCAGTTCCACAATTCGCTGTTCCTGGTTGCTCACTTCCACCACACGATTATTGGCGGCGTTGTGTTCTCCTATCTCGGTGGTCTGGCCTTCTGGTTCCCGAAAGCATTCGGTATCAAGCCAAATCGCGCTTTGGGTATCGCATCGTTCTGGTTCTGGTTCGTCGGTTTCTATGTGGCTTTCTTCCCGATCTATGCGGTCGGCTTGATGGGCGCTACCCGTCGTCTCCAGCACTATGTGGAAGCAAGCTGGCAGCCAATGTTTATGATTGCCGCTGTTGGTGCGTTCATCATCCTTCTTGGTATCCTTTGCTTCGTGCTGCAAGTTGTGCTCGCCATCTGGTATGGTATTAAGCACAAGGGCTCTTTGCCTGTCATGCAGAACGATCCATGGGGCGATGCCCGTACGTTGGAATGGTCGATTTCTTCGCCTCCTCCAGCTTACAACTTCGCATCAATTCCTGTGGTTCAGTCGGATGATGCCTACTGGGATATGAAACAACGCGGTGAAAGCCGTAAACAGAACGGTTTCGACAAAATCCATATGCCTTCCAATACAGGTGCAGGTTTTGTTGCAGGCATCCTGATGCTGGTACTGGGTTTTGCTCTTGTCTGGCACATCTGGTGGTTGGTTGCTGTAAGCTTTATCGCTTTCGTTGTAACCATTCTTCACCATTCGCTGAGCGGTAACCATCATGGCTACTACATTTCAGCTGAAGACGTGCAAAAGACGGAAGACGAATTCGGCGCCGTTCTTAAGGCACAAGGAGTAAAAGCATGAGCGCGACAGCATTAAATACCGCTCACGCGGACGACCATCATCACGACAGCAGTTCGACGATGACTTTCGGGTTCTGGGTTTATATCCTTTCGGACTTGATTCTCTTCTCGACATTGTTCGCCACTTTTGCAGTGTTTGCCTCCGCCTATGGCGGCGGCAAGCCCGGCAAGGAGTTTATCGACCTGAACTTCGTTCTGGTTGAAACGGCACTGTTGCTGTTCTCATCGATCACTTATGGCTTGGCTATGGTGCAGGTGTATAAGGGCAATTTGGGCGGGGTGAAAACCTGGCTCGGTATTACCTTCATTCTCGGCGCCTGCTTTATCGGAATGGAAATTTACGAGTTTCATCATCTTCTTGGTGAAGTGTTCTATTTCGATCCAGCTGCCTATGCCGGTATTGATCCTGAAACCGGCCTGAAAATTTTCGGTAAAGAAGTTCTTTCCGCCTATTGGTCAGCCTTCTTTGTGTTGGTCGGCACACACGGTCTACACGTCACAACCGGTCTGATCTGGATGGCATTGATGTTTGTACATCTAAGCCGCCGTGGTCTGGATGAAGACAACAAGACACGTTTGGCTTGCTTGTCTATCTTCTGGCACTTCCTTGACATCGTCTGGGTTGGCGTCTTTACCGCTGTCTATCTTCTGGGAGCACTGTAATGAGCGCACATGATGAAGCACACGGTGCAAGCACCGGTAAATACATGGTCGGCTTTATCTTAGCCGTCATTTTGACCCTCGCATCATTCATTCCTGTTATGCAGGGCATGCTTGATAACTGGGCTGTCAGCACCAAGGTCATCTACCTTATCGGTATGGCTTTGATCCAGATCGTGGTTCAGATTGTTTTCTTTCTGCACCTCAATCAGGGGCCAGATGCCAAGTGGAATGTTGGCTCAATGTGGTTTGCTGCTGTCTGTGTATTCGTCATTATTGGCGGTACATGGTGGGCGATTTCCCATCTTAACTACAATATGATGGGTGGTTCAGGCCGTATCATTCAGCCGGATCTGTTGGATCAGTTGCCTGGTGGAGCTCCTGCTCCTGCTGCGGAAACTGAACCGGCAGCACCCGCTCAATAGGCATTAAAGATTGCAGCTGTCATTGACAGTGCGATTGAGAAAAGTGAAAAGCCCCGCATTGCGGGGCTTTTTGTTTTGGTTACGATTCAAAATGATCAGTGCACCATGCGATTGAGTTTGATGCTTCCGAGAAGACAACCGCATGGCTTAGAGTGATGGCTGTAAACACCCTTTGGTCGGAACCTATTCAAATTCTCGGACAGGCGACGTTCACAAGAAGTCGAAACTGCGTCGGTTTAGATTTATTCACCGCGATCGACAGTTCCAACGTGGTTTTCTCACTCAAAGTGCGTGGCATTATCCCCAGATGTTGAGCTATTGCACTCTTTGAATCCTCAAAAAATAGATTGCACACAGGCTTTGCGGAAAGACGGCTCGACTATCGGATAGATACGAAATTGCCAATTTAACAAAAAAGCGCTCGGTTGTTTACCGAGCGCCATTGCTTCAAAGTAGGATATTTGTTGATCGAACTTAGCTTTCCTGGATATGTGCTTCCAGAAACCATAGGTTCTTATCAAGATCGCGCGAAGCGGCGGTGAAGATATCGGCTGTATCCGCATCGCCAGCTTCATCGGCTTCGTCGATTGCCTTACGCATTTCATTTGCAGCATCGCCATAACGCTCGATCAAAGCTAACAAATGATCATGCACTTTATAGATGTCAGTCGGATAATCTTTCAAACTTGAAGTCTCATTCACTGTTTGAGTGGTGCCGAGTGCTGTTGCACCAAGTTGCACTGCACGCTCCGCAATGATATCGACATGCTCATCAAGAGTGTCGCGGAAGCCGTCAAGCATTTCATGGACGCCAATGAAATTGGGACCCTTTAAGTTCCAATGGGCTTGCTTGGTAATCAAAGCAAGATCAATCATATTGGCAAGGTTCTTGTTCAGCAGGGCGACTGCAGTCGTTTTGGCATTCGAAGCCATATCATTACGGGTTTTGTGGTTCTTAATCATAACTATCTCCGCTTGAATTTACTACATCGTGCTAACGCATCAGGCGTCATAAGGTTCCATTAAAAAAAAACTTGCCGTCCATAAGCAAAACCCTAATTCACTCGCCATGATGCAAATTGAACAATACACCCAAAACCCAATATTCCAATATCAAAGCTTCGGGAGGACAAATATGGAGTCTGTCGCGCTTTTCCTTGATATCGATGGCACGCTGATCGACATAGCCAGTACGCCCGACCAAGTGGTCGTCCCGACAGATTTGGGACGGACACTGCAAAAATTATATGCCAAATTGGATGGCGCGCTTGCTCTCGTGACAGGCCGCAGCATTTCGGATGCCGACCGTCTGCTTGGCGTACGCCTGCCGGTGGCGGGCCTACATGGTGCAGAGATAAGGGATGCTCAGGGCCTCTATCACCGTTGCCCGACATCGTTGCGCTTTGACCAGGCAAAAAAGTTCCTGAAACGTGAAGTTGAAAATTGGAATGGGCTGCTCATCGAGGATAAAGGGGCGGCGATCGCGCTTCACTTCCGGCAAAATCCTGAACTTCAACCCATTGCGGGCGATCTGATCGTCAAGGCGTTAAACATGGCTGGCCCGAACTATGCTGCCCAACGCGGTCGCATGGTGGTGGAATTGAAACCGGCAGCGCCAGACAAGGGAAAAGCCCTCCGTTTCTTCATGAAAGATCCTTCTTTTGCCGAGCGCCGACCTATTTGTTTCGGCGATGACCTGACAGATGAGTCGATGTTTGTCACGGCACGAAATTTTGGTGGTCTATCGGTGAGCATTGGCAGAAGATTGCCTATGAGTGCCGCCGTTTGCAGCTTGCCGACGCCTCAGAGCTTGCGTAAATGGCTTGAAAGTCGGTTGTTATGAGCCGTATCATTGTTGTTTCCAACCGCGTACCGCTGCCGGAGAAAAACGGCGATCTTCCGGCAGGAGGGCTAGCTGTAGCCCTCCATGCTGCCTTGCAAAAACAGGGTGGCATTTGGATGGGGTGGTCTGGAAAAACAATGTCGGCCGCCAAGAAACCGGAAATCTCGATGCAGCAGAATGGTCGCATACAATATGCGCTGATGGATTTATCCCGCCGTGATATGGAAGAGTATTATGCGGGGTTTGCCAATCGGATGTTGTGGCCGCTCTGCCACTACCGCATTGATTTGATTGATTATGCGCGTCAGGATATGTCGGGATATTTTCGGGTTAATCGGCTGTTTGCGGAAAAGCTTGCGCCGTTGATTGAACCGGATGATATTATCTGGGTTCATGACTACCATTTGATCCCGTTAGCGTCAGAACTGCGCCAGATCGGTATTTCAAATCCCATCGGTTTTTTCATGCATATCCCTTGGCCGCCAGCGGATGTGTTCTTCACCTTGCCGGTCCACGAAACCATATTACGCGGCTTGGCGGCATATGACGTTGTCGGCTTTCAGACCGATCATGATGTTGATAATTTCACCAATTGTCTTGAACGCGAAGGCGTGGGCGGAAGAGGAGAGGACGGACGTTTTTATGCGTATAATCAGGCATTTCATGCCGCTGCCTTTCCGATAGGCATTGATACTGCTGATTTTGCCGCAATGGCTGCGAATAACAGCAATAATCATAAATTGAATCGCATGAAGCAAAGCCTGGGTGAAAGAGATCTTATTATTGGCGTTGATCGGCTGGATTATTCGAAGGGCATCATTCATCGTTTGGAGGCGTATGAACGCTTTATCCAATCATATCCGGGAAGCCGAGGGCGCGTCACTTTCTTACAAATTACGCCGAAATCTCGCAGTGATGTTGCTGAATATGAGACGATGCAGAAACGGGTTGCAGAACTGGCCGGGCGTATCAATGGTGATCATGGCCGCATTGATTGGACGCCGATACGCTACGTCAATCAGTCGACGCAACGAGATGTTTTGGCAGGCCTATACCGGGCTGCGAGAGTTGGGCTGGTCACTCCATTGCGTGATGGGATGAATTTGGTCGCAAAAGAATATGTAGCTGCACAAAACCCTGAAGACCCCGGTGTTCTTGTATTATCGCGTTTTGCTGGCGCGGCACGTGAGTTGAAGAATGCTCTTCTCGTCAATCCTTATGACAGAGACGCAATGAGTGATGCCATTGCGCGCGCACTTTCTATGTCTTTGGAAGAGAGAATCCAGAGATGGCACCCTATGAAGGAACAATTGGATCGGAATAATGTTGCTCGATGGTGTGCTGATTTTCTTGAGGTTTTACGGGGCACGCCTGTTGCCCAGGTTCCGCCGATGGCCATGGCTATATAAATTGGGTCTCCGACCGGTATAAAATTGCTCCAATCCATGTTGTCGCTGAACAGACATGGTTATTTCCGCTGGCATCCACACGCCGCCAGGGCGTTCGAGCTGCTTCTGTCACGGATCACCATGATATTCTCACGTTGGACATCACCATGTTTAAAGCGCTTTCCGACCTGATGCTATCCGGCCGGCGCGTCTCAAGCTTTTGATTTGTCGCGGTATCTCATCCGATTGATGATTCATAGCAATCAGGAACCGCTCTAGAAAAGAGAGAATTTTAAAGACTGTATTCTTTCGTTTCGCCAAACAATGATTTAAAACAGCGTGATGATAACACTTGCGATTGATACAGCTTCCAATAATTGCGCTGTTGCTATTGTCGAAGATGGCAAGCAGCGGGCGCGTGTCAGTGAGACCATTGGCAAGGGACATGCGGAAAAACTGGTTGGCCAAATAACGCTTGCGCTTCAGCAATCTGAGTTGGCCTTGGCGATGGTCGACAAGTTCATTGTCAATATCGGCCCCGGTTCATTTACAGGTGTCAGGATCGGTGTTTCAACTGCACGTGCACTATCGCTCGCTTTGCAAAAACCGGCTATCGGTGTCAGTTCACTTGAAGCAATAGCCTATGAGGCACAACAGGCGCACGCAAATCGCGGCGTTACCGCCTTGATCGATGCCGGGCGCGACATGGTTTATCGTCAGGACTTTTGTGCAGATTCAAAGCCTCTCAAAACGCCTTATTTGCAAACTCGCACCGATTGTGTCCTGTCACTGATGCCAGATTTTGTGCTTTCGGGGCCTGCAGCAAATCTTATCGCCAGCATGCAAGACGATGCTATTGCCAATATTTTTGTGATCGAAAGCGCCGATGTTTTGACCTATTCCGCCCTTGGTGCGTTAAAAGACGCTGACGGTCGTCCGAAACCTTTATATTTGCGCGATGCTGATGCCAAACCGCAAACAGGCTATGCCCTGCCCAGGACGCAGGCATGATCGGCTTTCCTTTTGCCAAAAACAATTTTTCGGTTTCGCCTATCACGACGGACGACAGTGCGTTGCTTCATGACATCCATCGTCACTCTTTTCTTCATGTTTGGGATGAGGATACATTCAGCGGGTTCCTTTTGGATCGGCAGGTTTTTGGCTTTCTATTACGTCTTGTCGGGCAACCAAACAGAATATTGGGCTTTGTCTTGTGTCGATTGATCGTCGATGAGGCTGAAATCATCACCATTGCAGTGCACCCCAACTTTAGGGGCAGAGGTGTTGGCCAGCGCTTAATGGACGCAGTCTTGCGCCATCTCCATCACGAACGGGCGACAGCCTTGTTCCTTGAAGTGGATGAAAGTAACGGTTCTGCACTGCAACTTTATAAGCGTTTTGGCTTTGTTGAAGTTGGGCGTCGGCCTGCTTACTATGAAACTTCTGCTGGGCGGAGTGATGCTTTGATTATGCGAAGAAGTTTTCAGCAAAAAGATTGAGATTTGCCCGAAAAACGGCTAGAAGCGCGCTATGAGCGAAGCAAACCAAAAAAATCAGATCGACAATACCCGTAAGGTTTTTATCAAGACCTATGGGTGTCAGATGAATGTCTATGACAGCCAGCGGATGAGCGACAGCCTTGACGCCGAAGGCTATGTTGCAACAGAAACCCCTGATGACGCTGATCTCATCTTGGTCAATACATGTCATATCCGTGAAAAAGCCGCTGAAAAGCTCTATTCCGATTTGGGGCGGTTGCGTGTTCTTCGGCAAAAGAGAATGCCCTCCAGGCCATTGACCATTGGTGTTACGGGCTGCGTTGCGCAGGCTGAAGGCGAGGAAATCCTCCGTCGTGCGCCCGGCGTCGACTTGGTTGTCGGCCCGCAAACCTATCATCGATTGCCGGAGTTGTTGCAGAAGGTCAAGCAAGGCAAAAAGGTTGTTGAAACGGAATATGCCGTTGAAGACAAATTTGCCCATTTGCCCGCCCATAATCGGCGTGCAGTGCAAAAACGCGGTGTAAGTGCTTTTTTGACCGTCCAAGAGGGTTGCGACAAATTCTGTACGTTCTGCGTTGTCCCATATACACGCGGGGCCGAGGTTTCGCGCAGTGTTGAACAGATAACCGAAGAAGCTCGGCAACTGGTCGATGCCGGAGTGCGTGAAATAACGCTTCTTGGCCAGAATGTGAATGGTTGGCATGGTGCGGGCACGGATGGCAAAACATGGCGGCTGGGCGAACTGCTCTACCATCTGGCAGAAATTGAGGGTGTCAAGCGGCTCCGTTATACAACGAGCCATCCGCGCGATATGGATGACAGCCTGATTGCTGCCCATCGCGATTTGGACATGTTGATGCCCTATCTTCATCTGCCGGTACAATCCGGTTCGGATCGTATCCTGAAGGCGATGAACAGGCAGCACAAGGCGGCTGATTATCTCGCTTTGATTGACCGCATCCGTTCTGTTCGGCCCGATATAGCATTTTCAGGTGATTTTATTATCGGTTTTCCGGGTGAAACAGATGAAGACTTTGAAGATACAATCAAACTGATTGAGCATGTCGGCTATAGCACTGCCTATTCTTTCAAATATTCTCCAAGGCCGGGAACCCCCGGAGCATCGATGAAAGGCCATGTCGAAGAAAAAGTCAAAGATGAGCGCTTACAGCGTTTGCAGGCGCTGTTGCTTGATCAACAGCATGCATTTTTACGCTCCAAGGTCGGGCAGGCCACAGACGTGCTGATCGAAAAGGCCGGAAGGCATGACGGACAAATGATGGGGCGTTCACCATGGCTTCTGCCTGTAGCAGTCACGACCGACGCCAAGATTGGTGATATTATTCAAGTTGATCTGCAGGATGCGCGGTCAAATAGTTTGTTCGGCGTTACCGTTGCATAGCCGAAACACGGAAATTCGGTATGACAAAACTTCCCAGTGACAAAATGTGTTTCACTTTCGATAATCCGCACTATATTAAAGCTGAGTGAGTTTTTTTCAGGAGAACGGGTTGAACACTTCAACCGGCAAAAAGCCGACAGGCAAATCCAAATCTGATATTACCGACAGCCGGACTGGCGCATCTGATATGGCGCATATTGTTTTGACATTCGAAACAAACCGCCATGCCAGCGCCGTTTTCGGAAAATTCGACGAAAATCTGGCCCGCATCGAGCAAAAGCTTGGTGTTGACGTGCGTGCTCAGGGAAACGAGGTTTCCATTCGGGGCGCTTCCGCGGAAACGGAGATCGCACGTCAGGCGCTTGATCAGCTCTATGGCCTGGTAAAGAGCGGGCAAGAGCCCGGCCTTTCGGATGTTGATGGCGCAATCGCCATGGCTGGTGCGGCAGATGACCAATTGGAGCTTCCGACGATGGAACAAGCAGCCGCCAAATTGGCCATCGCGCGCATTTCGACGCGTAAAAAAACGATTTATGCCCGCACTCCGACGCAGGATGCCTATATGCGGGCGTTGGAACGGGCAGAGCTGGTTTTCGGTGTTGGTCCGGCTGGAACAGGTAAAACCTATCTTGCTGTCGCCCATGCTGCAATGCTGCTTGAGCGTGGCGTGGTAGAACGCATTATTCTTTCTCGTCCAGCGGTGGAGGCGGGCGAAAGGCTTGGCTTTCTGCCAGGCGATATGAAGGAAAAAGTCGATCCCTATCTGCGTCCCCTTTATGACGCTTTATACGATATGATGCCGGCTGAAAAGGTTGAACGGGCTTTGGCTGCCGGTGTGATAGAAATTGCGCCGCTTGCTTTTATGCGCGGGCGCACATTGGCTCATTCCGCCGTTATCCTTGACGAAGCGCAAAATACCACATCGATGCAGATGAAAATGTTTTTAACGCGGTTAGGCGAAGGTGCGCGAATGATCGTCACCGGTGATCCAAGTCAGGTTGATCTTCCTGCCGGGCAACGATCCGGATTAACCGAAGCGATGCGGATTTTGGGCAATGTCGAAAATATTGTCACGGTGAGGTTCAACGAGAAAGATGTTGTTCGTCATCCTCTGGTAGCCGCCATTGTCACGGCCTATGACCGTGATGCGCGTGAGCAGGCTGAAAAACGCCGACAAGGCAATGCGACAGCTGCGAGCGACGGAAAATGACAGTATCGACGGATATTGCCATCGCAAGCGAAGGCTGGGCGGAACAGCACGTGCTACAAAGCATTGTCGAAGCAGCGCTGACCGCCACGTTGAAGCGACTAGGTTTAGAAGATTTGGAAAGTGAGCTGAGCCTCGTCTTCACCAATGATGATGAGATCCGCCGGATTAATGCTGAATGGCGTCGAATTGACAAAGCGACGAATGTTCTATCTTTTCCGGCATTTCCAGTTAAAGCAGGAGATAAAGCGGGGCCGATGTTGGGTGATATTATTGTTGCCTGTGAAACTGTGACCCGTGAAGCGGACGAAGAAAATAAGCGCTTTGAAGATCATCTCAGCCATTTGCTGGTTCATGGGCTCCTCCACCTTATGGGCTACGATCATGAAAATGATGAGGATGCCGAACAAATGGAGCAACTGGAAAGAGAAATTCTGCATAGTCTTGCTATTGCAGATCCTTATGCGGTATCGTTTTAAAAAGAACACAATTGAAGTTAATAGAGCGTCAATATAATATTGGGATATATTCTCTGGTTTGATAAGCAAAAACACCAGAAGATTTCGGGATCATGACAGAAAAAACAAACAGTTCGAATAATGCCGATCCCTCACAGGATAGTGAGGGGCAGAGTCCGCAGCGCACGCAAAATGCGGAAAAGCGTTCATTGCTTGGCAATCTTTTTCCATTTTTACGTGCGCGCAATAACTCTTCCTTGCGGGACGATCTGACAGATGCGTTAGCCGCGGATAATAATGATGAAAACGCATTATTTTCACCCGAAGAGCGTATCATGCTCAACAATATTCTACGGCTTCGCGAAACGCGGGTGGAAGATGTGATGATACCTCGGTCTGAAATCGAGGCTTTGGAAATCAACACCACGTTGACAGAAGCGTTGGACCAGTTCGAAAAGTCGGGACATTCGCGTATGCCGGTATATGCCGAAAGCATGGATGATCCTCGTGGCATGATCCATATTCGCGACGTGTTGAACTTTATTACCCGTTCAGCACGTCCGGGAAAAAAAGACGGCGCATTGGATTTATCCCATGTGGATTTTTGTCAGCCAATCGGACAACTTGATCTCATTCGCACGGTACTGTTTGTGCCAGGCTCCATGCTGGCGAGCCAGCTTTTAACACGGATGCAGGCCACGCGTACGCAGATGGCGTTGGTTATCGATGAATATGGCGGCACAGACGGTTTGGCATCCATGGAAGATATCGTCGAACTTGTCGTCGGTGATATTGAGGATGAACATGACGACGTCGATATTCTGATCATTCGTGAGCCGGATAATAAGTGGCTGGTTGATGCCAGCGCCGAACTTGAGGATGTCGAGGAAGCACTCGGTCCTGATTTCGATGTCAAGGAACATGGTGAAGATGTTGATACGATCGGTGGATTGATTGTATCGGTATTGGACCGGATTCCTGCCAAGGGTGAATTGGTAGAACCCGTTCCAGGCTATCGTATCCGTATTCTCGAGGCAGATAAGCGTCGGATCAAGCGCATACGTATTCAGCGAATTCCAGACGATGAACGCAAAAGTCTTTCTGAGAAGTCGTCGTCTAAGGATTAAAAACATCGCCTTAAAAGGCGATTGCTCTTTAAGGAATGTTCCACTCTTATAGGTTCAGGGTGGCTTGATTTTGAACTCGAGCGCGGTTGAAAGATTTCGTGCAGCCGCGCAAGAGGTGTTTGAAAAACCGTTAAGTGCAGGGGTAGAATGACTGGTATCGCAGCGTATCTGCAGCAACTGAACGGTTGGAAACGGCAGTCCGTCGCATTGATCTGTGGCGCGGCCACATCCTTTGCACTCACGCCGTTCTATCTCACCCCCATCAGCTTTCTGACCTTTCCAATCTTGGTCATTTTGCTCGACGGCATTGCAAAAACACCGCTGCGTAAAAAGCGTTTGCAGTTGGCCGCGCTCACTTGTTGGAGTTTCGGTTTCGGCTATTTCGTTTTCGGTCTTTGGTGGCTGAGTCATGCCATGCTCGTTGATCCAATTGCTTTTGCATGGGCTATTCCTTTCGCGGTGTTTGGCCTTCCCGCATATCTCGCGCTTTATTGGGCATTTGCGGGCATAATCGCGATGTTGCTTTGGCGTGCCGGGCCGTCGCGGTTTTTTGCACTCGCATTTGCACTCGGTGTTGGTGAATATTTGAGGGGGACGTTGCTGACCGGTTTTCCGTGGGGGGCTATCGGCTATACGGCAATGCCTTTTCCTTTGCTCATGCAGTCGGCAGCTGTCGTTGGCCTCTATGGCATGAATGCACTGGTTGTATTGATTTATTGTGTACCGGTTGTCTTCTTAACCGGGGAACGCAAGGCGTTTGCTTTGGCTATGGCCATCATGTTGCTTTGTGCACAAGTCGGCTTCGGTTTGTATCGTATGAGCAACATACCGCAAATTGCCGACTATAACCAGGTGCAGCGTTGGGTGCGGCTGGTTCAGCCATCCATCGAACAAAGCGAAAAGCTCGATAGTCAGGTTCGTATGGCCATGTTCGATGCGCATTTAAAGCTCAGCGAAGCGCCAAATCGTGCTGGTTCGGCAGAACCTGAAATGGTTATTTGGCCGGAAACGTCGGTACCCTATATTCTTGATTACGTTCCAGCAGCCAAAATGCGCATTGCTTCCACTCTAAAGCCACAACAATTTGCTATTGTCGGTGCTGTCAGAAGTGATGGTGGACCGGAAGATGAAGAAAAGCATTATTTCAATACGATCGAAGTCATCGACGGCAATGGTCAGATATTAGATGCTTCCGATAAAGTACATTTGGTGCCTTTTGGTGAATATTTACCCTATCAAAGCCTTTTTGATAAGATTGGATTACGCGGAATTGCTGATACAGTAGGTGGTTATACGGCGGGAGAAGGTCGCAAAACCGTCACATTGCCAAATGGTTTTGTCTATCTGCCCTTGATTTGCTACGAAGTTATATTCCCCTATGGTCTAGATTATCAGGGACCTGCCCCAGACGCGATATTGAATGTCACCAATGATGCCTGGTTCGGCGTAACTCCGGGGCCTTTTCAACATTTTGATCAGGCACGTTTGCGTGCAGTCGAACTTGGCATTCCTTTGATCCGCGCTGCCAATAATGGTATATCGGCAGTTGTTGACCCATATGGACGAATCGTTGCATCACTCGGACAAAACAAGGTAGGTTTTTTGGATGTTCCGATACCCCCAGCCATTGTTCCAATCTGGTACAAAGGACCGAATTTTTTCCACGCTTTCGTTATAATTGCTGTTATACTGATATTTAGTATAATATTAGGGCGTTCAAATCCCCGTCGGTCAATTGACAATTAATGAGCAATGCTATGTTATGCCGGGCGGCGACGTTCTGCGGGGGACTAATGCCTTAACCCTTGAATTTTCAATGGCCCTGCACCGGTTTCAGACCGGTGATGCTGGAAAGTATTGAAGTAAAGAGCTGAATCATGACCGCACTGAAAAAAAAGCCTGATCCGACGGATATCTATGTTGGAAGCCGTATTAGGTTGAGACGAAATATGCTTGGACTTAGCCAGGAAAAGCTTGGCGAACAGCTTGGGATCACCTTCCAGCAAATCCAGAAATATGAAAAAGGCACCAATCGCGTTGGCGCCAGCCGGTTACAGGCAATTTCCGAAATTATGGATGTGCCGGTTTCGTATTTCTTCGAGGAAGCCCCAGGTAGCCGACCTTTAGAAGGTTTTGGTGAGAGCGATAACAGCTTCATGGATTTTTGCTCAAGCAGCGAAGGTATCCAATTGATGCGTGCATTTACCAATATCAAAGACCCCAAGGTTCGCCGTAAGATCATTGATCTGGCAAAGGCTTTGTCGGAAGACGAAACGACCGATAAGCTCTGATATTCGAGTTAATATTCGTGCCCTTTGGCATTGTCAGGCTGTGTATATGTTTTTACAATCCAGCCCGTACGTTGAAAACGTTTTTATTCGTTGAAATAATATTTTCAGAAAAGATGGCCGTTGCAATCTTCGATTGTGCGATGGTGAACCTATTCGCTCAATGTCTTTAAATAATTTGACCTATGGCGCGTACCCTTAAAAAGCGAACTGTTTTTCGTATAACCACACGCGCGAGAAAACAAAAAGATGATGCCTGTCGTGTCGACGCAATAAAATGCTAAACGCGTTATTATCATCGCCCAAACGGCTCGGAAACATCACGCTTATTTCAATAGATAGCGGTAAAACAGCATTGACGAAAGGCGGCAAGCTTGGCAAATAGAATGCGTCGCTGTTCTCTACAGGGCGTCTGAAGAGGATGTAGACGTTTTTCTTTCAAGAGGGGTTTCCCGTGTCGCATCAAAATTATCTTTTCACTAGTGAATCCGTATCTGAAGGTCACCCCGACAAAGTTTGTGACCGCATTTCCGATGAAATCGTCGATATGATCTATAAGGAAGCGCGCAAAACCGGCGTTGATCCTTGGTCTGTACGTATTGCGTGTGAAACCCTTGCCACCACCAATCGTGTGGTCATTGCGGGTGAAGTACGGGTGCCGGATACCCTTTTGAAAAAAGATAAAAATGGCAAATTGGTGCATGATAAGGCGGGGCATCCGCTTATCAATCCTTCCCGTTTCCGCGCGGCCGCGCGCCGCGCAATCCGTGCTATCGGATATGAACAGGAAGGTTTTCACTGGAAGACCGTAAAGATTGACGTATTGTTGCATCCGCAATCTGCTGACATCGCACAGGGCGTTGACAATGCAGCCGATCGGCAGGGTGAAGAAGGTGCGGGCGATCAGGGTATCATGTTCGGCTATGCATGCCGCGAAACGCCCGATCTTATGCCAGCGCCGATCTATTATGCCCATAAAATTCTGGAACTCCTAGCTATCGCCCGTCATATGGATGAGGGTGAAGCTGGAAAACTCGGTCCTGATGCCAAAAGTCAGGTGACTGTGCGGTATGAAAATGGCCATCCGACGGAAGTGACATCCATCGTGCTGTCAACGCAACACATCGATGCCAGCTGGGATTCTAAAAAAGTGCGTTCTGTGGTGGAGCCCTATATCCGTACCGCTCTCAGTGATATTGCAATTGCCGATGATTGCAATTGGTACATCAATCCAACCGGAAAATTCGTCATTGGCGGCCCCGATGGTGATGCAGGGTTGACCGGTCGCAAGATCATTGTTGACACCTATGGTGGTGCAGCTCCGCATGGTGGTGGTGCGTTTTCCGGCAAGGACACAACAAAGGTTGACCGTTCCGCGGCATACGCCGCGCGTTATCTTGCCAAAAATGTTGTTGCTGCTGATCTGGCCGAACGTTGCACCATCCAGATTTCCTACGCAATCGGAGTGGCGCAACCCTTGTCTATCTATGTCAACCTACACGGAACCGGCAAGGTCGATGAAAGTGCGGTCGAAGCGGCTATCCGCAAAACGATGGATTTGTCCCCGACGGGCATTCGCAAGCATCTTGATTTGAATAAGGCCATTTATGCCAAGACGTCGGCCTATGGCCATTTTGGCCGTAAGCCGGGGCGAGATGGTTCATTCTCCTGGGAAAGAACAGATCTTGTAAAGGCTCTCAAGTCTGCGATCAAAGCGTAATGGAAAATCGCAAACAACGTGCAAGCGAAGCGTTTTACGGTCGTCGTCATGGTAAAGCCCTGCGCGACGGCCAGTTGACACGTGCCGAAACACTTCTTCCAGCATTAAAGCTTGACCTTGAAAAGCCCGCCCCAGCAAAGCTTGCGGATCTCTTCAAGGCAGAGGCTGGCAAGGTGCGTTTGGAGATTGGTTTTGGCGGTGGAGAGCACTTGCTGCACGAAATGGATCGGTATCCTGAGACGGGTTTTATCGGGGTAGAGCCTTTCGTGAATGGAATGGCGAAAATGCTTGCCGGTTTGGACGGTCGCGTTGACCGGCAGAACCATATTCGTCTCTATGATGATGATGCAACGCGTCTGCTTGATTGGATGCCCCCGGTTTCGCTCGATGGTATCGACCTTTTTTATCCAGATCCTTGGCCCAAAAAGAAGCACTGGAAACGTCGCTTTGTCAGTGACAAGAATCTTGACCGGTTTGCACGCGTATTAAAACCCGGTACAAAGTTTCGCTTTGCCAGTGATATTGATACCTACGTAAATTGGACGCTTTATCATTGCGCCCGACATGACGCATTTGAATGGCAGGCCGAAGGGCCGCAGGATTGGAAAACGCCTTATGAGGCTTGGCCAGGAACCCGATATGAGGCCAAAGCTTTTCGAGAGGGCCGTAGTGCAGCCTATCTGACGTTTATCAAGCGTTAGGTCACGAGCCTGCTTGGTGCAGTCTTTGGATAATCTCGTTAAAGCGCTTAATGAATGACTTGAAAAGAACTTCTTTTAAGCGTATATAGAAGGAAATTCTTGATCTTCTGATGAAGAGTGGGCCGCCCGGACCCGCTCTTTTTTGTTTCCAGGACGGGCTATGAGGTTAATTTGGAACAGAACGAGATGTGTGCAGCTGAACGGTTGATTGATATTGATGAAGCGCGCTTGTTCGAAGAAAATGGCATTGATGCCCGTGTGGCCGCGCTGATTGCGCCGGTCTTGAAGCCGCTTGGTTTCAGGTTGGTCCGTGTCAGGATGTCAGGCCTCAACGGTCTTACGCTGCAGATTATGGCGGAACGCGCCGACGGCACCATGACGATAGAGGATTGTGAAACCGTTAGTCGTACAGTGTCGCCTATTCTTGATGTTGAAGATGTGATTGAGCGTAAGTATCATCTTGAAGTTTCATCGCCCGGTATTGACCGGCCATTGGTGAGAAAGTCTGATTTTGTCCATTGGCAGGGACATATTGCCAAGGTTGAAACCGGTATTGTGATTGATGGCCGACGGAAATTTCGTGGCGTAATCTCCGAGGTTGATGGCGAGGCTTTCACACTCAATACCGACAAGGCGGCTTATGGCGAGGCCATGAGCGTGCGTATTCCGTTTGTAGATGTCACCGATGGTCGGTTGGTGTTGACGGACGAACTGATCCGAGATGCCTTGAAAAAAGATAAGGCTCTGCGCCAACAGCTGATCCCTGATGATGATCTGGGTGCATCGGAAGATGCTGCGCCGTTGGATGAAGTTGAAGAAAAGAAATAGTTTGGTCGATGCCGCGGGGCGGCACAAAAAAGGAGAGAATCAATGGCTGTAAGCGCTAACAGGCTGGAACTTCTGCAAATTGCAGATGCCGTTGCCCGCGAAAAGTCGATTGACCGTGAAATCGTGATTGCTGCTATGGCGGACGCTATCCAGAAAGCGGCCCGTTCGCGCTATGGTCAAGAGACCAATATCCGTGCCGACATTAATTCTAAATCCGGCGAAATCAAATTGCAGCGCTTGCTTGAAGTTGTGGATACGGTTGAAGATTATGCAACCCAGATCGCATTGGTTGACGCGCTTGGACGCAAGCCTGATGCGGTTGTTGGCGAGTTTCTGTCCGATCCGCTGCCGCCTATGGACTTCGGTCGTATTGCTGCCCAGTCTGCCAAGCAGGTGATTGTGCAAAAAGTACGCGAAGCAGAACGTGACCATCAGTTTGACGAGTTCAAGGACAAGGTTGGCGAAATTATTTCGGGAACGGTCAAGCGCGTCGAATATGGCAATGTCATTGTTGATCTTGGACGCGGTGAGGCGATTGTTCGTCGAGACGAGCTTATCCCGCGCGAAGCATTTCGTTATGGCGATCGTATCCGTGCATTTGTTTATGATGTACGTCGTGAGCAGCGTGGTCCGCAGATTTTTCTTTCACGTACCCATCCGCAATTCATGGCTAAGCTTTTCACCATGGAAGTGCCGGAAATCTATGATGGCATTATTGAAATCAAGTCGGTCGCTCGTGATCCGGGTTCACGCGCGAAGATTGCAGTGGTGTCACGTGATGGTTCGATCGATCCTGTCGGTGCTTGCGTTGGTATGCGCGGTAGCCGTGTGCAGGCTGTTGTTGGTGAACTGCAGGGTGAGAAAATCGATATCATTCCTTGGTCTCCAGATGCGGCAAGCTTTATTGTTAATGCTTTGCAGCCAGCTGAAGTGGCAAAAGTTGTTCTCGATGAGGAGTCCGAACGTATTGAAGTGGTGGTTCCTGATGATCAGCTGAGCCTTGCTATTGGTCGTCGCGGTCAAAATGTCCGTCTGGCTTCGCAATTGACGGGCTGGGATATTGACATTCTGACCGAGCAGGAAGAATCTGAAAATCGGCAAAAAGAGTTCACCGAGCGCAGCAAGCTCTTCATGGAAGCGCTGGATGTTGACGAAATGGTTGGTCAGGTTCTCGCCTCCGAAGGTTTCGCTTCAATCGAAGAGATCGCTTATGTAGAGCTTGATGAAATCGGCTCGATAGAAGGTTTTGACGAAGAGACCGCCTCGGAAATTCAGAACCGCGCAAAAGAGTTCCTTGAGCGTAAAGAGGCAGAGCTTGACAACAAGCGTAAAGAACTCGGTGTTGCTGACGAATTGCGTGAATTGCCTGGTCTGACGACGGCAATGTTGGTTGCTGTCGGTGAAGACGGTGTCAAAACCATCGAAGATTTTGCCGGTTATGCCGTGGATGATCTTGCTGGTTGGCGCGAACGTAAAGATGGCGAAACACAAAATTTTGCCGGTGTCCTGACCCCGTTTGATATCAGCCGTGCGGATGCGGAAGCGATGGTTGTCGCGGCGCGTTTGAAAGCCGGTTGGATGACAGAAGAAGACCTGGCAAAAGAAGAGCCTGTTGAAGAAGAGGCTGTCGCACAATAGGGTGTTGGAATAAACTGATGAATGATCGGACCTGCATTGTAACGCGAAAAAGCGGCTCGGCTGAAGAGCTTATCCGCTTTGTTGCGGGCCCCGACGGTCAGGTTGTTCCGGATATTAAAGGTAATTTGCCGGGGCGTGGTGCTTGGGTTTCTGCTTCGCGGCCAGTCCTTGAGGATGCAATCAAGCGCAAGGCTTTTCCGCGCAGTTTCAAACAGGAAGTCGCGGTTGAAAGCAATCTGTCGGAGTTGGTTGACCAGCTTCTGGTCAGGGCAGCGTTGGGGAATTTGGCCATGGCGCGCAAGGCTGGCGCTGTTGTAACGGGTTCATCGAAGGTGGATGCCGCCATACGAAGTGGTCAAGTGCGCTTGGTATTACATGCGGTAGAGGCGGCGGAAGATGGCCGGCGTAAAATCTCGCAGGCAATCCATGCCGCAAGGCTGCAGACAAAACAAACAGTTTCGGTGATGTCTTTATTCACCGGTGATGAAATGGGTGTGGCTTTTGGTGACAATCATGTGGTACATGCTGCACTATTGAATGTGCAGGCTGCGGACGGGTTCATCAAGACGGCGCGAAAACTTGTCGCCTATCGCGGGGTTAAGCGCAATGAACCTGAGAAGATGACGGTAGAAGCCGTGAAGGAAACGGAATGACTGAAGACAATAACGACAAAACAACAGCAAAAAAGACGCTGACGCTGAAACGTCCGGGCGTGGAAACAAGCACGGTTAAGCAGAATTTCAGCCATGGTCGGACCAAAGCTGTCGTTGTCGAAACGAAACGGCGCAAGATAACCCGTCCTGATGAAAAAGCGGAAACGCCGCAGGTGGTTACCAAGCCTCATGTTGCTCCGCATGTGAAGCCGCATGTCGAGACGCCGCCGCCTGCCATTGAGCAGCCTTTGCAGAGCAATCTTTCATCGGCTGAAATGGAAGCGCGTATGCGCGCCCTTGAAGAAGCGCGTATTCGCGCTGAGGAAGAACGTAAGCAGGCTGAAGAAGATGCCAAATTGCGTGCGGCTGAAGAGGCTGAGCGCGCAAAAGAGCGCGAAGAAATTTTGCGTAAGCAGGCAGAAGAAGATGCCAAGGCACGTGCCGAGGCTGAAGCACGTAAGGCAGCTGAGGCGCCAGCCACACCTGCTGCTCAGGCAGCTGTTCCGCCTGTCTCGGATGCCGCAGCGATAACCAAGCCGCGTACGGCTGCGCCTGTTGTCAAGCGCAGTGCTGGCGAAGAAGAGGACGAGGAACGTCGCGCCCGTCGTGGCGGTGCGCCAGCGAAGCCGGAAGTCCGTACCCCCAAGGTTGTCAAAGGTGCCGATGAGCGGCGCCGTGGCAAGTTGACGCTGAATAGCGCACTTGATGATGATGGCAATGCTCGTGGTCGCTCCATGGCTGCAATGCGCCGTCGGCAGGAAAAGTTCAAACGTTCGCAAATGCAGGAAACGCGTGAGAAGATCTCGCGTGAAGTGACGCTTCCAGAAACGATTACTATTCAGGAGTTGGCACAGCGTATGGCCGAGCGTTCTGTTGAGGTCATCAAATATCTGATGAAGCAAGGCCAGATGATGAAGCCTGGCGATGTGATTGATGCCGATATGGCGCAATTGATTGCAGAGGAATTTGGCCATACGGTAAAGCGTGTTGCCGAGTCTGATGTTGAAGAAGGTCTGTTCAATGTCGCCGACGATACAGGGAAGCTACAACCGCGTCCCCCTGTTGTCACCATTATGGGGCACGTCGATCACGGCAAAACCTCTTTGCTTGATGCAATCCGCAAAGCCAATGTCGTTTCGGGTGAAGCCGGTGGTATTACCCAGCATATTGGTGCGTATCAGGTTGTGCAAAACGGTCAGAAGATCACATTCATCGACACTCCGGGCCATGCTGCCTTTACTGCGATGCGTGCTCGTGGTGCGCAGGCAACGGATATTGCAGTTCTGGTTGTCGCAGCCGATGATAGCGTCATGCCGCAGACGATTGAATCGATCAATCATGCCAAGGCTGCCGGCGTACCGATTATTGTTGCAATCAACAAAATCGATAAGCCCGCTGCTGACGCACAAAAGGTTCGTACAGAGCTTTTGCAATATGAAGTTTTTGTCGAAACAATGGGTGGTGACGTGCTGGAAGTGGAAGTTTCAGCCAAGACCGGTCAAAATCTCGATAAGCTTCTTGAGGCCATCTTGCTTCAGGCCGAAATCCTCGACCTGAAGGCGGATCCGGATCGTACCGCTGAAGGCGTCGTTATTGAAGCCGAGCTTGACCGTGGCCGTGGTTCAGTCGCCACAGTCTTGGTGCAGAAAGGCACATTGCATCCTTCTGATATTATTGTTGCTGGTAATGAATGGGGGCGTGTTCGTGCGCTTATCAACGATCGGGGCGATCACATCAAGGAAGCCGGGCCATCTATGCCGGTGGAAATTCTTGGTATGCAAGGAACGCCGCAGGCCGGTGACCGCTTTGCCGTGGTGAATAATGAATCGCAAGCGCGCGAAATCGCTGAATATCGTCAGCGTTTGGCTCGCGAGAAGGCCGTTGCCCGTCAGGCAGGTTCACGTGGTTCGCTCGAGCAGATGATGAACCAGTTGCAAGCCAGTGGTGTCAAGGAATTCCCGCTTGTCATCAAGGGCGATGTGCAGGGTTCGGTGGAAGCTATCTGTGTTGCACTTGAAAAACTTGGCAATGACGAGGTTCGTGCTCGTATCGTCCATGCCGGTGCCGGTGGTATCACGGAAAGTGATGTGTCATTGGCCGAAGCGTCTAATGCCGCCATTATCGGCTTTAACGTGCGTGCGAATAAGCAGGCACGGGATTCCGCTGAAGCGCAAGGCATCGAAATCCGCTATTACAACATCATCTACGATCTGGTGGACGACGTGAAAGCGGCAATGTCGGGTATGCTATCGCCAGAGCGCCGTGAGACGTTCCTTGGCAATGCCGAGATCCTGGAAGTCTTCAATATCACCAAGGTCGGCAAGGTTGCCGGTTGCCGTGTTACCGAAGGAAAAATGGAGCGTGGTGCAGGCGTTCGCCTTATACGTGATAACGTTGTTATCCATGAAGGCAAGCTTAAGACACTTAAGCGTTTCAAGGACGAGGTCAACGAAGTGCAGGTTGGTCAGGAATGCGGTATGGCTTTCGAAAATTACGAAGACATCCGCGCCGGCGATACGATCGAAGCATTCCGCGTCGAGCATATTACCCGCACCTTGTAACAGTTTCGGCGGTGTCAGAAAAAGGCACCGCCGGATTCTGCCGGTTTTACCGGTAAATAAAGCGATAGCGCTGGACGTTCAAAAGAGCCGTTTATGCCTTTATTGCGGTTGAAACGGCTTTCAAAACATCAGAACAAAAAGAAACATACGCCAGAGTGCGGATGTTTCAACTCGGATCATAAAGGTTGGTTTTCTCATGAAACATGCAGGGCCGTCGCAACGACAATTAAGAGTTGGCGAGCAGGTGCGCCATGCTGTTGCAACCATGCTGCAACGCGGCGTCTTGCTTGATCCGGTTTTAAACGGTGTGGTCCTTTCCGTATCGGAAGTGCGCATGTCGCCAGATTTGAAGATAGCAACCTGCTTTGTGGCACCGCTTGGCAATGTTGACAGTGATCCGGTGATAAAAGCCTTAAACCATCATGCCCGTTTTATCCGGGGTGAAATCAGCCATGATTTGCGGCAGATGAAATATATGCCGGAATTCCGTTTTCGGCTTGATACAAGTTTTGACAACTTTTCAAAAATTGATGCATTGCTCCGTTCTCCCGAAGTAGCACGCGATTTGCGTCACGATGACGAACAAGAGGACTAAGCAGAACATGGCGCGCCAACGTAAGAAAAAAGGTCGGCCGGTTTCCGGCTGGGTAGTTTTGGATAAGCCTAAAGGTATGGGGTCGACAGAAGCTGTTTCGAAAATCAAATGGTTGTTCAATGCCGAAAAAGCCGGACATGCTGGAACACTTGATCCGTTGGCTTCAGGCATGCTGCCCATCGCGCTCGGTGAAGCTACAAAGACAGTTCCCTATGTTATGGAGGGGACCAAGGTCTATCAGTTCCATGTAGCTTGGGGTGAGGAACGCAATACGGACGATCTTGAAGGCGAAGCAACCAAAACATCGGAAAAACGTCCGACAGAAGATGAGATCTTGGCGATTTTGCCTCATTATATCGGTGTGATTATGCAAACACCGCCGCAATTTTCGGCCATCAAGATTGACGGAAACCGCGCCTACGACCTTGCCCGCGAAGGTGAGACGATTGAAATACCGGCTCGTGAAGTCGAAATTGATAGTCTGGAATTGCTTGAGACAAATGCCGAGGGACATTCAGTCTTTGAAGTGGAATGTGGAAAAGGCACGTATGTACGTTCTTTGGCGCGCGACATGGGGCGTGAGCTTGGATGTTACGGCCATATTGCAGATTTACGCCGCATTGAAGTGGCACCTTTTTCCGAAGATGATTTCGTAACGTTGGAAGAGTTGGAAACGGCCGCTCCGCAAAAAGGCGAGCCGGATGAAGATGGCAACTTGCCAAAACGCGATTTTTCCAAGATTGATGATCTGTTGATCGAAACCGGCGCAGCATTGGAATGCCTGTCGCAATATGCACTAAGTGATGATCAGGCCCATCGCGTAAAGATGGGTAACCCCGTTATCCTGCGCGGTCGTGATGCCCCCATTGACGAAGATGAAGTATGTGTGACGCAAAAAGGTCAATTGTTAGCTATTGGAATGATTGAAAAAGGTCAATTCAAGCCAAAACGTGTCTTTACAATCAATAATTGATCGTCTGCCCTGTTTGTAAATATCCTGGCTGCTTCCGCTTTCCTTCGCGCATCTCTTTGCTGTTTAGAGCGGTTCCCGATTGATGTGAATCATCAATCAGATAAGATACCGCGACAAATCAAAAGCTTGAGACGCGCTGGCCGGGTAGCATCAGGTCGATAGTTTTTGCAAATCAACTATGCTTTGCGATGCGATTTGCGTATTCTTTTGAAGCGCTGATAAGCCAAGCCAAAATAGCCGCGCCCTTAAGAACTGTCCCATTATATAACGATTTGAAACATTTTAAAAACATAATGGGTCTAACGACGCTTATTTCAGTCTTTCTTCGCTGTCTTTGAGCGAAAATCATTTTCAAAACACCCGATTTTTATTTAGGTAGCCTGCTGAAAAAAAATGCGCTTATTCTTATTTCTCCGGCAGACAGCGGGTGGGGGATATCGAGCGCGATGATGTCTTTATCGGAGTTGTTACTTTATGAATCTACGTGGCTCGTGTGCATGCCTTTGCACGCCATCTCCACTCGTGTCTGGAAAAGCTTTCTGGGCTGGGGCACTATTTTCTATTTTATCGTCTTTCGCCGTTTCGGGCAAAGCAGAAGCTCAAACATTTTGTGGTAAGCGGACCAATATCAGCACTGGCAATGCATCGGCGATGACGCTTGGAAGCAACGATTGCCTGGAAGTCTCACCGAATACTACGCTGACAGATTGGACTATTTCCAATGGTGCAAAAGTTTCTGTTCTTGGTACATTGAATAATAGCACGATCGCAGATAGCGAGGCGGTTATCAGCAAATTGCCGCAGATCGGCGACGGTGCTTACGACCCCAATTTTCAAGCGTCGGCAAAGGGCTGGACGGTTAATCAGGGCGCAGTGGTAAGCGTGATGGCGGGCGGCGCTATTTCCGATTCTACGGTTCAAGATGGCGGCCAGATCCATATTTTTACTTCCGATAGCGCAGATAAATCGATGGAAGCCGGTAAGGCGCAAAATATCATCGTCGGTGATGACGGCACTCTGAGTGTCTATGATGGCGGGCAATCCTTTGGCACACAAATTGAACTCGGTGGCTTCGAAAATGTGTTTGGAAGTGGTGTATCGGTAGGAACTACTGTTAATGGCGGTAGGCAAACGGTGTCTGACGGTGGTATTGCGCGCCAAACCCGTGTCAATGACGGCGTACAATATGTTATTGATAATGGTGAAGGTACGGGGTTTGCTTATGATACGATCGTTGCTGGCAATGGGTATCAACGCGTCATGTATGAAGGTCAAGTTTTCAATACGACAGTATATGATTATGGTTCCATCTACATTTTTGAAGATTCAAGCATTACCGACGCGACATTGCACGATGGCTCGGTATTGTGGGGTGCAAGCAACGCAAAGATGAATGGCCAGCTGGATGTTTATGACAATGCGCGAATTGAAATGATGGCAGGTGCTGGCGACGGTACTTCTGCGGGCATTATCAACTTGCACGACAAGACAACATTTCTGGGTGTCCATAACGGGCTTAACAACGACGATTATATCACCATCGATAAATTGACCGGTCAGGGAACAATTGTCACTATCCCTCTTGGGGATAGCGCGGCTTTTAGCCGTATGAATATTGGTGAATTGTCCGGCAACTTGAATTTTATGATTCATACAAGTGTCGCAGAAAATGTAGGAGATTTCATCAGCGTACAAAAAGGCAGCGGTAATCATACGCTGATGATCAGCGATAGCGGCAGTGAAATTACCCGAGCTGAAAGCAATAGTCTCAATCTTATCCAAGATCAGAGTGGAGGGTCGCGTTATCAGCTTGTTGACAAGAACGGAGCCGTGACGCGCTATGTCGATGGCGGTGCCTATATGTATCAGCTTTACACCGCCAAAGACAAAGATGGTTTGGCTGGCAGTGTCTGGTATCTTGGCCTTCCTTCAACCGAACCCGAGACACCTGAGGGCAATGGCAATGAAGGTGAAACCAGCAGTGAAAATGGTGCTGGAGGCGGCGTAAGTGGTGAAACAGGGCCTGGTCAGGTTTTGCCCGTGCCAGAGGAACTCAAAACCACACCTTCAACAGATGCAATGCTGGCGATTGCTTCCGTCGGGCACAATATTTTTTACAACGAGCTTTCCACCTTACATACGCGAAATATAGGAACGGGCGAGAGGGATCTGGATGGTTGGCGCTTCTGGACACGCGGTATAGGCAGCCATAGCAATTTTGCTTATGGCTTGGCTGACTATCGGCTGAACCAGAAAGGTATTGAGTTCGGCGTTGATAAATCCGTCAACGGCGCGCGCGGGACGTGGCTGATAGGGGGAATCGTCTCTTATACGGACAATAAGGTCAAACACGAACGTGGTGGTGAAAGTGATATTGACAGCTATAGCGCATCGATTTTTGCCAGCTATTTCGACAAAAGCGGGTTCTATTTTGATAGTATCTTGAAGGTCAATCGTTTCAAAGGCGACATACAGGCACGTATGACCAATGGTGACATGGCATCGGGCAGCTATTCGCAAAATGCGATAGGTGGGGCGCTTGAGGCAGGATACCGTTTTGAATTGCCATCATCCACCTTTATCAATCCTTATCTGCGTGGCTCGTTCTTCACCAGTGAAAATAAAACGGTCAAGCTCGATAATGGTATGCGTGCAAAATTGGGGCGCGGCAGCTCAGCTAAAATTGAAGCCGGTGTTGTGATTGGCCGTGAGTATGCGTTGAAAAATGGTTGTTCTGTCAAACCCTATGTGCGTTTGGCTGTCGAACATGAATTTGTCGATTCTGAAACGGTTACGATCAATAGATCACATCGCTTTAAAAATGATTATAGTGGCACAACGGCAAAAATTGGTGCCGGAATAGATGCAAAGATCAGTAAAAAAGCATCGGTTTTTGGTGAAGTTGAATACCGTGCCGGTGGTGCCACAAGTTCGTCCGTATCCGGTAATATCGGCCTGCGTATTCGTTTTTAACAATTAATGATGGTTCTTCCCGTCAATGCAAATGATGGGGAGAGTGCTTTAAATGCATTTCATTGGCCTGGGGGACAGTTTGACGTTCGATCATACGGTGAACGCGAATACCCTCAGGTGCCTTGTTCAGTTTACTCAACCGTTCATTCACCTCGGCATCAGCCTTTGTGCGTCGATGGTTATGACGCAGATAATCCACCCAAGTCGGCATATGGTAGGATTCCGTCCAGCAATGCGGTTTTTCGAGGTCTCTTAACAGAACCCATTGGCGTGCACCGTCGCGCAAACGTATTCTGCGTCTTAAGGTCATCGTGTCGAGGAATTCCGGCAGGTCGGCCTCGGTGATTTCATAATCAATCATAATCATGATCGGGCCGCTACGGGCTTGTAAATCGAGCAAAAGTTCTGGTTCACGAAACTGATCCAATGGATCAAGGTTGATACTGGGGATCTCATGAATGGCAAATTTCAAACCGGCCAGCGCACCAAGAAGCAAAAAGGCGGAACAGATATAAAGCGCAACGGTTGGTGAATAGCCATCGGCTAATGCACCCCAAAGCCAGCTACCAAGCGCCATGCCGCCAAACGATGCTGTCTGGTAAAGCGCCAAGGCTCGTGCCACTACCCAGCGTGGTGTGGAAAGCTGAACGGAAACATTGAAAAGCGACAGCGCCAGAACCCAGCACATACCTGCCGGCAACAACACAATATGTGTGAGAATAAGGGAACGGCTTATTGCCAAAAGAAAGCATGAAAGGGCAAAGCCGACAAAAGCACTTGCCACAATGGTTTCAGAGCGAAAGCGACGGCGTATACCTGAATTGATAACACCGGCTATAATCGCCCCGATACCGAAGAAGCCCAGCAACGTTCCATATAACAATGCGCCGCCGGCAAGCATCTCGCGTGCGACAACCGGCAGAAGCGCCAATATGGCAATGCCACCGAGGCCGAACATAAAGGCGCGGGTCATGATATTAAGCAGATGCGGTGACATCATGACATAGCGCAAACCATCCGACATGGCACCAACCAGACGCTCACGGGGTAGGGTCTTGGCGGAGTAGCGAGGTTTCCAAAGAAATAAAGCGCCCAATAGGGGAATATAGCTGAAAGCATTAAATATAAATGCCGCTGCTCCGCCGAAAGCAGCCACAATAGCACCACCAGCAGCAGGGCCGACACTGCGCATCAGGTTGAAACCGACGCTATTCAGCGTGACAGCGGCGGGAATATCTTCCCGCGGCACAATATCACCGACAGTTGCCTGCCATGGCGGATTATAAAGTGCAGAGCCACAACCGATCAGAAAGGTGAATAACAAAAGAAGCCAAGGCGTGATAAGTCCCATATAGGTCAAGATCGCGAGCGCAATCGACACCATCATCATCATGGCCTGTGCGCTCAACATGATCTGGCGTCGATTGAAATTGTCGGCAAGGGCGCCAGCCATAAGCGAAAAAATAACAACCGGCAGCGTCGTTGCGCCCTGAACCAGCCCAACCATGGAGTTTGAGGTGGTGATCAATGTCATCAACCATCCCGCGCCCACCGTTTGGATAAGGCCGCCAAGGTTCGACACGAGCGTGGCCGACCAAAGGCTCCTGAAAGCAGCATTTTTAAACGGCGCCAAAGTTGTATTTTTCTGCTGCATTGGCCTCCCTGCCCAAAAACTACTTTTATTCGTTCAAGTAGTCTAAGCGAGGTGTGAAGGCGCCGCAAGGGCTTGATGAAACGTGCCGACGAGTTTGTCGGCACGTTTTATCATAAAACCGTACATCGCAAAGAATAACGGCAGCTTTAGTGCTGTGACCTGACATTGGCAATTACGCGGTTGATAGAAATATGACCGCGGTCGTTACCAGAATGATGCCGAACCAGCCGATCGGTTTCAATCGATGTCCGAACAAAATGCGTCCACAGGCGGCGGTGCCAACCACACCGATAGCGCCCCACATCGCATAGGCGATGGCGAGATCCATGGTTTTGACTGCTTGGCCGAGCAAAGCAAAGGCAATCCATACCAAAATAATAGCGCCGAAGCCCCAGCCCAATTTTTGGAAGCCCTTTGAACGGGCCACCATCATATTGGCACCAATGTCGATAAAGGCTGATAGGGTTACATAGATGATTGCTGTTATTGTCATGATGAATGCTCCTCACCCAAAGCGACGCAAATAATTCCAATAAGCGCGAGAACAAGGCCGATGAGTTCCTGTATGGAAAGAACATCCTTGAAGATCAGAACACCAACGACCGTCAGCAAAGTCAGGCCAAGACCTTCCCAAATCGCATAGGCGACGCCGACAGAAATTCGACGCACCGAAAGCGCTAAAAAGTAATAGGAGAGCGCGAGAGCCATCGCCATGATAGCGAAACCCATATAGCCGCCATGGCGGGCCGACTCGGCCATGAAGGATGTTCCTGTCACCTCTGCAACGATGGCTATAAATAGTGCAAACCAAGCCCAGTAGGTTTTGAACGCCAACTGCTTGTTTATCATTTTCCATTCCTTGGTATTATCGAAGTTGATTTTTCCAAATGAAAATGATCGATTTTTATAGTATAATCAAAATAGGATGTATCGAAAAAAACGATAGGAAATGGATAATGCGTTATGCACCTGAATCGCTGACGGCCTTTGTGGAAGCTGCTGCACTTGGTTCTTTTTCTGCGGCAGCACGAAAATTGCAGAAAAGTCAGTCGACGATCAGCGCAGCAATCGCTCATCTTGAAACCGATCTTGGGCTGATACTTTTTGATCGCAGTGGCCGCTATCCTGTCTTGACCGAAGAAGGGCGCAAAGTGCTTTGGTATGCGCAGGATATCCTTGATGCCGCCGACCGGCTCGATGAATTAAGCATCAGATTGGCGGATGACATCGAGCCACGTCTGGCGATTGTGGTGTCGGATACCTATCCGATCAGTCCCACACATCGCTTGATGGAACGTTTTGCATCGCGTTATCCCGATACCGAGTTGGAGATACTTGATGCAGAGGCGTCTTATGTGGTCGATCTCCTTCAGCGTGGACGCGCGCAATTAGGACTTTTGGCGGCTATGGCCGATTATCCTAGCGATATCAGCGTAAAACGGCTTCCTATACGCGCAGAAATGGCGCTTTATGTCGGTAAAAACCACCCAATGGCCAATCGGGAATTGTTGACACCGTCGCAACTTTACACAGCGCGACAGATCCGATTGACGACGCCGTCTAAAACCGCTGAAAAGACTCGCCCCTATATCTGGTCTGCATCGGATTATATGGTTATTATGGAGATGGCCGAACAAGGCTTTGGCTGGGCAGAACTGCCGCAAAATCTGGTTCGGCAATATGGCGGTGACCGTCTTAAACAATTGGATGTCAACGGGTGGCCGCGCTCGGTGCCGATTGATGCTGTGACGCTTAAGCAAACGCCGCCGGGCGCTGCGGGCTTATGGTTTCTGGAACAATTGATGAAAACCGATGATGATGTGGACAGCGATAGATGACAGATATTGTTGCGCCAATGCCTGAACTTGCCGCATAAGCGATTGCTTCGGGTCTGGGGACTAGCAATCGCACGTAAATTCCTATATAGGATCGGCATTGACAGGTGCCTTGCGGTATCCTGTTGTTTCACTGACCCCTGCTGGACGACATCCCGGCTGGGGCGTCTCATATGTCCCTCTTTTATTGAAAGGATGATACGATGTCGATTACTGCTGAACGCAAACAGGCTTTGATTAAAGAATATGGAACCAAGGAAGGTGACACAGGTTCACCGGAAGTACAGGTTGCTGTTCTATCAGAACGTATTGCCAATCTTACCGAACACTTCAAGTCTCACAAGAAGGATAACCATTCCCGCCGTGGTCTTTTGAAGTTGGTTTCGCAGCGTCGCCGCCTTCTCGATTACCTTAAGGGTATCGATGCCGGCCGCTACCAAACCTTGATCGGCAAACTCGGCCTGCGCCGCTAAAAAGCATTCGGGCGGGAAATCGGCAACGGTTTCCCGCCCAAAAATATCAGATGGCCGGTTTGAGCCGCTGATGATATGGAACCGTCATGGGGCAGGATTGCCAGCCGCTTCAGGTTCTCACCTCTTTGAGGTGGATGACAGCTCGATGCGTCTTGTTGTCTTGCCCATGACACGAAGAAAGAACACGCTATAGGCAGGGTGCTTATGGCGTTAATCAAGGACAAGAAATGTTTAATACTCATAAAGTTGAGATTGATTGGGCAGGACGCCCGCTTATTTTGGAAACCGGCAAGGTTGCCCGTCAAGCTGATGGCGCAGTGATTGCCACCTATGGAGAAACAGTTGTTTTGGCAACCGTCGTTTCTGCCAAGGAGCCAAAGCCTGGTCAGGATTTTTTCCCGTTGACCGTAAACTATCAGGAAAAAACCTACGCTGCCGGTAAGATACCGGGTGGATACTTCAAGCGTGAAGGCCGTCCGAGCGAAAGCGAAACGCTGATATCCCGTTTGATCGACCGTCCAATCCGTCCGCTTTTTGCTGATGGCTACAAAAATGATACGCAGGTTATCATTACGGTGATGCAGCACGATCTGGAAAACAATCCTGATATCCTTTCCATGGTTGCAGCGTCTGCAGCACTGACCCTTTCGGGTGTTCCGTTCATGGGGCCGATCGGTGGCGCACGTGTGGGCTACATTAATGGCCAATACGTTCTTAATCCGAATATCGACGAAATGCCGGAATCGAAGCTTGACCTCGTCGTTGCAGGAACTTCCGAAGCCGTTTTAATGGTTGAATCGGAAGCACAGGAACTGCCGGAAGACGTGATGCTGGGTGCCGTTGTGTTCGGCCAGAAAGGTTTCCAACCGGTTATTGATGCAATCATCAAATTGGCCGAAGTTGCTGCCAAAGAACCACGGAACTTTTCTGCAGAAGATCTTTCCGATCTTGAAAAGAAAATGTTGAAACTGGCTGAAAAAGATTTGCGTAAGGCTTATCAGATCACCGATAAACAGGCTCGCTATGAAGCTGTTGATGCGGTGAAGGCCAAGGTTGTAGCCAAGTTTCTTCCAGAAGGTCAGGACAACCCAGAATATAGTGCAGAACAGATCGGCACAGTGTTCAAGCATCTTCAGGCCAAAATCGTCCGCTGGAACATTCTCGATACGGGTAGCCGTATTGATGGACGCGATCTTTCCACCGTTCGGCCAATCGTTTCGGAAGTTGGTGTCTTGCCGCGGACCCATGGTTCGGCATTGTTTACCCGTGGTGAAACACAGGCTATCGTTGTTGCCACATTGGGCACTGGTGAAGATGAACAATATATTGATTCATTGACCGGAATGTACAAGGAAACTTTCCTTCTTCATTACAACTTCCCGCCGTTTTCTGTCGGTGAAACAGGCCGTATCGGTTCGCCCGGTCGTCGTGAAATCGGCCACGGTAAGCTCGCATGGCGCGCTATCCATCCGATGCTTCCTGCCAAGGAAAGCTTCCCTTACACAATCCGTGCAGTGTCTGAAATTACAGAATCCAATGGTTCGTCCTCTATGGCGACTGTTTGCGGTACATCACTTGCTTTGATGGATGCCGGCGTTCCGTTGCAGCGTCCTGTTGCCGGTATTGCTATGGGCTTGATCAAGGAAGGTGACCGTTTTGCGGTTCTTTCCGATATTCTGGGTGATGAAGATCATCTCGGCGATATGGATTTCAAGGTTGCCGGTACAGAAAATGGTATCACATCGCTTCAGATGGACATCAAGATTGACGGTATCACCGAAGAAATCATGAAGGTCGCTTTGGACCAGGCCAAGGGTGGTCGTATCCATATTCTCGGCGAAATGGCAAAAGCTTTGACCGGTGCACGCGCCGAGCTGGGCGAATTTGCACCGCGCATTGAAATGATGAATATTCCGGTTGATAAAATCCGTGATGTTATCGGTTCGGGCGGTAAGGTTATCCGCGAAATCGTTGAACAGACGGGCGCTAAGATCAACATTGAAGATGATGGCACAGTCAAAATCGCTTCTTCGGATGCAAAAACCATCGAAGCTGCAAAACGCTGGATCCATTCGATTGTTGACGAACCGGAAGTCGGTGAAATTTACGAAGGTACAGTTGTAAAAACAGCTGATTTCGGCGCTTTTGTTAACTTCTTTGGCCCTCGTGATGGTTTGGTTCACATTTCGCAACTGGCTTCAGAGCGCGTTGCAAAAACTACAGATGTGGTTCAAGAAGGCCAGAAGGTCTGGGTTAAGTTGATGGGCTTTGATGAACGCGGCAAAGTGCGTTTGTCAATGAAAGTTGTCGATCAGGAAACCGGTAAGGAAATTCCGCGTGATGAATCTGCGAAAGCAGAAGAAGCCGATAATGCCGATCAGGGTGATAGACCTGAAAAGAAGCGTCGTCGTAAAAGAAACGATGATTGATATCAAACGGCAGTTATGAAATAAGAAGCCGCCCGATAAAGGGCGGCTTTTGTTTTTCTACGATGTTTTTCTGCACATTGCGCGTTTTCAACCGGAATAGATTTGAAAAGATCATTGCAGTAACTTTCTAAAGCTACACTTTGCTTCAGAGTGGATCCGTTTTTGATTGAGACAATGATTCACTCCGAGTTTTTTATTTTACGCATTATCCGGACACAAAAGTCATTCAACTTTTGTTGGAAATGCTCTAAGCGGTATAGACATGTCTGTTTTTCTACCATTCGATCAGGGCATTTTGGCCTTTCCAACCAAGAACGAAAGCTGGCTGGCTGCTGGTCTCGTTGCTGTGCCCGATCTTGAGTGGCAGGAGAGACTGACAATGGTTCAACCTTGGCGGCCCGATTTTCTGGCACAGTCCAAGGCGGGTTTTCGCTGCCAACCAACGTTCCCGGAAAGAGCCATCCCATTTGACGGTGCAATGCTACAGCTAGGTAAACATAAGGGACTGAACCAGAACCGGTTTCTGGACATTCTTGAACGGGTTAAGCCCGGCGGCCTTATCATTGTCAGCGGCGATAAAACCGTTGGTGCCGCGCCTATGGCAAAATGGGTGAATAGTCTCGCTCCGGTTGAAGATAAATGTTCAAAAAACCACGGGATTGTTTTTTGGCTGCGTGTCCCTGTGGATCTTGATAGCGGCTTGATCGAACAACACCGCGTTCCGGATATTACTTTTGCGGAGCGTTTTTCCACATCTGCGGGGATGTTTTCGCATGGGCGCATCGATAAGGGGTCCGCTATGTTGGTCCCGCATTTGAAAAATATCGTTTTTGGCAAAACTGCCGATTTTGGTGCCGGCTGGGGTTATCTTGCATGCGAAATATTGGCAGCTGAGACAAAGATCAGCACACTTGATGTTTTCGAAGCAGACTATCATGCTTTGCAAAGTGCAAAAGACCATATTGCGCAGATGCAAAGCTCAATACCGGTTGCATTCCATTGGCATGATCTGACATGTGAAACTGTGGAGGGTATTTATGATACGGTCATAAGCAATCCACCTTTCCACGAAGGGCGAACGGCCGATGCCGCTTTAGGCCAGCGTTTCATTGAGGTTGCGGCGAAGCGGCTGAAATTAGGCGGCTGCCTTCTTTTGGTGGCAAATAGACACCTTCCCTATGAAGCTGGCTTGAAAAGCCTGTTTCGCAAGGTATTTGTTTTAGAAGATGCCGGTGGCTTTAAAATCATCGAAGCGCGCAAATAGGCGGGAAACTATTTGTGAAACGTGCGGATATTGGCGCGTGCAAGATGCAGGGGCGATAGCAATGCCGTGGGTCTATAGCGTGTAGCGAAGAGTGGAAACCGCAACCGCTGCTAAACTGTCCGTGCATTTGGAACCGTTTGCTTTTTTCTTCAGGAAAATTCTGCCTTTAGCTTGCTATTTTGTTATTTTTCGCGACATTATCCGTGCCTATCAATATGGGATAATAGGGAACGGGATTATGTTTACGCGTCGTCAATTCAACAAGATGGTGAGTTTCACAGCTGCAGCCGCATCAGTCGGTGCAGTGGGTTTGGCAAAGACTGCCAGTGCTGCGTCCAACTCTTCGCTTGACCGGGTCAAAGCTTCTGGTGTTTTGCGCATTGGTGCGGTCGCTGATGGCGCGCCCTATTTCCAGAAGTCGCTGATTGATGGCAAATGGCGTGGTTTCAATATTGATATTGCGCAAGCTCTTGCCGATGATCTTGGTCTGAAACTGGAAATTACCGAGACGACGTGGGGCAATTCGGTTCTTGACTTGCAAGCCAACAAAATCGACGTTTACTTTGGCTTGAATCCTACGCCGCAGCGTCGGGAGGCGGTGGATTTCTCCGGCCCGCTTTTTCAAAATGCTTTTGCTTTGATCACCAAGAAGGGTATCGATGTCAAAACCTGGGATGATATAAATCGCCCCGATTTTCGCATTTCGGTAGATGCCGGTTCTTCGCAGGACTCAGCGGTGACGCGACTTGCGCCCAAGGCCAATATCTCACGTCTCAAATCCGTCAATGATGCCAGTGCCGCCTTGCAGGTCGGCAGGGTAGATGCACAATGCATCATTCTTTTGATATCACTCACCGTTCTGGCAAAAAATAAGTCCTTGGGAACACTCGTTGTTCCGACTCCTACCGATTTTACCACCTCCCATGCCGGTTTCCGTAAGGAAGAAGACAAATCGTGGATGCAATTTGTTGATAACTGGATCAATGAACGTCGCGCTTCTGGCTTTATCCGTGACGCTATTGTCCGCAATATGGCGTTGGTTGGTGTAAAGGAAAGTGATTTTCCAGCCGGTGTTACACTGTAATCGTTTTGGCCGTATAGCAATGCAGTGAACGCCGGAAAAATATCCTGAAAGCGTTGCTATGCTAAAGATTCTTTGCTGCTTTTCATGGTGATGTGTGGAATTGCGCATTGCAGTGCGATTTGCGCGTTTTGTCGGTCAAATAGCCTTGCATTTATAAAGGTGGTATGGCTAAAACCAGCGTGGGAATAGGCGCCCTTTTGTTATTGGGCGATAATGGTCAGATCAAATGAAATCCGGTTTGTAATGGGCAGCGCATACGAATGGAATTTTGAAGTCTTATGGAATTACCGTTGGTTATTCCTCGACGGTCTTTGGGTAACAATTCTTTTTACGCTGGCGGTTGTTTTTTTCGGTTTGTTGATCGGCTTCATTCAGGCCATCGGTTCTCTATCGCGATTTGCCACTGTCCGCGCTGTTACATTGGCCGTGGTTGAGATTTTCCGATGCACCCCGATACTGGTGCAGCTGATCTGGTTTTACTACGCGTTTCCGGTATTGATTGGTATAGAAATGTCGCCGATAACTGCCTCGGCGGTGGCTATTTCACTCTATGGTGCGTCTTTCTATTCTGAAATCATCCGCGGTGGTATCGTTTCTATCGATAGCGGCCAGTCCGAAGCTGGTGCGGCTTTGGGCATGCTACCGTCCCAGATTATGCGGCGCATCGTGCTGCCACAGGCTTTGCGGCGCATGATACCGGCATTAACCAATCAATCCATCATACAATTCAAAAATACGTCGCTGGTTTCTGTATTGGCCGTGCCAGACCTTGTTTATCAAAGCCAGCAAATCGCCTATGATAATTATCGTCCACTTGAAACCTATACTGCGCTCGCATTGGCCTATCTTGTTGTTCTTTTGCCTTTAACCTTTGTTCTCAGGGGCTGGGAAAAACGTATGGGAGCAAAAGCATGAGCGACGTGTTCGAGGTTGAAGTCCAGAATCTCAAAAAGCGTTTTGGCGATAATGAGGTGTTGAAAAATATCAACCTGACAGTAAAACTCGGCGGGGTGGTTGCGCTTATTGGGCCATCGGGTTCTGGAAAATCTACTTTGCTGCGTTGTATCAATCTCCTTGTTAAACCCGATGGTGGTTTCATCCGGGTCGGCAATACAGCTTTCAATTTTGATCATAAGCGTAACATGCCTGATAAGCATGCTTTGGCAGCATTTCGGGCCAGAACCGGCATGGTCTTTCAACAGTTCAATTTGTTTCCGCATATGACGGTTTTGGGGAATGTTATGGAAGCCCCGGTTATCGTGCGGAAAATGAATAAGCCAGCAGCCCGTCAACTCGCTATGGAGCAGCTCGCTAAAGTGGGATTGGCAGAAAAAGCCAATGCCTATCCCTCGACGCTTTCCGGCGGACAAAAGCAGCGTGTCGCCATTGCCCGCGCTTTGGCTATGGAGCCTAAGGTCATGCTGTTTGACGAGGCAACGTCAGCTCTGGATCCAGAGCTTGTCGGCGAGGTTCTGGCAGTCATTCAACAGCTGGCTGCCGATGGCATGACCATGGTTCTGGTTACCCATGAAATGGCATTCGCGCGTGAAGTTGCCGATCGTGTGGTTTTTATGCGTGATGGTGTGGTGGTCGAAGAGGGCCCGGCGCGTGCGTTGATTGATAATCCGCAAAATGCAGCAACGAAGGCATTTTTAAGCCACTTCCATAATTCGGGCGCGTTGCCCGCCTTGAAGGAATAAACCGCATGAAGCGCCGTGTCTTCATTATCACTGGTGCAGCAAGTGGAATTGGACGGGCGACAGCGCTGGCAATAGCGGGGCCACAGACAGCAATGGTATTGCATAGCGGCAAAAACCAAGCGGGACTTGACAGTGTTGCCAAATCAGCAAGCGCCATTGGCACTGATGTCGTTTCTGTCACCGGCGATATCTGCAAAGCGGACACTGTCCAAAATTGCGTCACCAAAGCGTTGGAAACGTTCGGCACGATTGATGCGATTATCGGTGTGGCTGGTCGGGCGCGTAATGGCGATATCCTGACACTTTCACGGCAAGATTTTTATGAAGCCTGCGACGAGTCGTTGTGGGTGCTGATTGAGTTTGCGAGGCAGGCGCGGGCCGAGTTGAAGGCGTCTGCCGCACCACGCCTGATCGCCGTTTCATCATTTGTCGCACATTTGGCAAAGGCAAAAACCTATGATCCGTTTGCCGCAACGGCCCTTAGTCGTGCCGCACTGGAAAATGCTGTGCGTCAATTATCCCAGATTCTTGCTGTTGACGGCATATTGGTGAATGCGGTTGTTCCCGGTTTGATTGAAAAAGACGATGCCGCAAATAGCAGGCTTTCAACACAAATGATTGGCAATATCCAAAAGGATATTCCTCTGCAAAGACGCGGGACTGCCGAAGAGGTAGCGCAGGTGCTGGCTTTTTTGGCGTCGGAAAAGTCGTCTTATATAACTGGACAGATATGGCACGTGAATGGCGGTCTCATAAAAGGATGTTCGTGATGACACAGGAAAAGAAGCGCGTTGCAGTGATTGGTGCCGGTATCGTTGGCGCGACCCTTGCATTACGATTGATACAAAACGGCTTCTCCGTTACATTGATCGATGCGGATGAGGCCGGTGGAGAGCAAGCCGCAAGTTATGGAAATGGCGGATGGATCAGTCCTGCCTCCATCATTCCGATGACAAGCCCGGGAATTTGGAAAAAAGCGCCGGGTTATCTGCTCGATCCGACAGGGCCGTTGACCATACGGCCCGGGGCTTTGCCGAAGCTTCTCCCATGGCTATGGCGTTTTGTAAAAGCCGGTTCAACCGAAGAGAAATTGAGCCGCACGGCTGCCATCCTCAATGGCCTCATCCACGATGCGCCGGAGCGCCATATTGCTTTGGCAAAGGAGATCGGCCATCCCGATCTGGTTGAACAAAACGGGCTGCTTTATGCTTTTCCAGATCGACAGGCATTTGAACAGGATGCACGCTCTTGGCGGCTGCGCCGTGAAAACGGTTTGGAATATCAAGAGCTGGAAGGTCAAGAGTTGCAGGACAAAGCACCCATCTTGGCCAAAAAATATACATTCGCAGTCTATGTTCCCCGCGGTGCCCATAGCACCGATCCCGGTGCTTACACGGCCGCAATCGCTCATCATGCACAAACGCTGGGTGTTGCATCCATCCGTGCGCAAGCGCTCGATTTTATCCGTGAAAACGGTCGCTTGCAAAGTATCGTTACGGACAAGGGCATCGTCAGCGTGGATTGCGCGATCGTTTCTGCCGGAATTCATTCCCGTATTTTGGCGGCGCGCGCGGGGGATCGAGTGAGTATGCAAAGCGAACGCGGATACCACGTCCAGATTGACAAGCCGGGTGTTTCGCTGAAAATTCCCGTTATGCCGAGCGATGGAAAAATGGCCAACACCATGGTTGGGAATGCGCTGCGCGCTGCAGGACAGGTGGAGTTATGCGGTGTTGATGCAAAAGCAAACTGGAAGCGTGCGGATATTCTCATGCAACATCTTCTCAACGCTTATCCCTCTCTCAAAGCGCAACAAAACCATTGGCAGGTCAAGCGCTGGTTCGGACATCGTCCATCAACCCCCGACGGCTTACCGGTGCTTGGAAAGGCATCCGGTCTTGAGGGTGTTTTCTATGCGTTCGGACATGGGCATGTGGGGTTAAACGCGGCACCGAAAACGGCTGAGATTATTGTTGCCATGCTGAAAGGGCAGGAGCAGGATCTCGCCTGTTTTTCGCCTACCCGATTTTAGAGTGGTTCCCGATTGATGTGAATCATCAAACGGATAAGATACCGCGACAAATCAAAAGCTTGAAACACGCCGGCCTGATGCCATAAGGTCGAAAAGCGCTCTAATGGGCCCAGGTAATAAAGAGAACAGCCAAACCCAGTGCAGCACATAAAGGCGACCAATAATGCGTATCGTAAAATGCGAATTCGCTATTTTTGACCCGTTTGAAAGCCCCCACAAGTCGGAAATCGCCCACTGCACGAGCGATGAAACCACAAGCCAACACCGTTCCTCCGAGCTTGTTGAACCAAAGCGACAAGCCAAAGGCATTGTACGTCAGTTCAACCAGAAAAAGACCCATCAATAAAAGTAGGAAGGCAACAAAAGCCGTGCCTTTGCGTGTGGGAATAAAGGCAGGTTTACCGTCAATATACGGGACAACTTTTGCGCTTGGCTGCGAGGAAGAAATCATGGCCCAGTAAAAATGGACCAAGGCTAGGAAAAACAAGACAATCGTCGTCAAACTTCCCAAAACCAAGGTCAATTCCGGCACCCCCATAGCAGCGACTTCGCTAGAGTGAATCCGTCTTTGACTGAGGCAAGGATTCACTCCAACTCTTTGTTTTGTCGCATTATCCTAACACAAAAGTCTGTCAAATTTTGTTGGAAATGCTCTAATTCTCTATTCGCCGCGGGCCTCTTCGCTCTGCTTTAACTCATCCAGTGTCGGCATCGACATAATGTTATAGCCGGAGTCAACATAATGAATTTCGCCAGTTACACCAGATGACAGATCAGACAAAAGGTAGAGCGCGGATTTACCGATTTCATCAATATCAACAGTACGGCGTAAAGGCGCATTGCGGCGCTGATAAGAAAAGATCGCCCGGGCAGCGCCGATTCCATTGCCGGCCAATGTCCGAATCGGACCGGCGGAAATGGCGTTGACGCGGATGTTCTGCTGCCCATAATCGGCTGCCAGATAGCGTACCATAGCCTCAAGCGCCGCTTTTGCGACACCCATAACATTGTAATTGGGCACCACTTGCTGCGACGCACCGTAGGTTAGGGTCAGCAATGTACCGCCATTTGGCATGAGACGTCCGGCACGCTGGGCAATTTCAGTGAAAGAATAGGCCGATATTACCATGGTACGGCTGAAATTCTCGCGCGTTGTCACATCGACATAACGGCCTTTAAGCTGCGATTTGTCTGAAAAACCTATAGCATGCACAACAAAGTCGATTGTGCCCCATTCCTTCTCCAATCGATCAAATACCGCATCGACGGATTCAATGTTTTCAACATCACATTCAAGCAGAAGCTTTGAATCGAGTTTATCTGCCAGCGGCTTAACGCGTTTTCCAAACGCATCACCCTGATAGGTAAATGCCAGTTCGGCCCCTGCCTTTGCAAGCTGGCACGCAATTCCCCAGGCGATTGAATGGTCGTTCGCGACGCCCATAATGAGGCCGCGCTTGCCCTTCATCAAACCTTCCATATTATTCTCCGTAAGCCTGTGGCACTTTTCAGGGTTGAAAAATGTCCGGTTTATTCGTAGCGCTGGAAAACCAGCGTTGCATTGGTTCCGCCAAAGCCGAAAGTATTTGACAGGACAGTATTCAGTTGTTGGTTATCACGACGTTTCCGAACGATCGGCATATCAGCCAATGCAGGATCGAGCTCGTCAATATGGGCACTTTCGCAAATGAAGTTATTATTCATCATCAACAAAGTGTAGATTGCTTCCTGCACGCCAGCGGCACCAAGCGAATGGCCGGTCAACGATTTTGTCGCCGAGATGGGCGGGCATTTATCGCCAGATCCGAAAATATTACGCATTGCCTGCAATTCCGGCGGGTCGCCAACCGGGGTCGATGTCGCATGCGGATTGATGTAGTCAATCTTGTTCTTGACGGTTGCAAGTGCCATGCGCATGCATCGTTCAGCACCTTCACCAGATGGCGCGACCATGTCATGGCCATCAGATGTGGCACCATAGCCGATGATTTCGCCATAGATTTTCGCGCCGCGCGCTTTTGCAACTTCCAGCTCTTCCAAGACAAGCACACCGGCACCGCCGGCAATTACGAAACCGTCGCGGTTGGCATCATAGGCCCGTGAAGCGCGTGACGGCGTATCGTTATACTTGCTCGACATGGCGCCCATGGCATCGAATAGAACGGACAATGTCCAGTCCAGATCTTCACATCCGCCAGCAAATACGCGATCCTGCTTGCCATATTGAATCATTTCATAGGCGTTACCTATACAATGGTTCGACGTGGCGCAGGCGGACGAAATCGAATAGTTGACGCCCTTGATTTTAAAAAACGTCGCCAAAGTTGCCGAAGCTGTCGAACTCATGGCTTTCGGTACGGCAAAAGGGCCAACCCGTTTGGGACCTTTTTCACGGGCAATATCGGCAGCATCCACAATAGACCGGGTGGAAGGGCCGCCGGACCCCATGATGATGCCGGTTTGTGGGTTAGAGACCTCTTCAGGCGTTAAACCTGCGTCTGCAACGGCCTGATCCATCGCAATATGATTCCAAGCGGTGCCCCGCCCGTGAAAGCGCATGGCGCGACGGTCAACCAGAGCCTCGATATCGACATCCGGCATGCCATAAACCTGGCTGCGAAAGCCCATATCGGCATATTCCTGAGAAAATGTAATACCCGATTTTGCTTCGCGCAAACTGTTAAGAACGGCTTGAGGATTATTCCCGATTGAGGAGACAATCCCCATACCGGTTACAACTACTCGACGCATCAGTATCTCCTTGATTCCTCACAAACAGGGAACACACCCCGCTGTTTGAAATAATGCTTAGTCTTCTTTGAACAAGGCCACGCGCAAATCGCTGGCTTTATAGATCACTTCACCGTCAGCCTTTACCCAGCCGTCAGCGATGCCCAAAACGAGGCGTCCACGCATGACGCGTTTAAAGTCTATGCCATATTCGACAAGTTTTGTCTTGGGCGTGACCATGCCTGAAAACTTGACTTCGCCGGTTGAGATGGCACGGCCCTTGCCGGGCTCACCGAGCCAGCCGAGATAAAAACCGGTCAACTGCCACATGGCATCCAGCCCCAGACAACCCGGCATGACCGGATCGCCAATGAAATGGCAATCGAAGAACCAAAGGTCGGGGGAAACATCAAATTCGGCGCGAATCAGCCCTTTGCCGTTTTCGCCGCCAGTTTCGCTGATTTCGGTAATACGGTTGAACATCAACATTGGCGGGGCGGGTAATTGCGCATTGCCTTTCCCAAACATTTCGCCGCGTGCGCAGCTAAGAAGCTCTTCATAAGTGTAGCTAGACTTTTGTTCAGCCATTGTTACTCCATCCGTCTGCGCAATTTCATTTATCAGCGCTTTTCAACGACATACTCTTAGAGCAATTTCAAGGAGGTGGGAACCGGTTTTCGACAGTTTTTGATGACAAAACACCGTCTTATTCGTTTTTATTGGGTCATTGGTTCGCCGCTCGCCTGAGTTTTAACGACTCTAAGCGCGCTAATACATGCTTGTTGGAGTTGCCAGCTTGAACACAAATCCTTTTCAGATTATATTGCCGAGATATTTATGTGCAGCAATAGAAGTGGTACGGGTAAAAGCAGTGAATTATCATTCATTATCTGAACTTGAGAAGCATTTGCGTGAAAGAGGCTTGAGGCCGACAAGACAGCGCTTGGCGCTTGCCAATATGCTTTTCTCGCAAGGCAACCGCCATATTGCCGCCGAGGAGCTGCATGAGGAGGCCGTCAAAGCCTCTGTTCCTGTCTCGCTTGCCACTGTCTATAATACATTACATCAGTTTACGCAGGCGGGTTTGTTGCGCATTATTGCGGTTGAAGGTTCAAAGACCTGGTTTGATACCAACACGTCGGATCACCATCACTTCTATCTTGAAGGTGAAAACCGCATTATCGATATTCCGCATGGCCCTGAGGGGCAACCGATTATCGACAATCTGCCGCCTCCGCCGCAGGATATGGAAATTTCCCATGTCGATCTGATTATTCGGTTGCGGCCTAAACATACCAATTGAGCATCTGCTACGCATTTTTACGATGCATATAATACTTCGCCGAATGTCCGGGCGCTTTTTTTTCAGTCGCTTGGAGAAAAGTGTTGTAAAGGACGCATTCTGCTGAAAAGCAGTCTGTGGTATAGTTTGCTATCTTACTTGGCGAATAAGTGTCGACGCTTTTCAGAAATTTCGTTTAAAGAACGGTTTCAAGCCGAATAAGAGGCAGACATTGCTGCGAAAACAGGCGCGTGAGCTCAGTCACCCTCGTTGTTTTCTTCTATTTTTTTGCGGCGGCTTGCCCATGTTCCAGCCGTTTGCGGTTTGACGAAAAATCCGACAAGTTCAGGTTTTATGCTCGCAAGATGCTTTTCAATGCGGACCACGCATTCTTCAATTTGTGGCGCGGTTAAGTGATCTTCAAATTCCAAACTGACATTGGCTACAATTTGGTCCGGGCCCAATTGTGCGGTGATAATACCGTTGACTTTTTGCACTTCTGGGTCGGCTGAAACAATGTCGAAGATAGTCTGTTGAACCTCGGGCAGCGCTGCCTCTCCCAACAGTAAACCTTTGCATTCCCGTGCCAAAAAAATTGCAGTCATGGTCAAAATCGCTGCAATGCCCAGTGACGCTATACCGTCAAATACCGGATTGCCCGTAAGAACAGAGGCGGTAATACCGATAAGTGCAATAACCAGCCCCAACAGCGCAGCGCTATCTTCAAATAGGACAGAAAAAACGGTTGGATCTTTCGAGCGCCGCACAGCCGCAATATAACCGAGTTTGCCCTTGGTCTGCCGGAAGGCTTTTAACGCGATGAGCCATGAGCCGCCTTCAAAGATGATGGAAAGACCAAGGACAACATAGTTGACCATGACATTGCGCATTTCTTCTGGATAGAGGACATGCATAACACCTTCATAGAATGAGACGCCTGCGCCCAACGCAAAAACCAGAAGTGCAACAATAAAACTCCAGAAGTAGAGTTCGCGGCCATGGCCGAAGGGATGTCCGCGATCTGGCGGCCGGGCAGCGCGCTTCAGGCCGTAGAGCAACAATAATTCGTTTCCAGTGTCGACAAGCGAATGCACACCTTCTGATAGCATGGCGGAAGAACCGGTAAACGCGGCAGCGATAAATTTCGTGACGGCGATAAAAAGATTGCCTGCCAAAGCGGCGTAGATGACGACTTTGGAGCCCGAATGCGATGCCATTTAGCGGATATCCTGAATGAGTTTGCGGCTGGGAAAGCACGTTGCCTTTTGCCCGTGTTTTTCCTGCCATAGGCCAATAGAACGACGTGTTTTAAAACCCGCCAATCCATCGGGTTTGCCAATGTCGAAGCCTTGTTTTTGTAGCACTGTTTGCATTGTCGCAACATCCGATCGATAAAGCTTATCAACTTTTTGCCACGGCGCTTTAAAAGCGCCTGCACCCGAAATGCGGTCGGACGCACTGCCGATAAATAGTGCATAAAGATCGCTCATATTATAGGCTTTCAGCGCGTAAAAATTATCTGTCACAATAAAGGCCGGCCCTAACCGACCCGCCGGCATAAGAAGAAAACCCTGACGGGAATTTTCACCTGCAGGAAAGCTCTTCATAGCAACAGGTTTGATACCAAGCCGCTGCCATTCGGCAAAACTTTTGCCTTGATCCGGCCCTTCAAGGCTACAGGATACAGCCTCAGGCACAGAAACCTCGTAACCCCAGCTGCGGCCCTGCTGCCAGCCATTCAATTTAAGATAATTTGCGATCGATGCCAGCGTATCGGCGGTTGAAGTCCAAATGTTGCGATGCCCGTCACCGTCAAAATCGACGGCATATTTCAAATAGGATGTCGGCATGAATTGTGGTTGGCCCAAAGCACCCGCCCATGAGCTTTTCATGCTGGCAGCGTCCATGTAGGAAGACTGGACAATTTCCAAAGCCGCCAATAGTTCATCGCTGAACATGTCTTGACGGCTGCTCATAAATGCTTTTGTGGCAAGAACCTCAAAGGCGTTATAAGGAATTTTGACAGTACCGAAAGCCGATTCTCTTCCCCATATGGCAAGAAGAACGGTCGCTGGAACGCCATAGTTCTTTTCAATAGACTTTAAAGTTTTAGCATTGGCAGCATAGCGGTTTTTACCACCCGAGATGACGGCGCCAAGCGATTTTTCGCTGAAATAATCGGCGGGTGAACCAAATTCCGCCTGATGTTGGCGTTTTGGTGTTTTTGGTTTTTCACCGGGCAGTGTCAGATCCGGTAATTGCAGGTTTGGACGAATAGGATCCATAACGTTGCGATAGATTTCTGGCGATATGCCGCGCTTTCGCGCTTTGTCGAAAAAATCCTTCGCAACCCAGTTTTTGAATTGTTGATCTACAACGGTTCGATCTGTTTGCGCGAGGGCCGAAAGTGGCAGCAGCGAAATGAGCAATGTGAAGATAAATGTCCGCATTGTTACAGACTCGTTCGTGCGCGTAAAGCGGCAGCGAGAGTGCCGTCGTCGAGATAGTCCAATTCTCCCCCCACCGGAACACCGTGGGCAAGGCGGGTGATGCGCACCGGATAGTCGGTGAGTTGGTCGGTGATATAGTGGGCGGTTGTTTGTCCCTCAACGGTAGCATTGACAGCAAGGATGATTTCCTTGACGCCGCCTTTTGCTATGCGGTCAACCAGACTGCGGATATTAAGGTCATCGGGGCCGATTCCATCAAGCGGAGAAAGGCGGCCGCCCAGAACATGATATTTGACCTGCATGGTGCCAGCCCGCTCCAATGCCCAAAGATCGGACACATCTTCCACGACAATGATAGTCGCCCCATCGCGTCTGGGGTCGGTGCAAATAGAGCAGGGGTCCGAGGTATCCACATTTCCACAAACAGAACAAACCCGTACTTTGGCTGCGGCGTCCTGCATTGCGGTGCCTAAAGGTTCGAGCAGGGCTTCCTTTTTCTTGATCAAATGAAGAGCTGCCCGTCTCGCAGATCGGGGGCCAAGGCCGGGAACACGCGCCAAGAGCTGGATAAGGCGTTCGATTTCAGGACCGGCTATATGTTTGGACATGCGGTTTTCTCTTTAATTCATAGCAGGATCGAATTGATCGGCATTGGTTTCGCGGCTCAATCTTATGGCGTTGATCAACGAATCCTTCACATGCAAGATATGCTTGCGCAAGGAATTTACAAAGGCGTCAAAGATTTTTTTTCAAAAAGTGGCATCAATTGGCAGTGATCTTTGTTTACCGTTGCAGCTCGAAGAACCGTTGGTAAGACGATAGCCGTGTTAAAGGCTTCGCTTTGATGAAAACGTCTATTGCAAGTGAGATGCGCGCATCATTTGAAAAAGAAAAAGCGGAACAGGCCGCTTTTTCTCATATTCGTGTTTCATCAAAAAGGCAGTTTAAAGCCGGGTGGTATAGGTAAGCCAGCAGTCATTGCCTGCGTCTTTTCGGCCATGGCTGTTTCAATTTTGGCTTTGGCTTCATTATGGGCTGCCATAATCAAATCTTCCAAGATCTCCGCTTCTTCCGGCTTGACCAAAGATGGATCAATCTTGATGCCAACAATCGTGCCTTGACCGCTCAATGTCACACTGACCAAGCCGCCGCCGGATGTTCCGGTCACCTGCATATTGGCCATTTCTTCTTGCATTTCCTGCATTTTGGCCTGCATTTCCTTGGCCTTTTTCATCATGCCCATCATGTCACGCATGGGTTTTAATCTCCTTGTTCATTCTCTTCATCAGTCTCGGTTTCAAAAGCTTCCAAAGTAAGCTCTGCATCATCATCCTGTTTGTTCAAACGCACATCGACGATTTTCGAACCGGGAAAATGACGTAGGATTTTTGCAATATCCGGATCGGCCTCCGCATCGGAAAGAAGTGCCGCCCGTGCGGCATCATCTTCTTCACGCATGGTGGCGCCGCCGCCTTCGTTGACAACGGTGACAGTCCAGCGTTCGCCCGTCCATTCGCGCAGAATTTTTGCCATATCGTGGGCAAAAGACCGTGGCGTGCCTTCCGCTGGCTCGAATTCAATCCGTCCGGGTTGGAAAGATACCGGACGCACATACTCCTTAACCAGAAGTTTGAAATGCATGTCATTATGACGATCAGCCAGATCAACTATGTCTTGCAAGGAACGGATTGACACCGAATGCCCGCCGTCTTGAACTTTGTCTTGCCCGTGAGCCGCAGCCTTGATCGGCTCCACTGTTTTTTCATCCAAGGGTTGTTCTATCTGCTGCAACATAGCCGATGTGCTGCTGACAAGCTGCATGGTCGGCTTGTTTTCAACAGCCGGCATCGGTTGAGAACCGGAAAAGGCCGTGGGCGGTACTGGCCCGAGCGCTGCCGTATTTTCACGCGGCGCATTGAATGCGGCGTTCGAGGCATAATCCCCACCCGTATCAGGTGCCTTATGGGCTTGCGATGATTGTGGCACATTGATTGCACCGGTTTTTCCATCGGTAATGGCTTTTAACGCTTCGTCCAATGTCGGTAAATCTGCGGCATGGGTCATGCGGATCAAAAGCATTTCTGCCGCTTGAATGGGCCGCGCCGCTTGATCGACCTCCTGCATCCCCTTTAGCAACATCTGCCATGTACGGGAAAGAACACGAACGGATAGTTTTTGCGAGAAATCAAGTCCGCGCTGGCGTTCTTCCTCGGCAAGGGAAACATCTTCGGCCATATCGGGTGTAAAGCGCAATCGTGTAACAAGGTGGTTGAAGTCGGCCAATTCGCCCAAGACAATAAGCGGGTCAGCACCTGAATCATATTGGCTGCGCAGTTCTTTCAATGCGCTGGCAACATCACCTTTCATAATCAATTCGAAAAGATCGATAATGCGCGCACGGTCGGCAAGCCCCAGCATAGAACGCACGGTTTGCGCATCGACTTTACCATCGCCATGCGCGATTGCCTGATCGAGTATGGAAAGCGCATCACGTACCGAGCCTTCGCCCGCCCGCGCAATCATGGCGAGCGCTTTATCTTCTGCTTCGACATGTTCGCTGCCGACAATTTTGTGCAAATGCGCAGCAAGAACGGAGGATTCAATCCGGCGTAAATCGAACCGCTGACAGCGCGAAAGCACCGTGATCGGCACCTTACGGATTTCAGTGGTTGCGAAAATGAATTTGACGTGCGGCGGTGGTTCTTCCAATGTTTTTAACAGGCCGTTGAATGCCTGTGTCGAAAGCATGTGAACTTCGTCGATGATGTAAACTTTATAACGGGCAGATACGGGACGATAGCGCACCTGTTCGATAATTTCACGGATATCATCAATACCTGTATGGGACGCCGCATCCATTTCGATGACGTCAACATGGCGGCCTTCCATGATAGCCTGACAATGTTCACCCAATTCATGCAAATCGATTGTAGGCTTGTCGATCGTGGCAGTTTTATAATTGAGCGCGCGGGCCAAGATACGTGCAGTTGTGGTTTTCCCTACACCGCGTACACCGGTCAACATCCATGCCTGTGCAATGCGGCCGGTTTCGAATGCATTGGTGAGCGTGCGCACCATCGGCTCCTGACCTATCAGGTCGGAAAAGTTTTCAGGCCGATATTTACGGGCAAGAACGCGGTAGGCTGTCTCTGCCGGTGTGGTTTCCATCGCTCACTTCCAATTTCCCAAATTTGAATTGCGCCAGACTGGACTGTGCCAAAGCTGTCGTCAACCAATACAACCTATATAGAAGGATTTTGTGCCAATCAAACACTCTCCGGTTTTTCGGCAAGTTGTTTTGCACATGTTAAAGCTGTGGCCACAACAAAGATGTGATTGGCAAAAAAGGTGGGAGGCTGGCACGATGACCCGTGCCGGAGCTCGTTGGGGCTGCTTCCTTCCGGACCTGACCCGGTTGGCGAGTGGCTCGTCCACCACCAACCTCCCGACGTTCATATCGTCAATTTAGAAACAAAAAGCAAGTCGTGAAACAAAAAACATTGGAGATAATTGCTTTGAAACAACAGTTCAAACTGGATCCGCAGCTTGAAAAGGACACCTTGCCGGTTGTCAAATTGGCGCTTTGCGACGTTCGCCTTATGGCTGATTCACGCTGGCCATGGCTCATTGTCATCCCTCGAATCGTCGGTGCTGAAGAAGTGCACCACCTTGTTTTTGACGATCAATTGGCATTGCTTGCCGAATTGAACGAAGTTGCTGTGGCTCTGGAGGCAATGACGGGGTGTCGCAAGGTCAATATCGGCGCGCTGGGCAATATTGTCAGGCAATTGCATATTCATGTGATCGCGCGCAATGAAGGCGATGAAAATTGGCCCAATCCTGTTTGGGGCTATGGCAAACCTGTCGCCTATACGCAGGCACAAGCCCAAAAGCTTATCCGTGATTTACAACTGAGACTGGACTGATTGATGACCGCAACCATAGCCTTTATCGGGAATCGTATCGATCGACAGTCTGAAAAACGTACGGACAATGCGGTTATCGAGCAAAGAAATCATCATCCCCATTATATCGCTTTAAATGGCTTATCCATTCTCTACCGCATGCATGGCAGCGCCGCCGATCTTTATCTGGATGAAGCAGCGCTGGAATTGTTCAAACCCAATTGGGACGAGGCATGCCTGCTTGGTTGGGAAGATAAACGCCCGGTGATTGCGCTGACTGTCGGCGAATTTTCGGATCAGCCCCCGCGTGGTTATCATCAGGTTGGTTTACGCGAAGCCTATAGCCGTGCTGTTTTTACACAGAACCAATCCGGTGCATTGGCGCAAGGCTATTCCTTATTAATGTGGCATCGCAATAACCGATTTTGTTCGCGTTGCGGCAATCCGAGCCAAATGGCTGCTGGTGGCATAAAGCGGTTATGCACGTCTTGTAAGGCCGAGCATTTTCCCCGCACCGACCCAGTGGCAATCATGCTTGTCCATCATCGCGATAAGTGCCTTTTGGCCCGCACACCGAATTTTGAAAAAGGGCGCTATTCCTGCCTTGCCGGTTTTATCGAACAGGGTGAAACGTTGGAAATGGCTGTGCGTCGGGAGAGCCAAGAGGAAATGGGGCTGTCGATTGGTCAGGTCACTTACATCGCATCACAGCCGTGGCCGTTCCCTCATTCTCTCATGCTCGGCTGCCATGCCGAAGCTTTGAGCGGAGAAATTGTTATTGATCGCGATGAAATGGAGGACGGGCGTTGGTTCAACCGTGATGAGGTTTTTCAGATCATTGCCGGTCAGCATCCCGAAGGTATCCATATGCCACCCGAAGGTGCCATAGCCCATTATCTGATCAAACAATGGTTAGAGAGATCATAAATGTTCAACCGCTTTAAATTTTTTGCCTGCTTGATCCTGTCCCTATCCATTGGTGCAACGTTATGCCTGGCAGATGAAAGCAAGGAACAAAACCTCAGCCTTGATTCAATTGATTCACTTGAGGGAAACAATCTGCAATGTAGTGCGACAATGGATGGTGAGTTGCGATTGGATATCTCCCGCGAGACAGGACGAACGGCATATATTCTTAAGAAACAAGACCAATGGTTGCACCTGACAAGGACAGATATCAGCTATAGTCGTGTTTTCGATACACCACAAAAAAACGGGGATTCGGATGCACTCGAGATTTTTTCAAAAAGCAGCGATAGCTATTACAAGCAGGGGAAACCGGTTTGCCCCTTTTGTGAGGAGCCGGATTTACAGGCAGCGCAAACAAATTTCAATTTTTTAAAAAAAGCTATCCATGAGGCGCATCAGAAGGATGCTTGCAAAGGGTGGACTTTATAAGTCCACCGACGCTCTTCTAGAACGGTTCCCGATTCATGTAAATCATCAATCCGATAAGATGCCGCGACAAATCAAAAGCTTGAGACGCGCCAGCCTGATGCAATCAGGTCGAAAAACACCCTAGCGTCAGAACCAGCGCGTTTTAATGTATGGTGCAATGAATAGCAAAAAGATGTGCGAAGGAACGCGAAAAGCGCATGATAGAACTGCTTTTCGTTTTTCAACAAAGCGAGGTTTGTAGTTGTTTTGTATCGATTCAGGATAGAGGTGGTTTGCTAACAACGTTGTCAAAAAAAACTTACAGAATTTCGTGTTTCGTGCGGCTTTTCTCCGCGTTCTTAACAGAAAGACCTCATCTGTTTTCGTTCAAAACAATCGGTCCTGACCCCTGCCATTGCGACAAAAATTATGTTTTGCTTTTTCGGTCGGGGCTGGCGGGATAAACGCCGACAATGCGGATTTCGGCGGAGAAGAAAGCAAGTTCCTCCAAAGCCAGTCGCACCATACGATCATCCGGGTGGCCTTCTATATCGGCGAAAAACTGTGTCGCATTAAACGAGCCGCCAATCTGGTAGCTTTCAAGCTTGGTCATATTGACCCCATTGGTAGCAAATCCGCCCATGGCCTTATACAAGGCAGCGGGAACATTGCGTACGCGAAAAAGGAAGCTCGTCATGACCTTTTCATCATGTTGCGGTTGTGGCGCACGGACATCGGTGCGTGAAAGCACAACAAAGCGCGTTGTATTATTGGCTTCATCCTCGACATTGTTTTCCAGAATATCCAAACCGTATAATTCGGCGGCCAACATTGGCGCCAAAGCAGCCTGACTACGCTTGGCTTCTTCCTTAATCATTTTTGCGGCACCGGCTGTGTCGCCGGCCACAACACCGCGCCAGCCATTGTTGCGGATGATTTTGCGACATTGACCAAGCGCATGGACGTGGCTGTGGACGGTTTCAATCTCTTCACGTTTGACACCTGGAAGAACCATCAGTTGAAAATGGATGGGAAGAAAATACTCGCCGATGATAAAGAGCTTGGTTTGCGGCAGCAAATGATGGATGTCGGCAACACGCCCCGCAAGTGTATTTTCTATCGGGATCATACCAAGATCGGCTTCTCCTGTCTCGACGGCGTTTAATGCATCTTCGAAGGTCGCACAGGGCAGGGGCACCATATCGGGAAACATATTGCGGCAGGCCGTATCGGAATTTGCGCCGTAATCACCCTGAAAGGAAATCTTATTGGTTTTTATCATTGTTTTGATCCCAGAATTCGCCGTGCCTGTTCAAGATCAGCAAGCGTGTCTACACCCAGTGGTACACCTTTGATAATCTGTACGTCAATGCGCATGCCTGCTTCAAGGGCGCGCAATTGCTCGAGGCTCTCACGCTTTTCAAGCGTGGATGGAGCAAGGGAAACAAAGCGTTCCAAAGCCTTGCGACGATAGGCATATAATCCGATGTGATGGTAAAGCGGGCCTTCGCCGTAAGGTGCGGTTGCCCGGGTGAAATAAAGCGCTTTTAGTCGTTTTTCCGCTAGGGGTGACCCAACAATTTTGACAACATTCGGATTGTGTTTTTCATCGTCTTCAATGATCTCGACGCCCAGCGTGCCGATATCGACAGATTGCGTGTCGAGTGCTTCAAGTGCGGCGGCTATTTCCAGCGGTGCAATGGTGGGCAAATCACCTTGAACATTCAACACGGCATCAAATCGCCCGTCAGGGTCCAGTTGTGTCAATGCTTCGTAAATGCGATCGGAACCGGATTGATGGTCGGCACGCGTCATGACCACGTCAATGCCATGATTTTTGACCGCTGCTTCAACGTCTGCATGGTCGGTTGCAACCACGACGCGTCCAAGTGCTGCTTCGAGCGCCCGTTCTGCAACATGCACAATCATCGGTTTGCCGGCAATGTCTGCCAGAGGTTTTCCGGGAAGGCGTGTTGACGCCATGCGTGCCGGGATGAGAATGAGAGTTTCAAGCGCCATTGCCAATATCCAACTGAATTTATATCTTGCTTTATAGATATTGCTTCGGACAAGCAAAAGACATAAATTTCAAAACCATGATGAAAAAATGTCTCGCTTGAATTTTCGATGACTGGTTCTTCGATGAATGTATCGACCGTCAATAATCTGATTTGTGCCTGTCTCTTTTGGCTGCTTATTCTTTTTGCCATTTTTTATAGCAGCGACCGGATTTATGATAATCCTGCACCCGTAAAGGCGGCCTATAATATAGATGGTGAAGCGACCTTGCCGCAGACGCCTCAAGCCCAAACCCATGAAGCTTCGCTGGCGACGCGCTTGCAACAAGGAAACCTTGAAAATGGCCGCAAGGTATTTGGCCAATGCGCTTTGTGCCATACGCCTGTCAAGGATGGTCCAAATCGTGTCGGTCCGCATTTGTGGGGTGTTGTCGGCAGACCATTCGCTGCTCTGGATGACTTTACCTATTCCCGCGCCATGCGTGCACAACCGGATAAACATTGGGATTTTGCCACATTGGATGCCTATTTAACTTCTCCGCGGAAGGCTGTTCCTGGCACCGCCATGTCATTTGTCGGCATTCAAAATCCTCAGGATCGGGCCGATTTATTGCTTTATTTGCGAAGTCTGTCAGATATGCCTGTTTCTCTGCCACGCGAAAATCCAGATTGATGGATATAAGTGCGCGGATAAACGTTACATTGGGTGAGATATAGTGGTTGCGAGCACGTTGATGAAAAGAGTAAACATTGCCCTTTGGCTTTTATTGGCCTTATGCGGTTTAGCGCAAGCGGAACCGCAGTGGCGCACCGCTCTGTCTTTGGGCGCACAACCGAAATATGGTGAGAACTTCACCCATTATGACTATGTCAATGTGAACGCGCCGAAAGGCGGGCAGATCAACGATAGTCGCACCGGCACATTCAACAGTTTCAACCCGTATATCGTGATGGGGACGCCCGCTGCCGGATTTTCCTCGCGCGGAGGTGGCGAACAATATGATACGCTTATGGCGCCTTCTACCGAAGAGCCATCGGTGAATTATCCGCTCATTGCCGAGGCGGCACAGTATCCTGACGACTATTCGTGGGTTAAATTCAAACTGAATGCCAAAGCACGCTGGCATGACGGTCAACCGATTACCGCTGACGACGTCGTGTGGAGTTTCAACGCGTTGAAGGCCAATTCGCCTTTTTTCAACAATTACTATCATTCGGTCGTCAAGGCAGAAAAAACAGCGGCACGCGAAGTGACATTTACGTTTGAAGCCGCGGGCAATCGCGAACTGCCTTTTATCATGGGCCAGATGCCCGTTTTGCCGCAACATTGGTGGGAGGGGACTGATGCCAGCGGCAAAAAACGTGATATTTCCGCCCCGACACTCGAAGTTCCGTTAGGGTCCGGTGCCTATCAGGTCGCAAGTTTCAATGTCGGCAAATCCATTACGTGGAAACGCGTCAAAGATTATTGGGCGGCAGATTTGCCCGTCAATGTGGGACGATTTAACTTTGATACCGAACACTATAGCTATTTCCTTGATCCCAATGCCGAATGGGAGGCGTTTAAAAAGGGCAATATTATTGACTGGCGGATAGAAAACCGCATCCAGCGTTGGCAACAAGGCTATACCTTTCCCGCTGTACTGCGCGGCGATGTCGTGCGGCAAAGCTTTGCTTTCCACGGCAGTGGGCGCGTGCAAGGTTTTTTTATCAATACACGACGACCGCAATTTGCCGATGTAAGGGTGCGTAAAGCGCTCAATCTGGCATTTGATTTTGAATCTTTAAACAAGTCCCTTTTCTTTAACGACTATCATCGTATTTCAAGCTATTTCGATGGTCTTGATCTCGCTGCCAAAGGTGTACCCCAAGGGCTGGAACTGCAAATTTTGGAAACGGTACGCAATGAAGTTCCTTCAGCACTTTTTACTGAAGCCTTTGCCAATCCCGTATATGACAAACCTGATTCATCACGGCAATATCTAACAGAAGCGATGAAGTTGTTGAACGAGGCGGGTTGGCAACTCAAAGGCAATCGTTTGGTGAATGACAAAGGCCAGCAGTTCACTGTGGAGGTGATGCTGAGTGATCCTGCGTTTGAACGTGCAACAGCGCCATTTCTGGCCAATCTACAACGGTTGGGCATTGATGCGACCATGCGTGTGGTCGATGCGTCACAATATCAAAACCGCGAGGCCAATTATGATTTTGATCTTGTCGTCAAAGCGATAGGCCAAAGCGATTCTCCGGGCAACGAGCAGTTGGAATTCTGGGGATCAAAAGCTGCAGATCGACCTGGCGGATACAATGTTGCCGGGATCAAAAATCCTGCGGTCGATACGCTGATCAATCGTGTGATTTATGCCGAAAACCGCGACGAACTTGTTGCTGCAACCCGTGCGCTCGATCGTGTTTTATTGTGGAACTATTATATCATTCCGCAATGGTACGCAGACCATCTCAATATCGCCTACTGGAACAAGTTCGGCATTCCGCAGCCGCAACCTGAAGCAAGCGGGGTGGACATTGCGTCGTGGTGGATTGATGTCGCCAAAGAAGCGCATATTGAAGCCGAATAAATCTTTGTAATTTGTTTACCATAAAGACGCCAAAATAAGTGTTCTCAATCATGTGTTCAATTTTGATTCGCATGGGTGCTCGGTCAAAAAGGTGAAATAAACAAATGGCGGCATATATATTGCGGCGTCTGGCGCTGATCATACCGACATTGATCGGCATTTTGACCGTAACGTTTGTCATAGTGCAGTTCACGCCTGGCGGCCCGATTGAAAATATCATCGCACAATTGCAGGGCACAGGTGGCGATGCCATGGGCCGTGTCGCAGGCGGGGGTGGCGACCTGGGACTTTCTGCAGATGTGACGTTTCAGGGCAGTGATGCCAGTTCAAAATATCGTGGCGCGCGCGGCCTTGATCCTGAATTTATTGTCAAGCTTGAAAAGCAGTTCGGTTTTGATAAGCCGCCTTTGGAACGCTATTTCACCATGCTGTGGAATTATCTGAAATTCGACTTTGGCGATTCCTATACACAAGGTCGGTCGGTGGTTGACCTTATCAAGTCAGCCCTTCCCGTTTCGATATCGTTGGGATTATGGCAATTGTTAATATCCTACGCCATTTCCATCCCGCTGGGCATACGCAAAGCAGTGAAAGATGGCTCCCAATTTGATGTCTGGACAAGTGCGGTCATCGTCATCGGTTATGCTATTCCTAGTTTTCTGTTTGGTATTCTCCTTATGGTACTGTTTGCCGGTGGTTCCTTTTTCGACTGGTTCCCGCTCAGCCATCTGACCTCTGAAAATTTTGACGAATTGTCGCTGGGTGGCAAAATTCTTGATTACTTCCACCATCTGGCATTGCCGTTGACGGCGATGGTCATCTCGGCTTTTGCCACAACAACACTTTTGACCAAGAACTGCTTTCTGGAAGAAATCCGCAAACAATATGTCGTCACGGCTCGTGCTAAAGGGTTGAGCGAGCGGTCTGTTCTCTATGGACATGTATTCAGAAATGCAATGCTTGTTGTTATTGCCAGCTTTCCTGCGGCTTTTATCGCTTCATTCTTCACCGGATCGCTGCTGATTGAAATGTTGTATTCACTGAATGGCATGGGCCTGCTTAGCTATACCTCCATTGTTAATCGCGATTATCCGGTTGTATTCGGGTCGTTGTATATTTTCTCTTTGATAGGACTGGTTGTCAGCCTGATCTCCGACTTAACCTATATGCTTGTTGACCCACGTATCGATTTCGATAAGAGGGACGTGTAATGACAGACGCTGCCCTTCACACCGAATTTAGTTCAAAAGCCAAAAGGCCGTTTCTTTCGCCACTGAACCAACGACGTTGGCAGAATTTCAAAAAGAACCGGCGGGGATGGTGGTCATTATGGATATTCCTAGGCCTTTGCCTATGTTCCTTTTCGGCCAATCTGATCGCCAATGATCGTCCGATCATCGCGTCCTACAAAGGCGAGATTCTGTTTCCGGTGCTTTTTGACTATCCCGATGAAAAGTTCGGCGGTATTTTGGCGACTGTGGATTTCCGCGAAGATTTTATCAAAAAAGAAATAAAACAGCATGGTTGGGCTATTTGGCCGCCCGTTCATTATTCCTATGATACAACAGTTGGCAATAAGCCGGTCGCTTTAGCCCCGCCTTTCTGGTTACAGAGCAAAGACGAACGATGCAAAAATTATGCTGGCGGCGTCAATGACCCAGAATGCACCTTAGGCAATTGGAACTGGCTTGGCACCGACGATCAGACCCGCGATGTTTTTGCCCGCGTTCTCTATGGCTTTCGCGTGTCTATTTCTTTCACGATTATCCTGACGGTTGTCTCCTCGATCATCGGCATTGCAGCCGGGGCAGTGCAGGGCTATTTCGGCGGCTGGGTCGATTTGATCTTCCAACGGATCATTGAAATATGGTCCTCGGTTCCCGCCCTCTATCTTATTATCATTATGGCATCGGTTCTGGCTCAGGGCTTCTGGGTTTTGCTGGGCATCATGCTGTTGTTCCAATGGGTAGCGCTGGTGGGAGTTGTGCGTGCAGAGTTCCTGCGCGCGCGTAATTTTGAATATGTCAATGCCGCACGGGCCTTAGGCGTACCAAACCGGACGATCATCATACGCCATTTGCTGCCCAATGCCATGGTGGCCGCCATCACCTATCTTCCATTTCTATTGACGGCGGGCATCTCGACATTGACTGCGCTGGATTATCTTGGCTTTGGCTTGCCACCCGGTTCAGCATCACTGGGCGAGTTGATGCGCCAAGCCGCCACCAACCTCAATGCGCCATGGATCGGTATCACCGGATTTGTGGCCATCGCAGTCATGTTATCGCTTTTGGCCTTTATCGGGGAAGCTGCACGCGATGCATTTGATCCACGAAAGACATTCCAATGACCTCTTCGCTCATCGTTCGTGATCTTTCAGTACTCTTCCGGCAGGATGGCAAGGAGACTGTGGCTGTTGACCATATTTCTTTTGACATCAAGCCGGGTGAGACCGTTGCACTGGTCGGTGAATCCGGCTCGGGCAAATCGGTTACGGCTTTGTCGATCTTGAAATTATTGTCCTATCCGATGGCGAGCCATCCTTCAGGCGAAATCCTGTTTGGCGACAAGGATTTGATGAAGCTTGATGAAAATGGTTTGCGCAAGGTACGCGGTAAAGACATTGCGATGATCTTTCAGGAACCGATGACGTCCCTCAACCCGTTACATACTGTTGAAAGACAGATTGGCGAGATTCTGAAAATCCATCAGGGGATGCCGGATAAGGCAGCGCGTCTACGCACAATCGAATTGCTAACCCAAGTGGGTATCAGGGATCCTGAAAAGCGGTTGTCATCTTTTCCCCACCAGCTGTCGGGCGGACAGCGTCAACGTGTCATGATTGCCATGGCGCTTGCCAATAATCCACAATTACTGATTGCCGACGAGCCGACAACAGCTTTGGATGTGACCGTGCAAGCACAAATTCTCGAGCTTTTGGCCAAGCTCAAGACCGAACGGTCTATGTCGATGCTTTTCATCACCCATGATCTTGGTATTGTCCGGCGCGTGGCTGATCGCGTTTGCGTCATGACAAAAGGCAAGATTGTTGAAAGTGGTAAAACCGCCGATATTTTTGCAAATCCGCAACATGACTATACAAAGAAACTTCTGGCAGCCGAACCGAAAGGCAACCCGCCAAAGGCTGATCTTGAGGCTCCCGTTGTCATGCAGGGGGAAAAGGTTCGTGTCTGGTTTCCCGTCAAGAAGGGACTCATGCGGCGCACGGTTGATCATATCAAAGCGGTTAATGATATCAGCATAACCATCCGCGCCGGCCAGACTTTGGGTGTTGTTGGAGAATCCGGCTCAGGCAAAACGACGCTGGGTTTGGCTTTGACCCGCATGATTTCTTCAACAGGCAAAATCCGTTTTGATGGGCAGGATATTGAAGGCTATTCTTTTAAGCAAATGCGGCCTTTAAGGCGCCATATCCAGATCGTCTTTCAGGATCCATTCGGTTCATTATCGCCACGCATGTCCGTGGGGGAGATCATCGCCGAAGGGCTTTTGATTCATGAGCCTCAATTGACCTATGACGAGCGGGATCAACGCGTTATCGAGGCTCTACGTGAAGTGGATTTGGATCCGCAGACACGTCATCGCTACCCGCATGAGTTTTCGGGAGGGCAGCGCCAACGTATTGCGATTGCGCGCGCTATGGTTCTCAATCCACGTTTTGTTATGCTCGACGAACCAACGTCAGCTTTGGATATGAGCGTACAGGCGCAGGTTGTTGACCTGCTAGGCAGTCTGCAACAAAAACATAATCTCGCTTACTTGTTTATCAGCCATGATTTGAAAGTTGTGAAGGCATTGGCAAATGAGTTGGTCGTCATGAGAAATGGCGAGATGGTTGAACATGGGATAGCTTCGGATATTTTTTCAGCGCCGAAGACGGACTATACAAAAGCTTTGATGAATGCCGCATTTGAAATGCGTGCCGTATAAAGAAATATTGTTATCCGAAATTCGTATTCACTCAACTTGATACATGTCTCAACGAAACATAAATGTTGCCGAAGATTAAATTGGTTGCACTATAAGCATATAAGCAACATCCAGCTTAGCTTATATGCGCTTCAGTGCGATAGATCTGTCTTGAGTTATTATTGTTTTTTGTATATAGCTGCAACGTGCACTTCATTCGTGATGTGCGGCGGGGTTTATCATGGTTTTATCGACGGGGCTATATCGTAATCATTATACTTGCGCTGGCAATAATCTGCCGGCGACGTTTGTTTTTGGGGGGGGGGGGGGGGGGGGGGGGGGGGGGGGGGGGGGGGGGGGGGGGGGGGGGGGGGGGGGGGGGGGGGGGGGGGGGGGGGGGGGGGGGGGGGGGGGGGGGGGGGGGGGGGGGGGGGGGGGGGG